>NZ_JBNPUD010000015.1:0-141119 GCF_051167995.1 Bradyrhizobium sp. HKCCYLRH3073
GCCTTGAGGCCGGCCGATCACCGGTCTACAAAAAAGACAGTTGCTCCCCGGGGACCGGCTTGTTTGCCCCCGTCACCTGCGCAACCCGTCAGGTCGGCATCAGGCTTGGCGCCAGCATCGGGGCGCCAGGACCACACGGCTTGAACGTCCGCGAGTTGCCAATCGTCCAGCGCAACAGCACCTGACAGGCTCGCGGCCACCGCTCCCCGCCTCAACGTATCGTGACGACGCGTACGCCCCTCAGCATGAGGACGGGATAGAGGGAGGAGAGCATGTATTCCGATAAAACGAAAGAAGGAAATTTTTACGCCGAGATCTGGACAGAGGTGATCGTGTTGAACGCGCGGGCGATTTTTCGTTTTGGGCGCACACGCGATCTTCGATCATGAGAGGCGTTGCGGGCAGCGCTCTTGGCGGCGCCCGGGTCCGAGTCGCCCGACGGGCACGCATTGCCGGCAGCCCAGGCGCAGCACGGACGAGCGCAGCGTCACCCGGGGCGCTCCCCCACAACGCGTGTGATCCCAGATATCGCTGATCCGGATCCGCAGGCAGGGGTCGCGAAGGATCGCCCGCAGGCAAGCACCCGGCACGTGATCTGCCGAACCTTTGCTCGCGTTCCCTCGTTACTCAAACCTGACGGCGCAACCGCCATGACCGAAACGACACCACCAAGGAGGCGCCGAATGCTGATTGGGCTCACCAGCCTCCTCGTGCTCGTCCTGGCCGGCGCCGCCATTGCCGCGGGGCCGATCATGAGCCGGGTCGAACATCCCAAGTATGACGTGGTGAAGCGCGACGGCGAGTTCGAGATCCGCGCCTATGCGCCGATGATCATCGCGCAGGCGGAGGTGCAGGGCGCGCGCAGGCCGGCGATCGAGGAAGGCTTTCGCATCATCGCCGGCTACATCTTCGGCGCCAACCGTGCGAAGGCGAAGATCGCGATGACGGCGCCGGTGCAGCAGCAGGCCAGCGGCACACCACCGACGGATGGCGGGAACAGCGACCGGTGGAGCGTCAGCTTCGTGATGCCGTCGAGTTGGTCGCTGGAAACGCTGCCGCCGCCGGCCGACCGCAGGATCAAGCTGACGCCCGTCCCGGCACAGCGCATGGTCGCGTTGACCTTCTCGGGCTCCTATTCCGACGGCATCCTGGCCGAGAAAACCCGCGTGCTGCGCGACTACGCGCAACGGAAGGGACTGGCCGTGTCCGGCGCACCGCTGCTCGCCTTCTACAATCCGCCCTGGACCTTGCCCATGCTGCGGCGGAACGAGGTGATGCTGGCGTGTATTTGTTAGCTCTTCCCGATCGCCTCTCCTCACCCCTCGATGATCGCCACCGCCCGCGTCCATCCGGCCGAGGCGCGCTCGATCTTGACCGGGAAGCACGACACGGTGAACCCCGTCGACGGCAGCTGCTCCAGATTGTGCAGCTTCTCCAGGTGGCAATAGCCGATGTGGCGACCGGCCTTGTGGCCTTCCCAGATCAAGGCGGCATCGTGGGTTTCGGCATATTTCTGGGCAGTGAACACGAACGGCGCGTCCCAGCTCCAGCCGTCGGTGCCGGTCAGGCGCACGCCGCGCTCGAGCAGATACATGGTCGCCTCATAGCCCATGCCGCAGCCGGAACTGACGTAGTTGGCCTGTCCGAAGCGCGCGCCGGCCGAGGTATTGACGACGACGATCTCGAGCGGCGACAGCGTGTGGCCGATGCGCTTGAGCTCATCCTCGACATCCCTCGCGGTCACCACATAGCCGTCGGGGAAATGACGGAAGTCGAGCTTCACGCCCGGCTGCAGGCACCACTCCAGGGGCACCTCGTCGATGGTCCAGGCGCGCTCGCCGCGATTCATCGTCGGATGAAAATGCCAGGGCGCATCGAGATGCGTGCCGTTGTGGGTCGAAAGATTCACCTGCTCCACCGCCCAGCCCTGCCCATCCGGCAGGTCCTCGGCCTTCAGCCCGTCGAAGAACTGCAGCATGCGCGGCAGCCCCTGCTGATGGTCGATATAGGTGATGGTCGGATGATTGCCGGGCGGATCGGCGGGCACATCGTTCTGCAAGGGCACGGAGATGTCGATCAGCTTGCGGGCCATGGACGGTCCTCTCTGATTGTCATTATTGGTTGTCGTCGTCGGCAACCGCAGCCATTGCCGACCGTGCCCGAGCCGATGAACTCGCCGGGCATCAGGGTCTCGTCCTTGCTGGTATAGGCGATCAGCTCCTCGAACGAAAACAGCATGCCGGCCGAGCGCGGCCGCGGTGAGCCGTTGCGGAGCCAGCTCAAACTGTTGAACGGCTGGGACGATCTGGACGGAACACCCATGGGGCCGATTGCGGGGCCAGAGCACCCGACCAGCCCCTGAAAGAAAGAGGCCGCCGACACAAGAAGTGCAGGCGGCCCAAGTCCAGGGAGGAAACGCCCCAAGAAGGGCTAGGTTTTACTTACTAGATCAGGAGAGTCGTGGGTATCCGGATGATACCGGAGGTTGTCATCGCGCTGCCGGGTTCCATATCCCGACCGAGATACCGTTAGACTACGCCGCCTGACGCTCCCGCACGCACGAATTCCGTGACCTTCCCGACATTGGAGTGGACCCACTCTGCCATCCGTTGCTCCTGCTGCGGCGACTGCTCGAGCGGCGCGCGGACTCCTCGACATCCTCGGCGCGGCGCAAGCAGCGACTTGTCGGTGGCGATCTCAAAATTCCTCGAATGCGTTGTTGGCGAAGGTGTTCTTCAGGAACTCGTCGCCGGACGTCGCATGTTCGATCGCCACCAAGAACGAAACCTTCTCAGCGCCACATCGTCGGCGTGACAAGATGCGCGCCATCGGACCGTTTCCGACCGAGAGCGCCAGGGCTTTGTGCAGCCTGATCGACATTGGGCTCAGGTTCGATTGCGGGCGCGTGGTCGAGCTGGATCACAGCAACCGCGGCGGGGTGTTCCGGAGCGCTGCGCTGATCGCGCGCGCATGGCGAAGCGGAACTTGCCGAATCACTCGGCTGGTCAACGGGGTCGTGCATGTGGCAGCTCCGAGCCCTGAAGCGGCGTTTACTAATCCCTTCCGAGACTAGGCGATATCAACTGCGTTAATCCATGCGCGATCTCGCCGCGTGCGGCCGATTCGCCCGCAACGCGACGGACCAGCGTGTGCTTGCCACCCGTTCGTGGCCGCGCGATGACGCCTCCCGCACTGCACGCGGGATCGTGATGGACGTTCCGCCGACATCAACGCTCGCGCGCGCCGACACGGTCGAGCAGTGCCGCACCGGTGCGGATGCCATTGTAGAAGCAGTCGATCGTCATGTTCTCGTTCGGCGCGTGATTGGCCTCGTCGGCATTCGCATAGGGAACGACGAAGGCGGGAACGCCGAGGATCTTGGTGAAGACGTAGTCCGGCAGACTGCCGCCGGTGCACGGAAATTCGAGCGGTGTGACGCCCTGGGCGAGCGCGATGGCATCACGCACGATCGCGCCAAAGGGCGAATCGAGCGGCACGCGCGACGGCAGCATGCCGCCGCGCCGGATGAACTCCACCTCCGGCGCGTGGCGCTTCACATGCGCCTCCACCTTCGCCAGCACGTCGTCCGGCGTCATCGCCTCGACCAGGCGGATGTCGCATTTGACGAACGCCTCGCAGGGCAGCACCGTCTTGCTGCCCGGTCCGCCATAGCCGCCGTGCAAGCCGTTGATGGTCAGCGTCGGATGGAACATCAGGCGTTCGTAGTAGCCGCGATCGGGCGGCGCATCGAGATGGCTGAGACCGAGGCTCGCCTTGGCGGCATCGAGATCCAGCGGCAGGCGTTTCACGGCCGCAATGTCCAGCTCGCTCGGCGGCACGATCGCATCATGCAGACCGTCGATGGTGATCTCGCCCGCGGCATTCTTCATCGTCCCGAGCAGGTGGACCAACGTCCAGATCGGATTCGGCACGATGCCGCCGAGATTGCCGGAATGCACGTCGCGGCTGGCGTGCCTGGCGCGCAGCTCGAACGAGCACATGCCGCGCACGCCATAGGTCATGGTCGGCCGCCCCGAAGGGTGCATCGGCCCGTCCGCGGTGACGACGAAGTCGGCTTTCAGCCGGTCCCTGTTGGCGGCGACGAAATCGGCGATGCGCGGGCTGCCGATCTCCTCCTCGCCTTCGAGCAGAAAGATCACATTGCAGGGCAGCTCGCCATGCACTCGGAGATGGGATTCGATCGCCATGAGCTGCGCGAAATGCTGGCCCTTGTTGTCGCCGATGCCGCGCGCATAGATGCGGCCGTCGCGAATGGTCGGCTCGAACGGCGGGCTCAGCCACAGCTCCAGCGGATCCGGTGGCTGCACGTCGTAGTGGCCGTAGAGCAGCACGGTCGGTGCGCCCGGCTTCTTCTGCCAGCGTCCGAGCACCATCGGATGTCCTGCCGTCGGCACCGTCTCGGCGTCGAGCCCGAGCTTCCGCAGCATCCTCACCAGCAGCGCGGCGACCTCGGCGATGCCGACATTGTGAGCGCTGATCGAGGGATGCCGGACATAGTCCATCACGCGAGCCAGGAAATCCTGCTTTTGATTCTCGATGTGAGCGAACACCGCCTTCAGGCCAGCAGATGGACGCGGCAGGCTACGCTCTTCATTCATGATGTCGGCTTTCGGCGCGTGCAATGGAAGGAGCGGCTCATGTTCGGTCGAATTGAACCGAAAAGCAAATCACGCGCGGAACGAGCCCCGCGCGTGATCGATTGACCGCTCGATGCGGCGCGATGCTCAACCCTTGACGGCCGTGACCACGATCTCGATCAGCGCACCGCCGCCGAGATCGGAGACGCCGACCGTGGCGCGGACCGGCAGGTCGTCACCGAAGAACGCGGTCCAGGCCGCATCCATCTCCTTCTTCTTCGACAGGTCGGTGACGAAGATCTGGCCGGAGACGACGCGCGTCTTGTCGGTGCCGGCCTCCTTCAGGAAGCCGTCGATCTTGCCGAGGATGTTGCGGGTCTGCTCGCCCATCGACACCGAGGTATCGTCGGCGATGGTGCCGCCGATGAAGACGAAGCCGTTGGCCTCGACGATGCGGTGATGAATGGCGGAGCGGATCTTGCGGGTGATCGTCATCATGTCCTCATGTCGTTGATGAAAGAGTGGAAGTCTGAAAGCGCGCGATGCTGAGACCGCCGATGCGCGTCTGCGTGCCGCCATGGGCGATCAGCTCGGCCATCACGGCGCCGGCGCCGGGGCCGAGCTGGAAGCCGTGCGCGGAGAAGCCGAACTGGTGATACAGCCCGTCGTGAACGGCGCTCGGCCCGAACACCGGAATGTCGTCGCGCATGCGTGCCTCGATGCCGGCCCAGGCGCGCACGATGGTCGCGCTGCGCATGACAGCGAACAGCTCCGCGACGGTGCGCGCGCTCTCCGACAGCTTGCGCCAGTCGAGCACGGTCTCGTTGCGGTCCTGATCGGGGATGGCGAGGTGTCCACCGCCGATCAGCACCGTGCCGTTGGGGAACTGCTTGAACGACAGCTTGCGGCCGCGCAGGATTACGACGGGATCGATGAAGTGCGCCACCGGCGAGGTGATCATCAGCATCGGCGCGATGGTCTCGACTGGGACCGGCTCGCCGAATTGCGCGGCGATCTGTCCCGCCCAGGCGCCGGCGGCGTTGACCAGCACCGGGGCGGCGAAGCTCTCCGCGCCGACGTCGACATGCCAGAGCTTGCCGTCCTTGCGGATGTTCGTCGCAGCCACGCCCTCGCGAATGAGCGCGCCGAGCTGCTCAGCCTTGCGGCGGAACGCCGTCGTGGTGCGCGCGGGCTGCGCCGCGCCGTCCCGGCGAGATACAACGCCGCCCGGACAGCTCTCCGCCACGGCCGGCACGAGGCGACGCAATTCCGAGCCGTCGATCAGCTCCTCATGGCTGAAGCCGCGTGCGTTGAGATCGGCGACGCGGACGCGGCAGGCGTCGAGCTCCGAATCGTTCTCGGCGACCAGCACCTGGCCAAAACTCTCGAAACCGCAATCATCGTCGACGAGGTCGCTGATGGTCTCCCAGATGCCCATCGAGCGGATCGACAGCGGAATCTCCGCGACGTCGCGCGCGAGCTGCCGCACGCCGCCGGCGTTGACACCGGAGGCGTGGCGGCCGGCATAATCCTTCTCGATCAGCACCGGCTTCAGCCCGGCGAGACACAGATGCAGCGCGGTGGAGCAGCCGTGGATGCCGCCACCCACGATGATGGCATCCGTCTTCACGGTCATCCGCGCACCACGGCCTTGGTCGCCTCTTCGGTCTTCGGCAGGCCTGCCAGCTCGGACAGCATGATCGGCTTCACCGGCGCGCGCAGCCGGTAGTAGCCGATCTCCTGCGGGGTCTTGCCGCGCGCCTGCGCCATCAGCTCGGTGACCGTGAGGCCACACAGCCGGCCCTGGCACGGCCCCATGCCGGTGCGGCGATAGGCCTTGAGCTGGTTCGGTCCGGTGGCGCCGATCGCGACGGAGTCGAGCACATCTCTGGCGGTGATCTCCTCGCAGCGGCACACGATGGTGTCGCCTTGAGGAATACGGAACTGCTTTGCCGGCTGGAATAGAACGTCGAGGAAGGCGCGACCGCGCTCGGCACGTTTCAACTGCGCTGAATGGTCCAGAACCTGTGCCTGGGGCCGCAGCGCCTTGATGGCGCTTGCTGCCGCGATACGGCCCCGCCACAGCGCCGCCTGCGCGCCGCCGATGCCGGCGCCATCCCCGGCAATCGCGATGCCTGGAATGGAGCTGTTGCCAAGGGCATCCAGCACCGGAGTCCAGCACAGTTGCAGCTCGTTCCAGCGATGCTCCACGCCGGCGGCCATCGCGAGATTCACATTGGGGACCACGCCCTGATGCAGCAGCAGCAACTCGGCCGCCAGCGTCTCGCGCTTGCCGCCCGCCGTGGCGTAGCTGACCGCCGAGAGCTCGCCATCGCCCTCTGCCACGAGCTCGGTCACACCGCTGGTGATGCGCACCTTGGCTCGCACCTCACGCATCATCGCAAGCCCCTTGCCGAAATAGGGCGAGGTCAGGAACGCGAAGGCATGCGGCAGCGCCGCGATGTAGTTGGCACGCGGCGTGGTGTCGAGAATGCGGTCGATGCGGCCACCGAGGCGCAGGATCTGCGCCGCGAGCAGCCACAGCAGCGGCCCCTGCCCGGCGATCACGGTCGGACCATCCGGCACCAGCCCGGACGATTTCAGCATCGTCTGCGCGGCACCGGCCGTCATCACACCGGGCAGGGTCCAGCCTTGTATCGGGAACGGCCGCTCCTGCGCCCCGGTCGCGATGATGACTCGCCTCGCCTTGATGAAGGCCGAACCGCCGCCGATGGAAACGCCGAGCTCGAGATTGCGGTCGAGGCTCCACACCGTGGCGCGAGGGATGATCTCGGCGCCGCTGGTCTCCGCCGCTTTCGCGATCTCGGCGCCCGACCAATAGTCGGTGCCGAGCAGCGCCTCGCGCTTCACCGGCGTCGCATGGATCGCGCGCCAGACCTGCCCGCCCGGGCCCGCATTCTCGTCGAGCAGCAAGGTCGACAGGCCGGCGCCGGCGGTCGCGGCCGTCGCGGCCAGCCCGGCAGGACCGGCGCCGATCACCACGACGTCATATTCATCATGCTTCGGCGCCGCGCTCATTTGCCGATCTCCCGCTTGCCCTTCTGGATTTCGATCTGCATGCCCTCGGCGACCGGCACGAGACAGCCTTGCCGGTTGCCGACGCCATCGATGGTGACGAGGCAGTCGAAGCACACGCCCATCATGCAATAAGGCAGCCGCCTTGCGCCGCTCACCGCAGTGGCGCGCCGGACGTCGAGGCCGGAGGCGAGCAGCGCCGCCGACACGGAGTCACCCTCGCGCGCGGCAATCGGCTGGCCCTCGACGTGGATCGTCACCGATCCCCTCGCATCACCCTCAGTTCGTTTGAACATCATCGTCTCCATGGCGCCCTGCGCCGTCATCTCTCAGTAGTAGCCACTGCCGCCCGCTCCCGCTTCGCTGTCGAAGCGGCGGGCTGTGAACGCGCCGACCAGCTCCGGCTCCAGCGCGCCGTCCTTGACCATGCGCGCGATGTCGAAGGCGTGGTTCGCCGCGAGCGTCACGCCGGAATGGCAGCAGGCGACGAAGGCGCCCGGGTGGGTCTCCGACTGCTCGTAGATCGGAAAGCCGTCCTTCGGCATCACGCGGATGCCGGTCCAGCTTCTGACGACGTTGAGGCGCGCCAGATGCGGGAAGGTGCGCTGGGCGCGATCGGCCATGACCGCGTTGACGGAAAAGTTCTGCACGCGGTCGTCGAGCTCGTCCTCCTTGCTGTCGCCGATCATCACCGTGCCCTCGTCTGTCTGGCGGATCGTGGTCAGCGGATGCGGCAGGAACGGCATCGTGCGCTCGGTCACGACGATCTGGCCGCGCGTCGGCCCCATCGGCGCGGACAGCCCGACCATCGGCGCCAGGGTCTGGTTGGCATTTCCTGCCGCGAGCACGACCTTGGTCGCGCGGATCTCGCCTTGCGCCGTCGTCAGCCTGAACTCATTGCCGTCCCGCGCGATCGCACCGACCGCGCGCTCCGGCAGATAGTCGACGCCGAACTGCCTCATGCCGGCGTGCAGGGCGCGGAAGGTGCGCAGCGAATTCACATGACCGTCATAGGGACAGAAGCTGCCGCCGGAGACCTCCGGGCCGATCAGCGGCAGCATCTTCTTCACCTCGGACGCCGGCAGCATCTCCATCTGATAGTCGGCGGCGCCGACCTGGTTGTGCATGCGCGCGACGAGCTGGGTGCGCTGCGCGTACTCGGCCTCGCCGAGGGTGAGATGAAAGCCGCCGTTCTGCTGCAGCACCACGTCGAGCCCGGTCTGCGCCTTCAGCTCTTCGGCGAGCTTCGGCCACGCCTTGGAGCCGCGCACCGTCCAGCCGGTGTAGGCCGGCATGCCCAGGCCCTTGCTCTGCACCCAGACCAGCGCGAAGTTGGCGCGCGAGGCACGCTTGGCGATATCGCCCTCGTCGAGCACCGCGACGCGCTGGCCGAGCCGGCCCAATCCCCAGGCAATCGCAGAGCCGAGCAGGCCGCCGCCGACGACGGCGACGTCATAGTCTTTCGTCATAAGGTCTCCTATCGTCCGGCGTCGCCGCCTTTGGCGGTCAGCACGCGGTCGAGCCCGTAGAAGCGATCGAGCAGGATCAGGACGGTCATGGTGACGGCGATGACGCTTGCCGACACCGACGTCACCAGCGGATCGATGTTGTCCTGGATGTAGAGGAACATGCGCACCGGCAAGGTCTCTGTGCCGGGCGTCGCCAGGAACACGGTCATGGTCAGATCGTCGAACGACTGGATGAAGGCGAGCATCCAGCCGCTCACGATGCCGGGCAGGATCGCGGGCAAGGTGACGCGGCGAAACATGGTCCAGCCGTCGGCGCCGAGCGAGATCGCGGCCATCTCGATCGACCGGTCCATGCCGGTGGCAGCCGCGAGCGTCAGCCGCAGCGCGAACGGAAACACCACGACGACATGGGCGATCACCAGCGCCACGAACGTGCCGCCGATGCCGACGGAGGTGAAGAAGCGCAGGAAGGCGATGCCGAGCACGACGTGCGGGATCATCAAGGGTGACAGGAACAGCGCCGACAGCGCGTCACGGCCGCGGAAGCGATAGCGGCTGATCGCCAGCGCCGCCGGCACCGCGAACAAGAGCGCCACGCACGACGACAGCGCGCCGAGCCACAGGCTCACGCCGAAGGCGTGGACGAATTCCGGATAGTCGGCGAGCGCCCTGAACCAGCGCAGCGAGAAGCTGGTGATCGGGATCGACAGGAAACCTTCCGGCGTGAACGCGACCCAGCACACGACGACGATCGGCGCCACCATGAAGACGACGAAGACGGCATGGAAGATCAGCGCCAGGGGGCCATTCCTGCTCATCGGAACACCTCCTGGTAGCGGCGCTCGATCAGCGCGTTGGAGCCGACGACGATCAGGACGAGCGCGATCAGCAGCAGCACGGCAACCGCGGCGCCGAGCGGCCAGTTCAGCGTATTGAGGAACTCGTCATAGGCGAGCGTCGCCGCGACCTTGAGCCTGCGGCCGCCGATGATCGCCGGCGTCGCAAACGCGCTGGCGGACAGTGAGAATACGATGATGGCGCCCGACAGCACGCCCGGCATGATCTGCGGCAGCACGATGCGGCGGACCACCGTCAGCGAGCTTGCACCCAGCGACAGCGCCGCGTTCTCGACCTGCGGATCGAGCCGCTGCAGCGCGGTCCATACCGCGAGCACCATGAACGGCATCATCGCATGCGCCAGCGCGATCACCATGCCGGTCTCGGTGAACATGAACCTGATGGGTGACCCGATCAGGCCGAGCGTCATCAGCAGCTTGTTGGCAAGCCCGTTGTTGCCGCCGAACAGGAGTGCCCAGCCGAGGGTGCGCGCGACGACCGAGATCAGCAGCGGGCCGATGATCACCAGCAGGAAGAGGCCCTTCCACGGCCCCTGCATGCGGTTGAGGATGTAGGCCTCCGGCACGCCGAACACCGCCGTGATCGAGGTCGCCAGCACCGCGACGCGGAAGGTGCGCCAGAACATCTCCGCGTAGTAGGGATCGTCCACGATCTCGCGCCAGTTCTTCAGGATGAACACCGGCTCGATGCCCTTGTACTGGCCCCAATCGTGGAACGACAGCATCACGGTCATCGCCAGCGGGATCACGACGACGCCCAGGAACAGCATCAAGGCCGGCAGCGCCAGCGACAGGCCGGCGCGCGTCTCCGACGGGTTGGACGCGATGGTCGCGCTCATGCTGCGGCCTTCGCGGCGCGCAGGCTCATGTCCGAGACCTGCCAGACGAGATGCACCGCGGCGCCCTGCTCCGGCTGCGGCAGGCCGTCATTCTGGCGGATCACGATCGCCGGCCCGCATTCGGTGTCGCATTGGAACAGCCAGTGATTGCCCTGGAAGATGCGGCTCGTGATGCGCCCCGCAAGACCGGCGTCGCCGAAATTGATGCGCTCGGGCCGGACGCTGACGGCGACGGAGCCGGCCACGCCGGCCGGCGCCGGCGCGCTCCACGATCCCGCGACCAGCCTGGCCTGCCCGAAGGCGCAATCCACAGTCGCGGCAAACTCGTTGGTCTTGCCGAGAAACTGCGCGACGAAGACCGAGGCCGGCTGCTCGTAGACCTGCTGCGGCGTGCCGATCTGCTCGATCCTGCCCTTGCTCATCACCACGATGCGGTCGGACAGCGACATCGCCTCGATCTGATCATGGGTGACGAGGATGGTCGTAGTGCCGAGGTCGCGCTGGATCTGGCGCAGCTCGATCTGCATGTCCTCGCGCAGGCGCGCATCGAGATTGGACAGGGGCTCATCGAGCAGCAGCAGGCTCGGCCGGATCACCAGCGCACGCGCGAGCGCAACGCGCTGCTGCTGGCCGCCGGACATGCGGCGAGGATGACGGTCCTCATAGCCGGCAAGGCCGACCAGCGCGAGCGCCGATCGTACGCGCTCCTCGCGTTCCTTGCGCGCGACTTTGCGCATCTCCAGACCGAACGCGACGTTCTCGGCGGCGGTCATGTGAGGAAACAGCGCGTAGCTCTGGAACACGATGCCGAGGCCGCGCTTCGCCGGTGGCACCGCGACGAGATCCCTGCCCTCGAGGCGGATCGCACCATGTGAGGGATCGAGGAAGCCCGCGATCATCTGCAACGTGGTGGTCTTGCCGCAGCCGGAGGGGCCGAGGAACGAGATGAACTCGCCCTTGGCGACGCCGAGGCTGAACTCTTCGACGGCCGTGTTGGGGCCGAAGGACTTGCCGACGCGGTCGAGTTCGAGGAGGGACATGCTTTGGATCCAGATGGGCGAGGAATACTGGCGCTCCGCGCACGGTGCACCTCCCTTCCCCTTTAGGGGAAGGGAGAACACCGCCGTCAACGAGAGAGGCTAGCAACAAGCAACCGGTTAGCGCTCGACCTCGCGATTCCAGCGCTTGGTCCATTCCTCGCGCTTCTCGTTGACCACGCTCCAATCGGGCGCATAGACCTTGGCGGCGCGTTCGCCGATCGGCGCCATCGCGCCCACGCCCTCGGGGACCACGACGGATTTCACGACCGGGCCGTAGCCATATTCCTTCAGCATCGTGAGCTGGATCTTCGGATCGAGCAGCAGCTTGATGAAGCTCGACGCCAGCGGCGAGACCGACGGCTTGGCGATCGGACACGCCGTCGTCAGCAGGCTCACGGCACCTTCCTTCGGATAGACGAAATCGACCGGAAAGCCGGTGTTGGCGAAGCTCTGCACGCGACCGCTGCCCCACACCGCGATGACCGCCTGCCCCGATTGGAACAGCTCGGTCATCTTGCCGGGCGACGGCTCGTAGGCCAATACGTTGGGATTGATGTCATTCTTGAAGATCTTGAAACCGGCATCGACATTGCTCTCGCTGCCGCCGTTCATCTTCGCCAGCATCAGAAGCACGTTGAGGCCGTAGGTGTTGTTGATCGGCGGAATGACGAGCAGTTGCTTGTATTTCGGATCCTTGAGATCGTTCCACGAGGTCGGCGCGGCCCAGCCTTTCTCGGCAAACACCTTCTTGTTGTACATCAGGCCGGTGGCGACGAGGCCGATGGCGACCGCCTTGTCATCCTTGAAGCGCGCGACCTCCAGCAGATCGCCGGGCAGTCCGGTGACCTTGTCGCAGAAGCCGAGCTGGATCGCCTGGTACATCGGGCCGTCATCGACGATCGCGACGTCGATCTGCTGGTTGCCCTTCTGCGCCTGCAGCTTGGCGAGGGTGTCGGTGGAGTTGCCGGCGACGTATTCGACCTTGACGCCGTTGGCCTGCTCGAACGGCGGGATCACCTCCTCGCGGATCGTCTTCTCGAACGAGCCGCCATAACCGGCGACATAGAGCGTCTTCTGCTGAGCCCAGACCTGCGAGGCCGAGGCCAGGACGGCGACGCTGACCGCCATCAGGAGTTTAGGGTGCTTCATTGGACCGATCTCCATCATCTTGGATACGAGACGGTATAAAAAAACCGCCCCAGGGAGATCGGCTTGCCCGATGGCATCCGCAGATCCAGGAAACCCGGAGCTGAAGAGCCTAAAAAACGAGCCTTCCCTCACCCTGCCAAAAAAGATCGCAGCAGAGGCTTTGATCGTCCAATGAATAATGGCACCCTATTCATACGCGAATGTTATGGATGTAAGGACGTATGGCGCGGATCAACTCGCGGCAGGTCGAGGCCTTCCGGGCGATGATGCTGAGCGGCAGCGTCACCGAGGCGGCCAAGCTGATGGCGGTGACGCAGCCGGCGGTCAGCCGTCTGCTGCGCGACCTGCAGGCGCTGCTCAAGATGGAGCTGTTCGAGCGGCGCGGCACCGGCCTGGTGCCGACCGCGGCAGCGACGGCGCTCTACATGGAGGTCGAGCGCTCCTTCGTCGGGCTCGATCGCATCACCGCGGCCGCTGAGGAGATCCGTGGCCGGCGCACCGGGACGCTGCGCATTGCCGCGCTCCCCGCGCTTGCCAATGGCTATCTGCCGCGGCTCGCAGGCCACTTCCTGCAGGAACGCCCGAACCTCAACCTCGCCTTCTTCGGCGTGATCTCGCCGATCGTGATCGACTGGGTGCTGAACGCGCAATGCGACGTCGGCTTTGCCGAGGTGCCGATCGCCCATGCCGGGCTGCCGAGCATCAAGCTGCCGGCGCTGCCGCGCGTCGCCGTTCTCCCGGCAGGCCACCGGCTTTGCGCGAAGACGATCTTGGTGCCGCGCGACTTCGATGGGGAGACCTTCATCTCGCTGTCGTCTGGCTCCACCAGCCGGCATCTGATCGATCAGATCTTCCATCGCGAGGATGTCAGGCGCGTGCTGCGGGTCGAGACGACCTTGTCTGAAATCATGTGCGGGATGGTGTCGTCGGGACTGGGCGTCTCGATTTGCGATCCGTTCACCGCGCGCGAATTCGACGGCCGTGGCGTGGTGATGCGGCCCTTCGCGCCGCGCATCGACTTCGAATTTGCCGCGGTGTTTCCGCCGCAGCGCAGCCCCTCGCCGGTGGCGCTGGACCTTGTCCAGTCGGTGCGACAGGCCCTGGAAGAGCTCGGCCGGTCGTCGATCCCTGGAGAAACCGGGTGAGGCCTGGTGGGCGAACCTAGGACCCGCGGATTGTGATCGAGAGTTCTGCCGGTTTGACGGCAGGATTTGATTGCATCGGAATCTTCGTCAGCTCTGTCATGATGCTTCTAGTTGTACGCCCTGACGTTGTTCGACGCAGTTCGATCAAGATCATGTGTGCCCAAGAAAGGGGGAGTTGCTCGTTGATTCTGATCAAGGCTGAGAGCCGTCAGCGCGGTAGCAACGTGCAAGACTGACATTTTCCGACGGATCACCATGGCGCTTTCTATACAATCAGAAGGCCGGGTACTCGCGGTCCGCGGCGCCGTGGTTGACGTGGAGTTCCCCGCCGCCGAGCTCCCCAAGCTAGGCGACGCGCTTCTGGTGGATTGGGACCTGCCCGAAATCCTGATCGTTGAGGTTCAGGCCCACCTGGACGAGACGACGGTGCGCGGCGTCGCCTTACAGGCAACTGCCGGTCTGAAACGGGGTGCGCGGGTGCAATCGACAGGTGGACCGATCAGCGTTCCCGTCGGCGACGCAGTGCTCGGGCGCCTGCTCGACGTGACCGGGCGCACGCGGGACAACGGCCCCGCATTGCCCGACGATCTGGCGCGCGCGCCGATTCACAATTCCGCACCGCCACTCGGCGAACGGAGCCCGGCCACGGCGATCTTCGAAACGGGCATCAAGGTCATCGATCTTCTGGCGCCGCTTCCGCAGGGTGGTAAAGCCGCAATGTTTGGCGGCGCCGGCGTCGGCAAGACCGTGGTGGTGATGGAATTGATCCACGCCATGGTTCAGAGTTACCAGGGCATTTCCGTGTTTGCCGGGATCGGCGAGCGCTCCCGCGAGGGGCATGAGCTGCTGTTGGAAATGCGCCGATCCGGGGTGCTCGATCGCAGCGTGCTGGTTTACGGCCAGATGAATGAGCCGCCGGGTGCCCGCTGGCGTGTCGGGCTGACGGCGCTGACGATCGCCGAATACTTCCGCGACACGAAGCGTCAGAACGTTCTGCTTCTCATGGACAACGTGTTCCGGTTCGTGCAGGCCGGGAGCGAGGTGTCCGGCCTGCTCGGGCGCTTGCCGTCGCGCGTCGGTTATCAGCCGACCCTTGCCACGGAAGTCGCCGCGTTGCACGAACGCATCGCCTCGGTTTCGGGCGTCTCGGTGACCGCCATCGAAGCGGTCTACGTTCCGGCCGACGACTTCACCGATCCGGCGGTGACCGCGATCTCAAGTCATCTCGACAGCATGATCGTGCTGTCGAGAACGATGGCCGCCGAGGGCATGTATCCCGCCGTCGATCCCTTGAACTCGTCCTCCATCCTGCTTGATCCGACTGTGGTTGGCGACGAGCACTATCGGATCGCCGAAGAGGTGCGCGAGACGATTGCACACTATCGAGAACTTCAGGACATCATCTCGCTGCTCGGAATCGAAGAGCTCAGCGCTCAGGACCGGCTGGCTGTTGCACGTGCCCGACGCCTGCAGCGTTTTCTCACTCAACCGTTTTCCGTGACCGAGGCGTTTACGGGTGTGCCTGGCCGCTCGGTTCCGCTGGCAGAGACGCTCAAGGGCTGTCAGGCGATCCTTGGCGGTGACTGCGATCATTGGACAGAGAGCTCGTTCTATATGATCGGCGGCATCGACGACGCGAGGGCCAGGCAGCCTCAGGAAAAGTCCGAGGAGCCGGCGAGATGAGGCTCCTGATCACCACACCGACTGCAATCGTGATCGACGAAGCAAACGTTTCGAGCGTTCGCGCCGAGGACGACAGCGGCAGCTTTGGAATTCTCGCAGGTCATGCCGACCTTCTTACTGCTCTGAACATCTCGGTGGTCAGTTGGCAAGGCGCCGACAGGCGCCTACGCTACTGTGCGGTGCGGCGGGGCGTGCTTTCCGTGACCGGCGGCGCCGAGATCGCCATCGCCACACGCGAGGCGATTGCCGGCGACGATCTCGATCGCCTTGAAGTGATCGTGCTCGATGAATTTCGCAAACGAAGCGAAACCGAGCGCGCGTCCCGAACGGAGAATCTCCAACTGCAGATGAAGGCCATCCGGCAGATCGTCCACTACCTGCGTCCCGACAAGCGCAGTTTGATGGAGGGCGGCTCGTGATGGTCGGTTCGAAGCCGAACGGCGATCCCACTCCTGATGGATTGACCAAGGCGGTCCGCGACCGACGCGCGCGATGGGAGTCTTGGCGTAGCGATGGCGACTCATCGGTGGTGCGATTTGTCGGCCAGATCGGCGTGCTCGGCTGGATCATCGTCGCACCTGCGCTGATTGGCCTGTTCGTCGGCCGCTGGATCGACCGTTGGCTCGGGACAGGCATCTTCTGGAGCGCGCCGCTCCTTTTGCTCGGGGTGGCGGCCGGCTGCTGGTCGGCCTGGCGATGGATGCATCAGCAATGAGCCATGCCGTCATGCACGACTATCTCTTCATTGCTGAGGCAGCTGGCTGGATTGGTGCTGGTGGCCTGCTGGGGCTGCTGCATTTCGCCTCCTTGCGATGGAACGTACGCTTCCTCATCGGTGGCCAGCCATTCTCTTCGCTCGGACTGCAATTGCTTCGTTTCGCTGCGACAGGTGGAGCCATGGTGCTCGTCACCAAATCGTTTGGAGCGATGCCCCTCCTTGCCGGGACCCTCGGCCTCCTGACCGCGCGAAACGGACTTCTTCGGCCGGAGACGCGACGATGATCGGTTCACCCCTGACCGCAAAGGTCGTGTTCACGATTGGGCCAGTCGCAGTCACCGAGCCCGTCGTCGTGACCTGGGGGCTCATGGCCATCCTCGGCGTGGGTGGCTGGCTCGCCACGCGCTCGCTCTCGCTGCGGCCCACCACTGCCCAGGCGATCGTCGAGACGGTTGTCGACGTCATCGAAAATCAAGTCCACGAGACCATGCGCGTGGCGCCGGCGCCATATGTCCCGATGATCGGTACGCTCTTTCTCTTCATTCTGGCGGCAAATTGGTGCTCGCTGATCCCCGGTGTCGAGCCGCCAACTGCGCACATTGAAACAGATGCGGCGCTGGGGCTCATCGTGTTCGTCGCCATCTTCTACTTCGGTGTTCGGGCACGGGGGCTGGTCGGATATCTCAAGACCTTCGCCGAGCCCACCTTCATCATGGTTCCCCTGAACATCGTCGAAACGTTCACGCGAACGTTTTCGCTGATCGTGCGCCTGTTCGGAAACGTGATGAGCGGTGTTTTTGTCGTCGGCATTGTTCTGTCCCTTGCCGGTCTACTCGTGCCTATTCCGCTCATGGCGCTCGATCTCCTGACCGGCGCGGTTCAGGCATACATTTTCACCGTTCTCGCCATGGTATTCATCGGCAGCGCGTTGAACGAGGGACGCGCTCCCACGAAAGGGAAGTCATCATGAACTGGATCGAGATTGTCAGCATCTTTGCAGCGGCCATGGCGGTCTCTTTTGGAGCGATTGGGCCGGCACTTGGCGAAGGTCGCGCGGTCGCCGCAGCAATGGATGCCATCGCCCGGCAGCCCGAGGCGGCGGGGACGATCTCGCGCACCCTCTTCGTCGGTCTTGCCATGATCGAAACCATGGCAATCTACTGTCTCGTCATCGCGCTGCTCGTGTTGTTCGCCAACCCCTTCATCCATTAGGCCGATATGCATATCGACTGGTGGACGTTGGCGCTCCAGACCGTCAATGTCCTCATCCTCATCTGGATCCTGGGCCGGTTCTTCTTTCGTCCGGTCGCCGATCTCGTAGCGAAACGGCGAGAAGAGGCGGCTAAGCTCCTTGCGGACGCCGACGCGGCTCGAAAGGAGGCCGGGGACCTTCGCGCCGAAGCAACGACACTCCGCGCCGGGATCGACGCGCAGCGCGATCGCTTGCTCGCACAGGCCCGCAAGGACGCGGAGGCGGAGAAAGCGTCCGCGCTCGCCCAACTGTCGAGCGAGCTCGATCAGCACCGAAAGGATGCGGCAGTCGCGATCGAAAAAGAGCGCATCGCCATGCAGCACGCTGTGCTCGATCGAGCGAGCGAGCTCTCGGTGCGGATTGCACGCCGACTACTAGAACGGCTTCCAGCAAGCGCTGCATTCTCCGCTTTTCTCGATGGTCTTGGTGCTGAACTGGGCCGGCTGACGGTGGACTCGCGCAATCGCCTTGCGGGATCGGATCCGGCTCACCCGCTCGACGTCGTCGCAGCGGCGAAACTGGATGACGAGCAGGCGGCCAGCTTGCGGGAGACGATCCACGCAGCGTTCGGCAGTGAGCCACCGATACGTCTCTCGTGCGATTCCAGGCTCATCGCTGGTTTCGAAATCAGAGGCCGGAATATCGTCGTGCGCAACAACTGGCAGGCCGACCTCGAGATCATTCGAAGAGAGCTGGACCGATGACGGCCATCGCCCCTCTCGACAGCTGGCTACGGGAAGCCGAGGCGCGCGTTGATGCTGCGACGCTTGCACCGGTAACCGAGCAGATTGGCTGCGTGGAATCCGTTGCCGATGGGATCGCATTGGTGTCAGGCCTGCCCGATGTGCGTCTTGATGAGCTCGTACGCTTCGAGCACGGACAGGTCGGCTACGCCACCACGCTCGACCGCGATCTGCTGGGATGCGTCCTGCTCGACGACCCCACAGGCCTCAAGGCGGGCCATCAGGTGCACGGCAGCGGCGAAGTGGTCCGCGTCCCCGTCGGACCTTCTCTGCTCGGCCGGACGATCGATCCGCTGGGGCGTCCTCTGGACGGCGGAGCACCGATCGAGTCGGGCGCATATGAGCCGATCGAACGGCCGGCACCGTCGATCATCGATCGCGACCTTGTCAGCGAGCCCCTGCAGACCGGAATTCTTGTGCTGGATTCGATGTTCGCGCTCGGACGCGGCCAGCGCGAGCTCATTATCGGCGATCGCGCAATCGGCAAGACGGCAATAGCGATCGACTGCATCATCAATCAGAAGTTCAGCGACATCGTTTGTGTCTACGTCGCTATCGGTCAGAAGTCGTCGACCGTGAAGCGGGCGATACAGGCGATACAGGCACACGGCGCTCCCGAGCGATGCATTTTCGTCGTTGCCGGCGCTTCCGCTTCGCCCGGCCTGCAATGGATCGCCCCTTTCGCCGCTTTCACCATCGCCGAATACTTCCGCGACCGTGGCCAGCATGCGCTGGTGGCCATCGACGATCTGACGAAACATGCGGCCACCCATCGGGAAATCGCCTTGCTGACGCGCCAACCGCCCGGTCGCGAGGCCTACCCCGGCGACGTCTTCTATGTTCATGCCAGGCTGCTGGAGCGGGCGGCAAAGCTTTCCAAGGCGGCCGGGGGAGGTTCGCTGACCGCGCTGCCCATCGCTGAACTCGATGGCGGGAATCTCAGCGCCTACATTCCGACCAACCTGATATCGATTACCGACGGCCAGATCGTTCTCGATGCGCGTCTTTTCCACGAAGGTCACAAGCCGGCCGTCGATGTCGGCACAAGCGTCAGCCGAGTGGGTGGAAAGACTCAGGCTCCAGCCTTGCGCGAAGCCGCGCACGCTCTGCGCCTCGACTACGCGCAATTTCTGGAACTGGAAATGTTCACGCGCTTTGGCGGAGTGACCGACACCCAAGTCAAGGACAAGATCGCTCGCGGGCGACACATCCGGAGCATCCTGGCCCAGCCACAATATTCGCCGGTTCGTTTGGCGGACGAGGTCGCGCTCGTCACGGCGCTGCAGACCGGCATTCTTGACCGCGTGGCGTTGGACGACATCGCAAAGTTTCGCACCGAACTCTCGTCCTGGATCGACAAGGAGGCAAAGGAGGCCGTGGCGGCCATCGAGCGGACAGGCGAACTCGATGACCCGCAGAGAGCAGCCATGACAGCGGCGCTCACGGGGCTTGCCGCCAAGTGTGCCCGACCGCGCGCCGATCGGATCTGAATGATGGTGGAACGGCTCGCTGAGATCTCGGTCCAAATCCAGAACGTCCGCCAACTGGAGGCCGTGGTCACTGCCTTGCGCGGCATCGCCGCGTCGCGCGCGCAGCGAGCACGCTCCCTCCTTGACGGCATCGATTCCTACAGCGCTGTCGTTTCCCGGGCCATCGGACAGGCCCTGACGCTGCTGCCGGCAGATTTTCGACATCTGCCGGAAAGAAGAAGAGCGACAACCGGCGTGATCCTCTTTTGTGCGGAACAGGGCTTCGCCGGCGCATTCAGCGAACGTGTTTTGAACGCTGCAGGGGGCGATCTCGCAAACGCAACCACATTCCTGATTGGAACGCGTGGCCTTGTCATCGCCCGCGAGCGTGGGTTGAACCCGTCCTGGTCGACTCCGATGGCCAGCCACGTGGATGCTGTTCCTTCACTTGCGAACAACATCGCCGACGCCTTGTACGCGCAGATCGCAAGCGGTACGCCATCAACCGTTCAAATGATCGTGCCGCGATCAATCTCCGGCGTCGGCGTCCAGATTGAACGCTACTCGCTGCTTCCACTTGATCTTGCGCGCTTTGCCAGTGACTCCGAGACTCTGCCGCCGTTGACAACACTCGAGCCGCGGGAATTGCTCGAACGACTCACGGCCGAGTATGTCTATGCCCGGCTTTGCGAGGCAGCCATGCATTCCTATGAAGCCGAAAACCAGGCACGCATGATGACGATGACGGCAGCCCGGCACAACATCGGGACCCGCCTCGTCACGCTTGGACAGCGTGAGCAGCAGCTCCGGCAGGAAGAGATAACAAATGAGATCGTCGAGCTCGCCGCCGGAGCCGAGGCCCTGGCGGATCGCTGAAATGAACGACGCATTTTGAAAGGGACAACTGGCCCCGCGATCAAACGGCCCCCTTTGGCATCGTGGAGATGGCGGCCGGCCTGAGCTCTCGCCCGCAATGGCCACCATGCGCACCGGGAGATCCTTGTGGCGGGACATCGGCGCCACCGTCCGGCCGTTTCAGAAAGCCGGCACTCGTTCGTGCCGGCTCATTTCCGGCCGCGCGCCCCGAGGCTCATGGAACAAGGGACCGACAGGAATCTCTGAGAACGTCTCGTTTTGCCGCTGGATCAGCAGCGCATCGAGGCCTTGCTTCAGCGCCAGGGCCTTGCCTCGCTCCGGACCGAGAACCATGAGCGCAGTGGCCCAAGCATCGGCATCCATGCAGCTGGCGGCACCGACTGAAACCGACGCAATTCCATTGTCTACCGGGCCGCCGCGCGATCGGTCCATCGCGTGAGAGAGGCGCTTTCGCCCGATATCGACCCAGCGCCGATAGTCGCCCGAGGTCGCGACCGCCGCATCACGCAATTCGATCACGCCGAGCGGACCGCGCAGTTCGTAGTCAGGCGCTTCCACCGCTACTCGCCACGAGGATCCGTCTGCCTTGGCGCCTCGCCCTTTCAACTCTCCATCGAGACCGAGCAGCGCGTTGGAGACGCCGAAGCACTCGACCACGCGCATCATCTCGTCCACGGCGAAACCCTTGGCGATACCCGAAAGATCGAGGGCGAAGTGGCTGTGCTTGCGCGCCCTTCGTTCCGGCACATCCAGTTCAAGAACAGTGTGGGTTGGTGGCAGCCGCTCGCGAAGAGCCGCGCGAAGCGCTTGCGCGTCTGGCGCCGAACAGGGAGGTCCGAAACCCCAGGCATTGACGAGAGTTCCGAGCCCGACGTCAAAGGCTCCGTCCGAGGCGCGTCCGATTGCAACTCCCCGCTCCAAGACCCGCATGAGTTCAATCGGCAAGGATTCCCAGGTGCCCGGCGACGCTGCATTGAAACGCATCAGGTCGCTGTCCGGCTTCCATGTGGACATCTGATGGTCGACGCAATCGACGGCGTGAGCCAATGCGGTTTCCAGCGCGGCAAGATTGGTCGACGGCGGTGCATAGAGCAGCGCCGACCAGCGCGTTCCCATGGTGGCGCCGCTCAATACATGACGGTGCAGGTCAGTAGACATCTTCAACATACCTCCCTTGGGCTTTGAGTGCGACAGGCGTCAGACCCAGGGGCGCCAATACGTCCGCCACCGCCTGCATGACGTCCGCTGCCATGTCGCGCCCGCCACAGACCATGATCTGTGCTCCGTTGGTGATGAGCGCGCGCAGGCGATCCGCGTCACCGCGCAGGCGATCCTGCACATAGCCGCCGCCCTTCACGCGCGAGAAGGCAGTGGTGAGGCTCGTCAATCGTTTCTCACCGAGCCAGTCATCGATTTCGCGCTCATAGAGAAAGTCAGAGGCTGGATCGCGCCCGCCGAAATACAGATGCATCGGCTGGCACCCGCCGTTGGCACGAACAAATCCTGCCAGCGGACCTATGCCGGTGCCAGCGCCGATCAGGATCACCGGCTTTCGTCCATGTGCCGGACGGAAAGCGGGATTTGCCTTCACGAAGGCCTCGATCTTGTCGCCCGGCTGAAGGCCGTGAAGCAGACCAGAGCAAAGTCCGCCCGGATGCTTGCGGACGCAGATCTCGACGAAGCCATCACGGGTCGAACTTGCCAACGAATAGTAGCGCGGCAAGTTGCAGTCCGGCGGCAGAACCGCGATCAGGTCGCCTGCGGCGAAGCGCGGCCAGCCATGCCCCATGAGGCGCGCGAACATGCCACGTCCTGGCAGCGCGAAGCGCAGCACGCAGGTGGGCGCCTGCACCTCCGCGCCGTAATCGATGCGTTCGATGAGCGTTAGCATATGCGTCCGCGGCCGCTCCGGCACATGGATCAGCACAAGGTCCTCACCCATGACATCCGACAGGGCCTTGCCCCACCGCGCAAACTCTTGCGCAGACTGGCGGTCGATCGTGTCCAGCGGCATCAACGATCGCGAGCCTTTACGCGCCAGGGCCGCCTCGACGTCGCGGGCGAATTGACAGAATTGCGGGAATTGCCGATCACCGAAGCCGAGGACTGCGACCGGAAAAGGCGGTGGCGCGGTGATCGCGTCGAGGCGTTTGAGGAATGCGCCGGCTGTCGCCGGCGCTGCGCCGTCGCCATAGGTTGCCGTCAGCACGAACATGCGCTGGGTCGACGGATAGGATCGCAACAAGCTGTCCATTGGAGCGACGTGAACCCTGTGCCCGTTGGACGTCAGCGCGGCATGCAGCGTGCAGGCGAAGCCCCATGTGCTGCCGCTTTCACTGCCGACCAGGATCACGGTGTCGGCATCTTTGGCAGGAACGTTGTCGCTGATGGGAGCGTGAGCGTGCTTCCTGCTCGACCACACCACGGCTCCGCTCAACCCGAGCACCGGCACACCGAGGGCACTGACGCCGAGCAGCAACCCAAGCCACCAGAGCCCTTGCCCGGTATGTAGCATGTAGATGAATTCGTAGATCTGCCGGGCGACCGAATTGTCCTGCCAGCCCAGCATCTCTCCGCTGGCCGGGTCGACGTAGCCCTCGCCTGCAGCGGTGACCAGATGGAAGAGATCGTTCGGATTCGCGGCGTTGGGAAACGTCAATTCACGCAGTTGAGAAAGATCGATGCCACGCAAAGCCTCGATTTGCTCGACCGGAAGAGCCGGGCCGCTGCTTGTCACGCTCGGGAATGCGGACAGCTGCGCCGTGCCGTCCGGGATCAGTCCGAACGTCGTGAGCGACAGATAAAGCGCCGTCATCGCCGACAGCACGAGCCCGACGGCCGCCAGCCGACCGAGATCGGTATGCAGGCGTTGCATGCCGCCGCCACGGGAGCGGCCGAGAACATGCCGCCACCCTCCCATGCGCCGGACCGTCATCTGCAGACCGGACAGCGTCAGGACAAGCATCGCGAATGCGCTCGCGCCTGCGGCCATGCGTCCGCCATCGCTCAGAAAGAACGAGCGGTGCAGGCTTGTCATCCAGCGCTCGAACGGGGAGCGCACGTAGTCCGAAACCGGCTCGCCGCTGGAAGGATTCACCACGCTCGCGGCCGGGCCGGCTGGTCCGGAGTAGAAGGCGATGATTTTTCCGGAGGTCAGTCGCTTGATCTGCTCGACGCCAGGATATCTGTGGGCGATCCGGCCGGCGAGGTCGGCGACGCTCATGCTGTCTGGCGATATCGCCCCAGCTCTTTCCCAAGCTGGGATCACCGACAGCACGGCGCCGCTTAGGACAAGCACCATCAGCGGCAGGACGACGGCAAGGGCCAGGCCCCTATGAATCAAGCGCAGCATCACACCCATCCCAAGGCTACTTGTCGTAAGTGAACGAGCGGATGTAGCTGCGCCCTGCCAGCGGCCGGCCCGCGCCCGCGGATGTCAGCGGAACCACCACCTCGGACGGGCTGTCGCGCATGTCCTCGGCGGCGGCGTCGATATGCAGCTTGTAGCCCGCATCGAAGAGCGCATCCGCAAGATCGAGCGTGATCTTCAGCATACGGCCGGCTCCGACGCTTGCGCCGGTGATGCCGTTGATATCGGCAAGGTTTCCACGAGAACTGCGCTCCCAGCCGCTGAGATGGCTGTAATATTTGGACTTGGAGCCAGCCATCCACAGCGTGCCTTTGTAAGCTCCGGTCGCGTCGGTGACGTAAAGCGCCAAATACGCGCCGTTCCCGCCGTAGTTATTAAGCGTCGTGGTCAACGTGACAGGTCGCGCCATGGCCAGCCCGGGGGCGGTCAGCGCGGTGGTCACGGCAAGGGCGGCAATCATCGATTTCATTTTTGTCTCCGACAGTGGCGCTTCTATCGCGCCCTGACTGAATGGCGCGGCTGACGTGCTCCTGAAGGTCGATCCGATTCTGCTTCAGGTCGTCGTCAGGTTGGCGCTCTCCCCAAAAGAAAACGCCCCGCACGAGGCGGGGCGCGCTTGAACGCGATGTCGCGTTCACTCGATTCAGGCGACGTCCGTCAGTCAGGCCGGCCTTTTGCGTCCCAGGATGCTCGCGGCTTCCGGACCGTTATTGAACCTGGACCTTGGGAGCCGCGCCGCCCTGAATAAGTCCGTTGCCGCGCGGCGCCGCAGGCGCGGCTGCTCGTCCTGGTCCCGACTGATCGCCTCGCCGCTCTCGGTCACCTTGATCATGATCCTTGTCGTGCTCTCCGCGCTTTTGCTTCACGCGGATCACAGCCAGAGATGCAGGATCAACCTTTGCCTCGATGGCGCGACCGGCTTCGTCCTGTCCCCTGATCTCATAGCATCCATCGTCGATCTTGATTCTGCGCACGGTCCAGCCGCGCGCCTTCGCCATCTGCTCGACCGCTTCGCGCGGCTGCCACTGCGCCATGGGCACGTTACACTCGTCATCATCGGCCAGCGCCATGCCGGGCGTCAGCGCCCCCAGCAGAATGGCGGCAATCAACATTGTCCTGTTCACGTTCTCTTGCTCCCGCTTCAAGGCTCCTGCCCGTCTTCTTCTTGAGCCGGTTTCCTGACGTTGACCTGAAGACGCCGCGACTTTTGCTTCAGGTCAACGTCAGGATCTCCTCTATGATTATCGCTTACAGGTCGACGGGATGGGCGGAATGACCCGATGCGGATATTGCTGATCGAAGACGACACGATTCTGGGGGCGGCAGTACGCGACCAAATTGTCTCGGATGGCCATTCCGTGGACTGGGTGACCCGCCTGGATGCGGCAAGGGAATATCTTGGCACCGCGGCCTATGACCTCTTGCTCCTGGATCTGATGCTGCCGGACGGCCGCGGTATCGGACTGCTGCGCGATCGACGCGCCAAGGGCGACGTGACGCCGGTCATCATCCTGACGGCGCTCGATCAATTGTCCGACCGGATCGAAGGGCTCAACGCCGGCGCAGACGATTACATGATCAAGCCCTTCGATCTTTCGGAGCTTACGGCGCGGCTGAATGCCGTCGCTCGCCGCTATGCCGGCAATCCGAACCCGCTGATCCGAATTGGCGATATTCAGATCGATCTGGCCGCTCGGTCGATTGCGCGTGCAGGAAAGAACATCGCCCTGACGGCGCGGGAATGGGTGCTGCTCGAGACTTTCTTGCAGCGTCCGCGACAGGTTTTGTCCAAGTCGCTGCTCGAGGAACGGCTCTATTCCTTTGGCGAAGAGATCGAGAGCAACACCATCGAGGTACATGTCAGCCGGCTTCGCAAGAAGCTCGGACACGCCGTCATTGAGACCGTGCGAGGTCTCGGCTATCGGCTGGGAATCGCCTCATGAAAGGCCCGCGTAGTCTGCAGTGGCAGATATCGCTATGGCTCGGGCTTGGCGTCGCGCTCCTTTGGATTGTTGCAGCCGTCGTGACCGGCCAAAGGCTGCGTCACGAAATGAACGAGGTATTCGATAGCGCGCTTGAGGAGACGGCTCAGCGGATTCTTCCGCTTGCGGTGCTCGAGATCCTCGGCCGTGAGGCAGACGGCACGTCTCAGCGTATCGCCACGCTCAGGCAGCACGACGAGTACTTCACCTATGTGGTCCGCGACGACCGCGGCACCGTCCTGCTGCGCTCGCACGGTGCCGATGACGCGATCTTTCCTCCTTTCTCCAGAATGGGGTTTGTCGACACCCCAACCCATCGAATCTACTTCGACACTGCAGTGCGAGGCACGATGACGATCGCGGTGGCGGAGCTGCTGACACATCGTCGCGAGGTCGCGAACCAGGCGCTCCTCGGGCTTGCCTGGCCGCTGGGATTGCTCATTCCCCTCAGTCTTCTCGCCGTATGGGGCGTCGTGCGCGTTTCGATGACCCCGGTCAGGCGCCTGCGAGGCGACATTGAAGCGCGCGGCACCGGCGACCTGTCTCCGGTTCCAGCCGCGGGACTGCCCTCCGAGATCGGGCCGATCGCCGACGCCGTGAACGGCCTGCTGGAGAAGCTTCGGCGCGCCCTGGAAGCCGAGCGAAGTTTCACGGCCAATTCCGCGCACGAACTACGTACGCCGGTGGCTGCCGCGCTCGCGCAGACGCAACGGCTCATCGCCGAGACCCGGGACACCGCAGCCCGAACCCGGGCCCAGCAGATCGAGGTGGCGCTGCGGCGGCTTTCGCAACTGTCTGAAAAGTTGATGCAACTCGCGAAGGCGGAGGGTGGACGGCTTCAGGGCAAGGAGACGACTGACATCGCATCGGTGCTGAAACTGGTCATCGGGGAGATGATGCGCGATCCGGCTGCGGCCGGTCGACTCGCTGTCAACATTCCTGCGACGCCGGTTCTCTTCGATATTGATACGGATGCCTTTGCCATTCTAGCGCGCAATCTCATTGAGAACGGCCTCAAGCACGGAGCGTCCCACGCGCCAGTCGTTGTAACTCTTTCCAACACTGGCGTGCTGACCGTTACAAATGAGGGAACAGCCGTTCCGCCGGAGTTGCTGGAACGCTTGTCTCGTCCGTTCGAGCGCGGCAGCACCGATGCTGACGGCTCGGGGTTGGGCCTCGCCATCGCAAAAGCCATCGCCTCCGGAGTTGGTGCCGAGCTCGTCCTGACGTCGCCTTTGCCTGGAGCGCAGGGCGGCTTCCAGGCGAGGTTTTCCGCGCAGTGAGTTCATCGGCGGCCAGTCGATGATTTTTCGAGAAATTGGGAGCAGATTGGGACGTGGCAATTGCGGCCAATTAGCAGGCCGGGGGGCGAATCATGCGCGCGTGGCGACCAGCTCTTCGAGAAGCGCTACGGTAGCCGCTAGGCTTCGGCTCGGCGGCGTCATCTGATTGGCCACCTCGCGCGCCCGAGTGGGCATCCCGGCTCCAGAACGGTCCGCAGTTCATGGCGAAGGGTCGCTTGCGTCGTTGCCGAAAAACGACGCGAGGTGCCGATACCCAGGCGTCTGATCCGTGTCGCCCATACCGGCTGGTCGGCGCCGATCCAGAGGACAAGAGTTGGGACGCCGGAGCGAACGCTCGCGGCCGTGGTGCCGGAGCCGCCATAGTGAACGATGGCCCGGCAGCGCGGCAGGACAGCGGCGTGATTGATCGCAGGCACGATCATGACGTCCTGCGTGGGGACCGTGCCTTCAAGCCGCAGGACTCCCGAACAGATCAGCGCACGCTCGCTGAGTTCGCGGCAAACATTTGCGATCATCGCAACGGTCTCCGCCGGTCTGTCGACCGGCATGCTGCCGAACCCGAAGTAGATTGGGGGGCGGCCGGCGCCGATCCAGGAAATCACGGACTCATCGAAGTCGGTGGCGGATTCCAAGGTCATGGTGCCGACCAATGGTCTCTCCCAGTCCCATCGCGCCTCGAGTCCGGGAAAAAACACCTTGTCATAGGCTTGAATCTCCAGCGCGCCCGATTCGACGATACGGCGCACGGCGCGAATTCTGGAGTCCGGAAGCCGCAGAACCCGGCGCTGTTCATCATAGGCCGGCCTCAATAGGCGCCAGTGCGACCACTCGGCGACTGACCACAAGGACTCGACCAAACTCGGGGGCAACAGAATCGGCAGGATATGGTTGTTCGCCCTGACGGGGAAGTAATGCAGGGCGGCAAGCGGCACCCCCTGGGCCTCGGCCACGTTGGCGGCCAGCTCCTGATAGGTCGTACCGCTCAGGATCACTCGGCGCCGACGGCTCGCAACCATCCGCGTACACCGGCGTGCGCGAGCCGAACGATATCGTCCGACAGGACGCGTTGGGCCATACATGTGACGAAGTGAACGCGAGCGGGTCGAACGCCCTCGTGTACGCAGGCCTCCTGGACAACGGCCGTCAGCGCCTCGACCATCCGGCGTGGCGTTGGCCGCTCCGGTCAGCCCGGCGTCCTCCATCTCCATCAAGCGATGGGCAGCAAAGCCGATCACTCGCGCAGAAGATCGGTGTCCGGGGCCTTCTCCGCGAGCACGCGAAGGGGAGCGCGCGGGCGAACGGCTTTGCTCTACCGAGTTACACCACGCCCGGGGACCCGACCGCAATCCGCGATCTGACAGACGCCGAGCTGCGTGTCGCGGGCCGCCACTGCTCAAGTCGACAGCTACCGACCTATCCAGAACGGACCCGCAAACAGTTGATCTCAGGGTCGAAGAAGCGGCGGCAGGAGCAAACAGAGGCAGCTGGCGTGTCGGAATAGCCGCTGACCCGCTTGTCGGAATGGCTTTGCAGATTGGCCATACATCTTCGGAAGGCTTGGTGGGCGCACTAGGGCTCGAACCTAGGACCCGCTGATTAAGAGTCAGCTGCTCTACCAACTGAGCTATGCGCCCGGATCTTGCATCCGGAGAAAGCCTTCCGCGAGAGCCGGTCGTTTAGCAAAGCGATTCCGGGATGTCCAGCGATCCATGACGATTTTTCGTCACTTTCGATGCAGAAAAACCGCCGGCGGGCGGCGGTTTTCCCCAAGTGAAATCAGAAGGATCGTTAACCGGCGCTCAGAGCCGTCCGGACTCGCGTTCCTCCTCGGACCAGCCCATGTGGCCCATCGGTCCCGGGCCGAAGCGATGCCCGCCGAAGCGCGGACCGTCCTCCATGCCGCCCTCGCCGCGCTCCATCCAGCGGTGATGGCGCGGACCGTCCGTTCCCATCATGCGCCCCATCGGCCGGGTGAGCATCGACAGCCGGCGCTTCTGGCCGTCGTCGAGCGTCTTGTAGAGCGGGTCGGCAGCGTCGGCGACCTTCTTCATCGCATCCGCGGTGACCGCCATCGTATCGGCACGCTCGCGCAGCCGCGCCACGGGATCGATGTCCTTGTCCTGGGCTGCGTCGGTCATCCGCGCATTGGCGCGGTCGAACCGCAGCTTGGCGAGATCGCGCACCGCGCTCTCGACCGGCGGCCACAATTTCTCCTGGTCCGCCGTCAGCTTCAGGCCGGCATGGACGGAAGCGATGCGCGCATCCAGCATGGCGGCGCGATCTTCCGGATTCATGCGCGCATGATGCATGTGATCATGAAACCAGCCGCGCTGGGCGTAGACCGCGGTCGAGCCGGCGATGGCGAGCACGGCGACAGCGGCGATGGTGAACCTTCTCATGCCAACCTCCTTGGAAAGTCGGATCAGCATGAGCCCGCCGTTCCGCACCTTCAACTTACAGTTTGGACAGAGTGTACGACCTTACGAAGATGTAATTGCTTCAAATACCTTTCTGTTTTTGCAATTCGGTGTCATTTCATTTCTGCGCCTCAAAGCATCCCCAGCATGCGCGGCAACCACAGCGAGATTTCCGGCACGTAGGTGACGAGCGCGAGGAAGCCCAGCATCGTCAGCAGCCAGGGCATGACGGCGATGGTCAGCTCGGTGATGCCCATCTTGGCGATGCCGGAGGCGACGTAGAGGTTGAGCCCGACGGGCGGGTGGCACATGCCGACCTCCATGTTGACCACCATCAGGATGCCCAGATGCACCGGATGGATGCCGAGCTTGACCGCCACCGGGAACAGGATCGGCGCCATGATCAGGACGATCGAGGTCGCCTCCATCACGTTGCCGGCGAGCAGCAGGAGGATGTTGACGACCAGGAGGAACACGATCCAGTTGACGCCGGCCGCCGCCATCCAGTTGGCGATCTGTTGCGGGATGTTCTCATTGGCCATCAGGAACGAGAACAGCACGGCGTTGGTGATGATGTAGAGGATCATCGCGCTCATGTTGGCCGAGCCGAGCAAGACCTTCGGCACGTCCTTCAGCGACATATCGCGATAGACGAACACCGCGATGACGAAGGCATAGACGGCGCTGACGGCCGCGGCCTCAGTCGGCGTGAACTTGCCGGTGTAGATGCCGCCGAGCACGATCACGATCAGCAGCAGACCCCACACGCACTTGCGGAAGGCCGTGAAGCGCTCGGCCCAGCTTGCCCGTGGCATCCGGGGGTAGTCGTTCTTCCAGGCCCGGTAGAAGGTGGTGAAGCCGAGCAGGCTCGCCAGCATCAGGCCGGGGATCACGCCGGCGATGAACAGCTGGCCGACCGAGGCCGAGGACACGCGGTGGCCGGCCGGATCGAGCGCGATGCTGCCGCCGGTCGCGACCGCATAGACCACCATCACGATCGACGGCGGGATCAGGATACCGAGCGCGCCCGAGGTCGTGATGACGCCGGCGCCGAAGCGCTTGGGAAAGCCCTGCTTGACCATCGCCGGCAGCATGATCGAGCCGATCGCGATCACGGTCGCCGGCGAGGAGCCGGAGACTGCGGCGAACAGCGCACAGGCCACGACGCCGGCTAGGCCGAGGCCGCCATACCAGTGCCCGACCATCGACGTCGCGAAGTTGATCATCCTTCGGGCGACGCCGCCATGGGTCAGGAAATTGCCGGCGAGGATGAAGAACGGGATCGCCATGATCTCGAAATTGTCGATGCCGGTGAACAGCTTCAGCGCGACCGATTCGGTCGGCACGTTGGTCATGAAGAACACGAACGACAGCACGGTGAGGCCGAGCGCGATCGAGATCGGCATGCCCGTCAGCATCAGGAAGATGAGCAGGCTGAAGATGAGGAGGCTGCTCATCGCAGCGCCTCCGTCGCCGTCGGGTCGACGCCTTCGACATAGGCGTGGTCGTGATGCGGCAGCTCGTCATGGCGAAGATAGTGCCAGGCCACCTGCAGGAAGCGGAAGCACATCAGATAGGAGCCGAGCGGGATGCAGAGATAGACCAGCCAGCTCGGCAGCTCCATGTCGGGCGTCACCTGGTCGGTCTGCGACAGGCCGTAGACGAACTTGGCGCCCATGGTGCCGATGATGGAGGTGAACAGCGCGCCGCACAGCAGGCCGAACAGGATCGTCACCTTGCGCAGCGACGGCCGCATCATGTTCACCACAACGTCGACGCCGACATGGATGCCGGTGCGCACGCCATAGGCGGCGCCGAACTTCGCCATCCACACGAACATGTAGATGCAGAGCTCCTGCGCCCAGGACAGGTCGATCGGAAACAGGATGGGATAGAGGAAGGGCACGCCGACCAGATAGCGGTGCAGCACGGCCACGAAGATGATCGAGGTCGCCGCCGCGATCAGAAATGCGATCAGGATCTCCTCGAGCCGATCGAGGATGCGCAATAGAAAGCCCAAGTCCCCTCCCCCACAATCAAACGTCAGCGGCGCTTGGCTGCGCCGTCTGCCTTCTTGCGCGCCGAGTGCGTCGCCCCCTCGGTGCGCGGACCATGGCCCGCGCACCGCTCGCCTCACGCCATCAGTTGGTCGAGCCGCGCGTCTCCTTCAGGAACTCGTCGATCAGCGGCTGGCCGACGCGCCCCGCGACGTCCTTGTACACCGGCATCATCGCCTTGCGCATCGCCTCGTCCTGGGCCGGCGTCAGCTTGACCAGCTCGCTCTTGCCGGACTTGCGGATCTCCTCGAGCGCGTCGTCGTTCTCCTTCGCCGACTGGCTGTTGCCGTAGGCGGTCGCTTCCTTCATCGCCTTCTCGCAGGCGGCACGGATATCCGGCGGCAGGCCGTCCCAGAACTTCTTGTTCACGACCACGACGTAGCCGATGTAGCCGTGATTGGTCAGCGTGATGTACTTCTGCACCTCGTGCATCTTCTGGGTATAAATGTTCGAGGGCGTATTCTCCTGGCCGTCGACGACGCCGGTCTGCAGCGCCTGGTAGACTTCCGAGAACGCCATCACCTGCGGGATCGCGCCGAGCGTGCGGAACTGCGCGTCCAGCACCTTCGAGGACTGGATGCGGAACTTCAGGCCCTTGTAGTCGGCGGGATCGACGAGCTTCTTGTTGGCGCTCATCTGCTTGAAGCCGTTGTCCCAGTAGGCCAGCCCGATCATGCCCTTGGGCTCGAGCAGCTTCAGCAGCCTGGCGCCGAGCGGGCCATCGGTCACCTTCCGCAGGGTGGCGAGGTCGGGCAGGATGTAGGGCAGATCGAACACCTCGAATTCCTTGATGCCGATCGGGCCGAACTTGGAATTCGACGGCGCCAGCATCTGCACCGCGCCGAGCTGCAGCGCCTCGAGCTCTTCCTTGTCCTTGTAGAGCTGCGAGTTCGGGTAGACTTCGACCTTGACCTTGCCGTCGGTGTACTTCTCGGCCAGCTCCTTGAACTTGTCGGCGGCGAGGCCCTTCGGGGTGTTCGAGGCCACCACATGGCTGAACTTGATCACGATCGGATTGTCGGCGGCCAGGGCCGGGCCGGCCAGCGCGAGCACCGCGAGCGAGGCGGCGGTGGCGATCACATGGCGAAACTTGAAGTGCAAGGTGTCCTCCCGACGTTTCGGGGGACATTGCAATGATGCCCCCGCTTTGTATGCCAGGGACATTGTTAGCGGGTCGCCGGCCGGAATGCCATTGACCGTTAGCCGCAGAGCCGGGGATTCCCGTGCTGCAACGCACCATCTTCGCGTCGTCCGGGGCGGCGCGAAGCGCCAACCTCAGATGCGCAATTTGCGCATCGGGGAACCTCGATATGGCCAGAGCAGGATGCAAACCAAGCTCCGGATTCCGGGTTCAGCCGCTCTCGCGGCTGCCCCGGAATGACGTTGTCGATCAGCCCGCTGCCGCCGTCGCGCCCTGCCCCTGCGCCACGTCGCGCTGGCGCTTCATGACCAGCTTGTTGAGCGCCCCCAGATAGGCCTTGGCCGAGGCCACCAGCGTATCCGGATCCGCCGCGCGCGCGGTCATCGAGCGGCCGTCCTGCGACAGCCGCACCGAGACCTCGGCCTGCGCGTCGGTGCCCTCGGTCACGGCATGGACCTGGTACAAGTCCAGCTTGGCCTCGTGCGGCACCAGCGACTTGATGCAGTTGAACACGGCATCGACCGGCCCGTTGCCTTCGCTCTCCTCGATCTTGGTCACGCCGTCGACGTCGAGCTTCATGGTGGCGCGCTGCGGACCGCGGGTGCCGGCGATCACCGACAGCGACAGCAGCTTGATGCGGTCATGGGCGCTCACCATGCCCTCGTCGATCAGCGCCTCGATGTCCTCGTCATAGATCTGCTTCTTGCGGTCGGCCAGCGCCTTGAAGCGGACGAAGGCGTCCTCGACCTGGTTGCTCGACAGCTTGTGGCCCATCTCCTCCAGCTTGTGGACGAAGGCATGGCGGCCGGAATGCTTGCCCATCACCAGCGAGGTCTGCTTCACGCCGACCGTCTCCGGCAGCATGATCTCGTAGGTCTGCGCGTTCTTCAGCATGCCGTCCTGATGGATGCCGCTCTCATGCGCGAACGCGTTGCGGCCGACGATGGCCTTGTTGTACTGCACCGGGAACGAGGTCGCGGCCGACACCACCTTCGAGGCGTGGGTCAGCTGCGTGGTGTCGATCTTGTTCCAGAACGGCAGCTTGTCGTTGCGCACGCGCATCGCCATCACGACCTCTTCCAGGGCCGCGTTGCCGGCGCGCTCGCCGATGCCGTTGATGGTGCATTCGATCTGGCGGGCGCCGGCGCGCACGCCGGCCATCGAGTTGGCGACCGCCATGCCCAGATCGTTATGGCAGTGGACCGAGAACACCGCCTTGTCGGAGTTCGGCACGCTCTCGCGCACACGCTTGAACAGGTCGTAATACTCTTCCGGCACGGCGTAGCCGACGGTGTCCGGGATGTTGATGGTGGTGGCGCCGGCCTTGATCGCGGCCTCGACGCAGCGGCACAGGAAGTCGAACTCGGTGCGGGTGCCGTCCTCGGACGACCACTCGACGTCGTCGGTGTGGTTGCGCGCGCGCGTCACCGAGGAGACGACCAGCTCGAACACCTGCTGCGGGTCCATCTGCAGCTTGTACTTCATGTGCACGGGCGAGGTGGACAGGAAGGTGTGGATGCGGCCGCGCTTGGCCGGGCGGATCGCCTCGGCGCAGCGGTCGATGTCCTTGGCGCCGGCGCGCGACAGGCCGCAGATCACCGCGTTCTTCGAGCGCTTCGCGATCTCGTTGACGGCCTCGAAGTCGCCGTCGGAGGCGATCGGGAAGCCGGCCTCGATGATGTCGACACCCATGTCGTCCAGCATCGCCGCGATGTTGAGCTTCTCCTCGAACGTCATGGTGGCGCCGGGGCACTGCTCGCCGTCGCGCAGGGTGGTGTCGAAAATGACGACGCGGTCCTTGTCGGACTGAACGGGATTGGACATTGGCTTTCCTCGAATTTTGTCGGGTGGTGCGCTTGTCGGTCAGGATCTCTGAACATTGGGCGCTGAAGGGTGTTTCGGTGTCGAAGCAGCCCCCTGAGTGCCCAGGCGCATCCCGCCCAGCCGGCCCTCAGGGGCAGCTAAGAAGCAGAAGCTCGAGCGCGCCGGTCAGGCCGCGAGCCGGCAGCGGGGCGAGCGCGATCGACCGGGCGTCTGCCCCGGCGATGGCCTCGATCTCTGCGCTGCGAATCAGCATTGCCAAACCCTTTTGCGAAGACACGAAAATGGTGCGGCAAAACCATTGATGGTTCGTTGCCGGGGTGCCCTCGACGGTGCTTTTACCGGGAATGGGAGGGCGTCGCAACGCCGAATAAGGGTCAGAAGGGGTGACGTATTGCGGCGTCTGCGTCGCGAATCTCCGTGTGGTTATGGATCCATCTGCGCGCGTCTGCCGCACACTCGTCCGGGCCGACCTCGAGGGCATGTTTGGCGGTGTCGGCATCTGCAGGGGTCCCGATCGGCCAGCACCGGCCCACCACACAAACGGTGTCATCCCGGGCAAGGCCGCCAGCGCGAAGCGTTGGTGGCCGCCGACCCGGGATCCATACGCCGTGACGGGTGTGGCTGGATGGGATGAAGCGGCCATCGCGCCTCGCAGATCTCCCCTGGGGTTATGGATCCCGGATCGGCGCGCGCGTGCCGCGCGCTTGTTCGGGATGACAGTGAGGGTGTGGTTGGCGGTGTCGGCATCTGCATCAGCACGCACCTCATCATCCCCGCAGCACGTCCGCGCCCGGGTTGATCCTCGACATCAAACCCTCTGCAATTCGAGGGTGCAGGGAAGGCCGGGCGTCTGCCGACACCCGCGGCCCCCGTGCGGAAAGAAGTGCACGGGGCAGGAACCACAGGCTCGGCCAGGACAACCCGGCCTTCCCTGCGCAACGGCTTTACGGCTTACTTCGCGCTCTTGTGTGTTCGAAACCTGCCAGAATGTGCGAACGGGCGGTTCTGACCAACCGCCCGTCGCTGGATCTGAGCCCGATCGTGCTCAAAGGCCCTAGAGCCTGTCGGGGAGCGTGGGACAGGTCCGGTGTCTTCCTTCAACCCGAACAGTTGCACGGGCTTCGAGCCCGTACCTTGCAAGGAAGGGAGCTGGATGATGGCACAGAATGATCTCGTTGTCGCGGGTGTCGATGTCGCCAAGGATAAGGTCGATGCTTGTACCCGAGCGCCCGGGTCCAAGCAGATGTTTGAAAGGACGAAGGAAGGCCAGCGCGACTTCGTGGCGTGGCTGCGCCGGCACGGCGTCACCAAGGTCGTGATGGAGGCCAGCGGCGGCTACGAGCGGGAGTGGGCCAAACTGGTGCGAGCCGCCAAGATCGACGTTCGTATCGTCGATCCAAAGCGGGTGCGGAGCTTCGCTCAATCGGCCGGGCGCCTGGCCAAGAACGACAGTATCGATGCGGACACGATCGCCTGGTTCGCCGAGACCTTCAACGAAGCTGCGGTGCAAGCCTACGATGCCGCCCGAGAGAAGCTTCAGCAGATGGTCAATGTGCGCCAAGCGACGAAAGATATGCTGGTCAGACTGAAGAACCAGGGCGAGCATAAATTGCCTGTAGAAGTACAGCGTCTGCATACGCGCATCGCCAAGGCGATCAGCGCCGAGCTGGCCGAGCTCGAGGCAGAGATCTCCGCCCTGATCGAAAGCACGCCGCATTTTGCGGAGCTCGCCGAGATCATCGAAAGCGTTCCGGGCATCGGCCGCACGACGTGTGCTACGCTGATAGCAACCATGCCGGAGCTCGGCCAGACCAGCGACAAAGCCGTCGCGGCGCTGCTGGGTGTTGCGCCGTACGATGATGACAGTGGCCGGCGTCGCGGGGATCGGCACGTCAAGGGCGGACGCCGCAGAACTCGCAACACATTCTACATGGCCTGCGTGGGCGCCGCGACGCGGTGCAATCCAGTCCTGAAGGCCTTCTATGAGCGCCTGCTCGCCCAAGGTAAGTTGAAGAAGGTCGCGCTGACCGCCTGCATGCGCAAGCTGATCTGCATTCTCAACGTCATGGTCAAACGCCGCCAAAAGTGGAATCCGGCGCTCCACGTTGTGAACGGGTCGAGCGCCTCATAGCCGCTCGGGCTCCGCCCGAGCGCACGCCAAGCCAACAGACCGGCGAGCGGACGGGGTCAAGGCCGTCAGCCGCCGAAGGCGGTGGCGCGCCTTCGCGCCAGCCTTGAGGCCGGCCGATCACCGGTCTACAAAAAAGACAGTTGCTCCCCGGGGACCGGCTTGATTGCCCCCGTCACCGGCGCGCTCGTCATGAACGCCGCCGGCTTGACGCCAGCTTCGGGGCGCCAGGACCACACGACTTCGCCGTCCGCAAACCGCCAGTCGTCCACCGGCGCCTCACGGCCATCGCTCCCCGCACTCCACGTATCGTGACGACGCGTACGCCCCTCTCCGATGAGGCGGGATGGCCGGAGATAAGCATGATTTCTGAAAAAAGGAAAGAAAAAATTTCGCGGAATACGAAGATCGCGCCCGTGATACATTGAGGTCATGACCAACCGCATCTTCCTCCACGGCGTCCCTGACACGCCGGTGATTTGGGGGCCGCTGATCGCGGCGCTCGGGGAGACCGTTGCCGTCCCCTGCCTGCCCGGCTTCGGCGGCGAAGCCCCGGCCGGGTTCACATGCACCAAGGACGCCTACGCCGACTGGCTGGTCGCGCTGATGGAGGCGCAGCATGCGGCGGTCGGGCCGCTCGACCTGGTCGGGCATGATTGGGGCGCGCTGCTGGTGCTGCGCGCGGCGTCGCTGCGGCCTGAGCTGGTGCGGAGCTGGGCTGTCGTCGGCGGCGTGCTCGATGCCGCCTATCGCGGCCATCGGATCGCGCACATCTGGAACATGCCCGTTCTCGGCGAGATCTTCATGGCGCTGTCAGCGCAGCGGGCGATGGAGCGGATGTTCCGCCAGAGCGGACTGCCGGCCGACCTCGCCGCACGTGAAGCCGCGGCCTGGCAGTCGCCGATGAAGCGCGCGATCCTCGCGCTGTATCGCTCGGCGAACGGGCTTTGCTTCAGTGGCGACTGGATCGCGCGGCTGGCGCAGCTTCCGCGACGCGGCCTCGTGATCTCAGGCACGCAAGACCCTTACGTGCCGCTCGACACGCTCAGCCGCTTCGCACAACACCACGGCGCGTCCTTGCACGTCGAGCAGGACGCCGGGCACTGGAGCATCGTCGAGCGGCCACAGAGCATCGCGGCGGCGCTGCGGGCGCATTGGGCGTGAGCGCGAAAACGCTCGGACGATCCGACGATCCTTGACGGAGGCCGTTGACCGGACGGTTGGTCTCACACACAACCCGCGCCAACCGAGAGACAAATCCCATGGCTGCCTTCACTGTCCGCGTCTCAGATGCGACGTCTGCAAAGCTCGACGAACTCGCCGAGAGGCTCGGCCGTCCGCGCTCCGAAGTCGCTGCGGGTGCCATTGAGGAATTCGTGCACCGGCAAGCCTGGCAACTTGCCGAGATCGAGGCGGGTCTGGCCGAAGCTGAGCAAGGAGACTTCGCCAGCGACGCCGAAGTGGCGAAGGTCATCGCCAAATACGTGAAGCCAGCCGGACGAGGATGAGCCAACGTCCCATCCGATGGACAAGAAGAACGCTGCGGCGCCTCGATGAGATCGGCTCGTACATTGCCGAAGACAATCCCGCAGCTGCCGCCCGCGTCGTTGCGCGCATCATTTTTGCGGGTCGAATCCCTTGCTGAGAGCCCCGACATCGGACGCCCCGGCCGCGTGGCCGGCACCCGTGAGCTCGTGCTCACAGATATCCTCTACATCGTGCCCTATCGCCCGACGACGGCCGGCATCGAGATTCTGACCGTGATGCACTCGGCTCAGAGATGGCCGGACGGGTTCTGACCCTGTCACCGGCAATACGCCGGTGCTGCCGCGCGCAATATGATTGTCACACAATCTTTGATGGATTGGGGTCTTCTGATACCGTATCATCGCTATGTTCAACAGAGGACGTTCGGCATGGTGCGTCTCAGGATTGACGTCTTGTTGGTCGCGGCGGCCTTGTTTGCTGGTCTCTTCGCCGACACGGCCTCGGCGGAGGACACCAGCCTCTCCGGCTTCCCCCAGCCCGGCTGGGCGACCGCCTCGCCCGAGGAAGAAGGCATGGACTCCGCGGCGCTGACGAAGCTCGTCGCCGCCGGCAAGACCATGAGGTTCGACAGCCTGCTGGTCACACGCCACGGCCGCGTCGTGCTCGATGCGTCCTACGCGCCCTACAAGGACGACGAGCTGCACATCATCAACTCCTCGACCAAGGCGGTCGTCGCCACGTTGATCGCGATGCTGCTCAAGGATGGCGTGCTCGACAGCCTCGATCATCCGGTGCTCGACTTCTTCAAGGATCGCAGGATCGACAACGTCGACGCGCGCAAGCAGGCGCTCACCGTGCAGCATCTGCTCAACATGACCTCCGGCCTGGACTGGGACGAGGGCTACAACGGCGGCGCCGAGACGTCGCTGTACGAGATGGGACGAAGCCCCGACTGGGTGCAGTATGTTCTCGACCGTCCGATGGCGCATGCGCCGGGCGAGACGTTCTACTACAACAGCGGCAACTCGCATCTGCTCTCCGCCATCGTCACCAAGCTCACCGGCAAGAGCGCGGAGGATTTTGCCCGGGAACGACTGTTCGCGCCGCTTGGCATCACCGAGCACGCCTGGTTCAAGGATTCCAAGGGGATTTCCGGCGGCGGATTCGGGCTCGCGCTGAAGCCGCGCGACATGGCGAAGATCGGCTACCTCTATCTGCGCCGTGGCCGCTGGGGCGAGCAGCAATTGCTGCCCCTCGACTGGATCGAAGCCGTCAACCACGCCACCGTCAGCATGAACGCGACGTTCGATCCGGGGCTCCGCTATGCCGATCAGTTCTGGGCCCTGCCGGAGCGGAACGTCTTCATGGCCGTCGGCTATCACTGCCAGGTCATCATGGTGCTGCCGGACCCTGACATCGTGGCCGTGATGACCGCGCGCAATTTCTGTCCGTTCCGCAAGCTTGCGAATGAGATCCTGGCCACGGTGAAATCGAATGAGGCCCTGCCCGCCGCTGATGGAGCCAAGGAGGCCCTGGCGGCCGCCATCAGCGAGGCCGGGACGGAGACGCGAGGCACGGTCGGCAGTGTCCCGGATATCGCGGCGACGATCTCGGGCAGGACCTACACATTTCCGCCCGGCCCGCTCGGCATCAACACAATCACCCTCAGCCTCACCGGACCCGAGCCGCAGGTCACCTGGGACATCCCGTCGCGAGACCGCAACGGGGGAACAGTTCATCTGCAGAGCCCGATCGGCCTCGACGGCCTCTATCGAGCGACTGCGCAACCTCACCCCTGGCAGCCCTACGTCTACCGCGCCATGAAGGGCAACTGGGTCGATCCGACGACCTTCGCGATCGACGTGCAGTTCATCGGCCAGGGCGAGGAGCGCAACTGGCGGCTCACCTTCGATGGCGACAAGGTGATGTTCAGAACCAAAGGCCGCTATGGCAAGGATCTGGCGATCGAAGGTCAGGCGGCGCCATGAGTCCCCGATCGGCTCCGCCAAACTCCTGATAGCAGCGGAGTCCGGATGCCTTGGTGCTGACGGACCGCCAGACCGGGCCGGAAACAGTTTGGAACAGTTCTAATAACCTTCCGCGTGCCGCAGGCCACGGCTGCGATCTCCCGTCGTTTTCGCGAGCAGCCCATCTCGTGTATGTCTGCCCTCCCGCCGCGGCTCGTCCTGCGGTGGGGGATCGTTTTTCGATTGCGGTGGCATAATGTTGGGATTGCTGGAGCGGCTGGGGCTGCGTTTCGAGGATGCCGTCGAGGAGCGGCGCTTCGTTGATCAATTTGTTCATGGCAATACCGCCTGGACGCAGATCGCGATGCTGCTCGGTGCGCTCACCTTTGCCGGCTACACCTTGTGGGACTTCGTGCTCTATCCCGAGATCGTGCCAACGACGCTCGCGATCCGCGGCGGCACCGCCGTGCTGGTGCTGCTGCCGCTGACGGCGCTGCTGTCGACGCCGGCGCGCCGATGGGCGGAGCCGATCCATCTGGTCTATTGCGTGATCCCCGGCTGCGTGCTGCCGACGATCTACTGGGTGCTGCCGTCGGGCTTCACCTACTCCGCGGCCGGCATGATCATCGTCATCCTGTTCGTGTCCACCATGCTGCCGCTGCGTACCGGCTCCTACGCGATCTTCTGCGCGACGAGCTGGAGCGCGCTGGCGGTCGCCGAGAGTCTCGCGACGGAGCCGCTGCCGCCGGGCCTGCGCTTCATCGATCATTCGCTGGTCGGCAATGCCTGCCTGCTCTCGCTCTATGCGGTCGGGGCGCGGGAGTACCAGGCGCGCAAGCAGTTCCGCACTGCCGAGGCACTGCAGCGGGAGAAGGAGCGCTCCGAGACCTCGCTGCGCGATCTGCATGCCACGCAGGCCCATCTCGTGCAGGCAGAGAAGCTGGCCTCGCTTGGCCAGCTCGTCGCCGGCGTCGGCCATGAGGTCAGCACGCCGCTTGGGCTGGCGCTGACCACGTCGACGGCGATGGAAGGCGACGTCCAGGCGATCACGCGCATGCTTGGCGGCGGCCCGGTGCGGCGCTCGGATCTGGCGCGGGGCGTCGCGCGGCTGCAGCAGGGTCTGCACCTGACGACGCAGAGCCTGCATCGTGCCTCCGAGATGGTCCACAGCTTCAAGCAGGTCGCCGTCGACCAGGCCAACGAGGCGCTGCAGACCGTCGAGTTGCAAAGCTGGATGACCGATCACGTCGCCAAGCTCCGCCCGCTGCTGGTGCGCCAGGGACTGACGGTCGTGCTGTCCTGCCCGGAGGGCATCGTGCTCACCAGCTATCCCGGCGCACTCGGGCAGGTCATCAGCATCCTCGCCTTCAATGCGGCGACGCATGCCTATCCTGGCGACAGCAGCGGCGTCTTCACCGTGGAGGTCGCACAGCCCAGCGATGAGTCGGTGCGCATCGTCTGCGCCGATCAGGGCGTCGGCATGCGCGACCAGGTGCGCGGCCGGGTGTTCGACCCGTTCTTCACCACGCGCCGCGAGAAGGGCAATGCCGGCCTCGGCCTGCACATCGCCTTCAACCTCGTGGCATCCACGCTCGGCGGCCGCATCGAGCTCGACAGCCGGCCGCAGCAGGGCACGCGCATCACGCTGGACATTCCGCTGATCGGGCCGGGCAAGCCGGCCGAGCTGGAGCTCGCAGCAGCGCAATAGGCGAGGCGGACGCGCGCATCGCGGCGATCAGGCAAGGAACCGTCGCACCGCTCTGCCGCCGTCACGAACGAGCGATCGTACGAGCGGATGAGAACCGCCCTGTGCCCGGCACGTTGGTCCAGCTCCTGCACCAGGGAGCCGCGGATGACGAAGCCGCCCCCTTTCCCGGAGCCAAGGACGGGAACGATCGTTTCTGCACAGGGAGAAGCCAAGCGATGAGCAACAAGCATCCGAAGCTGCCGCGCCCGACCAATGTCGACCTCGTGCGCAACCCGCTGATCGGCGGCTCCAAGGGCGTCACCATGGCGCAGGCGAGCCTCGACGATCTCGAGCAGCTGGAAGGCGCCAACACCATCGAAGGCGACGTGGAGAACGACACCAATGCGCAAGGCGGCATCGACAAGGCCGAGGTGATGAATCGCCGCCGCGGCCCGCCGCAAAACGATCGCGACCAGCCGCCGCGGCACCGGGAGCTCCAGGGCCGCAAGACGCATGAGCAGCAGCTGCGCCTATTCGAGCGCAAGCCGGACAATCCTGATTCCGATCAGCTCGCCCGCGAGATCGAGCGTGATCAGGAGCGTTCCCGCGGCCCCGATGTCAAGCCGAGCAACGCCGACGGTGCGCCGGCGCCGCGCATCAAGGCCAAGGGCGACGGTTCGGGCGCGATGACCGATCTGCAGGAGGACCTGGTTGGCGAGAACATGGTGCTGTCGAACCGCGACAAGGCCGAGAGCTCGCGCGAGCGCGGCCAGGACGGGCGCTGGGTCGAGACCGAGCAGTTCCAGGACCACAACGACAACAGAGGCCGCGGCTGAGCGCTGCGGCCAGGCGACACGGCCTCGCGAGCATTCCGACAGGAACGGCGGCATCAACGGCCCGTTGGCGTCACTCGCAAGCCAAGAAAGGTATACGTCATGAAGACCACGACCACGCTCGCACTCGCCGCCGCGTTCGCGCTGACCAGCTCACTGGCCCTCGCACAGAGCAGCAGCGGCGCCGGCGCCAACACCGGCACCGGCGGCTCGGGCACCGCCACCAGCCCCGGCATGGGCCATTCGACCGACACGGGCACCACCGGTAGCAACATGGGCCGCGGCACCGTCGGCACCGGCAGCAATGCGACGGGCGGCCGCACCGGCGGAGGCATGGGCATGAGCGATGGCACCGACTCCGGCACCACGGGCACCATGAGCCCGCATTCCGGCACGATCACTCCGAAGCGCTGAGAATCCGGCGCTTGGTCCCGAAATGTCGACCGACGGCGCTTCATCCCCGAGCGGGTGGAGCGCCGTCGGCTATGCACCGATTGACGCCGTCAGGCCACCGCGCGGGCGTGCGATGCGCGCCGGATCGCATTCGCCGCGATGACGATATGCAGCAGCAGCGACAGGCCGAAGCCGAGGGCATGCTGCGCCGCCGTGGCCGGGATCGTCAGCACGGTGACGAGGCCGAGCGGAATGAACAGGACGATGCCGGTGACGAGGCCAGGATTGTAGCCGCGAAAACGCAGCGCCGGGCCGATATGGCCGAGCGCGTTGACGAGCATCAGATAGGGCGCGACCAGCGCCCAGGCCGGGCCGGCGATCCAGGCGACGTAGAGCGCAATCAGGTCGATGCCCCAGACCGCGCCGCAATTGACCCAAAGCACGTCGCCGGTGGTCAGCGCCTCGCGGCCGCCGAACATCACGGTGTTGACGAAGCTGCGGAAGCGGTCGCCGGTGTGCTCCTCGACCTGGTGGATCATGTAGCCCGGCGAATGCAGGAAGATCAGCAGCAGCGCGAGCGGCCAGTCCGCCGCCAGCAGCGGCACCAACGCCAGCAGCGCCGCGGCCATGAACACGGCGCCGGCAACCCAGTGACGGGTGAGAAGCTCCAGCATCACCTAGTGATGCGCGAGTCGGCTGAACTTGCCAAGCCGGGTTGCCCCGGAGCGACGCCGCCTGCTCCGGGAGGCTGCGGCCTGATGTCCCATCGCAGCCTCCAAACCTTGCGGGGCGCGGCGCGACCTACTTCAGCAGCACCAGGCATTCGCCGGCCGGCGTGGCGTTGGCGCGGGCAGTGTCGCGATCGAACCTTCCGGCCATCACCAGCGGCCTGACACGCTCGACGATGACGTCCTTGACGACGCTGTCCGGGCCGATGGCCGGCGCAGACGCGTCGTAGATCTGCTTCGCCACCGGCGACAGCTTGGCGGCACAGCTGTCGGCGGCGGCGCGGTTGCCGGCCAGCGCGGCCTGCGACAGAAGACATTGGGAGACGGCGATGAATGTGACAAACGGGAATGCGACGCGCAGCATGGCAATCAGTCCTTCGTTCAAATGAGGTTCAGCCCGGCGCAAGCAGGCCCGGTCCGGAGCACATCCACTCATTGTCCGGCCGCCTGCATGCGGGCTCTGATCTAACCCGAGCCGGCAGCAACGCCTACTCGATTTCGCCCGTCCGCCAGCCGAGGTCCAGACCGTGCAGCAAGCTCCTGAAATACTTCGAAAAACCCCGGTGCAGAAGCGCACGCGGCAGACCCTCGACGTGATCTTCGAGGCAACCGCTCAACTTCTGCAGAGCGGCGGCGGCAAGGGCCTGAGCACGAACGCCATCGCCGAGCGCGCGGGCTTCTCGATCGGCACGCTCTACAGCTATTTCAGGGACAAGACCTCACTGTTACGTGCGCTGGTGCTGCGCGAGTTCGCTCGCCAGGAGGCGGAGTTCGGGGAGGCGCTGGAGGCGCATCGCGGGCTTGCACGCGAGGCGATCGTGCGCGCAGCGGTGCGCCAGGGCTTCGCCCCGTTCGCCGGCCGTCACCGTGTGCGGCGCTATCTGCTCGGCCTGCTGGGCAATGACGCGGAGCTGCAGAAGGCGCTGCACGAGATGGTGGACCGCATGACCGAACGGCTGATCCAGACGGTGGGATTGCGGAGCGAGGCGATGCCGGCCGCGCGGCGCTTCATCCTGGTCCGCGCTGCGCTGGGCCCGATCCGGGCTGCCCTCATGCGCGAGCATCGCCTCGTCGGCACGCGCGAGCTCGAGGACGAACTGGTGCGGCTGATGCTGTTCCTGCTGGAGCCGGATCCCGCCAGATCGTCATGAGAGCCGTCACGAGGGGCGGTCGGGCTTCGCGGCCGCCAGCCGCTCCGCGAGCTTCCTCAAGGCCTCCTCCGAGGCCGGCCGGCTCTGGAACTCGCGGATCGCGCGCGACAGCTCCTGATCCGACATCGGATGCGCCGGCTGCTTGATGCGGCCGTCGGCGAGGGCAGCTGCGATGGTTTCGATATGCGGCCCCGTGCCACCGAACAATTGGCGGAGCCGGGAGAGGAACGCGATGTGGGGCACGGCTGTTCTCCCGATGCGGCGACCGGCAACTTCGACCGCATCTGCTGAAGGCGACCTTAGTCGGTCACGCCGGCTCCGTCGTCTCATTTGATACAAAACAGCGCCCGGACGGTACGATTTTCATGGATGCGGACCGGATCGTCACCGAGAAGCTCAGGGAGCATTCGAAGCTGTCCGGCGAGGACATCGCCGAGATCCGGCATTTCAGCTTCGCTTTGCGCGAGCTTGCCGATCAGGAGGACCTCATCCGCCAGGGCGACGAGCCGGACCGTTCCGTCGTCGTGATCTCCGGATGGGTGGCGCGCTATCACCTGCTGTCCGGCGGCCAGCGGCAGTATCTCTCCTTTCACATGCCGGGTGACTGGCCCGACGCCCAGGCGATCTTCCTCGACCGCATGGATCACGCCGTCTGCGCGATCGGGCCGGCGGTGGTGGCGAGCATTGCGCACAAGGAGCTGACCCGCGCGATCAGCCGGCGGCCGACGCTCGGCTTTGCGATCTGGCGCGAGACGCTGATCGATGCGTCGATCTTCCGCGAGGCCATCACCAACAACAGCGCGCGGAGCAAGCCGGCGCGCATGGCGCACATGTTCTGCGAACTGTTCTATCGCGCCCGCGCGCTCGGACACGTCCGGGACGATCAGTTGCAGCTGCCGGTGAGCCTGGTGCAGCTCGGCGAGGCGCTGGGCATGGCGATCGCGACGGTCAACCGCACGCTGCTCGAGCTGCGCGCCAGCCGCGCGGTCGATTTCCGCAGCGGCATGCTGACGGTGCACGACTGGACGCGGCTATGCGCGATCGGCGAGTTCGATCCCGGCTATCTGCACCTGAAGAAGCAGCCGCGCTGAGGCACAGGTCTCAGCGCGGCGAAGTACGTGGGCTCGTCGAGCCCACCTCTCGCGCCGCCTCAGGTCAGGCGGCGACCTTGGTGATCAGCTTGACCGCGTAGGCGTAGGGCCCGTTCGGGCTCTTCTCGGCGATCCAGGCGCAATGCCAGTCGGAGCCGTAGCGCAAGCCCGTATCCCATCCCGAGCCGCCGCCGTGCTCGTTGTCCCACGACCAGGCCTTGCGGTCCTTCTGAGGATCGGAAGGGAAGCTGCTGCCGCTGTAGACGGAGATCTGCCCCTGCTGCGCGCGGAACGGCGCGTTCGTGCTCCACTTGAGCCACAGATTGCCCTGCTCCTCGTAGGACGTGAGCGACCATTGGTAGGTCGCCGAGACGGTCTGCGGATTGGTGCTGGTGGTGGCCGAGGTCTGCTCAATGACTGCCATGATGGTCTCCGTTCAAAATGAGATGAAAAATCTTCACGATACTGGCTGCCCAAAAAGACAACCATTGCTTGCATATCCGACGAAACTCGCCTCGGCAACAAGCCTCCCTCGCACAACGGCGTGATCGCGCGGCGGGCGTCGCGTTCAGCCATGGCCGCAGGTCACTGCGCTCAGATGCAGAGACCGATCACCTTGATGCTGAGGTGGCAGTCCTTGCCGGAGGATGCCGGCGGCTTGGCGCCCCAGCGCGTCACCGGCCTGGCGTCGCCCTTCCCGGATCGTGTCGCCGTCTGCGCGACCACGGCCTTGCCCTTGCTCTTCGGAGCGCCCTTCGGCTTCTCGGTGTCGTAGTCGCCCGCGATCACCATCGCCCAATAGGTGCGCTTGCCGCTGGCATTCCTTGCGCTGGCGATGCCGACCTTGGTCGCCTTCGGCAGCAGCAGGTTCTTGCGGTGGCCCGCCGAGTTGATCCACTGCCCCAGCGTCTTGTCGAAATTGTCATAGCCGTAGGCGATGTTCTCGGCGGCGCGGCCGGCCTTCGACGGCGCGACACGCCGGGTGAAGGGAGCGAGCACCTCGTGGCTGAGGTCGTCCTTGTCGGCCATCGCGCGCGCCTGCTCCATCGCGATGCGGTCGAGCGTCGCGTCGCGCGTCACGCGGCCTTCGCCATGGGCGAGTCGGAACGCCGAGATCTGATCGGCCGGCGCGGCGTCGCCGGCCCGCACCGCGGACGCTGCGGTCGTGGCGAACAGCGCCGCGATCAGGAGAGTGCGGAAGCCGCGCAGCATGAGATGAAGCATCGGCATGCTAGTCCACCCTCTCGAGCGCATAGACGTCGATCGTCGGCTCCTCATAGGGATGCGCACTGCGGATCGCCTGGATCACGGACCTCAGCCTGTCCCCGGCGCACACGGCCTCGATGCGCTCCTCCTCGACCGTCTCGAGCCGGCCGACCGCGCCGATCGCCGGGTTGGCGCCGGCGAGCGAGCGAAACCGGCCGGTGCCCTTCGAGGTAAACGAACAATGATCATAGTTGCCGATGCGGCCGGCGCCCGCCTCGCCCATCGCGTGGCGCACGGCGTCACCCGCCGCTTCCGGGACATGGACGACGATCTTGTAGGTCTTCATGCGGGCCTGGATCCGGACGTCGATCACACGGCCGTTACCATCGCGGCGCCGCCGGCGCAATTTTCAGCGACTCACGGGCAGTCACAATCACGCCAACGCCGGCGCCGGTGAGCAGCCATTCCGAAACACACCTTGTGCGACGCAGCAAACCCGATATCTATCGGTACTCTCTCCCGCATTCCCAACACCTTGGAAGGCCCGCGCCTTGGCTGATACCAGTGCCGACACCATCGAGATCGTCCGCCACCGGCCGATGGGCTTCACCGAATTCGTCATCGTGGTCGCGGCGATCATGGCGCTCAATCCGCTGGCGATGGACATGATGCTGCCGGCGCTGCCGAACATCGGCGCCTCGTTCCATATCGACGTCGCCAACCGGCTGCAGACGGTGCTGTCGGCGTTCGTCATCGGCTTCGGTCTCGGCCAGTTCGTGATCGGCCCGCTGTCCGACAGCTTCGGCCGGCGCCCGGTGCTGATCGGCGGCATGGTGCTGTACGCCGTCGCCAGCCTGCTCGCGATCGCCGCCCCGACCTTCGAGACGCTGCTGCTGGCGCGCGCGCTGGAAGGCCTCGGCACCGCGGCGACGCGCGTGATCGCGACCTCGATCGTGCGCGACTGCTATGCCGGCCGCCGCATGGCGAGCGTGGTCTCGCTGGCGATGATGGTGTTCATCGCCATTCCCGTGATCGCACCGTCGTTCGGCCAGGCCGTGATGCTGCTGACGCAGTGGCGCGGCATCTTCGTGGTGCTGACCTTGTACGGCATCGTCACCTTGCTGTGGACCGCGATGCGGCTGCCCGAGACGCTGCCCGAGAGCGAGCGCAAGCCGTTCTCGGTCAAGGAGATCATCGCGGCCTTCCGCAACACCCTCACCAACCGCCAGACACTGGGCTATGCGCTCGCCGCGAGCGGCATCTTCGGCGCCGTGCTCGGCTATGTGCTGTCCTCGCAGCAATTGTTCACCGGCGTCTATCATCTCGGCCACTACTTCCCGCTCGCCTTCGCGGCGATTGCGGTGACCATTGCGGTGGCCGGCTTCCTCAACGCCCGCCTCGTGGGCCGGCTCGGCATGCGCATGATCTCGCATGGCGCGCTGGTCGGCAGCGTCGTCATCGCGCTGGCCTGTTTCAGCGCGGCGGTTCTCGGCATGCTGCCGCTGTGGCTGTTCATGCTGCTGTCGGCGGGCATGATGTTCACGTTCGGCCTGATGTTCGCGAACTTCACCGCGCTGGCGATGGAGCCGCAGCGGGCCAATGCCGGCACGGCGTCCTCGCTCTACGGCTCGATCACGACCCTGCTCGGCATGGCCGCGGGCGCCGTCGTCGGCCAGGCCTTCGACGGCAGCGCGCTGCCGTTCGCGGCGGGCTTCCTGGCCTGCACGTCGAGCGCGCTCGTCATCGTCCTGATCACCGAGAAGGGCCGGCTGTTCCACGGCCATGGCAAGCCGGTCTAGATCTGAGGCACTTGGCTGATCCGAGCGGTCAGCCACGCTCTCATTTCGCCTCGCTCCATCGGGAGAGGTCGGTGCGTAGCTCCGGTTGATGGGCCGCGTCCTTCGGCACGGAGATTTTGATCGGTCGCACGGGCAGACTGCGTTGCATTTGCTACACACAACTTCTTCTGCCAAGGTTGGTAACTTGGCATGCCGATACTGTGCGTGAAGACCTCCGGGACATCACCAGAATGCTGATGGGACATTCGGTGTCCGCGAGTGAAGGCTCAATCAATGGACACCGTCTACGTGATCCTGCTGATCACGACCCTCGTTCTGGGGTTCGTCGCAACCGTCCTATGGCGGCCAGACTTTGAGTGGTTTGGGCGCGATGTTGAGGCCGCTTACATCTTCAAGCTGGTCAGCGTCGGGCTGATCGTGTTCTTCCTGATCGCGATCACCTTCGGCCTCATCTGAGACCTCACAAACCCCAACGGCGCGGTACCCCGGAGGCGGCTAGTCACGATGAACGCATCATCGATTGCGTCTGATGCAGTCCGTCCTCGCCCAATGGGAGAAGCAGACATCCGCCGCCGCACCGATCCCGCCAGTTCTCAGATGCAGGGGCCCTGCCCGCGCTGCGGGCACAGCTTGAGCACGCTCGACAGCGTCAGAAGCAGGCGCGCGCTGCGCGTCGTGTTGTCGGGGGCACGGTAGCTGAGCGGCGCGGCGACGCCGAGGTCGGCGCGCCAGTCGTTCGGGAAGGTGAAGCGGATCCCGGCTCCCGCCGAGGTCAGCGCCACGCCGTCCGACGGCCGGAAGCCGTCGTTCCAGGCGAGCCCGGCATCGAAGAAGCCGTAGAGCTGGTAGCTCGTGAGATATTGCCAGTTCGGCTTCTGCTCGAAGCGGACCTCGAACGTGCCGGCGACGCCGTTGTCGCCGCTGATCTCGGCGCTGCCATAGCCGCGGCCATAGGCGAGGCCGCCGAGATAGAACTGCTGCGAATTGTACAGCGGACCCGAAGCGAGCTGGCCGGCGGCCGCGAGCTTCAGCGACCACGCCTCGGACAATGTCTGATAGCGCGCGAACCAGCCGCTGAAGACCGAGAAGCTCGGCGAGGCGCCCGCGCGCGACGCAAGGGGATCGTCGAGCGGCGTCGCCCCGAACGCGTTCAGGCCCTGCCGGTACGCCGCCGTCAGGTAGCTGTCGCCGCCGAGATCATCCTTCCAGCGGTAGTCGGCGGTGAAGGTCAGCGTCCGGATGCGATCGCGATACCAGATGCCGAACAGGTCGCGCTCGGTCACGTCGCTGAAGGCGGCCGCGAGATTGAGCTTCAGCGAGGCGCGCTGCGACTGGATCGGCACGAGGCCGCCGCGCAGCTCGAGCGTCTCAGTCACCGTGTTGTCGTTGAACAGCCGTCTCCGGTCGCCCGGCCGCACCTCGCTGTACAGCGCCGAGGCGCCGACATAGGCACCGTCGGTGCCGACCGGCACCTCATAGGACAGCCGGCCGAACGCGAGCTGGCGCGGATCTCCCGGCGTCGTCGACAGGTTGGCGGTGAGCGTGTCGCCCGGCAGCAGATAGGAGTTGAAGGCGGCCGTGGCGTAGCTCTGCCACGGGCCGACGGTCGACGAGCCGAGATTGTCGATCCCGGCGAAGCCGTAGACGTGCCAGGTCTGCAGCTCGATCACCAGGCGGAACCGGCCGGTGGTGCCGCCGATCTCCTCCAGCGCGGAATCGACCAGACGGACGCCGCCGCGGCCGTTGATCAGCAGCAACTGCCGCTCCAGCGTCTCCAGCCTGGACGGCTGCTCGGCCAGCACGGGGGCGAGCATCGGCCTGATGCCGAACTCTTCCGCGCCGGCGCCCTTCAAGGTCACCTCGGTGATGCTGCCTTCGATGATCTGGATCCGCACCCGGCCATCGCGGATGTCCTGCGGCGGTATGATCGCACGGCTGAGATGATATCCGGCGGCGCGGTACTGATCGCTGATGGCGGTCGCGATCGCCGCGAGGTCGGCCTGCGACACCGGCTTGCCGAGATAGGGCTGATAGCTGGCGGCGAGCTGCTCGGCAGGCAGCGCGGACGACCCCGTCAGCGTGACGCCGCGCATGGTGAACAAGGGCTTGCGATCGCCGCCGCCCTGAGGCGCGAATTGCGGCGCACGCGGCCGCGGCGGCGGCTGCGTCAACCGCGACTGCTGCTCGTCGAAATAGCGCTCGGTCTGCCGCGGGTCGAAGCCCGGCTGGCTGACCTGCTGCGCGTGAACCGTTGCTGCAAACAGCAACGCGGACAGGGAAATGCCGGCGGCGATCGCGGCTCGATGCAGCCGTCGCGAGCCGTGCGGTCCGGCCGCGACGTCGCGCCAACCCGCAGTCCTCCCAGTTCCGTCGACACAACCAGCGCGCATGCCTCGTTTCTAGTTTGTTAAGGTCAACGAAGCGTAAATGCGTGAGGGAAACGCGGCTGCAACTCCTAAGGGTCTCTTGAAACATTTCGATTAGTTTCAAAAGCTGCCAACGACGCGAGTTCGTGCCATGTCATCCAAGCGCTTCCTGATCCCGGGACTGATCGCCGCGTGCCTTTTCGGGGCAACGCCGGCCGCATTCGCGGCCGACGGTGAGCCGTGGCTGGTGAGCAAGTCGTCCGGTGAGGTCTGGGTCACCACCCAGGGCGCAGCGCAGGTGTCGCTCGGCCGCGAGGATCCGCTCAAGCCCGGCGATACGATCCGCACCGGGCCGACCGGCCGCGTCCGCCTGACCCGCGGCGCCGAGACGATCGTGATCGCGCCGAACTCCGAGGTCGGCCTGCCCACCGCGGCCAGGGACGGCATGGCGACCACCATCCTGCAGCGCGCCGGCTCGATCCTGCTCGACGTCGAGAAGCGCAACGTCCAGCATTTCGAGGTCGAGACGCCCTATCTCGCCGCCGTCGTCAAGGGCACGCAGTTCAGCGTCACGATCTCCGGCCGCAGCACCAAGGTCGAGGTCAGCCGCGGCCAGGTGCAGGTGTCGGACTTCAAGACCGGCCAGATCGCCCAGGTGATGCCGGGTCAGGCCGCCACCGCCTTTGCGACCGGCCGCTCCGGCCTCAGCCTGTCCGGCGCCGGCAGCTTCAGCCCGATCGAGCAGGGCCGCCCGCGCGCCTCCACGATCGATCGTGTTCCGGTGCCGCGCGACGGCCTGCAGGCGCCGCGCGAGGCCAAGGGCAGCGTGATCCACGCGCTGAACGCCAACGGCCCGGCCGCGCGCCCGAGCACCACGGTCGCCGCGCAGCAGCATTCTGCGACCGGATTCGGCGGCGCGAAGCCCGGCGTGGTGCGGATCTCGTCATCGATCGGCGAGGTCAATTTGAACATCCAGAAGGCGACGCGCGGCCTCGCCCATGGCGCCCATACGCCGGCCGCAGGTGCAGGACGAAGCACCGCCTGGAATGATGCGCGCGGCAACAGCGGCAATTCGACGAGCAACTCGGCGACCGCGAACGGCTCGTCGGGAGATTCCTCAATCGCGGCCGCCGTCACCGCGGCGATCGGTTCGCCGAGCGGATCCGCCAGCGCCAATGCGGCCGGCAATGGCGACGCCGGCAATGGCAACGGCAACGGTGGCAGCCGCGGCAGCAACAATGGCGGAAGTGGCAACGGCAACAACGGCCAGGGCAACAACGGCAACGGCGGCAACGGCAACAGCGGCAACGGCAACAGCGGCAACAGCGGAAACAGCGGTCACGGCAATAGCGGCAACCATGGCAACGGCAATGCCTACGCTTACGGTCACAACAAGAACTGAGGATCCGCCATCGAGCGTCACGCCGACGTCATGCGTGCTCATGGGGGGAGCGCAGGCCAGCAGGGATCCTGATGGCTCTGTGCGCGGAGCGGGATGAGATTGGGATCGACGTGGCACGCAGTCATTCGAGAGACGGGACGTTCAGGCGGTTCATGCCGCATATTCTGGTCGTCGTTGCGCTGCTGACGGTCGGCCTGTCGGGCGGCCACGAGCTGTTGAGCAACGCCCTCGTCGATCTGCGCTTTCGCCTCGACAACCGCCCCGCCAGCGGCGAGATCGCGGTGGTCGCGATCGACCCGCGCTCGATCGAAGCCATCGGCGTCTGGCCGTGGCCACGGACCCAGCATGCGCGCCTGCTCGAGCAGTTGCAGCGCGCCGGCGTCCGCGACGTCGCCTTCGACGTGGATTTCAGCACACCGTCCGACGCGGCCGGCGATCAGGCGTTCCTGACCGCGCTGCAGAATGCCAAGAGCTCGGTCGTGTTGCCGGCCTTCAGGCAGCTCGATGCGGCCGGGAAGGACACCGCCGTTCACCTCAACCGGCCGCTGCCGCAATTCGAGCAGCTCGCATGGTCGGCCTTCGTGAATATCGAGGTGGCGCGCGATGGCCGCGTCAGAAGCTATGCTTTCGGCGAATATTGCGAGACCGGCGGGGGCAAAACCTTCCTGCAATCCATGGGCGCGTTCCTCGCCGGCAGCGATGCGGTCAAGGACAGCTCCTTCCTGGTCGACTACGGCATCGATCTGTCGTCGCTGCCGCGGGTGTCGTATGTCGACGTCCTCCGTGGCGACGCGGCGGCGCTGGCCCGGATCAAGGACAAGCGGGTGATCGTCGGCGCCACCGCGATCGAGCTCGGCGACTATTACAGCGTGCCGAACGGCCGCGTCCTGCCCGGCGTCATGCTGCAGGCGCTGGCGGCCGAATCGATCATTCAGCACCGCACCCTGCTCTCGACGTCGACGGCGGCCACCCTGGGCGGCCTGCTGCTGATCGTCATCATCATGCTGGCGAGCTGGCGGCACCTCTCGGCGGCGCGGCGCGCGCTGCTGATCGCCATGATCAGCGTCCTGATCGAGGCCGTGGCGCTGCTGCTGCACGACCGCTACGCCCTGGTGCTCGACACCTCGATGCTGCAGATCGCGCTGGTCGCCTATCTCGCGGCCACGGCCCTCGACGAGATCGACTTCCGCGGCCTGCTGCGGCACGTCGCCGAGAGCCGTTTCGAGCGGATCGCGATGTCGATCGGCGACGGGCTGGTCTGTACCGACCGCGACCGGCGCATCACGGTGTGGAATCCGGGCGCGGTCGCGATCTTCGGCTACGGTGCCGGCGAGATCATCGGCCAGCCCTTCGCGCGTCTGCGCGCCGACGGCAGCGACACCCATGACCTGTTTCCGCAGCAGGAGGCGGCGCTGCCGGCGACGTTGATGCCCGGCGGATCCACCATCGAGTTCGACGGCCGGCGCAAGGACGGCGAGGTGTTTCCGGTCGAGGCGAGCTTCTCCGCCTGGCAGGGTGCCGACGGCCTGCAATATGGCGTGATCCTGCGCGACATCTCGGCGCGCAAGCGCGAGGCCGAGCGCATCCGCTACCTCGCCGAGCACGACACGCTGACCGTGCTGATCAACCGCAACACGCTGCAGAGCGAGCTCGCCGCCATGATCGCGACCGCGGATGCCGCGTCCGACCGCGTGGCGCTGCTGGTGATCGGGCTCGATGCCTTCCAGCGCATCAACGACATGCTCGGCCACGCCTTTGGCGACAGCGTCTTGCGCGCGGCGGCCGAGCGGCTCCGCACCGAGATCGGCAGCATGGGCCGCGTCGCCCGGCTCAGCGGCGACGAGTTCGCCGTCGCCATTCCCTGCTCCGCCATCGGCGGCACCGTGGCCGAGCTCGCCGATCATCTGTCGCATTTGTTCGAGGCGCCGCTGGACGCGGGCACGCGCCAGCAGCGCGTCAAGGTCACCCTCGGCGTCGCGGTGCATCCCGAGGGCGGGCACTCGGCAGACGAGCTGCTCAGCAATGCCCACCTTGCCCTCTGTCGCGCCAAGACGGACCGGCGGGGCAGCCATGTGCTGTTCGAGAGCGCCATCCGCCACGAGCTCGAGCAGAGATTGACGCTGGAGGCGGAGCTTGCGCTCGCCGTCGAGCGGAACGAATTCGAGCTGTTCTACCAGCCGCAGGTGGAGCTGTTGGACGGCCGCGTGATCGGCGCCGAGGCGCTGATCCGTTGGCGTCACCCGACCCGCGGCCTCGTGCCTCCCGGTGATTTCATTCCGGTCGTCAACACCTCGCATCTTTCCGAGGCGGTTGCGACCTGGGTCATGGCCACCGCCTGCCGGCAGGCGCGGGACTGGCAGCTCGCCGGCCACGACATTCGCGTCGGCGTCAACCTCTCGCCGTCCCAGTTCCAGTCCGGCGACCTCGCGGCCTTCGTCAGCAAGCTGCTCACCTCGACCGGCCTGTCGCCGCGCCTGCTCGAGCTCGAAGTCACCGAGGACATCCTGCTGCACGACGAACCCGGCGTGCTGCAGACGTTCAACCGGCTGCAGGCACTCGGCGTCAGCCTGGTGTTCGACGATTTCGGCACCGGCTATGCAAGCCTGAGCTATCTGAAGAAATTCCCGCTCGACGGTCTGAAGATCGACCGTTCCTTCGTGCGCGACGTGCTGACCCAGGCCGACGACGCGGCCATCGTCGGCTCGACGGTCAGCCTGAGCAAGCAGCTCGGCCTGTCGGTGATCGCCGAGGGCATCGAGAACGCGGCGACGGCCGAGTTCCTGCTGCGGCTCGGCTGCGAGCAGGGACAAGGCTATCACTTCGGCAAGCCGATGCCGGCAGCGGATTTCACGCAGCGGTTCCTGCAGGTGCACGAGGACACACGCCAAGCCGGCGCGGCGTGAGGTGAGATGGCGGGATTGATGCGAGCGGATGGGCCATGCGTGTTCACGCTCGCATCTCTCGCGTGTCGAGCACTAATCCACCGTTATGTCCGGGCGCCCAGTTCAAGGTTGGGCCCATGCGAGCGCCTGACTCACTGATCCGTCATGGCCGGGCTTGACCCGGCCATCCAGCTCCTTGAACGGCTTTCCGTTGAAGGGATGGATGCCCGGGTCAAGCCCGGGCATGACGAGCTGACTAGCGGGTGCCACGGACGAACGAGAGAGTGCGATGAGCGCTTCGCGCTCAGCCCTTCTTGCCGCCCTTGCCTTCGCTCTCGAGCGCCTTGCGCACCGCCTTGAACTCCTCGCGCGAGCCGGCGTCGACGCGCGGAAAATGCAGGTCCAGGCCATCCAGCGCGGCGACGATGGTCGAGCCGATGACGACACGGGCGAACCATTTGTGGTCGGCCGGAACGACATGCCACGGCGCATAGGGCGTCGAGGTGTGGCGCACGATGTCCTGATAGACCGCCTGGTAGCGATTCCACCTCGCGCGCTCGGTGACGTCGCCCATCGAGAACTTCCAGTTCTTCGCCGGCTCCTCCAGCCGGTCGAGAAAACGCTCGCGCTGCTCCTCCTTGGAGATGTTGAGGAAGAACTTCAGGATCACGGTGCCGTTGCGCGTGAGGTAGCGCTCGAACGCGGAGATGTCCTCGAAGCGCTCGTGCCAGATGTTCTTGGTGACGAGCCTCGGCGGCAGCTTCTCGGCTTTCAGGATCTCCGGATGCACGCGCGTGACCAGGCACTCCTCGTAGTAGGAGCGGTTGAAGATGCCGATGCGGCCGCGCTCGGGCAGCGCGATGGCGCTGCGCCACATGAAGTCGTGGTCGAGCTCCTTGGAGGTCGGCTGCTTGAACGAGGTGACCTCGCAGCCCTGCGGATTGACGCCCTCGAAGATGCTCTTGATCGCGCTGTCCTTGCCGGAGGCGTCCATGCCCTGCAGCAGCACCAGCACCGACCAGCGGTCCTGCGCGTAGAGCTTCTCCTGGAAGTCGGCGAGCCGCTGGCGGTTCTGCTCGATGATCGCCTCGCCCTCTTCCTTGGCGAGGCCGCCCTTGACCTTGGTCTTGTGCGACTTGAGATGAAACTTGTGCCCGCCATCGATCCGGAACGGCGAGATGAAACCATCGAGCTCATCGGCCAGCGTGCGCGGTTTCTTGCTCATGAGGACGGCTCTCCGGGGCTGAATTGCGTTTCGAGGAAGGCGGTCACGAAGCGCGGCATCGCCGCAGTCAGATCATTCCTGCTTCGAACCAGCCGTATCAAGCAGAGTTCCGGCTCGTCCTGGGCCGCGAGGTTGGCCTCGATGCGGCGCTGCAGAGCCTCGCCCATGTCAGAGGCGTCGAGCACGCGCATCAGCGCGATCGACGCGCCGGTCACGACACAGTCCCAATGCGCCGCAGCCTGATAGTCCGATGGCGCGAGTCCCGTCTCCTCCTCGACCTCGCGCGCGACGTTGGCGGCGAGATCGAGCACGCCGTCGCTGACGTCGTCGAGATCCGGCGTGCCGGCGGGAAAGTACAGCCGGCCGGCATTGGCGGTATGCGCGCCCATCTCGCCGAGCACGAAGGCGCCGTCCGCGGACCGAAGCGCGCCCATGCCGAAGCCGTTGAAGGCGGTGCGATCCGGAAAGCCCCAGTCGCGCCACGCCAGCAGGCTCGCGAAATCGGTCTCGAAATAGCTCGCCGAAAAACGTCCATCCGCGATGCGCGGATTGCGCCCGAGCAGCACACGGCCGTTCCACAGGCCGGGCCTCGCGCGCTGGCATTCGGCGAAATGCGCCGCGATGTCGTCGCGGCGCTGGTTCGCGAACGGCCAGTCCCACGGCTCGACCTTGAGGTCGAGCGTGGTGACGCGCTGGATGACGACGTCCGTCATCCGCTATTTCGCCCCCTTCGCCTGCTCGACGAACTTGTTGGTGAAGGTCTTGCTGACGTCGACATTGGCCTTGGCGACGTCGGGCGAGCCGGTCGAGAACACGGCGAGCACGGCGTCGGCGCCCTTCGGATCCATCTTGCCGGTCTGGGAGTACATCGGGATGGTGTTCTTGAGCGCCGCGAGATACAGCGCCTTGTCCTTGCCGACCAGCTCCTCCGGCATCTTCGCCATGATCTCCTCCGGCGTATGCGAATGGATCCAGCCCAGCGTCGCCACGATGGCGTTGGTCAGCGCCTGCGCCTCCTTGTCATGGCCGGCGATCCAGGCCGCCGTCGAGTACAGCGCGCCGCCGGGATATTCGCCGCCGAACACCTCCAGCGTGTCGTGCTGGGTGCGGGTATCGCTGAGGATCTTGAGGTCAGGATGCTTGCCCTGCAGCACGGTGACCGAGGGATCGAGCATCACGGCCGCGTCGATCTGGCCCTGCTCCATCGCCGCCACCGCGGTCGCGCCGAGGCCGACGCCGATCACGGCGGTACCCGACGGATCGAGGCCGTTCTTCTTCAGCATGTACTTCAGGAAGAAGTCGGTCGAGGAGCCCGGCGCGCTGACGCCGACCTTCTTGCCGGCGAGATCCTTGATCGAGCTGATCTCCTTGTTGTGCGACGGCGCGACCACCAGCACCAGGCCGGGATAGCGGTCGTAGACGACGAAGGACTGCATCTCCTGCTTCTTGGCCGCGAGATTGACGCAGTGATCGAAATAGCCGGAGACGACGTCGGCGCTGCCGCCGAGCACCGCCTTCAGCGCATCCGAGCCGCCCTTGAGATCGACCAGCTCGACGTCGAGCCCGGCCTTCTCGTATTCGCCGAGCTGCTTGGCCAGCACGGTCGGCAGATAGCACAGGCAGGCACCGCCGCCGATTGCGATGGTGACCTTGGTGGCCGCGCTGGCGAGACCGGTGCTAAGCGTCAGCGCCAGCAGCGCGCCGGTGACCCGGCTCAACATCTTGTTCATGTGTTTCCTCCGTTCTGTCGTTGGTCAGATTAGGCGTGTTGATGTGGCTTTAGAAGGCTGCGCCACCCACCGCCGTCGTCCCGGCGAACGCCGGGACCCATAACCCCAGGGAGTGGTTTGGGGCACACGGGACGACCCGTCTTTTCCAACCGCGATATCACGCGGTATGGGTCCCGGCGTTCGCCGGGACGACGGCGGAGGATGTGGGAGCACCGCGCCCCTCACCGCCCATCCGCCGCATCAGGCCGCCACACCAGGAGCCGCCGCTCCACCAGCGTGACGCAGATGTCGATCAGGATGACGAACGCCGACAGCACGAACATGCCGGCGAACACGCCGGCGACGTCGAAGATGCCTTCGGCCTGCTGGATCAGATAGCCGAGGCCGGCGGCCGAGCCGAGATATTCGCCGACGACAGCGCCGACGACGGCGAAGCCCACCGAGGTGTGCAGCGACGAGAACATCCAGGACAGCGCCGACGGCCAATAGACGTGGCGCATCAACTGCCGCTCGCTCATGCCGAGCATGCGGGCATTGTCGCGCACCACGGTCGAGACCTCCTTCACGCCCTGATAGACGTTGAAGAACACGATGAAGAAGACGAGCGTCACGCCGAGCGCGACCTTGGACCAGATCCCCAAGCCCAGCCACAGCGTGAAGATCGGCGCCAGCACCACGCGCGGCAGCGCATTGGCCATCTTGACGTAGGGATCGAACACGGCGGCCACCAGCGGCTTGCGCGCGAACCAGAAGCCGACCAGGACGCCGCCGAGCGAGCCGATCGCGAACGCCAGGATCGATTCCCACAGGGTGATCGCGAGGTGCTTCCAGATCGCGCCGGTCGAGAACCATTTGACGACCTGCGCTGATACGTCGACCGGATTGGAGAAGAAGAATGGCGGAAGCCAGATGCGCCCGAACACCGGCACGGTGGCGAAGAACTGCCACAGCGCAATCGCGACGATGGCGACCAGCAGCTGCAGCGCGAGCAAACCAAGACGCGACATTCAGGCCGCCTCGCGCTGCGTGAGGGGTCCACGGCCGACGCCACTTGCGCCGCTGCGCTCCCTCCCCCCTTGTGGGGGAGGGCTGGGGAGGGGGGTCCCCCAACCACCAGTCTTTCCGGGGTACCCCCCTCCCCGACCCTCCCCCACAAGGGGGGAGGGAGCACACTGCACGCGCCGAAACAGCGGGGCTCCCACGAAGCTCATTGCCGCCCCCATCACACCGCCTCCGCCTGCTTGTAGGTCTTCTCGACCTCGGACTTCAGCGTCTGCCAGATCTCGCGATGCAGCTCGTGGAACTCGTGCTTCATGCGCACCTCGAAGATGTCGCGCGGACGCGGCAGGGTCACGCGCCAGTCGCCGATGATGCGCGAGGCGGGGCCGGCCGACATGATGACGACGCGGTCGGCGAGCGCGATCGCCTCCTCCAGATCGTGAGTGACGAACAGCACCGCCTTGCGGTCGGCATTCCAGAGATCGAGCAGCAAATTGCCCATGATCTGCCGGGTCTGCGCGTCGAGCGGCCCGAACGGCTCGTCCATCAGGATGATGCGGGGATTGCGGATCAGCACCTGGGCGAGCCCGACGCGCTTGCGCTGGCCGCCAGACAGCATGTGCGGATAGCGGTTGCCGAAGGCGCCGAGGCCGACCGAGGTCAGCCATTGCTGCGCCTTGGCGGCCGCATCCTTCGACGGCGAGCCCGCGACCTCGAGCCCGATCGCGACGTTCTCCAGCGCGGTCTTCCATGGGAACAACGCATCGGCCTGGAACAGATAGCCGGCGTCGCGATTGAGGCCGGCCAGCGGCTGGCCGAAGATGCGCACCTGGCCGGCGGCCGGCTTCAGCAGTCCCGCCGCCACGTTGAGAAGGGTGGATTTGCCGCAGCCGGTCGGCCCGACGATGGCGACGAACTCGCCGTCGGCGACGGCCAGATCCGCCGTCTCGACGGCGGTGTAGGTGCGTCCGCCGGCGAGACGGAATGCCACCGTCGTTCGCTCCAGCGCGACCGCGGCGGCCGTGGGCATCGTCACGTCCAAGTTCCTCCCCGGAGAATGGCCGGGACGGCTTAGCCGCTTGCGCGGCGAAGTTCAACGCGCGGCCCGGACGTGCTAGGTCATCTGACTGAGCCCAAGGCCAACACCTCCGCCAACACCTCGGCCAACCGTTCCGCAAGGCCGCATGCCGCGCACGCCGTTCATCGTCTACGCCAACGTCCGCAAGAGCTTTCCTGGTCCGTCGGTCACCGTGACCGCGGTCGACGGCGTATCGATGGAGGTCGCCGAGGGTGAGTTCCTGGCGATCGTGGGCGGCTCCGGCTCGGGCAAGACCACGCTGCTGCGGCTGACCAACCGCCTGATCGAGCTGGACGGCGGCGCGATCCGGATTGCCGGTGAGGATATCGCCGGCCTCGATCCTGTCAGCCTGCGTCGCCGCATTGGCACCGTGTTCCAGAACGGGGCGCTGTTTCCGCACATGACGGTTGCCGCCAACATCGGCATCACCCCCAGGCTGCTGGGGACCCCGCCGGCCGAGATCGCCACGCGCGTCGGCGAGCTGCTCGACCTCGTGCGGCTCGACCGCAAGGCCCATCGCGACCGGCTGCCGCACGAGCTCTCCGGCGGCCAGCGCCAGCGCGTCGGCGTCGCCCGCGCGCTCGCGGCGCGGCCGAAGATCGTGCTGATGGACGAGCCGTTCGGCGCGCTCGATCCGCTGACGCGTGATGCGCTCGGCAGCGACTACCGCGCCCTGCACGAGCAGTTCGCGCTGACCACGATCATGATCACGCACGACATCACCGAGGCCCTGCTGCTCGCCGACCGCATCGCGGTGATGCGCGGCGGACGCCTAATCGAGATCGGCACGCCGGCCGAGCTCGCGGCCAGCCGCGAACCCTACGTGACGGAGCTGATGACGACGCCGCGCCGGCAGGCGGCGCGGCTGGCCGCGCTGCTGCCCGAAAGCGGCGCAGCATGAGCGCCCTGTCCGATCCACGCTTCACCGAGGCGCTGTCGCATCTCCCTGACTATCTCGGCAGCCATCTGCGCGTGAGCCTCGCCGCGCTGGCGCTCGGCCTTGCCGTGAGCTTTCCACTGGCGCTGCTCGCGCGCAATCGCCCTGCCCTGCGCAATCTGCTGCTCGGCGCGGCAAGCGTGGTGCAGACGGTGCCGGGACTGGCGCTGCTGGCGCTGTTCTATCCGCTGCTGCTGGCGCTGACGGCACTCACCTTGCGCTGGTTCGGGCTCTCGTTCTCGGCCTTCGGCTTCCTGCCCGCGGTGCTGGCGCTGGCGCTGTATTCGATGCTGCCGGTGCTGCGCAACACCATCACCGGGCTGAACGGCGTCGACGCAAGCCTGATCGAGGCCGCCAAAGGCGTCGGCATGACCGAGCGCCAGGCGCTCACGATGGTGGAGCTGCCGCTGGCGCTGCCGGTGATCATGGCCGGCATCCGCACCGCTGCGGTGTGGGTGATCGGCACCGCGACCTTGTCGACGCCGATCGGCCAGACCTCGCTCGGCAACTACATCTTTGCCGGGCTGCAGACCCAGAACTGGGTGCTGGTCGTGTTCGGCTGCGTCGCCGCCGCCGTGCTGGCGCTTGCCATCGATCAGTTGCTGGCGCTGATCGAGCATGGCCTGCGCAGGCGCAGCCGTGCCCGTGTCGGGCTTGGCACCGCAACCATCGCGCTCATGGTCGGCGCCAGTCTCCTGCCCTCGCTGGCCGGCGGCTCGGCACGCTACGTGATCGGCGCCAAGACCTTTACCGAGCAATATGTGCTGTCGGCCTTGATCAGCGAGCGGCTGCAGGCATCCGGCCTCTCGGCGACGACACGCGCCGGGCTTGGCTCCAGCGTGATCTATGAGGCGCTGAAAAACGGCGACATCGACGCCTATGTCGACTATTCCGGCACGCTGTGGGCCAACCAGTTTCACCGCAAGGAGCCGTTGCCGCGCGCCGCGCTGCTCGATACGCTGAAGCAGGATCTCGCCAAGGACAAGGTGAGCCTGCTCGGCGAGCTCGGCTTCGAGAACGCCTACGCGCTGGTGATGCCGCGCAAGACGGCCGAGGCGCTCGGCATCCGCTCGATCGCCGACCTCGCGCGTCACACCAGCGACATGTCGATCGCCGGCGACTACGAGTTCTTCTCGCGCCCGGAATGGGCGGCTTTGCGCGACGCGTATGGCCTCGCCTTCCGCGCCCAGCGCCAGATGCAGCCCGACTTCATGTATGCCGCGGCCGCCTCCGGCGAGGTCGACGTGATCGCCGGCTACACCAGCGACGGCCTGATCGCGAAATACGATCTCGTCGTGCTCGACGACCCCAAGCAGGCGATCCCGCCTTACGACGCGATCCTGCTGCTGTCGCCGAAGCGTGCCGAGGACCGCGCGTTGCAGGATGCGTTACGACCGCTGCTCGGCCGCATCGACATCGCGACGATGCAGCAGGCCAATCTGCGCGCCTCCGGCAGTGACGCGGAGTCCTCGCCGCAGGCGGTGGCGCGCTGGCTGTGGGCGAAGATCGGGAAGTAGATCATCCGCTTTCCGAGTTCTGCCTGATCGCTCCCGACGTTACGACTGCTTGTCCGGCCAATTCGATCGCAATCATCTCTCGCGCGCGAGCCCGATAAGGGCTCTTGCAGAGCGAGCGAACGTGTTCGAGCCACAACGCCCCGGGGACCCTGCATATCATCAGTTAAACTTATAAGATTGACTTCATAACTGACCTGCCATAGCCTTGCGGCATGAGCCGACAGTCACCCCGGAAGGTCCCCCCGCCCGCTGCCCATGCCCTGGCTGGCGAGCTGCGGGCGGTCGCCGGCAAGCTGAAGCGCCGGCTGCGCGAGCAGGCTGACGCGGGCGATCTGCCGCCGTCTCAGGTATCGGTGCTGCTTCGCCTCGAAAAAGACGGGCCCACGACGGCCTCGCATCTCGCGCGGATCGAGGGGATGCGGCCGCAATCGATGGGGCCAATCATTGCAGCGCTGGAAAGCGCCGGCCTGGTGCGCGGATCGCCGGACCCGGGGGACGGCCGGCAGACCATCCTTTCGCTGACAGAGGCATGCCGTGTCCGGATCGACGAAGGACGCGCCGCGCGGCAGGACTGGCTGTCGCGCACCATCGCGGCGCGGCTCTCGCCAGCGGAGCAGCAGCAACTCGCTTCAGCCATCGTGCTGCTCAGGCGCCTGGTCGACGACTGACGCGTGACGGCCGCGCGCAAACGCGCGCCGCGTGCAAGAGGAGATCATCAATGGCGCTCACGCAGCTCGATCTGAATACCGCGCTCATCGTTGTCGATCTGCAGAAAGGCATCGTCGGCGCATCCTTGCTGCATCCGATCGGCGAGGTCATCGCTCGCGCTTCCGCCTTGGCGGAACGTTTCCGCGCGCTCAGGCTTCCGGTCGTGCTGGTCAATGTCGCCGGCACCGCCCCGGGACGGACCGAGCGGCCGCCACGTCTCACCGCGCCGTTCCCTGCGGACTGGGCCGATCTCATCCCCGAGCTGAACCGGCAACCGCACGACATCGTGGTGACCAAGCGGACCTGGGGCGCCTTCGCCAGCACCGATCTGGAGACACGATTGAAGGCGCGCGACGTGACGCAGGTGGTCGTTGCCGGTGTGGCCACCGGCACCGGCGTCGAGTCCACGGCGCGGCAAGCGTATGAGCAGGGCTTCAACGTCACGCTCGCCGTGGCGTATGAGCAGGGCTTCAACGTCACGCTCGCCGTCGACGCCATGACCGACACGCGCCCCGAGGCGCACCAGTACAGCCTCACCCATGTCTTTCCGCGACTGGGCGAAACCGGCACGTCTGCGGACATCATCCGACTGCTCGACGCGAGGACCCCCCTGACATGACCTGGCTTGATCTCTTTTCCTATTTCTTCGGCGGCGCCTTCCTGGCCAACGCCGTTCCGCATGTCGTCGCCGGCCTGATGGGTCAGCCGTTCCAGAGCCCGTTCGCGAAACCTTCGGGACGCGGCCTCTCCTCGTCGACGGTGAACGTGCTCTGGGGCCTGTTCAACGTCGCCGTCGGCTATCTGCTCGTCTGCCGCGTCGGCGATTTCGAACTGAGAAACACAAGCGATGTCGTGGCTCTCGGCCTCGGCTCGCTCGCCATCGGCCTGATGCTCGCGCGACACTTCGGCGCGCTCCATGGTGGCGATCTGCGGAAGCGATCATGACGGGCAAGGCGCCGGGCATGTTCCGGTCGCTGCACAAGTTCAACTACCGGGTCTGGGCGGCCGGCGCGCTCGTCTCCAATATCGGCACCTGGATGCAACGCACCGCTCAGACTTGGCTGGTGCTGATCCAGCTCACCTCGCATAACGCGTCCGCCGTCGGCACGGTGATGGCGCTGCAGTACGGGCCGCAGCTCCTGCTGTTACCTCTGACCGGCTACGTGGCCGACCATTTCAATCAGCGACGGGTCCTGATCGCCACCCAGGCGACGATGGGAGCGTTCGCGCTCATCCTCGGCCTTCTCACCGTGACCGGCGTCGTCCAGCTCTGGCAAGTCGACGTGTTCGCATTCCTGTTCGGCTGCGCGGCAGCCTTCGACGCTCCGGTGCGCCAGACGTTCGTCGCCGAGTTGGTCGGGAACGACGATTTGCCCAACGCGATCGCGCTCAACTCGACATCGTTCAACGCCGCGCGGATGATCGGCCCGGCAATCGCCGGCATGGTGATCGCCGCGTTCGGCACCGGCTGGGCCTTCCTGATCAACGGCGCGTCGTTCATGGCCGTGCTGGCGTCGTTGAACCTGCTCCGCATCGCCGATCTGCGTCCGAACCCGCGGGCGCAGCACGCCAAGGGAAACGTCCTGGCGAGCGTCACCGCCGGCTTTCACTACGCATGGTCCCACCCGGAGCTCCGGGCCACCTTGATCATGCTCGCACTGATCGGAACGTTTGGGCTCAATTTCCAGATCTTCGTCTCGACGATGGCGATCAAGGTCTTTCACAGCGATGCACGCGGCTACGGCCTGCTGTCCTCGGTCATGGCCGTCGGCACGGTTGCCGGCGCCCTGTTCAACGCCAGCCGGCACAGGCCGAGATTTGGCGCGCTGCTCGCAGGCAGCGGCCTGTTCGGACTAGGCTGCACGCTGGCCGCGCTCGCCCCGACCATCTGGCTGTTCGGCGCCGCGCTCGTCGTCATCGGCGTCGCGGCGCTCATGTTCACCAACACCACCAACAGCCTGATGCAACTTGCGACCGAGCCCTCCATGCGCGGCCGGGTGATGGCGCTGCGCGTCGGCGTCGCACTCGGCGGCACGCCAATCGGCGCACCGATCGTGGGCTGGGTGGCCGACAGCCTCGGCCCGCGCTGGGCGCTCGGCGTCGGCGCGGCGTCAGGTCTCGCTGCCGCGCTCGTTGCCATCGCAGTGATGCGAACGCCGCATCGAACGTGATCTCACATCCCCGGCTCGATCGGCTTCTCGACCGCGCCGCCGCTCTCGGCCCAATCCTTGAACGCGCCGACATTGAAGACCTTGTCGTAGCCGAGGTCCTTCAGCGTCTTCCCTGCCAGCGCCGAGCGGCCGCCGGAGGCGCAATACAGAATGACGCTCTTGTCCTTGCTGAAATTCTTGTCGTGATAGGGCGAGTCCGGATCGGCGCGGAATTCGAGCATGCCGCGCGAGACGTGATGCGCGCCTTCGATCTTGCCGCTCTTCTCGACCTCTGGCGCATCGCGCACGTCGAGGACGAGCGTATTGCCCTTGGCGATCATCGCCTGCGCCTCGGCCGGCGCGATTTTCGGCACCGCGGCGTTGGCGGCTTCCAGCATCTGCTTGACTGAGGTCGACATCGATTTCCTCCCGGACGTTGACGAGACAGCGGTAGCGGTCCGCCGGCCGGTTCACAACCCTCGATCAGGGGACAGGCGCGGGGCGCAGCAAAGGAAACTGCAGCCGCTTTGTCCACATAGTGGACGCTCATAGCCGAAAATAACAAGCATATGGACTCCACGGGTGTCATCGGTCATTCTTCAACCATGTCCGTTTCCCGCCCCCTCCCGATCAGCCGCGACCGCGCCGTCGAAACGATGCTCGCGGACAGCGCCAGCGATGCCGCCTTTGCCACAACCCTGGCCAAGGGCCTGTTCGTGCTGGAGGCGTTCGGGACCGGATCGGCGGTGCTCGGCAACATGGACATCTCGGTCCGGACCGGAATTCCGCGGCCGACCGTGGCCCGGCTGACCCACACCCTCACCGAGCTCGGCTACCTCTCGTTCGATCAGGCGCTCGCGAAGTATCGCCTCGGCATCCGCGCGTTGCGGATGGCGCATCCGCTGCTCGCCGACATGCCGTTCCGGCAGATCGCGCGGCCGCTGATGCAGGATCTCGCCGCGAGCGTCCGCGGCACCGTGTCGATCGGCCTGCTCGACGGCAGCGCCGTGGTCTATGTCGAGACCGCGCGCTCCGGCGACGTCGGCCCGCATGTTCCCGACATCGGCATGCCGATCTCGGTGGTCGCGACCGCGATGGGGCGCGCCGCGTCGTCGATCCTGCCGCCAGGCGCGGCCTCGCGTTTCGACGCGCAGCTCGCCGCCGGCGACGCCGAGCAATGGAGCGATTTTTCCGCACTCTATTTCGGCGGCATCACGCAATGTGCCGATCGCGGGTTCTGCACCTGCATCGGCGAATACATGCCGGCGATTCACGCCGTGGCCGCGCCGCTGCATTACGCGGCCAGCTCCGGCCGCGCCTTCGCGATCAATTGCGGCATACCCGCCTTCCGGCTGCAGCCGGGCCAGCTCGAGGCCGAGATCGGCCCGCGCATCACGGCGCTCGCCGCCAGCATCCGGGCGCTCATCAACGAAGCCGAGCCCGAGATCATCAGGCGCGCGCCGGAGCCGGCGCTTGCGGCTGAAGCCGGCTGAGACAGGTGCATCACGACATGGCCGGGCCACTCCAGGGTTTGCGCGTTCTCGACATCGCCACGATCATCGCGGCGCCGTTCGCGGCCACGCTGCTCGCCGATTACGGCGCCGACGTCCTGAAGATCGAGATGCCGGGCCAAGGCGACGGTGTCCGCACCTTTCCGCCGTTCAAGGACGGCAAGCCGCTGTGGTGGAAGACCGCCAACCGCAACAAGAGCTTTGCGACGCTCGACCTGCGCACGCCCGACGGGCTCGCGCTGTTCAAGCGGCTGCTGCCGCGCTTCGACGTGTTGATCGAGAACTTCCGCCCGGGCACGCTCGATCGCTGGGGGCTAACGAAAGAGGTGCTGTGGTCGATCCAGCCGCGCCTCGTCATCCTGCGCGCCACCGCGTTCGGGCAGGACGGGCCGTACAAGGACCGTCCGGGCTTTGCCCGCATCTTCGAGGCGATGGGCGGCCTCACCTACATCACCGGCGAGGCTGATGGAGAGCCGACCCATCCAGGCTATCCGATCGGCGACGCCATCGGCGGCGCGTTCGGCGCGATTGGCGTCCTCGCGGCGTTGTGGAAGCGGGCGCGCGACCCCGACGCGCCGGGCGAGGAAATCGACCTCGCGCTGACCGAGGCTGTCTTCCGCCTGCTCGATGTGCTGCCGGTGGAGCACGATCAGCTCGGCTTCAGCCGCAGCCGGATCGGCAACGCCAACGGCTACTCGGCGCCGGCCGCGGTCTACCGCACCCGCGACGATCGCTGGGTCACCTTGGCCGGCTCCACCAACGCGCTCTACGCCGCCAATTGCCGCGCCATCGATCGTCCCGACCTGATCGACGATCCGCGCTTCGCCGACAACGCCTCGCGGGTGAAGCATGCGGCCGAACTCAATGCGATCTTCGCCGCCTGGTGCGCGGCGCATGACCTCGATGATGTCGTCGCCCGCTTCACCGCGGCCAAGGGAACGATCGCGCCGATCTACGCGATCGACCAGATCGCAGCCGATCCGCAGGCGATCGCGCGCGAGATGATCACGCGCGTGCCCGACCGCGATTTCGGCTCGGTGGCAATGTCGAACGTCGTACCGCGCTTTGGCAACGATCCGGCGACGCTGCGCCATGCCGCAGGCGACGTCGGCCAGGACAACCTCGAGATCTACCAGGGCTGGCTTGGACTGTCAGACCAGGAGATGGACGATCTCGCGCGCAGGAAGGTGATCTGACGCGGCGCGAACAGATACGACCAGGCGCAGCGAAGAACGCGCCGGAGCAGCCCGGACAAGGGATGCAGCAGACAGGGAGATGCGCGATGAGACCATTGACGATGACGCGCCGTGGCCTGCTCGGTGCCGGGGCCGCGCTGGCCCTGGGCCGCAGCCATCCCGCACGCGCCGAGGGCGAGTGGCCGACCCGCATGGTGCGGCTGATCTGTCCCTATGGCGCCGGCGGCGCCAGCGACATCTCGCTGCGCCTTCTGGCGACGGAGTTCGAACATCACCTCGGCCAGCAGTTCATCATCGAGAACAAGCCGGGCGCCGGCAGCCGCATCGCCAACGACGTCGTCGCCCGCGCCGCACCCGACGGCTACACCCTGCTCTACGCCGCTGCGCCCTACGTCACCGCCGAAGCGCTGTTCGGCAAGCTGACCTACGACCCGATCAAGGATCTGCGCCCCGTCGCCGGCACCGTCGTCGCGCCGATCTTCCTGATGATCAGCGCCAACGCGCCGTACAAGACGCTGGCCGAGCTGATCGCCTACGGCAAGTCCAAGCCCGAAGGCCTGACCTTCGCCTCGCCGGGCGCCGGCTCGCAGCCGCATCTCGCCGCCGAGCTGCTGTTCCGCGACGCCAAGGTGACCGGCCTCAACATTCCCTTCCGCGGTGACTCGATGGCCTACACCGAGCTGCTCGCCGGCCGCGTCGACGCGACGCTGACCGCGATCAGCACGGCGCTGCCCTATATCCAGGCCGGCCAGTTTCGCGTGCTCGGCGTCGCCGCCACCGAGCCGAGCGCGATCTATCCGCAGGCGCCGACGCTGCGCGAGCAGGGCCTGCCGAACGTGGTCGCGTCGGGCTGGTACGGCTTCATGGCGCCGGGCGCGACGCCGCAAGCCATCGTCGACCGGCTGTCGCGCGAGATCATCGCCGATCTCGCCGCTCCCGAGGTGAAGCAGAAGCTGTTCGCACAAGGGCTCGACGTGCAGCCGCGCGACCCCACGGCGTTCGGCCAGTTCATCGCCGACGAAACCAAAAAATGGAGCGCGGTCATCCGCGACGCCGCCATCAAGGCCGAATGAGTTTCACAAAAAATAACCAGGGAGTGGATGTGATGAGGAATGGGACCACTGCGCTGGCCGCGCTTGCTCTGCTGTCGCTGGCAGCGACCGCGCCGGCGCTTGCTGCGGAGAAGAAGTACGACACCGGCGCCAGCGACAGCGAGATCAAGGTCGGCCAGACCGTGCCGCTGAGCGGCCCGGCCTCGGCCTATGCCACCATCGGCAAGGCGCAGGCCGCCTATATGAAGATGGTCAACGACCAGGGCGGCGTGAACGGCCGCAAGATCAACCTGATCCAGTATGACGACGCCTATTCGCCGCCGAAGACGGTCGAGCAGGTGCGCAAGCTGGTCGAGAGCGACGAGGTGCTCTTGACGTTCCAGATCATCGGCACCGCGCCGAACGTCGCCGTGCAGAAATATCTCAACGCGAAGAAGGTGCCGCAACTGTTCGCGGCCACCGGCGCCTCGCGCTTCACCGATCCCAAGAACTTTCCCTGGACGATGGGCTTCAATCCGAGCTACGTCGTCGAAGGCCGCATCTACGGCCAGTACATTCTCAAGACCCATCCCGACGCCAAGATCGGCGTGCTCTACCAGAACGACGATCTCGGCCGCGACTATCTCGCCGGCCTCAAGGCCGGGCTGGGCGACAAGGCCGCCAAGATGATCGTGGCCGAATCGTCGTACGAGATCACCGAGCCGACGATCGATTCGCACATCCTGAAGCTGAAGGACGCCGGCGCCGACCTGCTGTTCAGCGCCTCGACGCCCAAGCAGGCGGCGCAGGCGATCAAGAAGGTCGCCGAGCTCGGCTGGAAGCCGGTCCACATCGTCGACATCAACGCCAATTCGCTGGGCGCCACCCTGAAGCCCGCCGGGCTCGAGAATGCCAAGGGTCTGATCAGCGTCGGCTACGTCAAGGATCCGCTCGAGGAGGGCTTCAAGAACGACCCCGGCGTGCAGCGCTATCTCGCCTTCATGGAGAAATACTATCCCGACGGCGACAAGGGCTCGAACTTCAACGTCTATGGCTACATCACCGCCGAGCTCCTGGTCCAGGTGCTGAAGCAGTGCGGCGACGAGCTGACGCGGGAGAACGTGCTGAAGCAGGCCACCCATCTCGACCATGTCGAGCTCGGCATGCTGCTGCCGGGCATCAGCATCACGACCTCGCCGACCGATTATCGCGTCAACAAGCAGTTGCAGATGATCCAGTTCGACGGCGCCCACTGGCAGAACATCGGCGGCATCGTCACCGACGCGGCCGCGGATTAGCAGCGGCGGCTGCGCCCCTGATCGGCCGACCTTGGCGTCGGCCGGTCACAGCCCGCGGATCAGCTCGGCGTCGATCAGCATGCGGTTGAAGCGGCGCGCCTCGGCGCCGTCGCCGCAGGCGTAGAACACGCCCTTGCAGCGGAGCATGATCTCCTTCTGCTCGGCGAAGGACGGATCGAGCGGAATTCCGGCGGCATCGAGCGTGACCAGCGGCAGATAGGCGGCGTCGATCCGGTCCATCACGACCGCGCTCTGGCGCGGCTCGAAATTGACGGCGTCGATCGCGTAATACGTCCGATAATAGCGCGGGTCGTAGCTTTCGAGCTTCTCGCCGATGCCGGCCTCGTCAAGCTTGGGATCGAGAATGTGCGGCGAGAACTCCGGCTGGTGGTCGCCATAGCGGACGATCAGGAACGGCTGGTCGCCGAACCTCTTCTTCAGGCTGGCGAGAAAGCGCTGATAGTCCGCCGCGCTCATCATCTGCCGGCGCAGATATTCGTCGATCGAAGGCAGATTGCCGGGCGCACGCCAGGACGGCGTCAAATCAGGCCGGAACGTCGTCTCCCACGGGAAATGGTTGGCGGCGAGATAGACGAACATGAACAGCGGCTTGCCGCGCGGCCGGTGCTGCATCACATCGAGCGCGGCATCGTAGAAGAAGCCGTCGGGCTCGACGCCCTTGGCGCCGAGATCGCGCGCGTCGAGGAAACGATCGACACCGACAGTGGTCTGAAAGCTGCGCGCGCTCATGAAGGCGCCCTGCGCGGGATAGAGCGACACCGTGTCGTAGCCGCAATTGCGCAGCGCCAGCGGCAGGCCGCGCTCGACCCGGCCGGACGCAATCCGCGTCACGAAATAGGCGAAACGGCCGAACGAGCGCGACGACAGGCCGGCGAGCACGTTGTACTCGGTGAACCAGCTCGGGCCGCCATTGCTCTCGGCCATGAACTGCCGCGCCTTGCCGTCGAACGACTTGAAGTGGCTGCCATAGCCATCGGGCACCTTGATGCCCTCAGCCGAGCGGATGTCGAAACTGGATTCGTCGTGGATCAGCACGATGTTCGGCCGGCGCGCGGCCGGATGACAGGAATCCGGGACGAAGGCAGCCAGACTTCGATCAGCCGTGGCGTCGGATTCCATGAAGCCGTTGGCGAGGAAGTCGGACACCGCCGTGACGCCGGAGCGCGCGAATTTCGACAGATAGCCGTCGTCATAGTAGCCGCGCCAGGCCTCGTCGCGCCAGTTGAGCGAATACAGCGTCAGCGCCGCGAGGCAGGCGAGCTTGCCGGCGAGCGCCGGCAGCCGCGCGATCCGGAACGGGTCGGCCCACCACAGCAGCCCCAACAGCGGCAACACGACCGCGACGGCCACCAGCACCGACAGCTTGAGATTCGGAAAGATCGTGAACAGGAATGCCGCGCTGTCGTGATCGATCAGCATCACGTCGACGAAGTTCGCGGTCATCTGGACCACAGCGTGCTTGAGCTGCGACAGCAGCACCAGCACCACGACCATGGTCAGCGCCAGCGCGGCCGACACCGCAGGCCGCCGCAGCAGCACCAGCCAGAAGCCGTTCAGGATGCCCCAGGCCAGCACGAAGCCGAGCCGCGAGCCGAAATCGGTCTCGGTGTGCAGCATCAGAGCGAGCGCTGCCACATGCGGCGCGGCGACGGCGGACAGCCGGACGGTGGCAGAGCGTGTTGCGCTCGCCGCGGCGAGCGTGGTGATCGGTTGGTCGTTCGGGGTCAGTGACATCAGCCGGTCGAAAGCAGGCGCCCTTCGCCGGCGCATGCCGACAGATCAAGGAAGCCGATCCTGTCATTCGACCGTAATGAAATCGTCACAAATCACAACAGCCCGGATTTGCACGGAGCCGCGCGCCGATCGTCCGGCATGGCGGACCGGCGCAGCTCCCGGCGACAGCTCCGGGACCGGAGCGATGGCCGGGCCGCGATCAGCGCTCCGAGCCGGTCTCGAGCAGCCGCTCGCGCACCAGACGCACCGCGCCGCGACTCCAGGAATAATTGGCGCCGAGGCGCAGCCCGCTGTCGCCGGCGACGACGAGTGTGCCACTGTCGGCCTGGCGGACGCGAAAACCGATGATGTATTCGGTGCGGCCGATCCGCCTGACGATGCCGAGCAGCGACTGCTGGGCGCCGACCGCGCGCGCCACTCGCGCCTCGCAATCGTCGCACTCACGCACCGGCTGCCCCGGCTTGATCTCGCCGGCGGCGTCCACGAGGCGGTAGCGCCCGGACTGCGCCAGCAGCTGCCGCACCGCGTCGGTCGCCTCCTGCAGCCCCTTCTGGTCGGACTCCGTCGCGCCGAGCGCAGCGCCTGCGCTGGTGTCGTCGAGCTCGAATGGCAAGAGCGCCAGCCGGATCGGCTCCGGCGGCGCCAGCGCGTCGCGAACCTGGCGCGAGACGAACATCTCGGCGCGCTGCCAGGCCTCGTCCGAGTCACCACGGAACGTGAAGACCTTGTCGAACAGCACCCGACGGGACGTGACGTCGATGGCCGACGCCCGCGCCCACTGCACCAGGGTCGAGAGCTTCTGGACACCACCGGTGACCACGACGGTGGCGCCGGCCGCCGCCGCCATCTGCAGCCGCGCCTCCGGCGACGCATCGGTCGGACAGGACGGAGCGCAGGACGGGCTGACCGGACGCAGCCGCGCATCCGCGGCGACATCGCGGCGGAGCGCGGCGATGAACGCATCCAGCCGCCGCTGATGCGCTGCGGTCTGATCGACCGGCTCGCCGGACGTGTCGAGATAGCTGAAATCATCGACCAGCACGGCCGGGACATCACCAGAGGCGGCGCGGACCGGGCCGGCCGCGAGAGCAAGCGCGAAAACGAGGCAACGGACGAGGCGGCGGTTCGACATGAGATTCCCCTGCAACGATGTCTGGCGCTCCGAAGCTAGATGCCGGCGCGGCATGACTGCAGCGGCGAGGATCCCGGCGAGGCACGGGAAAATTTCACGACCGCATTGTCCACCGGGCCGCGGCGCTTTTGGCCCGGGCGGTTCTGCCGTTAAATGCCGGCGGGCTGGGCTGCCATGGACGCGCCGAAGATGTGGAGCCGCTACGACCTCAAATACCGCCTGACGCTGCGCATCGCGGCGGTCTCGGCGCTCTGCTTCGCGGCGATCTGCGCCTATGTGCTGTTCGACACCGACCGCTCGGTGCATGCGCGCAACGCGCGGATCGCCGAGATCACGGCCCGGACGCTGCAACTGCAGCAGAGCAAGATGCATTGGGTCAACAGCCCGCCGGCCGGCTTTCCCGATCTCGACGCGGTCGCGGCCGCGGCGATGGGACCGGGGCTGTGCATCGCCTATCGCGGCGTCGACGGCGTGATCGTGCAGCGGATCTGCGGCGGCGCGGACGCGCAGGCGGACGATCCGCCCCGCGCCTTCGCGATGCCGTATCGGCGGCTGTTCGATCCGGGCCGGGAAGCGGCACGGCCAGTCAGGTTTCGCGGCGAGAGGACCGGCGATGCGGTCGTCTGGATCGATGCCGGCGTCATGACCGCGGACGCCTGGCGCGAGCTCGGCCGGCTGCTGCCGGTACTCGGGACGGCGCTGCTGCTGCTGTGCGTGCTGGCCTACGCCGCACTGGCCCGCGCGCTGCGCCCGACCCGGCTGATCCGCGCCGGGCTGGAGCGGATCGCCGCCAACGATCTGTCGGCGCGGCTGCCACCGTTCGACCTCGCCGAGCTCTCGGCGATCCGCGATGCCTTCAATCAGCTCGCCGAGGGGCTGGAGACGGCGCTGGTGCAGCGCGGCGAATTGACCCGGCGCCTGATTGCCCTGGAAGACGACGAACGCCGCCACCTCGCCCGCGAGCTGCATGACGAATTCGGCCAGTCGCTGGCGGCGATCCGGGCGCTCGCAGCGTCGATCCGTCACAGCGCGGCGCAGGATTGCCCCGCTCTGGTCGGCGAATGCGACGGCATCGCGCGCACCGCGAGCGACATGATGGAGCAGTTGCGCGGCGCGCTGATGCGGCTACGTCCGCCTGATGTCGACGAGCTCGGCCTCGCCGGCAGCCTCGAAGGCCTCGTGGCCGGCTGGAACCGGCGGCAGCACGGCCGCACCGTGTTCGAGATCAGCCTGTCGGGCGACGTCGACCGGCTGCCCGGCATCGTCGCCAGCAACGTCTACCGCATCGCGCAGGAGGCGCTCACCAACGCCGTCAAGCACGCCGGCGCGACGCGCGTGCGATTGCAGTTGACGCTTCAGGACGGGCCGGCCCAGTCGGCGCCCGAGAGCACGACCGTGCTCACCGTCGAAGATGATGGTCCTGCCGGCGATGCGCCCGACAAGCCGGGCATGGGCCTGCTCGGCATGCGCGAGCGCGTCGCCTCCATGGGGGGCCAGATGAGTTTTGCGGCCACGTCCGGCGGCGCGCGCCTCCGCGTCGAGATTCCGCTCCCGGCCCTGCCCGGCCTCTCGCCTGCGCAGCCGGAAACGGCCTACGCGGCATGACGACGCCCGCCGGCACCATCCTGCTGGTCGACGACCATGCCGTGGTCCGCGAGGGCTACAGGTCGATGCTGCAGAAGCAGCCGGGGCTGCGCGTGGTCGCCGAAGCCGCCGATGGCGCCGAAGCCTACCGGCTGTTCAAGGAGGTCAGGCCCGATCTCGTCATCATGGACCTGACGATGCCGGGCGTCGGCGGCATCGAGGGCATCCGCCGCATCCGGCAATGGGATCGCGGCGCGCGCATCCTCGTGTTCACCATGCATGAGAATGCCGGCTTCGCGGTGCAGGCGATCCGCGCCGGCGCCCGCGGCTATGTCACCAAGAGCAGCCCGCCGGAGGCTCTCGTGCGCGCCGTCATGGACGTGCTGGCAGGCCGCATCGCGATCAGCCCCGACATCGATCACGAGCTCGCGCTCAGCCGCCTCTCCGGCGAGCGCGCCGCCGCCGACGTGCTGTCCGCGCGCGAGTTCGAGGTGATGCAGATGCTGCTGGCCGAACGGACGACGGACGAGATCGCGTCCGCGCTGCATCTCAGCCCGAAGACGGTTGCCAACCTGCACTCGCTGATCAAGGACAAGCTCGGCGTCGCCACCGACATCGAGCTGGTGCGGCTGGCGCTGCGGCAGGGCCTGCTGAGCTGAGCCGGCGGGGCTTACATCCCCGCGAGAAAGCTCAGGAGTCGCCCTGCGGCGTTGCTGCCGCGTCCGACGCCGTGACCGGATCGTCGATCAGGTGAAACGCGCGCCCGAGCCGGCGCTGCACGCTCATCACGGCGCGGTCGACGTCGCTGATCAGGCTGTCGCCGAGAACGACGTGCGGGATCTCCCAGTTGCGGCCGCTGCGCACGTCGAGCGCATGAACCGCCGGCACGCGCGCGGTCTCGCAGCCCGGCTGCGCGCGAAGGTCCTCCTCGACCAGGCGGGTCAGCTCCGCCTGGGTCTTGCCGATGGTCGTCATCGCCGGCATCAGGGCCTGGTCGCGGGCATCAGGCCGAGCCGCTTGGCGATGATGCGATCGACGGTCCGTTTCGGAAGCACCCGCACGATCCATTGCCTCATGGCGTCGGGCGCGATCTCGTAGCGCACCTTGGGCGCCGGCAAGGTCAAGGCGTCGGCCACCCGCGCGGCGATGGTCTCGGCCGGCAGCCCGGACTTGCCGAGATTCAGCATGAAGGCGCGGATCTTCTGCAACGCCGGGAAGAACGGCGAGGCCTGATACGGCGACAGGTCGACCTCGTCGGCCTTGGCCCAGATCGGCGTCTTCACCGCGCCCGGCGCGATGACGATCACGTCGATGCCGAACAGCATCAGCTCACGGCGCAGGCTCTCGGACAGCCCTTCGATCGCATGCTTTGAGGTCGAATACGGCGCCAACAGCGGGTTGCCATTGCGCCCGGCCACCGAGCTGACCATCACGATCCGGCCTCGCTCCCCTTTCATGGCGGGATCCGCTCCGAGCAGCGGCGCGAACGCCTGGGTCGCGATCACCGGGCCGATGACGTTGACCTCCATCTGATGGCGGAACTGCGCGATCGGCAGCTCCGTCACCGGCCCCGCGACGGCGATGCCGGCATTGTTGACCAGGCCGGCGAGCGCCTCGCCGGCGAGAGCCGCCCGCACCTCCTCCGCGGCCGCCTTCACCGCCGCCTCGTCGGTCACGTCGAACAGCAGCGGCGTGAAGTTGGCGCCGAGCTCGCTGCGCAGACGGTCTGCATCGGCCTGCTTGCGAACGCTGCCGAACACGCGAAAGCCGCGCGCGAGCAGGTGCTTCGAACAGGCGAACCCGATGCCGGTGGATGCGCCGGTGATGACGACGGATTTCATGGGGACCTCAACGATTTGCGCGGCGATTATCGCACGGGATGCGGCAAGATGCTGGCGCTGATTTTTCGCGTGAGGTCATCACCCGCCGAGCCTGCCCCGGAACAACGGAATACGGCACGCAACGCACGGCGCGTCGGCAAAACGGCCGCGGCAAGAATGGGATTTAAGTTTCAATGCTTGAGAGGATGAGAGCTGACGTGAGATCGAGGGCAGCGACCAAACTGGATGAAGGAAGGTTTGTGACCTTATGAGATCGTTAACCTTTCCGCCTCGCTCGCCTGTCTTCGCCGGGTCTACAAGGAGGTGATCGCACCTCATTCCATCGATTGTCCGGCGAATCTCCGAAACGCCGGGCTCCGACCCGTCTTCCCCTCTATGCGTATCGTCTTAATTTTCCGTATCCGTGTTTCCCCGGAGTACTACGCCCTCCGCCCCTAACGCATTGTTATCGCCCGTGCCGAAAACTGCCCCGGCCGAAAGCCTTGCAGCGGATCCCACACGCGTTGCTGTCGCTCCGGCAATCCGGACCAACGGGCGCGATCGTGTCACAGCCAGAACAGCTTCCGCTTTCAGAAAACTCCATCATCACCGAACTCGAAGAGGCCGTCCGCAGCGGCTCCTCGGCGAAGCGCGTCAACACGCTGCGCCAGGTCACCAACCTGTTCCTGCATGACGGCGAACGCCTCAGCGAGGACCAGATCAAGGTGTTCGACAACGTGCTGTGCATGCTGGTCTCGCGGGTCGAGACCCGCGCGCGGGCCGAGCTCAGCAAGCATCTCGCGCCGGTCGACTATGCGCCCGTCGAATTGATCCAGCAGCTCGCCCGCGACGACGAAATCTCGGTGGCCGAGAACGTGCTGATGCACTCGAGCCGGCTCACCGAGCATACGCTGGTGGAGGTCGCGGCGACCAAGGGCCAGGATCACCTGATGGCGATCTCCAGCCGCCCGCATCTGACCGAGGCGGTGACCGACATCATCGTCGACCGCGGCGAGCGCCGGGTGATCCGCAAACTCGCCAACAACCAGACCGCGCGCTTCTCCGAGACCGGCTATTCCGGGATGATGGCGCATGCCGAGGACGACGACGAATTGTCCGAGATCATCGGGCTGCGCGTCGACCTGCCCACCAAGCATCTGCGCGACCTGCTGCGCCGCGCGACCGAAGCCGTGCGCGCCAAGCTGATGGCCTCGGCGCCGCCGGCGCTGCAGCAGGAGATCAAGAAGATCCTCAAGGCGATCGCCGACGTTGCGCGCAGCGACGGCGGCCTGGTCGGGCGCGACTTCACGCTGGCCGAAGAGGCCGTCAAGCGCATGAAGGGGCTGAACGAGCTCAACGATGCCGCCATCGCCTTCTTCGCCGAGACCCGCCGCTTCGGCGAGGTGTCAGCCGCGCTCGGCCTGCTCAACAACGTCCCGACCGAGATGATCGCCAAGGTGATGGAAGGCCCGCGCACCGACATCGTGCTGATCCCTTGCCGCGCCGCCGGGCTGGCCTGGTCGGTGGTCGCGAAGATTCTCACCCACCGCCCCATCAAGCACGCCATCGACACCGAGACGCTGAAGCTCGCCGAGCGCGACTATTCCCGCCTGTCCCTCGACACCGCCCAGCGCACGCTGAGGTTCTGGATGGTGCACAACAAGGTCGAGAAGTAAGCGGCGCTCGCAAGCGATCCGTGCCGGAATTGATTCGCGCCTCACATCCCGCTGTCGTCCCTGCGAACGACAGCTGTGGGGCGTCGCGGGCGCCGGGTATCTCACGCCGAACGCGGCGGCCGAGAGAGTTCGCCACACGCAATCCACTCCAGCGCGTTATCGCCAGGAGATCGCCGGGCGCCGGATTGACTTTGGTGCGCCCGCACTCCTACGGTGACGGCGACGGTGCCCCTCGACCGGGGCTCAATAGGGAATGCGGTGCCGGAGACGTCTCGCAAGGGACGTGACCGAAGGCCGCAGCTGCCCCCGCAACTGTAAGCGGCGAATCTCGCGTCAGAGGCCACTGGGAAATCTCGGTCCCGGGAAGGCGACGTGGAGGTGACGACCCGCGAGCCAGGAGACCTGCCGTCAGCCGTGGTCACACGCGAGGATGCCGGTCGGGGCGTTATTGGCATCGTTTTCAGGCAGGCCTGCAAAGGCGTGCATGAGACCTCGTTCGCGGTGACGTGCCACTGACGTCATGCCGAGGTCACTCGTGTCTCCCGTTCCCCATGCCAGGCGCCGTCGCGCCCTTCTGTCGTCGTTATGCCTCCTCTCGTCGTTCGCGCTGCTCGGTCCCTCCCCCGCAACGGCGCAGCAATCCGCCTCGCCCGATCTGCTGCCGCCGGTCGAGGTCGACCCGCCGCACCGGCCGATCGCTCCGAAACCGGCCATCCCCCGCAGAGCCGGCAACGCCGCGCATCAACAGATGCCGGCGGCAAAGCCGGAATCGCCGGCCAGCCCGCCCGTCGCGGTCAGCCCGGCCGGCATCGTGACGCCGGTCGCCAACGTCGCGAATGCGATCACGGTGGTGACCGACAAGGACATCGCCGCGCAGCAGGCCCGCACGGTGCCGGACATCCTGAGCACCGTCCCCGGATTGAACGTCGTGCAGGCCGGCGGCCCGGGCGGCCAGACCAACGTCTTCATGCGCGGCACCAATGCCAACCACACCAAGCTCATCATCGACGGCATCGACGTCGGCGACGTCACCAACAGCAACGGTGCGTTCGATTTCGCGCATCTGCTCGCCGCCGACATCCAGCAGCTCGAGGTGCTGCGCGGGCCGCAGAGCGGGCTGTACGGCTCCGATGCGATCGGCGGCGTGATCTCGGTGATCACGCGCAAGGGCGACGGCCCGGCGCGGGCGACCGCCTCGGTCGAGAGCGGGTCGTTCAAGACCTTCAACCAGTCGGCCGGCGTCAGCGGCTCACATAGTAATGTCAACTACGCGGTCAATGTCGCGCACCTGCACGCCGGCGACGTGCCGGTGACGCCGTGGCAGCTGCTCCCGGCCGGGCAGAAGGCGATCGGCAACGCCTACGACAACGTGACCGCCTCGTCCAAGCTCGGCGTCGATCTCAACGAGGCCTGGACGTTGAACTCGGTGATTCGATACGCCGACGCCACGCTGCTGTTCACCGGCGACAGCGGCTTTCCGAGCGCTCCCGATGCTATCAGGAGCAACCACACGGTCCACCAGCTGGCGACGCGCGAGGAAGCCGTGTGGTCGCTGCTCGGCGGCCGCATCAGGAACTATTTCGGCGTCAACTACGTGAACAACTGGTCGTCGGATCTGACGGCCGGCAATCCCGTGGCCGCGGTCGCCACGGGGGAACGCATCAAATATGACTGGCACGCGGTGACCGAACTGGCGCCGCACAACAATCTCGTCGTCGGGCTGGAGCAGCAGACCGAGCGGCTGAAAACAACTGATCTTTCCGCCGAGAACGGCAACAAGGCCGGCTTCATCGAGTTGCAGACGGAGTTCGCCAAACGCTGGTTCGTGGTGGCGAGCCTGCGCAACGACGTCAACGAGCAATTCGGCGGCCATGGCACCTTCCGGATCGCGCCGGCGGTGATCCTGCCGGTCACCGGGACCAAGCTGAAGGCGAGCTACGGCACCGGCTTCAAGGCGCCGACCTTGAGCCAGCTGCACCAGGATTTTCCGGCCTTCAACTTCTTCGCCAATCCCAACCTGAAGCCGGAGCAGAGCACCGGCTACGACGCCGGCTTCGAACAGCCGCTGTTTTCGGATCGCATCCGCTTCGGCGCGACCTACTTCCACAACAGCATCACCAACCTGATCAATTTCAACGCGACCTTCACCTCCTACGCCAATGTCGGCCTCGCGACCACCGAAGGCACCGAGAGCTTCGTGACGGCTGATCTCACCGACCGGATCTCGCTGCGTGCAGACTACACCTTCACCCGCGCGGTCGATGCGGCCACCGGCCAGCAGCTATTGCGGCGGCCGAAGGAAAAATGGAGCGCCACCGCGACCTGGCAGCCGATCGATGCGCTGCGCCTGTCGGCCACCGTGCTGAGGATCAGCGACTGGCTCGATGTCAGCCGCGACGGCATGACCACCGGCCTGGTCGCGCCCGGCTATACGGTCGTCAACCTGCGCAGCGACTACGCGCTGTCCAACCAGGTCAAGCTGTTCGGCCGGATCGATAACCTGTTCAACCGTCACTACCAGAACCCGACCGGATTCCTCGCGCCGGGCTTCGGCGTGTTCGGCGGCCTCCGGGTGGCGAGCTCCGGTGTGCAGTGACGCTGCCGACCAACCTCCCGGCGGCTGACAGAAGCTGCCGAAATGGACTACAATCGCAATAGAAGGAGATGTTCCATGACTCTCGACGTTCTCGCCCGATCTGGTTCCGGGGCTCGCCTCGCGCCCGTTCCGCAACGGCATGCCGCTGCGTTCTGCTTCGCGCTGCTGACAGCGGCCTGCGCGCTGGCGAGCTTCGTGTTCGCCTGCGCGACGCCGTTTGCGGCCTTCGCCGTGATCGCCGCCGCCATGCTGCCGCTGCGCATGGCGCTGCCGGTGATGCTCGGCGCCTGGCTGGTCAACCAGGGCGTCGGCTTCGGCGCGCTGCACTATCCGGTCGATGCCAACACGCTGGCCTGGGGCGCCATGATCGGCGTCGCGGCGCTCAGCGCCACCGTCATAGCCCGCATGGCGCTGGCGGCCTTGCGCACGGGACCAGCGCCGGCCGCGTTTGCCGTCGCGCTCCTCAGTGCCTACGCCGCCTATGAGTTGGTGCTGCTGGCCGCCACGCCCGCACTCGGCGGGGCCGCAAGCTTCGCGCTCCCGATCGTCGCCCGCCTCGGCCTGACCAGCGCCGCCTGGCTGGTCGGCCTCGTCGCGGTCAGTGAGATCGTCCGCCTGCTGACCCCACTGGTCTCGCGCCGCGCGGCCTCCTGACCGGCGACCATCTCCTAGCCACCAAACAAAAACGGCGGGCCTCGGCCCGCCGTTCTCATATCCGATCGTCGTCGCAAGCTCAGTTCTTGCTCTTGTCGACCAGCGCGCCCTTCTTGATCCAGGGCATCATGTCGCGCAGGCGGGCACCGACTTCCTCGATCGGGTGCTGGGCAAGCTTGGCGCGGGTCGCCTTGAACGAGGTCTGGTTGACCTTGTTCTCCAGCATCCAGTCGCGCGCGAAGCGGCCGGACTGGATGTCGTCGAGCACGCGCTTCATCTCGGCCTTGGTCTCCGGCGTGATGATGCGCGGGCCGGTGACGTACTCGCCGTACTCGGCGGTGTTGGAGATCGAGTAGTTCATGTTGGCGATCCCGCCTTCATAGATCAGGTCGACGATCAGCTTGACCTCGTGGAGGCACTCGAAATAGGCCATCTCCGGCGCGTAGCCGGCCTCGGTCAGCGTCTCGTAGCCGGCCTTGATCAGCTCGACCAGGCCGCCGCACAACACCGCCTGCTCGCCGAACAGGTCGGTCTCGCACTCTTCCTTGAAGGTGGTCTCGATGATGCCGGCGCGGCCGCCGCCGATCGCCGACGCATAGGACAGGCCGAGGTCATGGGCGTTGCCCGAGGAATCCTTGGCGATCGCGATCAGGCAGGGCACGCCGCCGCCGCGCTGGTACTCCGAGCGGACGGTGTGGCCGGGGCCCTTCGGCGCGATCATCAGCACGTCGAGATCGGCGCGCGGGTCGAGCAGATTGAAGTGCACGTTGAGGCCGTGCGCGAACACCAGCGCGGCGCCCTGCTTCATGTTGTCGTGCAGGTGCTCGCGATAGATGTCGCCCTGCAGCTCGTCGGGGGTCAGCATCATCACCAGGTCGGCCCACTTGGCGGCCTCGGCGACTTCCATCACCTTGAAGCCGGCGCCTTCGGCCTTCTTGGCCGAGGCCGAGCCCTTGCGCAGCGCGATCGCGACGTCCTTGACGCCGGAATCCTTCAGGTTGAGCGCGTGGGCGTGGCCCTGGCTGCCATAGCCGACGATGACGACCTTCTTGCCCTTGATCAGGTTCAGATCGGCGTCGCGATCGTAGTAGACACGCATTGTCGTTTCCTCTTTGAGATGGCCGGAATTGGCTGAAAAGTCAGACGCTTGGGTGAGGCACGGGCGGCTGCGCCCGGACGAAATCCGGCCCGTGTCTAGAGCATTTTGGGTCCCGTTGGAAACCCCGATCTCGCATGGCGGCGGCGTCCTTCATGCGTCCATGAAGACGGGATAGAGCGAGGCGAGCAGCAGCGCGGCCATCAGGATGTTGAAGGCGCGGACCGCACGGTCGGAGCTCAGCAGCGGCCGCAGTGCGGTGCCGAACAGGGTCCAGGTGATGGTCGAGCCGATCGCCATCACGAAGCTGATCGCGACCTGCAGCCCGACATTGGCCGGAAAGCTGGCAATCGCGGCATAGGCGGTGATGGTGCTGATCACCATCACCCAGCCCTTGGCGTTGACCCACTGGAAAAGCGCCGCGCCCCAGAACGACATCGGGCCGCGCGGCGTGGTGTCCTCAGGCTTGGTCGATCCGGACAAGGCGATCGCAACCGCCAGGTAGATCAGATAGGCCGCGCCTAGATATTTCAGAACGTCTTGCAGGACCGGGTAGCGGATGAACACCGTGGCCAGCCCGAAGCCGACCGCGCCGACCATGAAGGCGAAGCCGAAGCTGACGCCCATCATGTGCGGCACCGTGCGGCGGAAGCCATGGGTCACGCCCGACGACAGCAGCATGATGTTGTTCGGACCCGGCGTGAACGCCATCACGAAGGCGAAGGTGACGAAGGCGATGAGGAGCTGCTGGGACATCAGGACGTTCTCGCCGCAAGCAAGCACTGACTTGCGGTCACCTGCGCATGGCGGCCGCGCCTGTCGCGGCGCGGGCAGTGCAACCTCGCCCCGCTTGCGGGGAGAGGTCGGATTGCATCGCCAGATGCAATCCGGGTGAGGGGGTACAGGTCTAACGGCGAACGCTCCCCGTGCGGCTGCCCCTCACCCCGACCCTCTCCCCGTAAGAACGGGGAGAGGGAGCGCACCGTCGCCTGCGCGAAAGTGAGACTCACGAATCTGCCGCTCATAGCTACCCCTGCCCCGCCGGCTTCTGCAGCACGTAGGTCGCGTGCATCGGGGCGTGGTAATCGGCGGAGATCGTGACGAAGCCGACCTCGGCCAGCATGCGCTCCATCACCCAGGCGAAGGTGGAGTTCTCGTCGCGCATGTGGGTGATGACGCTGTCGCGGGCGAGGTCGTGGTTCTTGATGTTGAAATCCGCCCATTGCTCAACCGAGCGCTCCGCGCCGTCGGGCATGGAGACATAGACGATGTCGCGCAGGAAGAACTGCGCGCCCGGCTTCAGCGCCGCGAAGATCCGCGCCAGCGCCACCGCCTTCCAGAAGTCTGGCAGGTGATGCAGCGTGAACTCGCTGGCGATCAGGTCATAGGTGGCAGCCTCATAGGCGAACGACAGCAGCCCCGCCGAATGCATCCGCACCGCGGTACGGCGGTCGCGGGTGTAGATCTTGGTCAGCGCCAGCATCGCCGGCGAGATGTCGATGGCGTCCACCACGGCCCCCATCAGCGCCGCTTCCGTCGCCAGCACGCCATTGCCGCAGCCGATGTCGGCCACCCGCCAGCCCGGCTTGACACCGAGCATCTTCAACGCGGCGCGCGCACGCTCGTCGGCATCGTCGCCCGAACCGTAGATCGAGGCCACGGCATGATCGAGACCGATCCGGTTGCGTTCGTTGTAGTACCAGTCGCGCGCCAGCATGGCTCACATCCCTTCCGGTCCCCGCCCGATCGCCGCAATGCCGGTCCTGGCGACTTCCACCAGGCCCAGCGGACGCATCAGATCGATGAATTGCGTGATCTTGTCGGTGTTGCCTGTGATCTCGAACACGAAGCTCTCGGTCGTGGCGTCGATCACGCGGGCGCGGAACGCATCCGCCAGCCGCAGCGCCTCGACGCGCGGCTCGCCGATGCCGCGCACCTTGACCATCGCCAGCTCGCGCTCGATCGCGCGTTTCGTCAGCGTCATGTCGACGACGCGATAGACCGGGATCATGCGGTCGAGCTGATGCTTGATCTGCTGGATCACCATCGGCGTGCCGGTCGTGACGATGGTGATGCGCGACAGGTGCTTCTGGCTCTCGGTCTCGGAGACGGTGAGGCTCTCGATGTTGTAGCCGCGCCCCGAGAACAGGCCGATGACCCGCGCCAGCACGCCGGGCTCGTTCTGCACCAGCACGGCAAGCGTGTGCGTTTCGTTCGGATCGTGGCGGTCTTCGATGAAATAGGCGGAGGCTGGCTGGTTCATTGGTGTCCCCGTGCTAGTTCAACCGTCATGGCCGGGCCTGTCCCGGCCATCCACGTCGAGCGTCGAGCGCGCGGTTCGTGGATGCCCGGGTCAAGCCCGGGCATGACGGCTGTGTTTGTGGCGAGTTGCGAGCTCCTCATGCGGCCCCCGATTCGGCATGCGTGGCCGCGGGCATCACCCAGCGCCTGAACAAATCGAGATCGATGTTGCCGCCGGTCAGCACCAGACCGACGCGCTTGCCGGCCAGCCTGCCCTTTTCCTGCAAGGCGGCTGCGAGCGACGCCGCACCAGCGCCTTCGGCGAGATTATGGGTGTCGGTCCACAGGATGCGCACGGCCTCGGCGATCTCGGCGTCGCTGACCTGCACGATCCGCGAGGCGCCTTTCAGGATGATCGCGAGCGCATCCGCATCCGGGCTGCGCGTGGCGAGACCATCGGCGTGGGTGTCGGCGCTGTTGGTGGTCACCACCGTGCGCGCAGCGAACGACAGCGCGTAGGACGGCGCCTCGGTCGACTGCACGCCGACGATCTCGGTCTTCAAGCCCAGGAGATCGCGCGCCAGGATGCAGCCGCAGATTCCGGAGCCCTGGCCGATCGAGACGTAGAGCACGTCGAGATCGGGGACGCTGCGCAATAGCTCCAGCGCGTAGGTCGCGACGCCGCGCACGAGATCGCGATGAAACGACGGCACCATGTGCAGGCCGTCGCGCGCGGCGTGGCGCCCGGCTTCCTCGCGCGCTTCCTGGAAGTCGCTGCCATGCTCGATCAGCTCGGCGCCGAACGCCGCCATCGCGCGGTTCTTCTCGACCGAGTTGCCCTGGGGCACGTAGATCGTCACCGGCAGCCCGTTGCGACGGCCGGCGAAGGCGATGCTCTGGCCATGATTGCCGCGGGTCGCGGTGATCAGGCCGCGGACATCGGGCTGCGTGCGCTTGAGGCTGTCGACATAGACCAGCCCGCCGCGCACCTTGAAGGCCCCGGCTGGGGTGTGGTTCTCGTGCTTGACGACGACGTGCGTCCCCAGCCGCTGCGCCAGCAACGGCCACGCATGCGCGGGCGTCGCCGGCACCGCGGCGGCGACGATGGCGTGGGCGGCTTCGAGCTCAGCGAGCGTGAACATGGAATTGCTCATTTGTCAGAAGCGGACAGCTCCAGGCGCCGCTGCGCTCCCTCTCCCCGTTCTTACGGGGAGAGGGTCGGGGTGAGGGGCAGACGCACGGGACGTGCGCGTGGTGAGACCTGTCCCCCCTCACCCGGATCGCATCTGGCGATGCGATCCGACCTCTCAGCGCGAGCGAAGCTCGTCGCGCCCCCGCAAGCGGGGAGAGGTTGAGAGCCAGACTGCCGAACGCGCGTGCCATCACCGCACCATCACTCCTGCCGAACTCACACCAGCGCCTTGCCACCCGCGAACGCCGCGGCCGGATCGGATGCCTCGGCCGGCAGGATCATCTCGTTGTGCGCCTTACCCGAGGGGATCATCGGGAAACAGTTTTCGAGCGCGGCGACGCGGCAGTCGAACAGCACCGGCTTCTTGACCGAGATCATCTCCTTGATCGCGCCGTCGAGGTCGCCGGGCTTGCTGACCTGCAGACCAACGCCGCCATAGGCTTCGGCGAGCTTGACGAAGTCCGGCAGCGCCTCCGAGTAGGAATGCGACAGGCGGTTGCCGTGCAGCAGCTGCTGCCACTGCCGCACCATGCCCATGTACTGGTTGTTGAGGATGAAGATCTTGACCGGCAGCTCGTACTGCACGGCCGTCGACATCTCCTGCATCGTCATCTGCACCGAGGCGTCGCCGCCGATGTCGATGACCAGGCTGTCGGGATGCGCCACCTGCACGCCGATCGCCGCCGGCAGGCCGTAGCCCATGGTGCCGAGGCCGCCCGAGGTCATCCAGCGGTGCGGCTCCTCGAAGCCGTAGAACTGCGCCGCCCACATCTGGTGCTGGCCGACCTCGGTCGTGATGTAGGTATCGCGCCCGCGCGTCAGCTCGAACAGCCGCTGGATCGCATATTGCGGCATGATCACGTCGCGGTTCGGCTTGTAGGCCAGCGAGTTGCGCGCGCGCCAGACGGCGATCTCCTGCCACCACGACTTGATGTCCGGCTTCTTCGCCTCGGCCCTGAACACCTGCAGGATGTCGGCGAGCACATCGCCGCAATCGCCGATGATCGGCACGTCGACGCGGATGTTCTTGTTGATCGAGGACGGATCGATGTCGATGTGGATCTTCTTCGAGCCGGGCGAGAACGCATCGGTGCGCCCGGTGATGCGGTCATCGAAGCGCGCGCCGACGCACAGCATGACGTCGCAATCATGCATCGCCATGTTGGCCTCGTAGGTGCCGTGCATGCCGAGCATGCCCAGCCAATTCTTGCCCGAGGCCGGATAGGCGCCGAGCCCCATCAGGGTCGAGGTGATCGGGAAGCCCGTGACCTCGACCAGCTCGCGCAGCAGCTTCGAGGCGTCGGGCCCGGAATTGACGACGCCGCCGCCTGAATAGATCACCGGCCGCTTGGCCGAGGCCAGCAGCGCCACGGCCTTGCGGATCTGCATCGCGTCGCCCTTGACGCGCGGCGAATAGGACACGTGGACGTCCGACTTGCGCGGCGGATGATAGGTGCCGGTCGCGAACTGCACGTCCTTCGGCACGTCGACCACGACCGGGCCGGGACGGCCCGTGGTGGCGACGTAGAACGCCTCGTGCAGCACCTTGGCGAGGTCGTTGACGTCGCGGACCAGCCAATTGTGCTTGGTGCAGGGCCGGGTGATGCCGACCGTGTCGCATTCCTGGAACGCATCGTTGCCGATCAGGTGCGTCGGCACCTGCCCGGTGATGCAGACCAGCGGGATCGAATCCATCAGCGCATCGGCCAGCGGCGTCACCATGTTGGTGGCGCCCGGGCCCGAGGTCACCAGCACGACGCCGGGCTTCCCGGTCGAGCGCGCATAGCCTTCGGCGGCGTGGCCGGCGCCCTGCTCGTGGCGGACCAGGATGTGCTGGACCTCGCTCTGCTGGAAAATCTCGTCATAGATCGGAAGCACCGCGCCGCCAGGATAGCCGAAGAGGTGCTGCACGCCGTGGTCGATGAGCGCGCGCACGATCATCGCGGCGCCGGTCATCTGGTTCGGATCGTGGCTCTTGTCGGTCATGGTGGGCTCCGGATCGCTGGGTCTCAGCGGCTTGTCGTTTTGGTCGGTCGGTTCGGTCGGCTGGTTTTCTGTTGGTTCAGCGTGGTCGGGTCGCTTCGGGCAATAAAAAAGGGCCCTGGAAGGCCCTGCGCACCGCTCGGATCATGGATGGCCGCTAGCCATCCCCGGCGATGCGCCTGGGTACGACTACGATAAGGAGGGCAATAAAGTTGCGCATGATGCCGAGCAAGCTTCCCAAAGGTTGCGCGAAACATAGCTATGGTTGCCTCGATGTCAAGGCAAAGCCGGCTCTGCTGCGCGATTTATGGATGTTAACGCGGAATTTTCCGTTCGGCGAGCGGTAATTTGGCCATCACGCCGTCATTGCGAGCGAAGCGAAGCAATCCAGGGGCCCCACTCGACAACTCGGGATCGCTTCGTCGCTGCGCTCCTCGCGATGACGATCAGAGGGATGCCACCCACGCCCGCGCCGCCTCGGGGCTCATCCACTCGAACTCCGGCAACTGGTGCCGGAACCAGGTGAACTGCCGCTTGGCGTAATGGCGGGTGTCGGCCTTGCCGATGGTGGCCGCCTGCTCCCGCGTGATCTCCCCTCTGATATAGCGCATCAACGCCGGCACGCCGTGGGCCTTCATCGCCGGCAGCAGCGGATCGAGGCCGCGTGCCGCCAGCCGCTCGACCTCCTGCAACGCGCCGCGGTCCAGCATCAGATCGAACCGCGCGTCGATCCGCTGATACAGCGCCTCGCGCTCGGGAGCGATGAACAGCGCCCGATAGCTGCCCGCCGGCAGCAGCGGTGGCGTCGTCTCCGCGTGCCAGTCGGCCAATGGCCGACCGGTGGCCTCGATCACCTCCAGCGCGCGGGCCACGCGGGTGCGGTCGCGGACGTTCAGCCGCGCGGCCGCCGCCGGATCGCGTCGCGCCAGCTCGGCATGCAAGGCCTCGACGCCGTCGCGATCGAGCCTGAGGCGCACCGCGTCGCGCACCTCATCCGGCACGGGCGGCACCGCGGACAGCCCTGATGTCAGCGCCTTGAAATACAAGCCGGTGCCGCCGATGAAGATCGGCAGCCGCCCGGCCCGCTGCACCTCGCCCAGGATCTCGGCGGCATCCCGGACAAAATGGCCGGCCGAGTAGTTCACGCTGGCATCAACATGGCCGTAGAGCCGGTGCGGCACGGCGGCCTCCTCGTCGCAGGTCGGCCTTGCCGTCAGCACCCTCAGATCGCCGTAGACCTGCATGGAATCGGTATTGATGACGACCCCGCCCGCTTTTTGCGCAAGTTCCATCGCCAGCGCCGACTTGCCGCTGGCGGTCGGCCCTGCGATAAGCACCGCTTTGTTGATCCCTGGCAAAGTCACCTGATGTCTCTCGTCGCCACCTTCATCTGCAATCCCGCCGATCCCGCGCTTGATACCACGATCGTGGAGGCCTTCCTGGCCGTGCTGCCGTCGCCGGGCACGCCGCGCTGGCTGTTCGACGAGGTCGCGATCGACATCCCGTTCGCCCATGACGGCGAGGTCCACAAGCTCGAGGCGCGCCTGCGCGACCTGCGCGGCGACATGCCGATCGACATCGTCGTGCAGGCGGAAGCGGTCCGGCGCAAGAAGCTTTTTCTCGCCGACATGGACTCGACCATGATCGGCCAGGAATGTATCGACGAGCTCGCCGACTTCGCCGGGCTGAAGCCGCGCGTCGCCGCCATCACCGAGCGCGCCATGCGCGGCGAGATCGCGTTCGAGCCGGCGTTGCGCGAACGCGTCGCATTGCTGAAGGACCTGCCGGTGAGCGTCGTCGACGAAGTCCTGACCAAGCGCATCAAGCTGACGCCGGGCGGCCGTCATCTGGTGATGACCATGCGCGCCAACGGCGCCTATACCTGCCTGATCTCCGGCGGCTTCACGCTGTTCACCAGCGCCATCGCGGCCAAGATCGGCTTCCAGGAGAACCGCGCCAACGAGCTCGTCGTCGACGGCGGCAAGCTCACCGGCGAGGTGCGCGAGCCGATCATCGGCCGCGACGCCAAGCTCGCCACCCTGATCGAGCTGCGCGAAGCGTTCGATCTCGACGCGATCGACACGCTCGCGGTCGGCGACGGCGCCAACGACCTCGGCATGATCGAGGCCGCCGGCCTCGGCGTCGCCTATCACGCCAAGCCCGCGGTCTCGGCCGCCGCCTCGGCCCGCATCGACCACGGCGACCTCACCGCTTTGCTCTACGCGCAGGGCTACACCCGCGATCAGTTCGTGGACTGACGAGACTGCGGCCGCGCGGCAGGCCAAGTAGCCGCGCGAGCCTTTGCGCAATACAGCGCCCTCTCCCCTTGTTGTGAGAGAGGACGCGTTGATGGGCAGCCGCCATGCCGTCATTGCGAGGGCACCGAAGCAATCCAGAGTCCGACGCAAGGCTATGGATTGCGTCGTCGCTTCGGTCCTCGCAACGACCGTGACATGTTCACCGGTCCACGTCCGTGTCACAAAGCGAGGGTGACAATGCGGTGATGACCCGCGCAGCCTGCTGTGGTGACATTTAATCAAGGTTTTGCGAACGCTCGACGATCGCAATCGCATTGCCCCTGTGCGAATCGCCGCCCAAGCAAAGCCGTTACCAAAGCCCTGCCTTCATCGGCCCTCGATCAGCGCATCATCAGGATTTTGTTTCAATCCAGCGCACTCGCACGCAACTCCATTCCAATCTCATTTCAGATCGCAAATCAGATCATTCGCCTTCCGCATCAAGGCGGGACGCGAACTGCCATTTTAACCGCATCACCAATCCATGAATTGTCAAATCATGCTGCAGCGCATATAAAGCTGACAACGCTAGGGAGTGTCCAAGGAAGCGAAAGCGATTGCAGGTGATGCAATCGATCATCGTCACAGAAGGACCTCCCGATGACCATCAAGCACATCATTCCCGGCTCTCTTCTTGCCCTCGCGCTGCTGAGCGGCGCGGCTGTTGCCGGCGAGCTGCCGAGCTACGAAGTCGGCGCGCTGCCGGCCACCCCGCACCAGCTCTCCGTCGTCGGTGCATCCGCCGCGCAGCAGACCGTTGCGATCAATGCGGACAGCACCGCCACCCCGGTCCAGCTCTCTGTGCTCACCCAGCATCGTCGCAGCGCCGCTCTCGCCGTGCCGGCGACCGTCGGCAGCGTTCGCAACTGATCGACAGGCCGTCTCCGCCATCAGGCAACTTGCTGCTGCTTCTCCCCGCAGGTCGGCGCGACCGTGGCCGAGGGCAGCAGCAGGAGTGCCGATGCGCTCGCCGCCGCGCAGACCGGCGCAGCGACCCAGAATACCCACGCGTAGTTCGGTACTTCGCCTGATCTCCCCAACACCGCGCCGAGCACCGCGATGCCGATCGCAAAGCCGGCTTGGCGCATGACGACCGTCACAGCCGCGGCCATCCCAGCCTGATCGGCCGGGACCAGCGCAACCACGGCCCCCGACAATTGCGGATGGGCCAGCGCGGCTCCGCTTCCGATCACGGCCATTGCGATGTGCACGAGCCACGACCGGAGCGCCGGATCGGGCATGGCCAGCGCGCCGACGAAGACAAGATTGCCCAGGGCGATGATAGCCAGCGCGACCGTGAAGTGCCGCCGCCATCCCCACCGGACGACCAGTCTTGCACCGAGCGGCGGCAAGACCAGCATCGGCAACGTCGCCGCGAGCATCGCAAACCCGCATTCGGAGGCAGTCCAGCCGAACGTCGCGCGGAGAAAACCCGGCAGGAAGACCAGCACGGCCCAGTAGCCGAGCGATACGGCATTCAACAGCAGCGCGACGGCAACCATCGCGCGGTTGAGGAAGATCGCTGGATCGAAGATCGGCTGCGTGCGGCGCCGCTGCTGCCAGAGGAAGGTCGCCCCAAAAAGCGCCGCCAGCACGACCCCCAGGATCAGTTCCGGTCCGCCGTGACCGTGCAGCAGGGTTGCAATCAGCATGCAGAGCGCCGCGCTAAGAAGACCCATCCCGAGATAATCGAGCGGACGCCGCGCCGAACTGCGCATTTCGGGAACGAGCCGGGGAATGCTCCAGGCCGCCAGCAGGCACGCCGGCAGATTGGCGGCGAAGATCCAGCGCCAACCGATCCACGCGGAAATGCCGCCGCCGATGCTCGGTCCGACCGCCATCGCAACGCCCGAGACGACGCCGAGCCCCCCCAACACGCGCGTGCGCGAGGCGGCCTGCGGATAGAGAGCGGCAATCAGCGCAATGCCGCCGGTCATCACGAAAGCCGCGCCCAGTCCCTGCAACACCCGCGCGAGCCCGAGGGTCAGGCCGTCGGCCGACAGCGCGCACACGACCGATGCGGCGGCAAAAACGAGGTTGCCGCCGAGCATCGCTCGGCGACGGCCCAGACTGTCGGCGAGAGCGCCCGCGACCAGAAGCGCCGCCGTGAAGGCGAGGCTGTAGCCGTCCATCATCCAGGCCTGGCCGGCGATCCCAAGCCCAAGCTCGTCCGCGATGGTGGGCAAGGCCACCACCACGGCGGTCACATCGAAATTGGTGAGGAAAGCCGCCAGGCTCAGGGCGAGCGCCGGCCACATGGACGGCGCCGTTGCGACGTCGGCCGACGATGACGTGGAACGGGCTGTCGGCATTTGGCGGCCTTCGTCATGGGGAGGGACGGGCCAAAGATATGGCCGGCGCACCCATTCACGTCAGCATGAATCTCGTTCATACTTGGCCAATGCGATCTCTTCCGCCATTCGACGGTCTCGTTGCCTTCGAGGCCACCGCCCGCCACCGCAGCATGACCTTGGCAGCGACGGAGCTCGGGCTAACGCAGAGTGCTGTCAGCCACCGGCTGCGCAAGCTCGAGACCTATCTCGGCGCCAAGCTGTTCAACCACCGCAGCGGGACCGGACTGTCGCCGACGACGGCCGGCACCTCGCTGCTCACGGAGATCGTTGGTCTGCTCGACGAGATGGCGCTGCTGCGCGCGCGCTACCGCGCCGCCGCGCAGCCCGCGGTGTTGAAGGTCGGCGTGAGCGCAGCCTTGTCGCACTACTGGCTGGTGCGTCGGTTGCCCGGCTTTCTGTCCAGACACGGCGATGTCGGCGTCGAACTCGTCGTCGCCGAGAGCGAGGCTCAGGCGCGCGCAGCTGATGTCGATCTCCAGGTGCTGTGGTTGCCGAAGGCTGCGGCGCGCGCGAGCTCGACGCAACGGCTGCTGTTCAGAGAGCGCGTCTTTCCGGTCGCCATGCCGCGCCTGTTGCCGCGCGGCCGCGCCTTGCACGATGTCCGCAATCTCGCGAACTACCCCATCATTCACAAGGGGCGCGCCGGCCGCGACGACGGCGCTGAATGGTCATGGCCCGCATGGTTCGAGAGGCTCGGCCTCGGCGCGGAGGCTCCCGTCGGCATTCGGGTCGATACGATCAGCCTGGCGCTCGCCGCAGCGATCGAGGGCGCCGGCGTGGCGCTGGGACGATCGCTGCTCGTGCATGACGCACTGGCCGAGCGCCGCCTGACGCGCGTCGTTTCGGCCGAATGGGACGTGCCGTCCAGCAAGGTGCATGTCGTGCGCTGGCCGGCCGTGCTCAGCAGCGATACGCGCGTCCGGTTTTTCACGAACTGGCTCGCGAGCGAAGCAGCGCTGCTCTCCGATAGTGAGTGATGCGTAGACAGGATATGGAGAAGATTTCTTGAGTGACATCATCATCCGCGCCGCGACCAGCGAAGACGCGCCGGCCGTCGCGGCGCTCCATGCGGCGAGCTGGCGCGACGCCTATGCCAACATCCTCGCGCCGGAGTTTCTCAGCAGCGCCATCGACGCCGACCGGCGCGCGGTCTGGACGCAGCGGCTCGGCACGCCGGCCGTGGATCAACTCGTCAACGTCGCACGCGACCCGGCCGGGTTGATGCGCGGCTTCATCTGCTGCTATCGCGACGCCGACCCGGTGTGGGGACATCTGGTCGACAATCTTCACGTCGCGGCCGAGACCAGAGGCTCGGGGCTTGGAGAGCGGCTGCTTCGCGGCGCGGCTCGCCTGCTTTCGGCAGGCGCGTCACACTCTGGATTGCACCTCTGGGTCTTCGAGGCCAATGTCGCCGGCCTCCGGTTCTACAGGCGGCTTGGCGGCCGCATCGTCGACACCAAGCCCTCCAGCATTCCCGCGGCTGACGGAAAGACCGTCCTGCGCGTGCATTGGCCTGACATCACTCAGCTCGCCTGATCCGGCATCGCCGGTGCGCGCAGACATACAGCCCGCAAGCCGCTGAGCCCAGTTTGCATCATCCCCCCGACGGGTCCGGGAATTGTCATCGCCGGCAGCGGCGTGCCAAGACAAAGGATATCATATGCGCTATTGCGCAAATACGAAAATACGCATATATCGCCGCCATGTCCGATCCCGTCGCGCTGCTCGCCGCTCTGGCCGAGCCGACCCGCCTCGCAGCCCTGCGCATCCTGTGGGATGGCGGCGAGCATTGCGTCTGCGAGCTCATGCGGCAGCTCCGAGCCAGCGCATCGCGCATGAGCCGGCACATGTCCGCCCTCAAGGCCGTCGGTCTCGTCGTTGACCGGCGTGACGCCCAGTGGGTCCGGTATCGGCTGAACCCTGACCTGACGCCCGATCGCCGCGCCATCGTCAACGCCGTCATGGCGGCCATGCCTGAGCCGAACAGGAACGCAGCATGAAAACCGAAACTTCAACCTATCCTGACGGGTCGGCATCGGCTGTGATCTGGATCGTCGCGACGGCCGCTGCGGTCGCGATGTGGTTTGCGGTCTACTGGCAGCTGGAAGCGTTCTCGGCATGGCTGGTGTCGTCGCTGCCGGTGCCCCGCGACAGCCATCTGGAAGAAGCCGCGCGGTTCTTCGTGTTCGACGCGCCCAAGGTCCTGATGCTGATGACGCTGGTCGTGTTCGGCATGGGCGTCGTGCGCAGCTTCTTTTCAGCCGAGCGAACTCGCGCATTGCTCGCCGGCAGGCGCGAGGGCCTCGGCAATGTCGCGGCTGCAATCCTCGGCGTATTCACTCCCTTCTGCTCGTGCTCGGCGGTGCCGCTCTTCGTCGGCTTCGTCTCCGCTGGTGTCCCGCTCGGCGTGACCTTCTCGTTCCTCATCGCGGCGCCAATGGTGAACGAGGTCGCGCTCGGCCTGCTGTTCGCACTGGTCGGCTGGAAGATCGCCGCGATCTATCTGGCCTTCGGCCTGGCGGTCGCGATCGTGGCGGGATGGATCATCGGGCGCCTGCGTCTCGAAGGCTGGCTCGAGGAATGGGTTCGCAACGTGCGCGCCGGACAGGCGGATCTGCAGCCGGATTCACAGAACGTGGCCGATCGCATCCGGGCCGGAATCGAGGCGGTGCGCGACATCGTCGGCCGCGTCTGGGCCTGGATCATCGTGGGCATCGCGGCGGGCGCATTCATTCACGGCTATGTCCCGAACGACCTGCTCGCCTCGATCATGGGCAAGGACCAATGGTGGTCCGTGCCGGCCGTGGTGCTGATCGGCGTGCCGATGTACGCCAATGCTGCGGGCATCATTCCGATCGTCGAGGCGCTGCTCGGCAAGGGCGCGGCGCTGGGAACGGTGCTCGCCTTCATGATGAGCGTCATCGCGCTTTCGTTTCCCGAGATGCTCATTCTGCGCAAGGTGCTGACGCTCCGGCTGATCGCCGTCTTCGCGGGCGTCGTCGCCGCCGGCATCGTCGCCGTCGGCTATCTCTTCAACGCCCTGTTCTGATGAAAGGACAAGCCCCATGAAGAACGTCAAGATCCTCGGCTCCGGCTGCAAGCGATGTGTTCAGACCGCAGCAATGGTCTCCGCGGAAGCAAGCAAGCTCGGCATCGAGATCGAGCTGGAAAAGATCACGGACTTCGCCGACATCGCCAGGTTCGGCATCGCCTCGACGCCGGGCGTGGTGATCGACGGCAAGGTCGTCCATGCGGGCGGCCTGCCGAAACCAGAGGACATGGCGAAATGGCTGTCGACGTGATGTTGCGTCTGCTGCTCGCAGCCGTCCTCCTGCTCGGCCCGGTTGTCGTTGCGCGCGCCGATGAGCCCACGTGGACGCGGCGGATCATCGCGCCGGACACGGCGCTCAAGGCGGCACAGGCGGCGCTCGCCGAGTGCCGCAAACGCGGCTGGCAGGCCGCCGTGACCGTGAGCGATCCGTCGGGGCTTGCGCTGGTCACCCTGCGCGACCGTTTCGCTGGCTGGCATACGCTGGAGGCCGCGACGGGCAAGGCGCGGACGGCGGCGAGCTGGCGCGAGGCGACGAGCACGCTCGCAGCCCGGCTGGCTCGACCGGACGCCGCGGAGCGGGCCATCGTCAACGTTCCCGGCGTTGTCATGGTCGGCGGCGGCATGCCAATAGAGGCCGCTGGCCAGCAGGTCGGAGCGATCGGCGTATCCGGCGCGCCCGGAGGCGACAACGACGACATCTGCGCGAAGGCCGGCATCGAAGCGGTCGCCGCGGACATCGCATTCTGAGCGCCTGGAGGGCGAGCCACGAACGAGAGCGGCCACTGCTCGCCAATTCCGGAGGATGCTCGAATTGTCTGACACCATGCCCCAATTGGACGAAGCCTCCTTCCATCCGATCGACCGCGCCAAGCTGCTGGAGCCTGAGCTCTCCTCCCACCCTCCACGCATCCTGCTGCTGTACGGATCGCTCCGGCAACGCTCGTTCAGCCGCCTCCTCACGGAGGAAGCGGCGCGCGTCCTCGCGCGCTATGGCGCGGAGACACGCACCTTTGATCCGCGCGGACTGCCGCTGGTCGACGACGCCGAGCCGGATCATCCGAAGGTCCGCGAGCTGCGCGATCTCGTGACCTGGTGCGAAGGCATGGTGTGGTGCTCGCCCGAGCGGCACGGCGCGATGACCGGCGTGATGAAGACCCAGATCGACTGGATCCCACTGTCGCTCGGGGCCGTCCGGCCGACGCAGGGCAAGACGTTGGCCGTGATGCAGGTCAGCGGCGGCTCGCAGTCGTTCAACGCCGTCAATCAGCTGCGAGTGCTCGGCCGCTGGATGCGCCTCATCACCATTCCGAACCAGTCCTCGGTGCCGAAGGCCTTCGCGGAGTTCGACGACGCCGACCGCATGAAGCCGTCGCCCTATTACGATCGCGTCGTCGACGTGATGGAAGAGCTCGTCAAGTTCACGCTGCTGACGCGCGACCGGGCTGAGTATCTGGTCGACCGCTATTCCGAGCGCAAGGAGAATGCCGAGGCGCTGTCGACGCGGGTCAACCAGCGATCGCTGTGAGGCTCCGGCCGCGCGCTCCACCCTGCCCGGAACGTCGTCGCCGGCCGGCGGAGGCGTTGCAGGAGCTTCTGAAAAAAATAATCTTCTTGCGCTTTATCTGAAATCATGATTATCTCCCCGCATCCCGCCTCACTGCGGAGGGGCGTTGCGCGCGATCGTCACGACACGCGAGGTGGGGATGCGATGGCCGCGGTGAAGCCGCAGCGTGTCTTCGGGCACGCCGACGAACGGCTTTGCTGCGGACGTGAAATCGCAGCGTCCTGATACCCCGACGCTGGTATCAAGCCGCGATGGCGCTGATGTGCCGCGTGGTGATGGTGGCCAACAAGCCCGGCGCACCAGGGAGACTGCGTATAAGCGTGAAGACCGTCGCGCAGGGAATGCCGGAGTGTTCGGCACCACCTGTGGTACCTGCCGCCTGCATTTTTTTCGCAGGCGGGCCATGGGTGAGGCCTTCACCCGGCATTCCCTGCGCCCTCTGCATTTCGAGAGGGACGAACTGATCGCAGGCCTCGGGCATGATGTGCCGCGAGATTGCGATGGCATGTCCCTCGGACATGCTCGCTGTGCCCAACTCAGCTGTTTGAACCGTGAATCCGCCCCCACCCGCCGCCCTCGTGCCCGACAGGCCGCGACGCGCGAAAGCGCGGCACCGATCCGGGATCGATACGCCGCAGCAGAGGTGATGGGCAAAATGCCAATGACCAGCCTGTCCCAAACCGCTGCCTGGGGTTGCGGGTCCCTGCTCAAGGCCGGGACGACAAGGGAGTGTGGAGCTGCGTAGGGTAAGCAAAGCGGCCGCCCGAGGGCGGTCGCGCGCCGACCGGCCATCCACGAATACTGACGGCCATGGTGGGCACGGCGCGAAATCGATCCGCGCATGAGGCGGGCAGCGGGGGCGCGCCTTGACCCACCCTACCTACTACCTACGAACTACCAACTCAGCAACCATCAGCGCGCCGTCAGATACAGCGCCCTCTCCCCTTGTGGGAGAGGGCATGTACGGCCCATCACAGCATGCGGTTGGGTGAGGGGTATCTCTCCGCGAGTGAAACTCTTGGAGAGATACCCCTCACCCAACCGAGCCTGCCGCTCTTTCCTACATGCCCTCTCCCACAAGGGGAGAGGGCGCATTCACTTGCATTGCGCTCATCTTCGCATCTCAAAGCGCGCAGAAGGCTAATAGTTACGACCGCCTGAAGCCCCTACTGCAAGCTCAACGCCACGAACCGCAGCTCGCCGTCGGCGTTCGACACCAGCAGCAGAACCGACTTCTTGCCGTCCTTCTTGAGCTGGTCGACGCGCTTCTTGATGTCGGCGCCCGAGGTCACCGCCTCCTGGGCGACCTCGACGATGACGTCGCCGGCCGACAGCCGCTTCTCGGCGGCGTCGGAGGATTGGTCGACGCCGGTGACGACGACGCCCTTGACGCTGTCCTTGATCTTGTAGCGGGTACGCAGGTCCTTCGACAGCGCGGCAAGATCGAGCCCGAGCGCCTTCTGGGTCACCGGCTTCTCGGCCGGCTCGTCCTTCTTGATCGCCGCCTGCTGCACCTTCTCGTTGTCCTCGAGCCGGCCGAGCTTGACCTTGAGCGTCTGCTCCTGGCCCTTGCGGATGACGATGACGTCGACCTCCTTGCCGACGGCGGTGTCGGCGACGATGCGCGACAGGTCCTTCGGCTCCTTGATGTCGTGGCCGTCGAACTTGACGACGACGTCGCCCGGCTCGATCCCGGCGGGCTTCGCCGGGCCCTTGTCGTCGACGCCGGCGACCAGCGCGCCGCGCGCCGGCTTGATGTTGAGGCTCTCGGCGATCTCATCGGTGACGCCCTGGATACGCACGCCGAGCCAGCCGCGGCGCAGCTCACCGAACTGGCGCAACTGGTCGACGACGCCGGCCACGGTCTTCGAGGGCACCGCGAAGCCGATGCCGATCGAGCCGCCCGACGGCGAGATGATCAGCGTGTTGACGCCGATGACCTCGCCATCGAGGTTGAACAGCGGGCCGCCGGAATTGCCGCGGTTGATGGCGGCGTCGGTCTGGATGTAGCTGTCATAGGGGCCCGACGAGATGTCGCGGTTCTTGGCCGAGACGATGCCGGCGGTCACGGTGCCGCCGAGGCTGAACGGGTTGCCGATCGCGACCACCCAGTCGCCCAGCCGCAGCTTGTCGGAATCGCCGAACTTGACCACCGTCAGCGGCCGCGGCGGCTTGAACTTGAGCACCGCAAGGTCGGTCTTCTTGTCGACGCCGACCAGCTCAGCCTTGATCTTGGTGCCGTCGTTCATGATCACGTTGATCTCGTCGGCATCGGCGATGACGTGATTGTTGGTGACCACGACCCCGGACTCGTCGACGATGAAGCCGGAGCCCAGCGAGTTGGTGCGGCGCGGCGAGTTGTCGGCCCCACCCCGGCCGCCCGGACCGCCGCGGCGGTTCTTGAAGAAATCGTCGAAGAACTCCTCGAACGGCGATCCCGGCGGCACCTGCGGATTGGCGTTGCGGTTCTCGGACGAGCCGCCCTTGGGCTCGACGGTCTGCGAGGTCGAGATGTTGACGACGGCGTCGATCACCTTTTCGGCGACATCGGCGATCCCCTCCGGCCCCCGCGCCGAGGCCGGGACCGGCGCGAGCGCCCAGCCCGCGGCAAGAACCGCCGCGGTCAGGATCGGGCGCAGTCGACGGCTGAAAGCAGGGGTCGCGGTCATCGGGCGGATCTCCAGAAAAGTCGGCAAATTCAACCGTTACAGTGCGCCGGAACCGGCGGAGGACGCAAGCACGCCGGATCGGACCGCAGATTCATCATTGAGGGCGACCTAATACGGCAAAATGGCGCAGCCATCGCCTCACAATGGCGTTGGCCGGGCGGTTGACGGTCATTGCCGCGGCCGGACCTCGTTCCTGTGCGGCGGCGCGCAGGCAGACGGCGATGCACACCTCAGATCGGCCGCCGGATCACCCAGATCAGGACCAGACCGGCCACCGCCGAGCCGATGCCGACCGCGCGCAGCACGTTGTCGGGCGTGGTCATGGCGGTCTTCATGGCCCGCCGCATCCACTCCGGACTGGCCGCGAACAACAGGCCTTCGAGCACGAACAGGATACCTAATCCGATGAGGAAATCGGAAAACGCAATGGACCTCATCGGACCCGGACCTCCCGTTCGATCTTCTTGATATGTAACGGGGCGAAGCAACGGCTTCGCCCCGTCCATGTCAACTCTTATTCACCCGGATCAACCGCCCTGGTCATCGGGGCCGATGCATCAGGGCTTGGGCGCCGGCACCGCGGCCGCCGCGGTCGAGCTACTGGCGGTGGACGGCGTCTCCCCCGCCGGCTTCCCCGAGGGGTTCGCGAAGTAGCGGAAGAACTCCGAATCGGGCCGCAGCAGGAAGCGGGTGTCGCCGGACTTGAGGCCGTTCTCATACGCCGTCATCGAGCGGTAGAAGGCGAAGAAGTCGCGGTCCTTGCTGTAGGCCTCGGCGAACAGCCGGTTGCGTTCGGCATCGCCGGCGCCGCGGGTCTGCTCCGCCTGCGAGTTGGCCTCGGCGACGATCACGGTCGCCTCGCGATCGGCCTTGGACCTGATCTCCTGGGCCTTCTGGCCGCCGAGCGCCCGGAACTCCTCGGCCTCACGCTGCCGCTCGGTCTTCATCCGGTTGTACACCGCCTGGCTGTTGGCCTCCGGCAGGTCGGCGCGGCGGATGCGGACGTCCACCACCTGGATGCCATAGGCGTCGGCCTCCTTGTCGAGCTGATCGCGGATCTTGCGCATCAGCGCCTCGCGCTCGTCGCGCACGACTTGCGTGAAGGTGACCTCGCCGAGCACGCGGCGCAGCGCGGCGTTCAGCAGCGTGCCGAGCTGGACGTTGGCGGTCTGGATCGAGCCGACGCTCTGGTAGAACTGCAGCGCGTTCTTGATCTTGTAGCGCGCGAAGGCGTCGACCACGAGCCGCTTCTGGTCGAACGCGATCACCTCCTGCGAGGGGTTCTCGAGGTCGAGGATGCGCTTGTCGATCGAGATCACGTTGTCGATGAACGGTGCCTTGAAGTTCAGGCCGGGCTCGGTGACGACGTCGACCGGCTTGCCGAACCGCACCACCAGCGCCTGCTCGGTCTGGTTCACGGTGAACAGCGAGCTGTAGCCGATGACGACGAGCACGAGCACGGCGACGAGCGCGACGATGCCTGCAACGGGGGACCTCATCGGACGCCTCCCTGCTGAGCGGCCGGCGCCGGACGGCGCGGCAAGAGATCGCCGAGCGGCAGCAGCGGCACAGGGCCGCCGGTGGCGCCAGAGTCGAGCACGAGCTTCTCCGAGCCACCGAGCACGCGCTCCATGGTCTCGAGATAGATCCGTTCGCGGGTCACGTCGGGCGCCTTCTTGTACTCGTCATAGACCTTGAGGAAGCGCGCGCTCTGGCCCTTGGCCTCGGCGATCGCCTGCTCCTTGTAGCCTTCGGCGACCTGCAGGATCTGCGCGGCACGACCGCGCGCATCCGGCACCACCTTGTTGGCGTAGGTCTGGGCTTCGTTCTGGAGACGCTCGAGGTCGGCACGCGCCGCCTGGACGTCGCGGAACGCCTCGATCACCTGGGCCGGCGGATCGACCTTCTGCATCTGCACCTGGGTGATCTGGATGCCGGAGCCGTAATTGTCGAGCGTCTTCTGCATCAGCTCCTGCACGTTCTGCTCGATCACGGTGCGGGCGCCGGTGAGGATCGGCTGGATGTTGGAGCGGCCGATCACCTCGCGCATCGCGCTCTCGGCCACCGCCTTCACGGTGCCCTCGGGGTTCTGGATGTTGAACAGGAAGTCGGCCGCGCCCTTCGGCTTGATGCGCCAGAGCACGGTGACGTCGACGTCGACGATGTTCTCGTCGCCGGTCAGCATCAGGCTTTCCTCGGGGACATCGCGACCGCTGCGGCCGCGCCGGCCGGGATCATCGTTGGCGGTGATGCCGATCGAGATCGAGTTGACGCGCAGCGCCTTGGGCAGCAGCACGGTCTCGATCGGATAAGGCAGGTGATAGCGCAGGCCCGGCTGCTCATCGCGGACATATTTGCCGAAGCGCAGCACGACGCCGAGCTCCTCGGACTGCACGCGGTAGATGCCGGAGGCGAGCCAGATGATGATGGCGCCGAGCACGATCAGGAGCACGCCCGCGGTGCCGAAGCCGCCGCCCGGCACGAACTGCTGCAGCCGGTCCTGGCCGCGCCGCAGAAGATCTTCCAGGTCGGGCGGCCTTGGACCGACCGGTTGCGGTCCCGAGCCCCAGGGCCCCTTCGGACCCTGACCCCACGGGCCTCCGCCCTGATTCTTCCACGCCATCGATCGATCTCCTCCGAGAGGCTGAGTGTACACCAACGCCGGCCCCGACGGTCGCCGGGTTATAAGGGACGGCCCCGCCCCTTACAACGTAGCGCTCCAGCTAAGCCCGAACCGGGTTTTGTCAATGTAAACAGGGCCGGAAGCGCCGGTTTGCCGCGGCCTCAGCTCCGCCACGCGGCCAAACTGCGCGACTTCATCATTAACGGATGGTCTTGGACGGGCCGTCGCACAGATCCCGCCGGCGAAACGCTCACCGCCGCCGGCGATAGGTGACGTAGGAGAATTCGGCCTGATCGTCAGGCCCCGAGGCATGGCGCTGCCGCGCCACCTCCTCCCATCGGGCCGGGTCGATCGCCGGAAACACGGTATCGCCAGGCGGGCTCGCATGCACCTCGGTGATCTCCAGCCGGTCGGCGATCGGCATCGTTGCAGCAAAGAGCTCGGTGCCTCCGATGACCGCGATCTCCGCGGCTGAACGCCGCAGCGCATCACCACGCGCGATGACGAGCGCTTCATCGACGGTATGGGTCACGATCGCGCCATCAGCGCGAAACTCGGCATTGCGGGTGACGACGATGTTGGTGCGGCCCGGCAGCGGCCGGCGCGGAAACGAGATGAAGGTCTTGCGGCCCATCACGATCGGGCGCCCCATGGTCATCGCCTTGAAGCGCTGCATGTCGCTCTTCTGCCGCCACGGGATCGCACCGGCGGCGCCGATGATGCCGTTGTCGGCGACTGCGACGATCAGCACGATCTCGATCACGGCGCCCTCTCCGCCAGCTGAGCCAGAGCCTCGCCGGTCACCTTGCACAGCGTCCACTCGTCCATGAGCTCGGCGCCGAGCGATTTGTAGAAAGTGATGGAAGGAGCATTCCAGTCGAGCACCGACCATTGCAGCCGCGCCCAGCCCTTTTCGATGCAGGTGCGCGCGAGATGGCCGAGCAAGGCCTGGCCGATGCCGTTGCGGCGAAACGCCGGCCGCACGAACAGGTCTTCGAGATAGATCCCTGGCTTGCCGGCAAACGTCGAGAAGTTGACGAACCAGACCGCGAAGCCCGCCACCGCGCCGTTCCATTCGGCGAGATCGCAGAACAGCGTCGGATGCTCGCAGAACAGCGCGGCGGCGATGTCAGCCTCGCTCGCGCCGACCTCGTGCGAGAGCTTCTCGTAGTCGGCGAGCTCCCGGATCAGCGCGAATACGCTTCCGATGTCGTCAGGCCCGGCGCTACGGATCGAAACCGGCATGCGTCAGACCGCGACCTCGGCCTTGATATGCGGATGCGGATCGTAGCCGGCGAGCGCGAAGTCCTCGTAGTGGAAGCCGAAGATGTCCTTGACGTCCGGATTGAGCGTCATGGTCGGCAGCGGACGGGGCGCACGGGTGAGCTGCAGGCGGGCCTGCTCGATGTGATTGGAATAGAGATGCACGTCGCCGAAGGAGTGCACGAATTCACCGGGCTTCAAATCCGTCACCTGCGCCACCATCATCGTCAGCAGCGCATAGGATGCGATGTTGAAGGGCACGCCGAGAAAGACGTCGGCCGAGCGCTGGTAGAGCTGGCACGACAATTTGCCGTTCACGACATAGAACTGGAACAGGCAGTGGCACGGCGGCAGCGCCATCTTTTCGACGTCGGCCGGGTTCCAGGCCGTCACGATCAGCCGGCGCGAATCCGGATTGCGCCTGATCATGTCGATCACGCCTCCGATCTGGTCGATATGGCCGCCGTCCGGCGTCGGCCACGAGCGCCACTGATAGCCGTAGACGGGGCCGAGATCGCCATTGCCATCGGCCCACTCGTCCCAGATCGTCACGCCGTGATCGTGCAGATATTTGATGTTCGTGTCGCCCTTGAGGAACCACAAGAGCTCATGCACGATCGCCTTCAGCGGCAGCCGCTTGGTGGTCACCAGCGGAAAGCCGGCCGCAAGGTTGAAGCGCATCTGGTGGCCGAACACCGACAGCGTGCCGGTGCCGGTGCGGTCGTGCTTCTCGGCGCCGTCGGACAGGATGCGTTCGAGCAGGTCGTGATACTGGTGCATGGTGCGCGCTGGCGGCCTTTCGCGGAAGGCGGCGAATGTAACGGCAGGGATCGCCCGGCCCTAGCCTCGACTCGGCCCGGTCGCCAATTATACCCCGAAAAATGTCGGCCGCAGCCGCAATTGACAAGGGCGGGACCGCACGTTCCGCCCTCCTCCCGATCCATGGCCGTTCCGTACCAGCTCGCCGGCTTGAGGACCGCGGACCATTTGACGATCTCGCCTTTGACCAGGGTCCCGAGCGCCTCCGGCGTCCGGTCCGCCGACGCTGGTCAGCCTTCGCTTTCCACGAAGACCTCATCGCGCTTGCGGCGCAGCGTCGGCAGCACCGCCAGCACGAGCAGCCCCGCCGCGATCGCGAGCAGCACGGCCGACAGCGGCCGCGTCAGGAACACCGACCAGTCGCCGCGCGAGATCAGCAGCGCCCGGCGCAGGTTCTCCTCCATCAGCGGGCCCAGCACCATGCCGAGCAGCAGCGGCGCCGGCTCGAAATCATGCTTGATCAGCCAGTAGCCGACGAGGCCGAACGCGCCCGCCAGGACCACGTCGACCGGCGCGTTGTTCACCGAATAGATGCCGATCGCGCAGAAGATCACGATTGACGGGAACATCAGCCGGTATGGCACGCGCAAGAGCCGCACCCAGATGCCGACCAGCGGCAGGTTGATGATGATCAGCATGAGATTGCCGATCCACATCGAGGCGATCATGCCCCAGACCAGATCAGGCTGCTTCTGCATCACCTGGGGGCCCGGCACGATGCCGTGGATGGTCATCGCGCCGACCATCAGCGCCATCACCGCATTCGGCGGAATGCCGAGCGTCAGCAGCGGAATGAAGGAGGTCTGCGCCGCCGCGTTGTTGGCGCTCTCCGGCGCCGCGACGCCCTCGATCGCACCGCGACCGAACCGCGACGGATCTCGCGCGAGTTTCTTCTCCAGCGTATAGGCCGCGAACGAGGCGATCACCGCACCTCCGCCCGGCAGGATGCCGAGGATCGAACCGAGCAGCGTGCCGCGCAGGATCGCCGGCGTGGAGTCTTTCAGATCCTTCCTGGTCGGCATCAGGCCGGTGATCTTCTTCTGCACGAGGTCGCGGTCCATCTCCGCGCCGGCATCGAGATTGCGGATGATCTCGGCGAAGCCGAACACGCCCATCGCGACGGTGGCGAAGCCGAGGCCGTCGGCGAGTTCGGGAATGTTGAAGGCCATGCGCGAAACACCGGTCTCGATGTCCGAGCCGACCATCGACAGCAGCAGGCCGAGCACGATCATCGCGATCGCCTTCAGCACCGAGCCCTTCGCAAGCACGACCGCGAAGATCAGGCCCAGCACCATCAGCGAGAAATACTCGGCCGGGCCGAACGCCAGCGCGAGCTTGGTCAACGGCGCGCCGAGGATCGCAATCAGCACGGTGGCAACGCAGCCGGCGAAGAACGAGCCGATCGCGGCGATCGCCAGCGCCGGACCGGCACGGCCCTGCTTCGCCATCTGGAAGCCGTCGAGCGCGGTCACCACCGACGTCGCCTCGCCGGGAATGTTGACCAGGATCGACGTGGTCGAGCCGCCATACTGCGCGCCGTAATAGATACCGGCCAGCATGATCAGCGCGCCGACCGGCGGCAGGCCGAAGGTGATCGGCAGCAACATCGCCACCGTGGCGATGGTCCCGATGCCCGGGAGAACCCCGACCAGCGTGCCGACCAGCGCGCCGATCAGGCACATCAGCAGATTGATTGGCGACAACGCGACGACGAAACCGTGGGCGAGATTTGCAAACAGATCCATCACGCCCTCACTGCAAAAGGAAACGCGGCAACAGCGGCATCGGCAACCCCAGCACGTAGGGGAACAGCAGCGCGCAGCCGCCGGTCAGGCAGATGCCGACGATCAGGGCCTCGCGCCAGCGCGTCTCCGGGCTGCCGATCGCCGCGATCAGGAAGCTTGCAAGCCCCGTGATCAAGAGTCCGAGCGGGCGAATGGAGACGGCGAAGGTCAGGATCGCGAGCGAGACGAACAGCGGTCCGCGCCAGTGATAGGTCGCAAGCTGCGCGCCTTCACTCACGACGCCGATCACGGCCACGGCGGCTCCGAGCCCTAGCAGCAGCAGACCGAACATCCGCGGCGCAGTTCCGGCACCGAACGAGAAGCCGCGCATGCCCTGCAGATCGCTGGAGGCCCACAACGCGAACAGCGCGATCGCCATCAGCACGACGCCGCCGAAATAGTCCTGCGCCGCGCGCGGACGGACCATGAATGTGAACACTGCGACCGCGATCAGCGGATAGGTGTAGATGAGAGCCAGCAGAACATCGGAAGACAGCGAGGTCTTGCCGCTTGCGGCATATTGCTGCGCCAGGCTCGGGATCGCCATCGACAAGGCCGACGCATGGGCCGCAATGACCTGTAGCGGACCGCGTCCGGATAGTGGACCGACAAGACCGGCCAAGGCAATCAGCAGCTCGATGATCTGTGGCGCGAAGGCAAGGACCAGAATGATCGATGCGGCGGTCACGCTGCGGGCGGCCGGCATGCCCGCCGTTTCGCCCGACAATTGGCCCGTGGTCTCGGCCATGCCTCGCCCTCCCCGATCGGCCTTGATGGCCGGCACTGTTTTCGTTCGGCGGCCCGGAGCAAACCGGTCGCGCTTCTGTTTTGCTAGCGGCTTTCCCTAGAGAAGGCCAGCGAAACCAAGGCAGCCGCCTGCGGCGAGCAGCCAGAGCGGATTGAGTCGCGTCATAGATGCAACGAGTGCGGCAAGGACCGTCAGCGCGAACGCCCGCCACGTCTGGTCGGAAGCCTGACCGAGAATCCATGCGCTCGCCGCCATCAAGCCGATCGACAGCGGCACCAGCGCCGCCTGCAGCATGGCGGGCCAGCGCGCATCCCGCGCATTCGAGAGCCAGCGGCTGACGAAATAGGAGAGCACGGCGGTGGGACCGCACATCGCGATCGTCGCGACCGCCGCACCTGCCACGCCTGCGACCGAATAGCCGATCAGCGTGACGATCAGAACGTTGGGCCCGGGCGACAATTGCGACAGTGCGAACAGGTCGGCGAACTGTTTGTCCGTCATCCAGTGGCGGGCCTCGACTGCAACACGTTGCAGTTCGGGAATCGCCGCCACGGCGCCGCCAACCGCAAACAGCGAGATCAACGCAAAGGTCCAGAACAGCTGGAACAACGGATTGTCGTCCCCGCTCATCGTGCCCACCGCGTCTTGGCATAGGTGACGGCAAGGCTGAGCGGCACGGCCACCAGCAGAACCTCCTGAAGCGGCAGGCGCGCCAGCCCGATCGCCACGAACACGCCAGCGACGACGACAACGCCCGCCACGTCGCTTTTCTTGAGGAGCGGCGAGATCATGCGAAACACCACCGACGCCAGCAGGCCAACGGCCACGCAGGACACGCCTGCAAGCGCCCGTCGCCACGTGTCGGCTTGTCCAAAATGACCGTAAATGGCGCCGAGAGAGGTGATCAGCAGCATCGGGGGTCCGAGCAGGCCGGCAAACGCAGCGATTCCGCCCGCGACACCGCGCAATCGCGCGCCGAACACCACGGAGAAATTCACGATGTTCGGTCCGGGCAGGAAATGACAGAGCGCGAAGGTCGCGTTGAACTCCTCCGCCGTCATCCAGCGATGCTCATCGACGATCGCACGCCGCGCGAACACCAGCACGCCGCCGAAGCCCGACAACGACATTTTCGCGAATGCGAAGAAGAGCGTGCGGAGGCTGGGCGGGTGTCTGGCGATGTCGGTCGCGGGAGAGGCAACCTGCGCAACTTCGGGAGGCATGCCGCACTGTAGGAGGACGAAAACCAGGCTGCCAAGGTCGAACCAGAGGTTCCCGGCAGCCGCCCACATTTTTGTCGCGCGCCGCGGCGTTTCGGCCCTGTGCATCCGCCGGCCGGCGGCCTATATAGGGGAGGCCGGCTTGCCGGCTATGGAAATAAATCGCCGTCGAAATAAACCATTCGGACCCGGGGGCGGTACCCGGCGCCTCCACCAAAACCCACCGACAGATGGGTTTTGGCGGGGGCGAAATAGGATCGACGAGGGCGTAAAGGGCGAGCTTTTTCCCGGTATTGTTCCGCCGTTATCGGGCTACTGCAATAGTTGCCAACGACAACTTTGCTCCGGTTGCTCAGGCTGCGTAACGCAGTTTGAAAGACCACCTTAAAGTCCTAACGGGTTAAGCTCCGTTAGGCGGGGTTCGGAGGCACCTGGCAACAGAAGCCTCCACTTTCACCTGCCTCCACGTTAACCGGTTTCCTTCCACGGGCTGTGCCGTCCCCAGTTTTTTGGCGCGGCACCCGTTCATTCCGCCGTTGACCGGACTTCCGCCAGCTTCTACCCGTTCCCATATCTGGCGATCGACCGGCATGGCTGCTGACCTCGGCGCCGATGCCGGGTACGATGTGACTGACGCGAGTCGGGAATGCTGCTGCCTGCCGGGCGCGGCGGCTCGACACGTCGGGCGCAGCCCTCACGACACAGGACCGATCATGGCGACGGATCATATTCGATACGATGTGCTGGCGCGCGACGCGTTGCGCGGGGTGCTGCGCCGGGTGCTGACCGACGCTGCCGCCCACGGGCTCCCGGGCGAGCACCATTTCTTCATCACGTTCATCTCCAAGGCCGAGGGCGTCAAGCTGTCGCCGCGGCTGCTCGCGCAATATCCGGAGGAGATGACGATCATCCTGCAACACCAGTTCTGGGATCTGGTGGTTTCGGAGGACCGGTTCGAGGTTGGCCTGTCGTTCGGCGGCATCCCTGAGCGCCTCGTGGTGCCGTTCCACGCGATCAAGAGCTTCTTCGATCCGTCCGTGCAATTCGGACTGCAGTTCGAGCCGTCGGAGGCGATTGCCGAGACGCCGGCCGCGCCGAAGCTGCCGGCCGCACCGACGCCATCGGCCATCGCCGGGCCGCTGCCTGCGACGCCGGCCGAGACCAGCGACGACAAGCCGCTCCCGCCGACCTCGCCGGGGGAAGGCGCCGAGGTCGTGCGCCTGGACCGTTTCCGCAAGAAATAGGCCCATTCGCCGCGCGCGGAACGGCGGTTGGACCACTAGATTGAAGCATGCTTGAACCGGTCGACGCCGGTTCACCATCAATCATGGGCATGCTTCATGGCACATTCAGCTGATTCATCATCGCACGGATCGACGCGCACGGAGACCGACAGCTTCGGCCCGATCGAGGTCGCCGCCGACCGCTATTGGGGCGCGCAGACCGAGCGCAGCCGGCAGAATTTCCGCATCGGCCACGACCGCATGCCGATCGGCATCGTGCGCGCGCTCGCGCTGGTGAAGTTGGCCGCGGCCCAGGCCAACCGCGAGCTCGGCCTGCTCGAGCCACGCATGGCGGACGCCATCGTCCAGGCGGCGCAGGAGGTCATCGACGGCAAGCTCGACGACCATTTCCCGCTGGTCGTCTGGCAGACCGGCTCGGGCACCCAGAGCAACATGAACCTCAACGAGGTGATCGCCAATCGCGCCAGCGAGCTGCTGGGGGGCGAGCGCGGCACCAAGAGGCCCGTTCATCCGAACGACCACGTCAACATGAGCCAATCGTCCAACGACTCGTTCCCCACCGCGATGCACATCGCCGCGGCGCGCGCGATCGCGGGCCATCTGGTGCCGGCGCTGTCGGAGCTGCTGGCGGCGCTGCGTGCCAAGCAGGACGCGTTCGCGGACATCGTCAAGATCGGCCGCACCCACACCCAGGACGCCACGCCGCTCACGCTCGGCCAGGAGTTCTCCGGCTACGCCACGCAGGTCGAGAACGCGATCGCACGAATCGAGATCGCGGCGCGGGATCTCCTGCCGCTGGCGCAGGGCGGCACCGCCGTGGGCACTGGCCTGAACGCGGATCCGAAGTTCGCGAAGCTGTTCGCCAAGCATGTTGCCGACGCCACCGGCCTGCCCTTCACCAGTGCCGCCAACAAATTCGAGGCGCTTGCGTCCAACGACGCCTATGTTTACGCCCATGGCGCGCTCAATGCGGCGGCCACCGGCCTGTTCAAGATCGCCAACGACATCCGCTTCCTCGGATCAGGCCCCCGCTCCGGATTGGGAGAACTGATCCTGCCGGAGAACGAGCCGGGCTCCTCGATCATGCCGGGCAAGGTGAACCCGACGCAATGCGAAGCGCTCACGATGGTGTGCTGCCAGGTGTTCGGCAATCACACGGCGATCACCATGGCCGGCAGCCAGGGTCATTTCGAACTGAACGTCTACAAACCATTGCTCTCACATTGCATGATGCAGTCCATACAATTACTAGGTGATTCAGCACGTTCATTCAGCGAACATTGCGTGACCGGAATCCAGGCCGACACTGCTCGCATTCGCGAGCTGATGGAGCGCTCGCTGATGCTGGTGACGGCGCTTGCGCCGAAGATCGGCTACGACAACGCCGCCAAAGTCGCGAAATCAGCGCATCAGCGCGGCACCACGCTGAAACAGGAGGCTTTGCGGCTCGGTCTCGTCTCCGAAGAGGAATTCGACCGCCTCGTTCAACCCGAGAGGATGACGAGGCCGGGGCGAGCGTAGCGGTAGTCCCGTAGTACTACGGGGGGTGATGCAATTCTCGCTGTTAACCCCTAAAGGATACTCTCGACTACAAGTTCTGCTGCGTTTGGTGAGTAAACAAATCCAGCTCGCAACGACGCGAATGGCCATCGAACTATCAGGGAGCGATGACGTGATTGTCTGGAGAACGCCTGAGCTCATCCGCGCAATGCGCATGCTCTCGTCGTGATGTTCGATGCCTTAGATGATTGGAGCAAGCATGGGTGACATCATCAACTTGAAGCGTTTCAGAAAGCGCGTGGAGCGCGATCAGGCAGCAAAGGTCGCCGAAGGCAACCGCGCTCGCTTCGGCAGGACGAAGTCCGAACGCGCAACTGACGCCCAACGCGACAAGCGCGCGAACGAATTACTCGATCAACATCGTATCAATGGCGAGGACGCGTGATGAAGTCGCCCGTCGTAAAACGTTCTATCGTGGTCGCAGGTCACAAGACCAGCGTCAGCCTCGAAGAGGCCTTCTGGAACGGCATGAAGGAGATTTCGGGTCTCCGTAACATGACCCTGTCCGAACTGGTCGGGGAGATCGACAACAATCGCCAGCAGGGCAACCTGTCGTCGGCGATCCGGCTGTTCGTGCTCGACCACTTCAAGAGCCGCGCCGCAGCGTCTTCAGGCATCGAGCCGAAGGCGGCGGTGGACACCCGGCACACGGCCGCCGCTGCCGCTCCTTGAGGCAGATCAGACGGCGGCCCGCCCGGTCTGTTTAAAATCGCTCTAAGATGCCGCGGCATTTAACATGCCGCGCTTGACCTCTTGGCACGCGATTGAAAATACAGGCTATGAGCGAAATCTGCGATACACGGCCGCCTCAGCCGCTCGGTCTGGCCCGAAGGGGCTATACCGGAACGATCCAGCATCTGGCCGCTGGCGGCGCGGCGTCGTCGTTGCCGGACGTTGAGCTGGAGAGCCGGCTGATCGAACTGGGCTTCGTCGAGGGCGCCCGGGTCGAAATCCTGCATGAGGGGATCGTCGGGCGAGACCCGATCGCCGTCCGTGTCGACAACATCACCGTCGCGGTCCGCCGGCGCGAGGCCATGGCCGTCATCGTGGCATAGGCCGCGCGGAAAGCGTCGTCATGGAAAGCCCTCTGCTGCATCTGGCCCTGGTGGGTACGCCCAACAGCGGCAAGACCTCGCTGTTCAACGCGCTGACGGGAAGCCGCCAGAAGGTCGCGAATTATCCCGGGGTCACGGTCGAGCGCAAAGAGGGCGGCTTCGTCACCCCGCAGGGCCGCCAGGTCTCGCTGGTCGACCTGCCCGGCACCTATTCGCTGCGCGGCCGCAGCCCCGACGAGGAAATCACCCGGGATTTCGTGCTGGGACGCGCCACCGGCGAGGTCCTGCCCGACCTGGTGTTGTGCGTTGCCGACTCGACCAACCTCAGGTTGACGGTCCGGCTGCTGCTCGAGCTCAAGAGCACCGGCCGGCCGCTGGCGCTCGTGCTCAACATGTTCGACATCGCCAAGCGGCGTGGCGTGACGGTCGACGTTCCCGCACTGTCGCAGGCGCTGGGCGTGCCGGTGGTGACGTCGATCGCCGTGCGCAAGGGCGGCACCGACGACCTGCTGCGGCTGACCGACGAGCTCCTGGCCCAGGCGGCCGAGACCACCGGAGAGCGCGCCAACACCTGGCGTCCGCTCACGGTCCCGGAGCTGCGCGCCACTCAGCGCGAGGCCGACCGTATCATCGCGGAGACGGTCAGCCTGCCCGAGCGGCCGGACACCTGGACCGCCCGGATCGATTCGGTCGCGCTGCATCCGGTCGGCGGGCTGCTCATCCTGCTGGCGATCCTGTTCGTGATGTTCCAGGCGGTGTTCGCCTGGGCGCAGCCGCTGATGCAGGTGCTGTCGGCGGCCTTCGATGCGCTCGGCCAGCTCGTTCACGACGAGCTTCCCGAGGGCCTGCTGCAGAGCTTCCTGCAGAACGGCGTGATCTCCGGCGTCGGCAGCGTCATCGTCTTCCTGCCGCAGATCATCATCATCTTCCTGTTCATCCTGCTCCTGGAAGATTTCGGCTACATGGCGCGCGCGGCGTTCCTGATGGACCGCATCATGGGCGGCGCCGGCTTGCATGGCCGCGCATTCATCCCGCTGCTCTCGAGCTTTGCCTGCGCCATTCCCGGCATCATGGCAACGCGCGTGATCGACAACCGCCGCGATCGGCTCACCACCATCCTGATCGCGCCGCTGATGACCTGCTCGGCGCGGATTCCGGTCTATACGCTGATCATCTCGGCCTTCATCCCGCCGACCAAGGTCTGGGGCCTGGTCAACCTGCAGGGACTGGTGATGTTCGGGCTCTACGCCGCCGGGATCATCAGCGCGCTGCTGGTGTCGTTCCTGGTGAAGTTCTTCCTGATGCGCGACTACCAGCCGGCACCGTTCATGCTGGAGCTGCCGGACTACAAGATGCCGCGGTTGCGCAGCATCGCGATCGGCGTCTACACCCGCGCCAAGATGTTCCTGCAGCGCGCCGGCACCACGATCTTCGCGATGATGGTGCTGATCTGGTTCCTGGCCTCGTTCCCGCAGCCGCCGGAGGGCGCCACCGAGCCTGCGATCAATTACAGCCTCGCGGCGATGATCGGCCAGGCGATCGCTCCCCTGCTCACGCCGGTCGGCTTCAACTGGCAGATCGCGGTCGCGCTGGTGCCCGGCATGGCCGCCCGCGAGGTCGCGGTCGCCGCGCTCGGCACCGTCTATGCGATCGAGGGCGGCAAGGAGGCGGCCGAGCAGATCGGCCAGGTGCTGGCGAGCAAATGGAGCCTCGCCACGGCGCTGGCGCTGCTCGCCTGGTACATCTTCGCCCCGCAATGCGCCTCGACGCTCGCCGTCATCCGCCGCGAAACCGGCAGCTGGCGCTGGATGGCCGTGACCTTCTTCTACATGTTCGCGCTCGCCTATGCGGCGGCGTTCGCGACCTACCACATCGCGGTCGCGATGGGCGCGGGCTGAGCCCGCGCCGCGGCAACGTCATCGCACAGCGTCGACATGCAGCGCGAAGCCGCGCGCGTCGGCATGCCCGAGTTCGGGACGCAGCTGCATCGACGGGATCAGGTAATCGCCGTGGTTCTGCCGCCGGTACGGGATCGGCTGATCCGTGAACAGCGTCCGCATCCGCGCGCGGAGCCGCGCGGCGATGTCCGCGAAGCCCGCCTCATCGAGCCGGTTCACCCGGTGCGCCACGAAGGCCGGCAGTACGTCGAAGCCGGGATAGAACAGGATGCCGTGGTTGATGGGAAACAGGAGGTCGTCGATCGGCCCGTTGATGCCGCGCTCCGAATAGTGCTCCTGCCAGCCGCCGGTGGTCACCACGAGCATCGCGCGCTTGCCGGCGAACACGCCCTCGCCATAGCGGTTGCCCCAGCGCTTGTCGCTGTGCTCGCCGACGCCGTAGGTGAAGCCGTAGGAATAGACCCGGTCGACCCAGCCCTTGAGGATCGCCGGCATCGTGAACCACCACAGCGGAAACTGCAGGATCACCGCGTCGGCCCATAGGAGCTTCTCCTGCTCCGCCCTGACGTCGTCGGTGAGCGAGTGCGTCTTGAACGCCTCGCCGGAGGCCGTGGCGACGTTGAGGCGCACATCGGGCGGCAGTTGCGGAAAGTCGGCGCGGTCGGCGGCCGCCTTCCAGCCCATCGCATAGAGATCCGAGACCCTGACCTGATGACCTTGCGACCGAAGCTCGGCGACAGCGGCGTCGCGCAGGGCGCCGTTCAGCGAGCGGGGTTCGGGGTGGGCGAAGACGAGCAGCACATTCATGGCTTGATCCCTTGGCTGGAACAATCCAGGAGATAGACCCGGCCTCGTTCATCCAATATATGGCTGCTATCGATAACATTATGCCGAATTATGGATAAGTTGGACGTCAGCATCGTCAACATGCGCAGCTTCGTTCGCGTCGCCGAACGGGGCAACCTGTCGGCCGTCGCGCGTGAGCTTGGGCTGGGTCAGTCCACCATCTCGCGTCATCTCCAGGAGCTTGAAGACGCGATCGGCGTTCCCCTGCTGAGCCGCACCACCCGGCGCGTCACCCTGACCACCGAGGGCAGCCTCTATTATGCCAACTGCGTCCAGATCCTGCGCCTGATCGAGCAGGCCGGCGACGAGGCGCGCGGCACGCGTGGAGCCGCCAGCGGCACGATCCGCATCTCCTGCACGGCCGCGTTCGGCATCCTGCACATCACCCGGCTGGTGTTCGCGTTCCAGGACCGCTATCCGGACATCGCGATCGATCTCAATCTGACCGACGAGCGCATCGATCTGGTGCGCGAGGGCGTCGACATCGCGCTCCGTCTCGCGCCGCTCACTGACAGCTCGATGAAGCTGCGCGCACTCGGCCATTCGCACCGGCTGCTGGTGGCGGCGCCGGGCTATCTGGCAGGACGCGGCACGCCGCGCGTACCGCAGGATCTGCTCGGCCATGACGGCATCCGTATGCCCAATGTCGCCGGCAGCGACGTGCTGGCGCTGGTGTCCGCCGACGGCCAGCGCCACGAGGTGCCTTTCAGCGGCCGCTTCCGAACCAATCACGGCCTCGCGGTGCGCGAAGCCGTGCTGGCCGGGCGCGGCATCGCCGCAGCCCATGCCTGGCTGGTCGACGATCTCATCACCGAGGGCAGGCTGACGGTGCTCCTGCCCGACTACAGGCTGCCGTCGGTTCCGCTCAGCATGCTGATCGTCCCAGAGCGCGCCGGCATCGCGCGCGTCCGGCTGGTGATCGAAGACCTGGCGGCGGCAATCGTCAGTCTGCCTGGGATCCGGCCGGAGCCCTGAGCTACAGCCGCGGCATCGTGTCCGGCCGCACCTCGCGCGCCTGCGCCGCCAGCCGGATCGCGGCGTTGGCGGCGCCGAAGCCCTGGTAGTTGCGGCGCTGCACGATCTCGAAGAAGAAGCGCTCCTCGAAAATGTGGGTGTAGACCTGGAAGAACTCCGCGTCGCCGTCGCGGTCGTACAGGATCTCGTTGGCGCGGAGGGCCGCGATGGTCTCGGGCGCAAGATCGTATTTCGCTTCGAGATCGTCGTAGTAGTTGTCGGGAATGTCGAGGAAGCCGGCGCCGCGGGCGCGCATTTCGGCCACGGCTGCAAAGATGTCGTCGCAGGCGAAGGCGATGTGCTGGACGCCCGAGCCGAAGAACTCGGAGATGAAACGCGACGACAGCGTGCGCGTCGCCGTCGAGCCGTTGAGGATGAAGCGCAGGCTGCGATCGCCGTTGACGATCGCCTGGCTCTGCACGAGGCCTCGGGGATCGGCGATCTCCATCTGCGGCAGGCGCGAGAAGTCGATGATCCCGGCATAGAACAACAGCCAGGACAGCATCTCCTCATGCGGCATCGACTGTGCGATGTGATCGACGGCCAAGAGCCGATCAGTCGTCTTGTCGCTGGCGACCGGTTCGAAGTCGACATCCCAGTGACGGCCGTGGGTATCGAGGAAATACAGCAGGCTGCCGCCGACACCATGGATCGCCGGGATCTCCAGCTCGCCCGGCCCGACCGGCTGGGTGAAGGTGCGCGTCTTCAAGGACTGCGCCCGCGCCATGGCACGGTCCGCACTGTCGACATCCAACGCCAACGCGCAAACGCCGGGACCGTGCGTGATATAGTGCGAATGCGCGAAGCTCGCCGGCTCGCAATTGATCACCAGCTCGATCGCGCCCTGCGACCAGCGCTGCACCGCCTTGCTGCGATGCCGCCCGGTTTTGCGGAAGCCGAGCTGCCCGAACAATGCGGCGAGCGACTCCGCCTTGTCCTCGCTGACCGCGAATTCCACAAAGCCGATGCCGTGGCTCTTCACGCGAGGCGCGAAGCGGGACTCTGCCGACGCCGCGGGCATTTTTCCGGCGAGGTCATCCTGCAACAGCAGCAGCGAACGCATGCCGTCGAGCGCCGTGCGTGGCGCCGAGCCGGCGCGGAACTGATCGTTGAAGATCTCCAGCGACAGCGGCCCGGAATAGCCGGTCGCGGCGACCGCCTCCATGAACTCGCCGACCGGGAGGTCGCCCTGCCCGGGAAAGCTGCGGAAGTGCCGGCTCCAGGACAGCACGTCCAGTTCGAGCTTGGGTGCGTCGGCCAACTGGACCAGGAAGATCTTGTCGGCGGGAATGGCGCGGATCGCATTGGTCGGCAGCGCCGGCGCCAGCGCATGAAAACTGTCGAGGATGACGCCGATCGCCTTGTGATCGGCGCGGCGCACGATCTCCCAGACATCGCGATAGTCATGCACGTGGCGCCCCCAGGCCAGCGCCTCGTAGCCGATGCGCAAGCCGCGGCTCGCGGCGCGCTCGCCGAGCTCCTGGAAATCCGCGGCGGCGCGGTCGATGCCGCCGAGCGCGGCCGGCGACACGCTGCTGCAGATCAGCAGCAGGTCGGTGCCGAGCTCCTGCATCAGGTCGAATTTGCGCTCGGCACGGACGAAGTTGCGCGCGCGCTGCGGCTCCGGCATGCCCTCGAAATCGCGGAACGGCTGATAGGCGCAGATCGATAGGCCGAGGTCGCGGCACATCTGCCCGATCTCGCGCGGCCGCATCCCGAACGCGACCAGATCGTTCTCGAAGATCTCGACCGTGTCGAAGCCGGCGGCAGCGATCGCCTTGAGCTTCTCGTCGAGCGCGCCAGAGATGGAGACCGTGGCGATCGAGCGCTGGTTCATGCCGCCGTCTCCTCCATCGCGCCGCCCAGGAACAGCTGGCCGATGCGCGGATCGGCCAGCACGCGATCGGCCTTGTCGATGATGCGGGTGCGACCGAGCTCGAGCACGATGCCGTAGTCCGAGATCTCCAGCGCCGAGCGTGCATTCTGCTCGATCAGGAGCACCGAGACGCCGCGGTCGCGCAATTGCTTCAGCATGTCGAAGGTCTGCTGCACCATCAACGGCGACAGCCCGATCGACGGCTCGTCGATCAGCACGAGCTGCGGCTCGAGCAGCAGCCCGCGCGCGATCTCGAGCTGCTTCTGCTCGCCGCCGGACAGCGTCGAGGCCTGCCGATCCGCCTTCTTGCGCAGCACCGGAAACACGTCGAGCGCCGCCTCGACGCGAGACGGAAGGTCGATGTTGGCCGGCGCGGCAACGCCGCCGAGCTCGATATTGTGACGCACCGACAGCTCGCCGAAGATGTTGCGGCCCTGCGGGATGTAGCAGATCCCGGCACCGAGCAGCGCGCGCTGGCTCAGGCCCGTGACGTCGCGGCCCTTGAACACGACCTTGCCCTCGCGCAGCTTCAACAGACCAAAGATCGCCTTGAACACGGTCGACTTGCCGGCGCCGTTCGGGCCAATCACGGTGGTGATCGATCCCTTCGGCACCGAGAACGTCGTGCCGTTGAGGATCGTCATCTTGCCGTAGCCGCCGACGAGGTTCTGGACGTCGAGAATGGGATCGCTCATCGTCGGCTCCGTCAGTGTCCGAGATAGGCTTCGATCACGGCCGGATTGGCCCTGATCTCGTCGGGCTTGCCGATCGCCAGCACCTTGCCCTCCGCCATCACCATCACGCGCGAGCACAGCGACATCACGAACTCCATGTTGTGCTCGATCACGACGAAGGTGGCGCGGCGCTCGCGGTTGATCGCGATCAGCCGGTCCTTGAGATCGCCGAGCATGGTCGGATTGACGCCGCCGGCGGGCTCGTCGAGCAGCACCAGCCGTGGACCGCCCATGAACGCCATCGCGGCATCGAGCAGCTTCTGCTGCCCGTAGGACAGGCCGCCGGCCGGCTCGTTGGCGAGATGCTCCAGCTTGAAGAAGCCGATCATCTGATCGGCGGTCTCGGTGAGCCCTGCATCCGACGGACCAAACAGGCGCGACAGCATGCTGCCGCGATGCTCCTGGCCGGCGAGGATCAGGTTGTCGCGCACCGACAGCTTCGGGAAGACCTGCAAGAGCTGAAACGTGCGGCTGACGCCCAGGCGGTTCAGTTCGGACGGACGCTGGCCGGTGACGAGCTTGCCGTCCACCCTCACCTCGCCCCCGCTCGGCACGAGCTGGCCGAGAATGCAGTTGAACAGCGTCGACTTGCCACAGCCGTTGGGGCCGATCAGGCCGAGGATCTCGCCCTCCTGCACGTCGAAGCTGACGCCGTTGACGGCGGTGATGCCGCCAAAACTCTTCTTGACGTCGCGAACGTCGAGGACTGCGGTCATCGCGCGGCCTCCAGCTTGGATTGAGCCGCCGCCCGCAATGCGGATGCGGCCTGGGTGCGCCGTGAGCTGAGATAGCGGTCGAGGATGCCGAGAATGCCGCTCGGCGAATAGATCAGCAGCACGATCACGGCGGCCGCGTAGAGCATCAGATAATAGCCCTCGGCGAAGCGCAGCCACTCCGGCAGCAGCACCGCGATCATGGCGCCGAGGAACGGCCCGAGCATGAAGCCGGCACCGCCGACGATCACCATCATCAGGAGATCGAGCGAGAGCTGCAGGTTGAACGGCACGGGATCGACATATTGCGTCAGCGGCGCATAGAGCACGCCGGCGATGCCGCCGAGCACCGAGCCGATCGCGAACGCCATCAGCGTGTAGCGTCTGGTGTCGATGCCGAGCGATTGCGCCCTGATCGGATTTTCGCGTAGCGCCATGAAGGCGCGGCCCCAGGGCGAGCGGATCAGCCACCACATCGCCAGCGTCACGAGGCCGAGCGAGCCGAGACAGAGATAGTAGAACGGCAACGGCTTGCGGGTCGGGAAGCCGAAGATCCCGGGGCGCGGAATGTTGCTGATGCCGTAGATGCCGTTGGTGAGCCAGCTCTCGTTGCGGAACACCAGGAACGCCAGGGTCGAAAACGCGAGCGTGACGAAGGCGAGATAGTGATGCTGCACGCGCAGCGCCGGATAGCCCAACAGCCAGCCGACGATGAAGCAGACGATGATGACGAGCCCGAGCGCCGATATCAGCGGCCAGCCATGGGTGGTGAGGATGGCAGCCCCGTAGGCGCCGATGCCGACGAAAGCGCCCTGCGCAAGCGACACCTGCCCGGCATAGCCGAGCGTGAGGTTGAGCCCCATCGCCGCGATGGTCATCACCGCCCACTGGCTGAGGATATAGAGGCCGTAGCGGTTGAAGTTCATCGGGATGATTATCAGGCCGGCGATGACGACGATCGCCAGCGCGGCGAGGAGCAGTCTGCCGTTGCGGGTCATACCGTGCGCTCCTCGGCTCGTCCGAGCAGGCCCTGCGGCCGGAACAGGATGACAAGGATCAGCAGCACCATCGGAACAGCCGCGCGATACTGGGTGGAGACGTAGGCCGCGGCGAGGTTGTCGACGACGCCGATCAGGAGACCGCCGGCGATCGCGCCGCGCACCTGGTTGAAGCCGCCGACGATCGCGGCGATGAACGCCGCCTGCCCGAGCACTTCGCCGCTCGAGAATTTGGCAAGATAGATCGGCGTGATCAGCAGCGAGGCCAGCGCGACCAGCGCGGCATTGATCAGGAAGGTCAGCAGGATCATGCGCTCGACGGGAACGCCGATGATGCGCGCCACCGTCGGATTCTGCGCCGCCGCCTGCATCTGGTGGCCGAGCGAGGTGCGATTGAGCAGCGTGGTCAGGCCGACGACGGCCAGGATTGCAACGGCGAGCACGCCGAGACTCTGCAGCGAGATGACACGGCCAAGCACGCTGATATCGCCCGCGGGAACGATCGACGGAAACGGCGAGGCCTCGGCGCTGAAGAACTGCTTCACGGCCTCCTTGATCCCGATCGCCAGCGCCATGGTGGCGATCGCCAGCGGCAGCACGCCGTGCCGCAGCATCGGATCGACCAGCAGCATCTTGAAGGCGAGACCGAGCAGCAGCGCCGACAGTAGCACGCCGGCGAGCACCGCGAGCCAGAACGGCGCGCCGAGATGCATGACCGCGAGCATCAGGAAGGCGGGCAGCATCACGAACTCGCCCTGGGCGAAGTTGATGGTCTGCGAGGTCTGCCACAGCAAGGTGAAGCCGACGGCGACCAGCGCGTAGATGGCGCCGGTGGCGAGTCCCGCCACGATCAGGTCGAGCAGATTGGACATGGTTTCCCCGTGAGCCCTTGGGTGACGGCGGCGCCGGACATCACCACACCGGCGCCGCCGATCGACCGTTGTCCTCAGTTGAGCTTCGGCAACACCTGCTTCACGACCTGCTTGCCTTCCACGACCTCGACCAGGAAGCCCTGGCGATCGATGTCGCCGTTCTGGTCGAAGGTCACATCCATCAGGATGTTCGGTTCGGCCGAGGTCTTGATGGTCAGGCCGTGCAGCGTGTCGGCGAACGCCTTGGAGTCGACCTTGCCCATCTTCTCGGTCGTGGCCTTGACCATGTAGATCGCGAGATAGCCCTTGATGCCGTTGTGATCGGGCACGTAGCTGTACTTCTTCACGAAGCGGTCGCGGAACGCCTTGATGGCCTCGATCGGTGCGTCGGTGGTGAGACCGACGTGGCCGCGAGCGCCGTTGGCGGCATCGCCGGCGAGCTCGATCACCTTCTGGCCGACCAGCGTGGTCTCGCCGATCAGCGGCACAGTCACACCCTGGCGCTTGATCTCCTTCAGGATGCGCGCGCTCTCTTCCTCGTTGACGTAGATGAAAACGGCGTCCGGCGCCGCCGCCTTGATCTTGCTGACGTCGGCAGCGAAGTCCGCCTGGCCGGCTTCGGTCGACAGGTCGGCCGCGACCTTGATGCCGAGACGGTTGAACTCCTTGGTGATGACGTCGCGGCCGCCACGGCCGAAATCATTGTTGACCCAGACCACCGCGACCGACTTCGCCTTCAGCTCGTCGTTGATGTACTTGGCGACCTTCGGCATCGAGGACTGCTGGCCGAACGACGTGCGGAAAAGGAACTTGTTGCCAGCCTGCGTGAGCTCGGCCGCCTCGCCGCCCATGATCTGGGTGATGCCGGCCTCGGCCGCCAGCGGCGCCGTCACCTTCACCGAGCCGGAATAGCCCGGCCCGAGCAGCACGTAGGGCTCGCCATCGAGCGCCTTCTGCACCTGCGCACGCGCAACGCCGGGGTTCGACTGCGAGTCGGCGTGGCTCACCTCGATCTTGCGACCGAGGATGCCGCCCTTGGCGTTGATTTCCTCGACGGCGAGGTCGATGCCGTTCTTCCAGTTGTTGCCGACGGTCGCGCCGCCGCCGGAGAGCTCGGCGACATCGGCGATCTTGATGGGGGCGCCGGATTGCGCGTAGGCGGCACCGGACAGCAGCGTGGCTGAGCACAGGCCAGCCAGGATGATCGATCTCACGTTGTTTCCTCCTCTGACTTAAACGCTTGTTTGCGTTTCTTGCTTGAACGACTTGTTCCGGCGCGTATTGGCCGTCGGCTCAGGCGGCGTCAACCGCCGGATATCTCTCCGCCATGTGGTTGTCGAACGCAGCCCCCATCGCCTCGGTCGAGGGCGCCAGGCCGGTGAACAATTCGAACGCGTCCGCGGCCTGGTAGATCGCGAGCTCGCGGCCGAGCAGGACCCGGGCTCCCCTGGCTTTGGCGGCTTTCAGCAGCGGCGTCCAGAGCGGCGAATAGACCGCGTCGGCGACCCAGAGGTCGGCGCGCAACAAATGATCAGGCACCGGCGTACCGCGGTTCGGCAACATCCCGATCGGCGTGCCGTTGACGACGCCAACTGCGCCGTGCAGTGCCGCTTCGACGCTGTCCGCGACCGTCACCGTGTTGCCGACCGGCAGCAGCCTCGCCAGCTTCTCGGCGCGCGTGCGCTCAGTGTCGTAGATGCGCAGGCCGGCGACTCCGAGGTTTGCAAGTGCGAAGGCGATCGCCTTGCCAACCCCGCCGGCCCCGACCAACGCGACGACGCCGCGATCGGTCTGGCTGATGAGTGGCGCGACGGCTCGCTCGAACCCGGTGGTGTCGGTGTTGTGGCCGATCAGCCGGCCGTCGCGAACGACGACGGTATTCACCGCGCCCATCGCCGCCGCCCTCGGCGCGAGCTCGTCGAGCAGCTCGACCACGGCTTCCTTGTAAGGATAGGTCACGTTGACCCCGGCAAAGCCGAGCCGGCGCACGCCTTCCAGCAGCGCGGACAGACCGGCCCGGTCGGCGCCGGCCACCTCGATGAGCTGGTAGTGGCAGCGCACGCCGAGCGCCGCCGCGGCATGTTCGTGCATGGCAGGAGAGGCCGAATGCGCGATCGGCGCACCGATCAGGCCGGTCAGGAATTTGCGGGCTTTGAGCGCGGAAAGATCGGGCACGTTGGCTTCAGTCTCTGCTGCCGCTCGCGCGATCGCCGCACGAGCGATGAATGGCGTCGCGGACGATAGCGCGTCCGCCAGCTAACACAATTACCCAAATATCCGCTGAACCTAACATCATGTTATTTTTTGACGAGCGCCGCCTTCCCCGGCCTCGCAACCTGCCGCCGGCCCGGCTCCAGTGCGCGCATCTCGGCACGCAGGCAGTCGATGAAGTGCTCCGCGTAAAGCGACAGCGGCGTGCCGCGCTTGACCGCGATGTAGGTGTCGAACCGCGTCGGCTCGGCGATCTTCAGCAGCTCGATGCCAGGATAGCCGCCATGCGCGACCGTGAACTGGTCAATCACCGCGATGCCGAGCCCCGCCTTCACCAGCGCGCAGACCGTGGTGCCGAAGCGCGCCTTGATCGAGATGTTGTAGCTGAGTTTGTTGCGCGCGAAGATCTCGGCCATGATCCGGCCGTAAGGGTCATTGGGATCGATGCCGATCAACGGATAGCGAGTCATCTCCGCGGCGGAGACCTGCTTGCGGCCGGCGAGCTCGTGGCCTGGCGGGACGATGCAGAACAGTTCGCCTGAGGCGAGAGGAAGGAATTCGAGCCCGGAATGATCGAGGCGATAGCTCATCGCCACGCACTCGCCCTTGCCCAGCATCAGATAGTCGATCGCCTCCTCGATCTTGAGGATGTTGATGTCGATGCCCAAATCAGGATAGCGGCGGCGGACGCGCTCGATCGCGCGCGGCACCATCACCTGGGAGATGCTGGGCACCGAGCCGACGCGCAGTTCCGACAGCGCGCCGCGGCCGATGTTGGAGATGATGTAGCTGAGATCGTCGACCTTCTCGTAGACGCTGTTGATCTGCTCGAAGATGTTCTGCGCCTCGGGCGTCGGAAAGTAGCGGCCGTTCTGGCGCTGGAAGAAGCGGATGCCGAGCGAGCGCTCGGTGTATTTCACCAGACGGCTTACACCCGGCGCCGACACCTTCAGCAGGCGCGCGGCGCCGTTGATGGTGCCCGTCACCATGACCGCGCGAATGACCTCGACCTGTCGCAAGGTCATCATCGGCGCGGTCCCCGCACGCCTTCGGCCGGAATCACGGACTGCCCGGCGGCGTCAGCACGACCGGCGGGCGCGGCACCGGCCGTGGGCGCGGCGGCAGCGCCCCCGGCGCGGGCTTGATCTCGACCGGCGGCGGCAAGGGCGCGACTTGCGGCTGGCTCGATGCCATCGGTGCCGCCGGCTGAGGCGCAGGGGCGGGAGCGGAGAGCGGCGGTGTCAGCGGCGACACGACGGCGCGCGGACCACCCAGCTTGGCGCGCGGCTCGCGCCGTGGATCACGACCGGGCAGCGGCACGTCGGCCGCGCTCGGTGCCGCCGGGCCAGCCTCGGGTGCACCGGGCAGCGACGCCGTCGACGATGGATAGGCCGGCGGCACCTCGCCGCGCGCGATCGCATCCAGACGCCGCGTTTCGCGATCGATCGCGCGCACCGCCAGCCACGACGACAGGGAGGTGACGTCGACCGCGCGCGTCAGCGCCTCGGACGTCCCGACCACGAACAACTGGATCTCCGGACGGCTGTTGGCATTGCCGACCGTATTGGCGCTCAGGCTGGCGCGAATGTCGGCATTGTCCGCCGGAATGTCGAAGCCGCCGGACACGATGACGCGGGCGCCTTGCGCGTCGAGCGTGGTGGCGCCGACCCGCAGCCGGCCGTCGCGGATGATGAAGGGGATCTGAGCAGACGCGACCGGCAACGTCCCCGACGTCAGCACCGGCTCGATCACCTGCCGCAACTTGCCGTCGTCGCTCACCTGGCCGGCGTCGGCCGCGCGCAACGCCGCATCGAACGCCCGCGGGTCGAGATTGGGGAGCGCCGCATTGTCGAGCGTCACCGTGCCATTGCCCGAGAGCGCATTGACCAGTGCCTGCACGCTGCGTCCTTCGGCGGCGAGCGTCATCTGGGCCGAGACCTTGCCGGCCGGCATCTTCAGGCTGTGATAGCGCAGCGCGTTGCCGTCGATGCCGGCGAGCTCGACGCGGCCGTTCAGGACGAGACCATTCGCGTTGGAGCGCGCATCGATGGTCGCGGCGACGTCGCCGCCGCCGAGCTTGCCCTTGAGGTTCTCGATGGTCAGCGACTGGCCGTCGCTCTTGATGGCGCCGCCCAGCGGATGCAGATCAATGCCATTCAGAATGGCGCCGCTGAGGGCCTGGAACGAGACACGCCCGCGCCACCCCTTCAAGAGACCTGCGCCGAGAGGCTCGGCGGGCTCACGCCCGGCCGCTCCGATCAGCACCGATACCACTTGCGGCACGTCGAGCGCATCCAGACCGAGCTCGCCCTCGATCTGCTTGTCGTCGTCGAGCACCAGCGCAAGCCGGCCGCGCAGCCGCGATCCACCCACCGTGCTGTCGATGTCGTCGAGCGTCAGGCGATTGTTGGAAAGACCGAGGCGGCCAAACAGGCGGACGTTCTGCGCGCCCGGATCCTGCGGCTTCGATCCAAACAAGGGCGACAGGTTGGCGCTGCGCAGGCGCAGATTGACGTTGGCCTTGGCGGTGTCGCCCCAGGGATCGACAGTGCCTTGCGCATCGCCATCGAGACCGACGCCGGAGAGCTTGGCATTCACCCGCAGCGGCGTTCGCCAGCTGCCGGTCACGCTGGCGTCGAACTGGGCCGGACCGTTGCCCGCCGCCGCCACGCGATCGAGCCCGAGCAGCGCCAGCACGGCGCTTCCCTGCTCCGACGACACCCGGCTCTCGATTCCAAGCTCCGTTCGATCGATCGCATCGACCTCGAAGCTGCGCAGCGCCGCGGCCGAGGGTTTGGCCGTCAGCGTCGCCGAGCCCTTCAATTGTGGCGCGTCGAGATCGAGCACCGCCTTGGCCTGGCTCCGATCGGCGTTGGCTGGGTCCTTGGCGAGATCGAGCGTGAGCTTCAGCCGGGCGGCGCCGGGCGGCATACTGAGCGCATCGAAGCGGGCGGCGATCTGCGGCGCGAGCGGCTGCAGCAGCGCCGTGATCTCCTTGAGCGAGCCGGCCATCGAGGTCACCACCAGCCGTCCGGTTGCGTCGGCGCGATCGAACCGGCCGGAGCCCTCGCTCGTCACGCCGCTGCTCTGGCCGAACTTGATCTGGTCGATGGCGATGGTCTTGGGATCATAGGAAAAGCGCGCGGTGAGCGGACGCAGCTCCTGGCCGCTGAGCTTGGCGCGGGCGACGTCGAGCGCCACGCTGGCCTCCGCCGGCCACTCGCCGGTGACGCCGACCAGCGAGCGGGTCACGGCCATCGCGGCGTCGAGATCGAGCCGATCGCCCTTCAGCACCGCCTCGAAACGCGAGCCCGGCCCCGCTGGCCGGTTGACGAGAGCGACGCGTCCGTCGACGGAGCCGCCGTCGATATCGGCCTTGAGGCTGTCGATCGCGACCCGCTCCGGCGCCACGTTGAGGTCGCCGCGCAGCCGCAGCGGGCGCTGGGTGCGATAGCTGCCGTCGCTGCGGCCCTGCAGCCAGGCCACCAGCGTGTCGGGCTCCGACGATTCGAGATCGAGCGCGCCGGTGAAGCCCGATGTCACCGAGGTCGAGATGCCGATGGTCCGGAACGTCAGCCGCGTCGAGCCGGGCGCGCGCAGGTCGACCTTCTCGAGACTCCATGCCGAAGGTTCGTTGTGCAGGTCGGCGGTGAAGTTCTGTACCGGACGGCCGGAGAGCATGATCTGCTCGGTCGCGAACTGCACGTTGGCCGGCATCGGCAAGGTCGGCAGTTGTGCAATCCAGTTGCGCAGCGCCGGCAGCACCAGCGCGGGCGCGATCGCCCGCCGGTCCTTGATGTCGTCCCCGCCGGCCAGGAGCTTGTCGGCATCGAGCTGGCGTGCGGACAGCGAGGCTTTCAGCACGGGGGCGGCGCCGAAACGGATGTCGCCGCTGCCCGCGAATTTCAGCGAGCGATCCTCCTGGCCAAAGCTGACCTCGATCTGGTCGAGCTTGGCCGACGCCTGGTCGCCAACGACCTTGGTGGCGATGCGCCAAGGCGTCGCGCCAGCCTGGCTCAGCGGACGGGCCTTGGCTTGTTGGGCCTGCTTCGCCGATGGCTCCTTCGCAGACTGGGCGGGCTTGTCGTTGTCGGCGCCCTGCTCCTTCGGGGGCGACGACAGCGTCAGCGCGCCCTCGAACTTCGGCGAGCGGTTGGGAAAGCTGATGAGGCCTTCGATGTCGGCCATCACGGGACGCTCGCCCGGGTCGATGTTGAGGTGGACGCGCAGGCCGTTGGAGTCCTTGTCCTGGCTCGACGACACCCGGAACGGGTAGCGGCCGCCGCGGATCGACACCGCGCCGTCGCCGCGCAGCGAGCCGGCCAGCGAACGCACGTCGCCGGAGAAGACGATGTCTGTCAGCTCCAGTGTCGAGCGGCTGGCGGCGTCGTGCAGGGCGACTCGGCCGGTGAGGTTGAGCCGGTCGATCGCGAGCGCCGCCAGATTGAACCGGCCCGACGCGGCCGGCAGGTCGACCTGGCCCTTGGCATCCAGCCCGAGATCGGCCGCCATGCCGCCGATGGTGAGCTCGTTCGCCCGCCACTCGCCGCGCATCAGGTCGCCGAGGCTGAGCTCGACGTCGAGCTTGTCGGCGCGCAGCTTGCCGAGGTCGTTGGCGCCGCCAAAGGTGACCTGGCGCAGCCGCAAGGTCGGCGTCGGCAACAGCCGTGCGTCCAGCGCACCGGCGACCCGCACGGGCACGCCAATGATCTTGCCCGCCTCAGCCTCGAACTGCGGCCGGAACTGGTTCCAGTCGACGAAGTACGGGCCGATCAGCGCAGCAAGGAGCGCAAGGATGAAGGCAATCGCCAAGCCGAGCAGGGTCGTCTGCACGGGGTCTCCCTCAAAGGACAACGCTCCGGCGTCCCAACCTTAAAGCCAATACGGCCGCGGCCCACTGGCATCGATACCGGAGCGCTGCATCATATAGGATTAAGTATGGCGAAGTCACAGCGCTGTCGGTATTTCCGGGGGCGTTGCACAATTCCGTTAACGAAGATGGTTACCAGTGCGCCGGCAGCCGCTTCAGGCCGCGCAGCACGAAGGTCGGCCGCCATTCCGGGTTGTCGGGATCGTCCAGCTTCAACTCCGGCAGCCGGCGCAGCAGGGTTCCGATCGCGATCTCGGCCTCGATGCGGGCGAGCTGCGCCCCCAGGCAATGGTGGATGCCACCACCGAACGACAGCGGCTTCACGTTGGCCCTGGTGATGTCGAGCTGCTCCGGATGATCCGGATAGACCGCAGGATCGCGGTTGGCGGAGCCCAGCAGGCACAGCACGCTCTCGCCCGCGGGGATCCGGCGGCCGCCGAGATCCTCGATGTCCTCGAGCGCCACCCGTCCGGTGAGCTGCACCGAGGAATCGTAGCGCAGGAACTCCTCGATCGCGTTGGTGATCAGCTCCGGCCGCGCCTTCAACAGCGCCAGCTGGTCCGGATTGCGGTGCAGCGCCAGCAGGCCGTTGCCGATCAGGTTGACCGTGGTCTCGTGCCCGGCGCCGAACAGCAGGATGATGTTGGCGGTGAGCTCCTCAATGCTGAGCCTGGCGCCGTCCTCCTCGGCCTGCAGCAGCTGCGTCGTCAGGTCGTCGCCGGGATGTTTCCGGCGCAGCTCGAACAGGTGCTGGAAATACGCCTTCGATACCGCGTTGCCGGCATTGCCCTCGGCGATCTCGGCCTTCGACAGCGGCACCGGCTCGAGCAGCCGGCCGCCCTCGCGCGAGCTCTTGTAGAACGCTTCGCGGTGCTCCTCGGGAATTCCGAGCATGTCGCAGATCACGGTGACCGGCAGCTTGAACGCGAAGTCCTCGATCAGGTCCATCCGGCCGCGCGGGATGATCTCGTCGAGCGTCGAATCGACGATCGCCTGGATCCGTGGCCGCATGTCCTCGACGCGGCGGGCCGTGAATGCCTTCACCACGAGGCCGCGCAAGCGCGTGTGATCCGGCGGATCCTGCTGCAGCATCCAATGGCTCATGCTGCGGAAGATCGGCTCGTTCATGATGTCAGGGCCGTAGCGCCGGATCGAACGCGCGACGAAGTCCTTGCCGAAGCGCTTGTCGCGCAGCACCAGGCTCGATTCCGCATGCCGGCTGGCGAGGAACGCCCCGAACGGCGTCACATGCATCGGGTCGTTGTCGCGCAGCTGCGCATAGAAGGGATAGGGATCGCGGATGAACTCCGGCGACAGCGGATTGAACAGCGGCGCGGCCTTGGCGGCCTGAACATGCTCGTTCATGGGGTCCCTCTCCCTGGATTGGCCGATTAGCTCACGCCCGCGCCGCGATGGCAACCGGCTAGTTCACACATCATGCCGCAGCCCCCGCCGTCTTTAACCTGTGCAACTGGCCGGCAACGAGGCGGACCCGGCGCGGGGCCGCGATCCAGATCGCCGCCGCCGAGACGAAGGCGCCGAGGAAGGCGATCACGAAGCCCGGCGTATAACTCAGGGTGTAGTCATACACCACGCCGGTCACCCACGGCCCTGCTGCGCCGCCGCATAGCCCGATCAGCATCAGCGTTCCGAAGATGCTGCCGAAATGCGCGCCCTGGAATATCTCCAGCGCGACCGCGCCCATCACCGAGGTCAGGCCGTAGCCGAGCGCGCCCTGCGTCGCCACCATGACGTAGATCAGCACCAGCGACGGCGCGGCCTTGAGCGCGATCAGCGCGGCGAAGCAGATCGCGAAGCCGAGACAGCCCAATCCCCACACCGCCTCGCGCCCCAGGCGGTCCGACAGATGGCCGAGCGCGATCTGGCCCGGGATCCCGAGCAGGCTGACCGCGCCGAGCGCCCACACCGCGACGCTCGAGCTGAAACCGATCTCGAGCAGGTATTTCGTCTGGTGCACCTGCACCGCGTACCAGACGTAGAGGCCGAAGAAATAGCCGAGCGCGAGCCACCAGAACCGGCCCGTGCGCAGCGCGCGCGAGAGCGTCCAGTCGGTGCCGGCCCAGGCGGCGTCGACGACGTTGGAGACCGGCTTGGCCGCATTGGCGAGCGGCGCGGCGTCGCCGTCGGGACGCAGGCCGATCTCCTCCGGCCTCTTGCGCAGCAACAGATTGATCGGCGCCAGCACGACCAGCACCACGATCCCCATCGCTGTGCACGCCGTGCGCCAGTTGGTCTGTGCGATCATGTGCTGCACCCACGGGAGCAGCGTCATCGAGCCGATGCCGACGCCCGCGAAGGCGATGCCGATCGCCAGCCCGCGGCGGCGGATGAACCAGTTCGGCAGGAACAGCGACTGGCCGGAATAGCCGAGGCAGACGCTGCCGGCACCGACCATCACGCCAATCGTGACGTAGAGATGCCAGGGCTGCGAGGTCAGCGGCGCCAGCAGCAGACCGCCGGCCATCAGGGCGACGCCGAGTTCCATCACCGCGCGCGGACCGGTGCGGTCCATCAGCCGTCCGATCAGCGGACTGACGATTCCAGAGGCAACGAAGCCGAACGAGAACGCCCCGGCGGTGACGCCGCGGTCCCAGCCGAATTCGGCGAGAACAGGCGGATAGAACAGCGAGAACGCGGTGCGCGCATTGACCCCGATCGCCATCGTCACGAAGGTCACGGCGACGATGACCCAGCCATAATAGAACGGCAGGCGCATTGTTGTTGTTTTCACTCCCTGGTGCATCCTTCGCCATTTGCGTGCGAACGGGTCAAGGATTTTCTACGCGGGTGACGGCGGTGTCAGCTACCTGCGAGGTCATGTGTGCAGTGCACTGTTCCTCTGCCCCCCGCTGTCGTCCCGGCGAACGCCGGGACCCATACCGCGCGATCTCACGAGGGACATGGCTGACAGTTGCGCGTCTCATTCCCGCCGGTGGTTATGGGTCCCGGCTCAAGGCCGGGACGACACCGCGTATGCGGCGAGCTTCGCCGGATCATGGCTGCACGTCCCCGCAGCGCGATCTGCGCCCGAGCTTTGCTTGCTCACCCACCCTCCTCGAATAGAAGGGCGCAGGGAAGGCCGGGCGCTGGCCGCGCCCGTGGCCCGCCTGCTCAAAAAAATGCAGGCGGCAGGTACCACAGGTTCAGCCGAGATCGCCCGGCCCTCCCTGCGCGATGGTCTTCACGCTTATATGCAGGCTTCCTGGCGCTCGGCTTGTTGGCCGCCATGCGCGACAACGCCTTTCACGCGTTGCGCGGTGATACCAGCGTCGAGGTATCAGAACCCTGCAACTTCACGTCCGCAAGAACGTCGTTCGTCCGCACATCCAGGACATGCTGCCAAGGACATGCTGCGAGCTCTCGCGGCCACCGCTCCCCGCCTCGCGTGTCGTGACGATCGCGCGCAACGCCCCTCCATGATGAGGCGGGATGCGCGGAAAGATCGCGGTGATTTGCCCGACGACGCAAGCGAAATGATCTGCGACAAAGTAACCCGACGGGCAATCGCACTCCGCCGTCGCGATCACCGTGCTCGATTTCGCGTGAAGCGAGGAGCACGACGCAGGAGAGGATCCAGACAGCTTGACGCTTGGCCCAGGCGCCAACTACGCTGACGTGGTTCCGGCCTGCAAACAACATCACGGAGCGAAGCTGCATCTGGCGCTTGGGGACAGATTTGGCAAAGAAGATAATTAAAGATCAATGCGTTAGACTAGTTGATGCGATGCTCTCGGCTCTGAACGAAAGCCGACCAAATGCGATCAAAAACCTACATTTGGCGGCAATTGGGCCCGGAAAAAGTCCCGGACTGATTTTTGGTGTTCGTACTATGTTTCAAGTGTACCATGCAGCCCAAAACGATAGCCGCCCGCGCGCGCCGCGAGGTACCGGCATAATGAGCTGCGGACGCTCATCGGCGTGCAGTCACGCCCACAGTCGGTTGCGACTAGAGGACGAGTTTTGCTAGGCCAATTCCTGCGGCAAATCTTCGAAGACACTCGTCGCGGGGAAGTTACCCATGGCCGTTCAGAACGATACCGAAGTTTTCTACGCGGTTCCGGTGGATTCTCGAACGGGGGAGCTGGACAGAACCGATGCGCGCATGGGCACTCGCGAAGCGATCGTCAGGACCGGCCGCCAGATTGACGAGGCGTCCAAATCTTACTGTCCTCACCAGTGGCTCGATGCCGATGGTTTCGTTAGCCAGGACCTAGCGAGGCTGCATCCATATTCGCGTGAACGCGAAGTAAGCCTCCGACAGGTGAGCGGCAGGGAAATGGCCTCTGACCAGGGCTCGGCAACCTTGGCGGTTGGTCCGACGGGATTTGCCACGCTGCCGACGACGCCACCCGGGCTTAACGGACCGGCCGCCCCGCTCAGCGTCGGACTGCTGGACGAAAAAGCAATTGTTCAGCCTCCAATGGCTGTGCCCGCGCAAGCCACCAATGGTGAGGACGGCTCGCCACCTCTGGGGCAGCATGGCACGCTGCTGCTACGAGAGGAAGCTGACACAGCGCGCATTGAAGGCCATACCGGACCTCAACGAACAGTCATCATTCGAGCGGTCCTGAGCAATCAACTTGAAGCGCAGCTCACTGCAATGTCGCTGCTGAGCGCAATCGATCTGAAGATTGAATTGCTGCGCCAAAGTGGATCAAATTTCGAAGTCGATGAATTCTCTGATCTCAAGCGTCGCGTAGAAGAGTTTCTTGCCGCGAATGCGAAACGTGACGAGGCACCAATTGCAGAGGCGACGCTCTCGATAGCAGCGGGCCTTCGTCGCTTTTGGACGGAAAAGCACGTGAGCATCTGCGGGAAGACCCTGGACATGTCTCTAATTTGCGCGGGCCTTGGTTTTTGCGCAGTGGCGGGAGTTCTGAGAGTACCAACCGCTCTAGCCGTAGGAGCGATCGTCGGGGGCAAGAACGTCGTGGAGGCTTTAGCGGCGGCAGCAAAGCTTCTCCCAGAGAGCGGGCCCCACCCGAACCAATAAAGCAAGACCTCGCTTCTAGCATGATTGCGGAGTTCAACTTAGACTACCTTCGAAGGTTAGCTGGGGGCGGCTTTGGAAGAGACAATCAGCCTTTATCTTGATCTCAAGCCGGGGCAGAAGCCCGATCTTGAAGTCGTCGGCTTAGCGGCCGCTGCCTTTTCTGAGGCCATCAAGGAAATTGCTTACGTCCTCGATCCCGGTTTGGAAGTCAGGCTGGAATTCGACAGCGGCACAGAGGGCAGCCTAAGTCTGAACGCTGTGCTGAAAGTTCTAAAAAGCCGTGACGGACAGCGCGGTACATTGCTTGGAATTGTCATCGGAATATCGATGGCGTTTGTGGGCGACGTTCGACAATGGGGCAGTACAAGATTGCTCGACTATTATTTCCCTAAGGAGGAGCACACGCAATTGGACGCGTCAGACATCGCGCGCATTGCGTCAGCCTGCCAGAAGGTTTCTGAGGGCAAGATCGCAAGCGATCCGATAAGGCGGGTCTATAAAGAACTCGACCGGGACGATGTGATAACGAGTGTCGGGACAATCACCAAGCCAAAAACGAAGCCTCCAGCTCCGGTGCCGCACTCGGAGTTTCAAATTCGGGCTGGTGTGATCGAACGTGTGGAGACCTCGCCACGAACTCGTAAGGCGTATTCGACGGAGCGGCTTACATTAGTGAGCCCGGTGTTACTATCCAAAGTCCATCGAGTGTGGCGGTTCATGTCGCCATTCGGCGAGTTTGGTTATTTGATGGAAGACGAAAAGTTTGTATCCGACCTGCTCACGGGCAAACGCCGCCTAACTATGAAAGAAGGCATCCAGATCACCGCCAAAATTGAAACAGACGAAATCTTTGAGGCGGACGTTTGGGTGCCGAAGCAACGCCATATCACCAAGATCATCAAAGTGCATAAAAAGACGGACGATGCTGATCTATTTTCGCAGCCTGTAAAGCGCAATGCCGGCAAGAAGAAGAAAAGCTAGACCGAGTACCCAAAACACTTCTCGGCCAAAAAACTCTCGAGTCGCATACAGCAAGAAGAAACTCGCCGCAGCCGCAAGTAGGACTTGCAGGACGATGATGACCGTGTTTGCTCTCACCTTTCCTGTCATTTCTCTCGGTCGCTTGAAGCCAAAGTTAGCCTATATTGAAACGGGGGACTGCGCGATCTCAATCTAGGTGGCGCGATTGTAAGCGTCCAACATCTGTTCAAAATTCCAGCCGCATGCCTCTGGCAGTGTCGCCAGGAACACGCGCGTGTGCTGATCGGCGCGCAGTCTGGTTAAGTGCACAACTTCACCGGACCGGCGCGCATGGCGCTATCCACGTCCGCCAACATCATAAACAGCTCGCGCGCCAGTTCGCGACGCTCATTGAGCGTCGGCGCGGCGCGAACACGAGCGTCGAGCGCATCGACCTGGTCGAAGCGAGCTTGCGGTGCATCATCGTCCGACGGCCGCCGTAGGCGGAAAACAGTTCCATGTTCGTAGTCTCCAATATTGATGCTGTTGTGGGTCTTGGGAATTGCCGCTCTGGGTCCCCCGTGGGCTGTCGCGTGACGCGCCCGTCCAGACGCACCACAGTACCTGCGCCTTTGCGTTTCACTGACCGCTTTCATCGTGCCTGCAGCCATATTCCTCATTCAAACTGCATTTGCAGGTCATGTACTCTGAGCCGCACATCTCGAACCGCCGATTGTGGTAACAAAAGGCGTCGGTTCGATCTAATCCAAAGGCTGGACCAAGGGTCACGAGTTGATCGCTCCGGCCGCTACCCCGGTTCCAGCGAGCGATTTCCCCACGCTGACCGCCGACAGGGGTAACCACTTCGAAGTAGTACTTCCCGGCATCCAGCGTGGTTCTGTGGCCGTCTGGTGAAACATGGAAATTGCACCGTTCATTGACCAAGAGCTTGCCATCGACGTTGAGGAGGCACTTGGCTGTTCGCACTTCCCGCTCGTTATCCGTTGGGATGGTGCAGTTCTCCGCTGCCGCAGCAGAGCTAGCCATGACTAGTACAGCGAAAATCCCCGACACGATCTTACGAATCACGTTTCGATCCTCCGCTTTGCCTAGAAGGTGGTTATACGAATTCTCCGGTCACCAGTCCCCGGGGTTGGTGCAAGACGACCGAGTTTCGCAAGGACCTCATCCCGCGAGAACTCCTGTTCGAAGGCGGCGGCGACGCGATGGAGGCGAGCCATCAGTCGTTCGCGATCGAGGGCCGGTTCGACAGAGCCAAGACCCGGCAAGTGGCGCTTGTCGGCGGAGGACTGCAAGGGAGCGAGGGGGCGCTTCTTCACGATCCTCGACCTGCCCACCGCCGGCAAACCGAAGATACGTCTGCTCGATGCGTTCAGGACGCCGCACCAATATGCCGCGCTGTCGTTGAACGACGACAAGACAATCACCGTATGGGCGTGCATGGATTGCGACATTTTCGCGAAGATGAAATGAGATCGCAAACGACGCAAATTCGTGTGGCTGCCCCCGCCTAGCGACGAGTAGCGAACGCAACCGGCAACTCGCGTCGACCAGTCGCTTCAACCTTCCGCATTCGCGACCTGTGATTCACGCCGCCACCTTCGCCTCATCGGCGCCATGGAACGCATACACGTCCATGCGCAACACACCGTAATTCGCGCTGTTGTGCAGGCGCTCGACGCGGGCGCCCTCGCCGGCGGCGCCCATCGCCGCAAACAGCGGCAGGAAGTGCTCGTCGGTCGGATGGTTGTCGCGCGCATGCGGGGCGAGACGGCGGTAGTCGACGAGGTCGTCGACGCGGCCTTCGATCGCGGCCTTGTGCACCCAGTCGGCGAAGTCGACCACCCAGGACGGCGCCGGGTCGTCGATATCGAGCCGGCGCTTGCGGAATTCGCCGAGATTATGGGTGAAGCTGCCGCTGCCGATGATCAGCACGCCCTCGTCGCGCAGTGGCGCCAGCGCGCGGCCGAGTGCGAGATGATGTGCCGGCCCGCGCTCGGTCTGGATCGAGAGCTGCAGCACCGGAATGTCGGCCTGCGGGTACATCAGGAGCAGCGGCACCCAGGCGCCGTGATCGAGCCCGCGCTCGCGGTCGATGCCGACCGGCAGCCCGGCCGCCTGCAACCGCGCCGCGACGGCCTGCGCGAGATCGGGCGCTCCCGGCGCGGGATAGCGCAACTGATAGAGCTCACGGGGAAAGCCGTAGAAATCGTAGATCGTCTCGTTGGTGGCGACCGCATTGACGGCGGGGATGTCGGTCTCCCAATGCGCCGAGATCACCAAAATCGCCTTCGGCCGCGGCAGGCGGCCGCCGAGGCCGACGAGGAAGTCACGCGCCGCCGAATCCGTGAGCGGCAGCATCGGCGAGCCGTGCGACAGGAAGATGCTGGGCAGGGTCATGTCATCTCTCCTCGGGCTGCTGACACGTCGTCAAGATAGCGCGCCAAAACCACAGCTGTCGTCCCCGCGAACGCAGGAACCCATACCGCGTGATCGAGGTTTGAGGCAGGCTGAGTATCGACCGTCATGCTCAGACCAGTTCCGCCTGTGGTTGTGGATCCCCGCGTTCGCGGGGATGACAGCGAAGGTGTGGCGACAGTCGCCGAATCCAACGTCAGTGCGCGCTGCGCAACTGACCGCCGGCAAGGCTGCTGCGCAGGCCGCCCAGCGCGTAGGCGCCGTCGCCGAGCAGGGCCTGGATCACCAGGGTCACCGCCCAGAACGCCGGATACTCCCAGCCGCCCTTCGGATTGTTGAAGAAGAACCCGGCGGAGCCATGCACGGTGAAGATGGCGCCGAGCAGGATCGGGACGGCGGCGAGCGCCACCCAGCGGGTGTAGATGCCGAGGATCAGCGCGATGCCGGCCAGGATCTCGGCGGTGATCACCAGATAGGCCAGCTCGGGCGGCAGGCCGATACTGCCGAAGAACTTGGCGGTGCCGGCCGGCGTGAACACGAACAGCTTGAGGCTGGCATGGGCCAGAAACAACCCGCCAAGGGTGAGGCGGAGCAGAAGCGCGGCATAGGGCGCGGTACGGGAATCGATCATCGGAACCTCCGGTGGGGACCCCCAGCATATGGATCATTTCCCGAAAGACGATAATCCGATACAATGGAAATTCAGTTCACACCATAAGAGTGAGATGATCCAGTGTTGGACCGGCTGACCGGACTGGAGGTGCTCTCGAAGGTGGCCGGCTCCGGAAGCCTGTCGGGCGCGGCCCGCCTGCTCGGCATGTCGCCGACCATGGTGACAAAGCACCTTGCCGCGCTGGAGACGCGGCTCGGCACCAAGCTGTTTCACCGCACCACGCGCCGGCTGACCATCACCGAGGCCGGACGCCGCTATCTCGACCTCGCCGAGCGCGTGCTCGGCGACTTCGAGGCGGCCGAGAGCGCGATCGCGGCCGACCGCGTCGAGCCGCGCGGGCTGTTGCGACTCAACGTCCCGCTCGCCTTCGGCACGCGCCAGATCGCGCCGCTGCTCGCCGGCTTCGCCGCGCTCTATCCCGGCGTCAGCGTCGAGCTTGGGCTCAATGACCGGCTGGTCGACCTGATCGAGGAAGGCTGGGATCTCGCGATCCGCATCGGCACCCTCAAGGATTCCAGCCTGGTGGCGCGGCGGCTGGCGCCGTGCCGGATGATGGTGTGCGCCGCGCCGTCCTATCTCGCCGCGCATGGGACGCCGCGCACCACGGCCGATCTCGCCGGCCACAACTGCCTCGGCTACACGCTGGCGGCGGCCGGCCCGTCACGCTGGCGCATGGGCGGCAAGGCCGCGGTCGATGTCACCGTCAGCGGCAATCTGCGCGCCAACAATGGCGATGCGCTGCTCGCCGCAGCGCTGGCCGGACAGGGCGTGATCTACCAGCCGACCTTCATCGTCGGCGACGAGATCCGCGCAGGACGGCTGCTGCCGCTGACACTCGATGTGCCGCCCTCGGACCTGCTGGCGGTGCATGCCGTCTACCTGCCCGATCGTACGCCGTCGGCCAAGGTGCGCGCCTTCATCGACCACCTCGCCGCCGCCTTCGCACCGGAGCCCCCCTGGGATCGCGATCTTGCGTGAACGGCGCCAGTTCTTCGTGACGTCGCGAACGAACTCAGTTGCGGACGAGCCTTAAAAATCCATTCCGCTCATCCTGCCGCCGGACGGCGTGGCCGGAACTGCCGCCTGCTCTCTGGGGAGTTCGGCGACCATCGCCTCGGTCGTAATCAGAAGGCCCGCGACGGAGGCAGCGTTCTGCAGGGCGATCCGGACAACCTTGGTCGGATCGATGATTCCCTTGCTGATCATGTTCCCGTAGTCGTCGGACTGTGCGTCATATCCGTATGCATACTGATCCCGCTCCAACAGTCTGCCGACGATTACGGAGCCGTCGGCTCCGGCATTTGCTGCAATCTGGCGCGCTGGTGCTTCCAACGCCTTCATGACGATACCAAAACCATGCATGATATCCGGATTTTGCCGAGCAGATCGCCAGCCCCCTCCACGCGTCCGTGAATGACGGCGTGCAGATTCGCGCCTTTCTCTGAGGTTGAGAATCATTTCTGTCAGATAATCGATCAATTCGGTTTCGAGCGAATCGGGAAGCTGCAAACGACGGACACGCTGAAAGAAGAAATCTGGATACACGAACGGACTGTCGGAATTCAGCAGCTTCTCTATGGATGCGAAGATCTCGTTCAAGAGCCTGTTGTTCAACAAGGACTGCTTACGAAGCAAGCGCCCGAGATCGTGCGTGTCAGACATGGCTATGTCGGCGATGCTGTCCGGCTCGCTCTCGCGCTTGAACCCCCGGCTCAGGGCCTGCCTGGCGCGCAACAGCGCGATGCCACCACCGGGAACGATGCCTTCCTCGACAGCCGCGCGGGTCGCATGCATCGCGTCATCCACGCGATCCTTGCGCTCCTTGACCTCGACCTCGGTCGCGCCGCCGACGCGGATCACCGCGACGCCGCCCGCGAGCTTGGCCAGACGCTCCTGCAGCTTCTCACGGTCGTAGTCCGAGGTGGTCTCCTCGATCTGCGCCTTGATCTGCGCCACGCGCGCCTCGATGTCGGCCTTCTTGCCGGCGCCGTTGACGATCGTGGTGTTCTCCTTGTCGATCATCACCTTCTTGGCGCGGCCGAGCATGGAGAGGTTGACGTTCTCGAGCTTGATGCCGAGGTCTTCCGAGATCGCCTGGCCGCCGGTCAGGATCGCGATGTCCTGCAGCATGGCCTTGCGGCGATCGCCGAAGCCCGGTGCCTTGACGGCGGCAACCTTCAGGCCGCCACGCAGACGGTTGACGACCAGGGTGGCCAGGGCCTCGCCCTCGACGTCCTCGGCGACGATCACCAGCGGCTTGCCGGTCTGCACCACGGCCTCGAGCAGCGACAGTAGCTCGTTCAGCGACGACAGCTTCTTCTCGTTGATGAGGATGTAGGCGTCGTCCATCTCAACGCGCATCTTGTCGGCATTGGTCACGAAGTACGGAGAAATGTAGCCGCGATCGAACTGCATGCCCTCGACGACGTCGAGCTCGGTCTCGAGCGACTTGGCTTCCTCGACGGTGATCACGCCCTCGTTGCCGACCTTCTTCATGGCGTCGGCGAGGAACTTGCCGATCTCGGAGTCGCCGTTGGCGGAGATGGTGCC
>NZ_JBNPUD010000016.1:0-131256 GCF_051167995.1 Bradyrhizobium sp. HKCCYLRH3073
ATTTGGCGATGCTCAAGACCGCAGAAGAATCCACGCCATGCGCCTTGTCCAGCCTGCCTGAACCGGACAGCCGTGGGCTTGACCCGGGCATCCACATTCTGAAGCACCGAAGAGATGGATGGCCGGGTCAGGCCCGGCCATGACGGCGGAGAGAGGGTGGCCCACCCTAGTCCTGCAGCAGAAACGCCAGCGCTTCGTCGCACGGCGCCTCCACCTTCAGCGACAGCAGATCATCCGCGCGGGTACGGCCGAGATTGACGGCGGCAATGGGGATGTTGCGGTCGGCGGCGGCGCGAACGAAGCGGAAGCCGGAATAGACCATCAGCGAGGTGCCGACGACGAGCATGGCGTCCGCCTGCTCGACATGCTCGCGCGCGGTGGCGACGACCTCGCGCGGGACGGTTTCGCCGAAGAACACGACGTCGGGCTTGAGGATGCCGCCGCAGGCCCGGCACACGGGCACCGTGAACGTGGCGAAATCGACGCCGTCGAGATCGGCATCGCCGTCGGGCGCATCGGCGGCGTCGTGCGCCAGCCAGTGCGGATTGGCGCGGGCCAGTTCGTCCTGAAAGTCCGTCCGCGACAGCATGGCGCCGCATCCCATGCAACGGACGCGGTCCAGCCGGCCGTGCAGGTCGATGACGTTGCTGGTTCCGGCGGCCTGGTGCAGGCGGTCGACATTCTGCGTCACCAGCAGCGCGCAGCGGCCCTGCGCCTCCAGCCGCGCCAGCGCATGATGCGCGCCGTTCGGCTGGGCGCGGCCGAAGCGGCGCCAGCCGACCATGCTGCGCGCCCAATAGCGGCGGCGCGTCTCGTCGCTGCCGACGAAGGCCTGGTAGGTCACCGGCGGCGTGCGCTTCCACTGCCCGTCGCTGTCGCGGTAATCGGGAATGCCGGAATTGGTGCTGCAGCCGGCGCCGGTCAGCACGACGATGCGGCGGTGGCTGTCGAGGAAGGATTTCAGCGCGGCGGGATCGACCATGACCTCGCAGATGTAGGTGGCCATGGCGGCCTGCGCCAGAGCGCCGCGACGCGGCGCTCTCGGTCTGAACCATTGCTCGATCCCGGCCTTATCCCGTGGGAGGACCTGCCATGACACCACGCAACGGGCATGATCGCGGACTCCGGCCGCTCGACGGGCCGGCCGACGACGCTGACATGGACGACGAGCGCGACCTCGCCACCGGCGAGGGCGGCACGATCGAGGTACCGCTGACCGACGACGACATCGCAAACGACGATTGACGCCGCTCAGGCGGGCGGCGGCACCGTCGCCAGCCAGTGACGGGCGATGTCGGCGCGCGGCGCGATCCACGCCGCGCCGCTGCCGGCGATGTGCGCGAGGATGCGGTCGAGCGCGCCGATCCGGCCGGGACGGCCGATCATGCGCAGATGCAGCCCGATCGACAGCATCTTCGGCGCGGTCGCGCCCTCGCGCACCAGCCAGTCGAAGGCGTCGATGACGTAGTCGGCGAAATCAGCGCCGCGGAAGCGCGAGCCGTTGAAGAACTGCATGTCGTTGCTGTCGAAGGAATAGGGCAGCACCAGATGCGGGCGGCCGGCGACGGCGACATAATATGGCAGGTCGTCGTTGTAGGCGTCGCTGTCGTAGAGGAAGCCGCCCTGCTCGACCAGCAGCCGCCGCGTGTTCGGCGAGCTCGCCGAGCGCGTGTGCCAGCCCAGCGGCGGCTGGCCGGTGACGCGCCGGATCGTCTCCACCGTGCGCGCGATCACGCGGCGCTCCTCGGTCTCGCCCATGCCGGCGTGGCTCTGCCAGCGCCAGCCATGCGCCGAGACCTCATGGCCGCGCGCCACGGCATCGCGGGCGAGCTGCGGCGAGCGCTCCACGGCGCGGCCGCAGGCGCTGACGGTGACCTTGACGCCGTGCGCGTCGAACAGACCCATGAGGCGCCACCAACCCACGCGCGTGCCGTATTCGAAATGACTGTCGATGCAGGGATCGGGGCCGTCGAGCCGGTGCACGACCTCGTAGATCGCCTCGTTGCTCGTATCGCCGTCGCACACCGAGAATTCAGAGCCCTCCTCGAAATTCACCACCAGCGACACCGCGACGCGGGCGTCGTGGGGCCAACGCGGATGCGGCGGCCTGCCGGCATAGCCGGTGAGATCGCGGCGAAAGGCAGGCTGTGAGGTCATCATGTCAATCCGCGGTTCCGGCCAAGCGGTGCAGGCCGACCAGGCGATCGCTGATCAGCAGCAGCACGAGCGTGCCGGCGAGAATGAGGGTGGAGAGCGCAGCCAAGGTCGGATCGGGCGCCTCCTCGATATATTGCAGCATGCGGATCGGCAGGGTTTTCGAACGCACGTCGGTGAGGAAGATCGAGACCGGATAGTTGTCGAACGAGGCGAGCAGGCTGAACAGCCCTGCGATCAGGAACGACGGCGCCAGCGCCGGCACCATCACGCGCAGAACGCTGCCGGCATAGGTGCAGCCGAGCGTGCGCGCCGCCTCGATCAGGGTGAAGTCGAACCGCGACAAGCCGGCAATCATGGTGCGCGCCACGTAAGGAAGCGTCACCACGAGATGGGCCACCAGCAGCGCGCTCCAGGTCGCGGTGAAGCCGACCATGCGGAAATATTGCAGCAGCGCGATGCCGAGCACGAGGCCGGGCATCATCAGCGGCGACACCAGCAGCGTGCCCAGCGCGGTCGCGCCGGGCAGCCTGCCGCGCGCGATGGCGATGGCGGCGAGCGTGCCGGCGACCATCGACAGCGCGGTCGACAGCACGGCGATCTGCAGCGACAGGACCAGCGACGGCCAGAAGCCGTCGAGCCGGCCGATCCGGCCATACCAGCGCAGCGACGCGCCCGACAGCGGCAGATCGAACACCGGTGTCGGCGAGAACGAGGCGGCGGCGATCACGACCAGCGGCAGCAGCAGGAACAGCGCCAGCCCGATCGCGAGCACCCAGCAGACGACGATGGCGAGGCGCGACATCATTTCGGCTCCCGTGACAGCAGCGTGCTGAGCGCGACGACGATGATTGCGATCGCCAACAGCACGACGCCGGCGGCCGCGCCGAAGCCGGGCTCGCGCGCCAGCAGATACGCCTTGGCGATGGTGGTGGCGAGCGTCGGATATTTCTCGCCGATGAGCAGCGTCGGCACGACATAGGCCGACACCGACAGCGAGAACACCAGCGCGACCCCGGCGATGATGCCGGGCAGGGTCAGCGGCAGGATGACGCGAAAGAACACGACCAGCGGCGAGGCGCCGAGCGTGGCCGCGGCTTCCGCGTAGCGGCCGTCGAGCTGCGCCACGACGGCGTAGATCGGCAGCACCATGAACGGCAGGAAGATGTTGACGGCACCGACGATCAGCGCGGTCTGGGTGAAGATCATGCGGATCGGATCCTCGATGATCCCCATTGCGATCAGCACCGTGTTGATGAGGCCGTCGCTGCGCAACAGGATGGTCCAGGCGAAGGCCTTGACGATGACCGAGGCGGCGAGTGGCAGGAACAGCGTGGCCAGCAGGATCGAGCGCAGCGGCCCACGTGCGCGGGCCAGCGCGAAGGCCGCGGGATAGGAGATGAAAAATGCGATCAGCGTCGTCAGCAGGCCGAGCCGCAGTGAATTCCAGATGATTCCGAGATAATAGGGCGTACCGAGCAGCCTCGTGTAGTTCGCCGGCGTGATGCCGCCGTTGGCATCGAGCACGCTGACGCCGAGCAGCAGCGCCAGCGGCAGCACGAACACCAGTGCAGTTATCAGCAGCGATGGCGCGACGAAGCCGAACGCCGCGAGCCGCTCGCGATCCGGCGTGGTCTTGACGATGGGCGCTGGCAGCACGGCGTCGGTCATGGTCAGGTCTCGGCGGCAAAGGCGAAGGTTTCGGCGACGGGCCAGGCGAAACGGACCTCGTCGTGCACGCGGGGCACCTCGGCCTCACGCCCCGACAGTTCGGCGAGCAGGCTCGCGCCTGCGCCGGCATCGACGTCCACGAGGGTCCGCGAGCCCTGGAACACGACCGACCGAACGCGGCCGGCCGCGGAGTTGGCGCCCTCTCCAACGCCGAGCCGCAGCTGCTCCGGCCGCGTCACCACGATCACCGAGGCCCCGGGCTGGAACGCACCGCGCGCCGACAGACGGCCGACCGGCGTGACGACTTCCACCGTGCCGTCCTGCGCGCCGACCACTTGGCCGGCGATGCGCGTCGACAGCCCGACGAAGTTGAGCGCGAACAGGCTGGCCGGCCGGGCATACAGCTCGCGCGGCTCGGCGAGCTGCTCGATGCGGCCCTTGTTCATGACCGCGACGCGGTCCGACATGGTCAGCGCCTCGTCCTGGTCGTGGGTGACGAAGATCGCGGTTGCCTTGACCTCCTGCAGCAGCCGGCGCAGCTCGACCTGCATCTCCTCGCGCAGCTTGCGGTCGAGCGCCGACAGCGCTTCGTCGAACAGCAGCACGTCCGGCTCGACCGCGATGGCGCGCGCCAGCGCGACGCGCTGCTGCTGGCCGCCCGACAGCGCCGAGATGCGGCGGCTGCCGAGATGGCCGAGCTTGACCAGCGACAGCGCGCGCTCCACCGCACGATCGATCTCGGCCTTGGGCGTGCCGCGCACCTTCAGGCCGAAGGCGACATTGCCGGCAACGGTGAGATGCGGAAACAGCGCATAGCTCTGGAACACGACGCCGACATTGCGCCGGTGCGGCGGCACATGGGTGACGTCGCGCCCCGCGAGCGCGATCGTCCCGGCGTCGGGCGGTGCAAGGCCGGCGATCGCGCGCAGCAAGGTGGTCTTGCCGCAGCCGGACGGGCCGAGCAGGGTCACCAGCTCGCCGCGGCGGATCGTGAGATCGACGCGATCGAGCACTGTCGCGGCGCCAAACCGCTTGGAGACCCCGCTGATGACGAGATGCGGCGCGCCGGTCATGTCATCTCCTTGCTCCAGCGATCGACCCAGCCGGCGCGGTTCTTGGCGATGAAGGCCCAGTCGGGCGCGAACAATGTCGCGGGATCGGGATAGCCTGAAGGCAGCGGCGTGGCCTGGTTGGTCGGCGCGATGAAGGCCGTCTTGGCGAGGATGCTCTGCGCCTCTGGGCTGAGGTAGAAGTCGATCACGGCGTCGGCGAGATCGCCGGCCGGCGCGCCGCTCACCTTGGCGATGCCCGACGGCATCGAGAAGCCGCCATCCTTCGGGATCGCGAGGTCGACCGGCGAGCCGTCGGCCTTGCGGATCAAGGTGTAGGCCGAGAACTGGCCGCCGATCATCCAGGCCTCGCCCTGCTCGAGCAGATTGATGGCCTGCGGCGCGTTGGTATAGACGTTCAGCAGGTTGGCCTTCAGAGTCTTGATTTTCCTGAAGCCGGCGTCGATCTCGTACTGCGCCTCCTTGTAGGGCTTGCCGGTCTCGAGATGCGCGGCGGCGAGCAAGGTCCAGAACCCTTCGGTGTTGGACAGCGACGGCACGACGATCTTGGAGTCGTATTTCGCGTCCCACAGCTCGGCCCAGCTGCCAGGTGCCGTCTTCATGCGCCTGGTGGAATAGGCGATGCCGGCCCACGGCTTCTGATAGTTGGCCCACATGCCGTCCTGGTGCACGGCATCGCCGACAAGCTTGCCGAGATTGGGAATCGCCGACGACGACATCTTGGTGATCAGACCTTCGGCCGCGGCCGGCAGCATCACCGGGTCGTCCATGATCACAACCGAGATCTTCGGGCTGGCCTTGTCGGCCTGCATCTTCTGCAGGTTGGTCAGCGAGTTGGTGCCCTCGTACAGCACCTTGCAGTCGAGCTTCTTCTCCAGCACCGGAAACAGGTCGGAGTTGAAATATTTGGCGGCGCCGGCGGGACCGCCGATCACGATCTCTTTCGGGGCGGCGCGCACCAAAGCGGGCGCGGCGAAGGTGGCGGCGAAGGCCGCACCGGTCTTGAGGAGGCTGCGGCGGGAGAAGGGGTGCATGAGAGGATCCCGTGTGAGCTGTCGCGTGGCGTGTCACCCAGGATCAGCAAGCGCCGTGCCAAATGTGCACATTTCTTGATTCGGTAATGAGATCAGCGTTCTGGGCTATCTCTCGATCCGAGCCTTGCCCGGCTGCGAGCAGAATGTGCACATTTTTTGGAGGTGACGTGCCGCGCCTTTGGGCCTAGCAGTTCGCCATGGCGATGCGAGCGCAGCGAATCGGAAAGGCCAATCCCGCCGAGGACGAGGCGGTGTATCAGGCCATCCTGCGTGCGCTGCTGGAAGGCAAGCTCAAGGCCGGTACCAAGCTCGCCGAGACGCCGCTGGCTGACATCTTCGGCGTGTCGCGCGAGCGCATCCGAAAAGTTCTGCACCGGCTCGGCGCCGAGCGGCGGCTGGAGATGATCCCGAACCGCGGCGCACGGGTGCCGCGGCCGACGCTCGATGATGTCAGGCGAGTCTATGAGGCGCATCGCGTCCTCGAGGCCGGCGTGCTCAGCCAGCTGGTGCTGCGGGTCGATGATCTCCTGCTCGCCCGGCTCGATGCGCATCTGGCGGAGGAGCGCGCGGCGGCACAGCGCGGCGATCGCGCGACCTCGGTGCGGCTGTCCGGCGCCTTCCACGTCCATCTCGTCGACTCCATCGGCAATCCCGAGCTGTCGCGCATGCTCGGCGATCTGCTCAGCCGCTCCTCGGTGATGGTGTCGGTGTACGAGCCGGCGGCGCAGTCGATCTGCGCGGTCGACGAGCACGGCGCGATCGTCGCGGCGCTGCGCGACCGCGACCTGATGCGCGCGATCGCGGTGTCGCGCGAGCACTTCCTGCATGTCGAAGGCCGGCTGCGGCTCGACCAGGACGCGGCGACGCCGACCCAGGACCTCGCCGCGGTGTTTGCCGGACGACGGCCGCTGCGTGGCAAGAGGCGCTCGGCCTAGCCGGGCCCCGGCAACCGCTACTTCGTCGGCAGCGCCGTCACCGGGTGCCAATGACGATCCGGCCACGTGCCTGCCAGGGGCCTGCAGCGCGCGATCATGACCTCGGCGGCGCGATCGCCCGGCTTGAGCGCGAGGACGGCTTCGAAAGCCGCGATCGCCGCTGCGAAGTCCTGCGCGCGATAGTTCCGAAGACCGCGCGCATAGTGCGCGATCCAGTGCATGTCATGCGTTGCGTCATTCCCCGCGAGCCCGACCAGCTCGTGGACGCGCAGGCCCTCCTCGCGGCCATAGACGGCGATACGGTCGATCTCGCGGGTGAGAAACGCCTCGCCCGCCAGCCGCGCGGTGCCCTCGCCGATCAGGATATCGGTGCCGTAGATCTTGTTGGCGCCCTCCAGCCGGCTCGCGACGTTCACGGCATCGCCGATCACCGTATAGTTGAGCCGCAGCTCGGAGCCGATGTTGCCGACCAGCATGGGACCGGAGTTGATGCCGATGCGGATCGCGAGCGGCCGGCCGTCATCGTCGCACAAGCGGCTGGCTGCAACCGCATCCCGGCACGCCAGCGCGGCGCGGCAGCACAGACCCGCATGATCCGGCTGCGCGGCCGGTGCGCCCCAGAACGCCATCACCGCATCGCCGATGAACTTGTCGATGGTGCCGCCGTGATCGACGATGACGGCCGAGATCAGGTCGAGATAGCGCGACAGCAGCGGCACGACACGGTCGCCCATGCGCTCCGACAGGCCGGTGAAGCCGGCGATGTCGATGAACATGACGCTGAGCTCCTGGACATGGCCGCCCGGCCTGGCATCGACGCCCTGTCGCAGCAATTGCCGGACGAGATCGGCGGGAATGAACTTGCGGAACGACGACAGGCCGCCGGCCATCTCGGCGATGGCGCCGGACAGACTCGCGATCTCGCGCAGCCGCGACGGATGGCGGCGCACCTGCTCGAGCGCGAAGGCCTCGACGTGACGCAGTTCGGCCACCACGCGCCCGAGCGGCGCGGCGATCACGGCACGCGCCAGCGCGGCGGAAACCAGCGCCGCGAGCACGGCGCCGATGCCGAGACCGACGATCACGCGCCGCAGCGCCGCGTCGACCGGACCGAGAAATTCCGCTTCCGGAATCACCGTGACCAGCGACCAGCCGGGAAACGGCAGCGCCGTGCGCGCGACCTCGAAGGCGCCGCCGCCCGATTGCACGCGGCCGCGCCAGGCCTCGTCGCCTGCGGGCGAGGACCGCATCGCCTGCTGCGCGACCGGCAGCAGCGGCTGGCGGCCCTGCCCGGCATTGACCTCGTCGGCGGTCTCGTCGGGCGCCGCGACCACGCCGCCGTCATGCGCCAGGATGAAGGCGCTGCCAGTGCGGCCGACCTGGAGCTGGGCGAGAAAGCGCGAGATGCGCGCGTGCTCGATGATGATGGCGAGCACGCCCTGCCGCTCCTGATAGACATCGATAGGCCCCGCCAGCGCGATCGCGGGACGGTCACCGCCGGGATGCACGTCGACGCTGAACCAGCGCGGCTCGTCCGCGGCGAGGCTCTCCTTGAACCAGGGCTGGTCGGCGACCTTGAAACGGGTCGGCTCGAAGCGGCGCGCCGCGAACTCGATATCGCCGGGCACGACATCGTATTCATCGACGCGGCGCTGGCCGGGATGATCGGTCAGTGAGATCTCCATCATCTCCAGGCGCCGGTCGCCGAGCTTGTGGGCGGCGAAGAACGAGCCGTCGGGCCAGCCGAACGCCGCCGATGAGATCGTCGCCTGCGACTGCAGCTGCGACAGGAACACGAATTCGCGCTTGTCCGCCTCGCGGGTGTCGAGCACGTTCTGCAGGAACAGCGTGCGGATGGCGGTGTGCGCCGCGCGCGCCTCGCTGACGATCGCGCTCACCTCCTTGCGCACGGCGCTCGCGATCTGCGCATTGATGGTGCTGGCGAGCTGACGGCTGATCGCCTCCGAGGTGCGCCACCACAACAGGCTCGAGGCCAGCGCCGTCAGCAGGATCGCGGTCAGCACCAGCGCCGACACGGCGAAGCGGATGCTGACGGTCAACCGCTCGCCGGCGGCGTCTCGGCGCGGCACTCGGCTGTTTTCGCTCGCCATCATCGCAGGTCGATCTCCGATCGGACCGATCGGCGCGCGGGGCTGCGCCCGACGGGGAGCCGCCAGACTGCGCTCTCATGACGTGCGCCACCAATGCCGGCTGGCTAAGTCGATGATGCCTGCAAAGCATTGGCACTTCGAACCCGCCTGCGTTCGATTGGACGCAGCTCCGAAGCACGCAATACCGCTCACAGGGTCGTGAGCGGAATCGCCGCGTAACATTCTCGTGGCTGCGGGCGAAGGAGAGATGCGCATCGCCAAGCGAGCGATGCAGAACACGAGAGGAATCGTCATGCCCGCCAAGAGAACCGTCACCACGCTGGCGCTCGCCGGCGCCGTCAGCACCGCGCTCGCAAGCCTCGCAATGGCCGGGCCACTGACGAAGGCCGAAGCGGAAGCCGCAATGGCCGCCAAGAAGGAGAAATGCTTCGGCGTTGCCCTGAAGGGCCAGAACGATTGCGCCGCCGGTCCCGGCACGACCTGCCAGGGCACCTCCACGATCGACTTCCAGGGCAACGCGTGGAAATTCGTCCAGGGCGGCACCTGCACCAGCATCGACGTGCCCGGCGGCCGCAAGGGCTCGCTGAAGCCGATCTGATCGCTCTCGTTCACCCCAAGCGGAAAGCGGAGACGCAGCATGCGCACCGATGCCCCCCCTGCACCGGGCCCCACCATGCCGCTTCGCTTTCCGCCACCTCTCGGCGGCGTCGCCGGGACCAGCTTCAAGCCGTCGCACCTGGCCGCCATCCTGGCCGAGGCGCCGCAGCGCGGCTTCTTCGAGGTCCATGCCGAGAACTACATGGGCGCCGGCGGGCCGCCGCATCGTCAGCTCGAGGCGATCCGCAGGGATCATCCGCTGTCGATCCACGGCGTCTGCATGTCGATCGGCGGCCCGCAGCCGCTCGATCGCGACCACCTCGCGCGCTTCCGCAAGCTCGTCGCCCGCTATCAGCCAAGCCTGGTCTCCGAGCATCTGGCATGGTCGACGCACGATACGACGTTCTTCAACGACCTGCTGCCGTTGCCCTACACGACCGCCACGCTGGCACGGGTCTGCGACCATATCGACGAGGTGCAGAGCGCGATCCGCCGGCCGATCCTGCTGGAAAATCCGTCGACCTACGTCGCCTTTCACGACTCGACGATGAGCGAGACCGACTTCATCCGCGCCATCGTCCGCCGCACCGGCTGCGGGCTCCTGCTCGACCTCAACAACGTGTTCGTCTCCGCGATCAATCATGGCTTCTCGCCACAGGATTATCTGGCCGACTTTCCGCTCGCCGCTGTCGGCGAGATCCATCTCGCCGGTCACGCCGTGCAGGCCGACGATGAAGGCGAGCCGCTGCTGATCGACAGCCATGACGGCCCCGTCGCCTACGATGTGTGGGCCCTGTTCGCCAGCGTGATCGCGCGCAACGGTCCGATGCCGACGCTGATCGAATGGGACAGCAACATTCCGGACTGGCCGGTGCTGAAGGCAGAGGCCGCGGCCGCGCAGACGATTCTCGATGACCACGCTTCCGGCTGCTCGCAGGAGGTGCGTGATGCCGCAGCCTGAGCAGGTTTCCGACTACGCCATCCAGTTCGCCGCGGCGCTGCTGACGCCGGATCGCGCGACGCCTGTCGCCGTCGGGGGTCCGCTGGCCAAGGCGGCCGGGCGTCGGTTCAACGTCTACCGCAACAACGTCACGGTCAGCCTGATCGAGTCGCTCATCGCGATCTATCCGGCGGTGCAGCGCATCACCGGCCCCGATTTCTTCCGCGCGATGGCGCGGGCGCATGTGCGCGAAACGCCGCCGACGTCGCCGCTGCTCTTTGACTATGGACGCGACTTCCCCGCCTTCATTGCAGCGTACGAGCACGCCCGAACGATGCCGTTCCTGACGGACGTCGCACAGATCGAGCGGGCCTGGCTCGACGCCTATCACGCGGCAGACGCCGCGCCGCTCGACGGCGCCACGCTGGCGACGGTGCCGCCCGAGCGGCTGCCCATGCTGCGCTTCGCCGCTCATCCCGCCACCCGCATCGTGCGCTCGGATTTCGCGGCGGTCACGATCTTCTCGGCCAACCGCGGCGATGCCCCGGTGCCGCGCATTGATGGCTCGGTTCCGGAGGACGCGCTGATCACGCGGCCCGCGCTCGACGTCGTCGTGCGTCACCTGCCACGAGGCGGCGCGATCTTCGCGAGCCTGCTGGTCGCGCGGCAGCCGCTCGACGTCGCTGCGGAAGCCGCGTTCGAGGCCGCGCCGGAGTTCGATCTCGCCGCCAACGTAGCCGGCCTGATCGAGGCCGGCGCCTTCACGGACATCACTTTCGAGGACGCATGATGACGACGGACCACTCCATGGCGCCGACCCCGACGCTGTCGCTGCCTTCCCTCGTCGGCCAGGCCGTGCGGCTGCTGCAGAGCGCGACCCCGCTCACCCTGGTCCAGCTCGTCACTCGCATTGCGCTCGCCGTGCCGTTCTGGCGCTCGGGCATTCTCAAATGGGACGGCTTTCTCAGGCTGAGCGACACCGCCGTGACCCTGTTCAGCGACGAGTTCATGCTGCATCTACCCGGCGGGCCATATCACTTTCCCATGCCGACGGTGATGGCGTTCCTGTCGGGCTGCGGCGAGGTCGGCTTCCCCGTCCTGCTCATTCTCGGCCTCGGCACCCGCTTCGCGGCGCTCGGCCTGCTGTTCATGACGTGCATCGTCGAGCTCACAGTGCCCGACGGCTGGCCGATCCATCTGACCTGGGCGGCGATGGCGCTGGGCCTCATCGCCCATGGCGGCGGAAAGATCTCGCTCGATCACGTTCTCGGCGGGCTGTTCGGCGGCGCGCACCAGGGCAGCGCCAGCCGTGGCATGTAGTAGCCGCGCCACTCGCAGACCTCCTCGGGCCCCCTGCGCTTGAGCGCCATCTTGACCGGCTCGGCCTGGCTGATGCCGACATGGAGCGCGAGCAGCGCCGCGCCGATCGGATAGGCGAAGCGGGAGAAGCGCAGGTCCGACAGACGATCGAGCAGGACCATGCCGGCGATGATGATCAGGGGATCGGTGAAGACGAAGTACTCGACCTTCAGCCCGCGGCGGACGCCGAGCGTGTCGATGCCGATGGCCGCCAGCATCAGGAGGACGGCCTGGATGGCCGCCTGCCGCTCACCGCGGCGCCAGGCGATGACGATGCCGGGGATGACCAGCCAGGTCAGGAACACCGCGGGGCGGGCCGACGATTGGAGCACGAAGGTGTAGCGCCGGATGACCCCCAGCACCCCCGATAGCAGCAGGCCGACTGCCCCGGCGAGGCTGCCGGCGGCCTCGGGCGCGTCGATATAGGTGATCATCTTCTCGAGAGGATTGAGCACGACCACGACATCGTTGATGTCGTAGCTCAGCTTCAGTGCCAGCACGCCGAGGCTTGTGCCGGCCACCGCCGCCAGCAGTGCCGCGACAGTCTCGGCCGCGCTCACCCGCCACCGCCACGCGAAGCCGACCATGCAGGCCGCGACCACGCCGAGCAGCGCGAACTGATAGATGCCGAAGCGGCCGAACAGTATCGGCTTGAGCCCGGCAGCCGTTGCATTGACAGGATCGAAGCCGGCGGCGATCAGCGGCCAGGCGGCGATCGCGGCGACGATTGCCGCCACGGCTGCAACCATGACGGCCGCCCACGCGCGCGAGCTTTGCCAGAACGCCACGCTTGCGCTCGCCGCCGTCCCGAACGGCAACACCAGCACAGGAATGGCGGCGATCAGCAGGATCGCATGCACCTTGTTCTCCAGGCCGAGCATGCAGAGCAGCGCGGCGAGTCCGACGGCGAGCGGCCGCGCCAGGCTGGCGCGGCGCGCCACAGCGATCAGGATCATCAGCGCGAGGATGCAGAACGACGCCGCGATCATCTCGCTGCGCAGGATGCGCAGATGCATCTGCACGCCGCCGGAGAAGGCGAAGGCGGTGACGGCGAGCATGGCGATGCGCCAATCGGACACCAGCCGGCGCGCGGCCCAGGCAAAGGCGAGGATGATGCCGGCGGCCGTCAGCAGCGCGGCGACGCGTCCGGCATGGACGGCGCTGGTCATCGCCGCGTCGAAAGCGGCGCGGTCGGCGGGGATCGCCGACAACGTCCAGGCGTCGAGCAGGCCGAGCCGGTGCAGCAGCGCGAACCAGGTCTCGACCGAGAGGATGGTGAGATAGGCCGGGTGGTCGAAGAACACCTGCGCGCCGCCGTCGTTCATGGCGAGCGCGTTGTAGATCACCATGAAGTCCATGTCGGCATTGCGCCAATAGACGGTGAAATAGCCGGCGGTCAGGAACGACACGAGCGAGAGCAGCAGCGCGATCGCAACGCCGCCGCGCCAGCCGAACGGGGTGAGGCGGTCGAGCGCGTCGCGGCGCGGCATGTCCTTTGTCGCACAGTTCTGGCCGGCATCTTGGGAAGGGCCGTCACCGCGGATCACAAGCAGCTCCGGCGGGAACTCCAATGAAGCGCATCGGCGCCACCTCGCAGGCGTGGTCCGCGCGCGCACGCCATCCTCAGATCGCCTTGATCTTGAAGAACGCGAACACGACCATCTTCAGCAGCATCCAGCCGTGGCGAAAGCGGGAGATCTGGGTTTCGCCATAGCTGCGCGCGGCGTAGCGGATCGGCAGGTCGATCGATTTCAGGTTCAGCTTCGAGGCGCCGAAGATCAGGTCGAAATCGCCGAACGGATCGAAATCGCCGAAATAGGCCTTGCCGGCCTTGAGCCTGACATAGTCGCTGCGGCGGAGCACCTTGGTGCCGCAGAGCGTATCGGTGTAGCGCTGATTCAGGAGCCACGAGAACAGGTAGGAGAAGGTCTTGTTGGCGATGAGGTTGAGAAAGCGCATCGCGCCCTCGTCCATCGGATAGACCAGGCGCGAGCCGTTGATGAACTCGCCCTTGCCGGAACGCAGCGCCTCGAAGAATTTCGGCAATTGCTCCGGCGGCATGGTGAGGTCGGCATCGAGGATCATCAGCACGTCGCCGCGCGCGGCGTCGAACGCGGTGAACACCGCGTCGGCCTTGCCCTTGCCGGGCTGGCGCATCAGCTTGATGTCGTGATCGGGGAACGCCGCGCGCACCCGCTCCATCTCCTCATAGGTGCCGTCCTGGCTGTGGCCCTCGATGAAGATGATCTCGATGTCGTTGCAGAACGTGGCGATGCGCCGGACCGCCGGCTCGATGTTGCCGCGCTCGTTGCGCGCCGGGATCACCACCGTCGCCGAGCGGACGTCGTCGCTGACGCAGCGCATCGATCGCGATACCAGATAATGTCGCAGCGCCAGCGCGCGCAGGCCCGGCAGCACGCTGAGGAAGCGATTGGCGAAGCGGCCGAGGCCGTAGAGCCGGAGCGGCGACAGCACGCGCTGCTCCGATTTGACGGGATCGAAATCGGCCAGGTGCGCCAGGCTGCGCAGGTCGGCCGGCGACAGCACGTTCTGCTCCGGCTGCGGCATCCGCAGGCTCAGTGCTTCCGCAGCCTTCAGCAGCGGATACCAGAGGTGCGAGAAGTAGCCGATGACGAGTCGCGTCTCGCGCGTGCACAACGGGTGCAACTGCGCGATGAACTGCTGGCAGTCGTCGAGCGAGCCGATGGTGTCGAGCACCAGGATGACATCGAACGGGCCGGTGGCGGCGGCGAGCGTGGCCGGATCCTCCGCGTCGCCCAGAATGAAGGTCAGCTCGGGATGCCGGCTGCGAGCGATCGCGATCTGCTTTTCGCTGAAGTCGATGCCGACGCCGTAGGACGGCGCGAGCGAGGCCAGCGTATCGCCGAGGCCGCAGCCGATCTCCAGCACGCGGCTGCCCGGCGCGATCAGGAAGCGCAGATAGCACGCATCCTCGCCGTGAAAGAACGCCGCCTTGTCGCGCCAGCCGGCGCGCGCATCGGCGAAATGGTTCGCATGGTCGAGGATGGCCGCCTTGCGCGGCGACAGCGCCTTCGTTGCCGGCGACAGGGTTGCGGCAACCTGCGGCCGCTCGCGTTCGTCCTGCCGGACCGCCTCGTCCAACTCCGCCACCTGATACCACCCCCGCTAGGAACTACGTCCTTCTAGGCCAGCCCGGTTGGGCGGAGTCAAGGCGGTGGCAGAGAAGTCCTCCGCTCTGTTGGCATCGTGACGCCCCGGCTCTGACGCGCGACGGAAACGAGCAGACATCCGCCGGCCACAATGAGGCCCGCGCGATCGTTCGCGCCACATGCGTCCGATCTTTGCTTCTCATTCGCGCTCGCAACTAAGCGGGCGCGGGAAGACCGGCGACGCGGGACCGTCGTCGCGAGATTGGCGCCGGCGCCAGCGGCTGGAGCGCCGGCGCGCCGGCCTGCGCGGGGGCACGGAAGCACCTGACGAGTCCGCAGTCGCGGCTCCCCCCTCCTATCAACACAGCGATGCACCGCGATCGAGACATGCCGCCGCGCTCACCGCCCGCAGCAGAACTTGTATTTCTTGCCGCTACCGCACGGGCATGGATCATTGCGGCCGACCTTCGCGGTGGCAGCCGCCCGCTTCGGCTCCGTGACGGCGGCGCGCGCGTCACCCTCGACGAAGCGCCAGGCGCCGTCGTCGTCGCGGCGAAACTGTGAGACCTCGTGGTGCTCGATGATCTTGCCGTCTTCGCGATAGCTGGCGACGAAGCTGACGACGCCATCGGCGTCGCCGGGCTGGCCGCGGACCGACGAGACGATGCGCAGGCCGAGCCAGGTCGCGCGCGTCGCCCAATTCTTCGCCGCGACAGGGTCGAACGCAGCACGCCTGTCGGACGCGAGCGTCGCTTCGATGTAGCCGATGTCGCCGCGCGTATAGGCCGTGTAGCGCGAGCGCATCAGCGCCTCGGCGGTGGGCGGCATCGCGTCGCCAAGCAGATAGGGACCGCAACAGCGGTCGAAGGGAAGCTGTGATCCGCAGGGACATGGCATGAGGTGACGCTTAGCATCGATGCCGAGCCATGAAAACGGCGGACGGCTTGGCGTACGCCGCACCGATGTGGCCCCGCCGGGTTTGCAGCATGGCCTCGCGGCTTTTCACCGCCGTGAATTGATCGTATCGATCGGCGCACGTAGACCCGAACACCCGAGGTGTCGCGCCTTGATCGTCATCATCGCCCGGCTTGCCGCTGTCACCGCGGCACTTCTTGCGCTGCTCGCCGTTGCCGCCGTGCCAACGCAGTCCGCATCTGCCGGCGACTTCAAGTACGGTGGCGGCACCGTTCTGGACTCGCGCATCCTGCGGGCTGTCTTTGCCGAGGACCGGCTGTGGCTGCTCAGCAGTGACGGGCAGCTCTGGAGCATGACGGAAGCCGGTGAAGGGATCGACGTGGCGACGCCGGACCGCGTGATCGAGCTGTTCGTACAGCACGGACATGCGGCGATCGTGACCTGCCCAAGAGACTCCTGCACGCAATGGACACCGAACGCGCGATGGACTTTGCGCGGATGGCGAGGCAACGATTGGGAAACGACCGGTGAGATCGTAACGCACGGCGAGAACTTCGTCACCGCAATTGCCACCGGCGATACGACCACGCTGGTGACGGTAAAGCGGATGATCAATCTAGCGGGCGGCGTCCAGACCGAGACGGCGCTGAGCTGGCCGTCCTCCGTCACGTCCTCTCACATGTTCGATCCATCGCAGCCGTTAGACCGGCAGCAGCCCAAGGCACCATTCCCGTTTCCGCTCACCTATCTGTATCGGCCCGAATCAGGGCCAACGACGCCGTTGAAGGCCTGGCCGGTCGGCGCCGTCCTCGCCACCTCGAAACACATCTTCGTCGGTTATAGCGTGGGCGAGTGGGGCGGCGGGCTGAAGCGGATCGATCGGCTGACCGGCATCCTATCCGAGATCGAGGATGTCGACGGCGACCTGTGCGGCGGCAACCTGAATCCGGCGTGCGATCCGGTCAACGGCATAGCGATCATTCCATGGAGACCGGACTGCATCGCCGTCGCGATCGGCTTGATCCACATGAGTTCGCATGGGCGCATGGTGGAAGTGTGCGACAACGCCGTCCGCCCGCTCTACACCCACGAGATCCAGGCGCGTCCCGCCACGACTCCCGGCGGACCGGACGGGAGCATGTGGACGACCACGACAGCCTTCTTCGGGTTGCAGCAGACGGGCGAAGATCTGCTCGCGATGGGGCATGACGGCCTGTACCAGATCAGCCGGGGCGATACGGTTCGGCAAATCCCGTTGCCGCACTTCAAGGATGTGGATGGCGTCGCGGTGAGCTTCGACATTCCCGGCCTGGTGCTGGTGCTGACCACCGCCAATCGGCGCTTCTCGGTAAGCAGCAGCACGCCGATGCTGGTACCGCGCTAGTCAGTCCTCCTCGCCCTGGCACGCCGCGATCGGTCTCGCTTCGACGAGCGACGTTCGACTATCGCACGTCCTGCTCGGCGACTTGCGCGTCAGCCTGATCTCCCAACGCCGCTCACGCGGCGGTTGTGACTCCAAAGACGCAGGTCGCCATCGTTCACCACTGCCACTGCCGCTACACGCGCGGCGCGGTTTCGAAACCGGCGAATCCGTGTTAACCATTGGTTAAGAACAAGGGTGTTGGGCGCACGGCTGACCGGCCCGGCCCCGCGCGGACCAGAACCTTCCGGGCGCCGCCTCATTACGTGGCGCTTGTGACCGCAAGCCCTCCGCATCATCGGCGGATCAGGGCGCGGGAGATGCCAACGATTTCTTCGCGCGACGCCAGCCCGGCCGCAAGAACGAAGGCCCGCTTCGAGGCGGGCCGCTGCCCGATTCCCGATCAGACGTGCACCCGATGCCGGCGCGGTCAGCGCTGCGTGCAAACGCAGAGTCGCGCCCATCACCACCGATTGGAGCAGCCCCGATGGCTGATGAGTCCGTAGTCGCATCCATCATTCCCTGGCAGCAGCCGAAGACGGCCAAGCCGCGTCCGAAGCGCGCCAAGGTCGTCAAGCCACGCCCGCGGCCCCGGACCGACAAGGCCGAGAAGGCCAAGATAACGGCGCTCGACGACGAGATGCTCGCGTCCGAGACGCTGATCATGCCGGATTTCCTGGACTACGTGAACGAACCGGCGAAAGCGCCGGCCGTTGCCGAGGCGTCCCGCACGGGAGCGGCTGCCAGCGCGGCGGCCGCGGCGATCCCGGCCGCAGCGCCGCCGGCGATGATACCGCCGCACGAAGCGGCGGCCGCGACCGAGGGCGAGGTCGTGCCGGCCGCCGCGCCGATCACGCCGGCAAAGCCCGCGCGCGCTGGCATCACCGCCTCCTCGGTCCTGCTGCAACTGGCCGCACTGGCGCTCGCCGCGGTCGGCATGGCCATGAACGGCTGGTTCGCGCATTCGCTCGGCTCGAACAGCACCGCGGGCTACATGTTTCTGGCGGTCGGCGTCACCGCCGACCTCGTCGCGCTGGTGATGCCGACCTGCGCCGCTCGGCTGTGGCAGGCGCGCCACCGCGCCTCGGCACTGACCGGCTGGGCGGTGTGGCTGATGACCTTCGTGTTCGCGGTCACCGCCGGCATCGGCTTCGCCTCCACCAACATCAGCGACGTCACCTTGGCGCGCGCCTCGCGCGTGACGCCCGCGGTGCAGGCGGCGCAGACCGCGCTCGCCGACGCCATGACCGCGCGCGACCGCGAGTGCAAGGGCGGCGTCGGCAAGTTCTGCCGCGAGCGCGAGGCCGCCGTTGCCGAGCGCCGGCTGGCGCTGGACGCGGCGATGTCCACGGTCAGCCAGACCGCCGATCCGCAGACCGAGGCCGCGATCAAGCTGGTGGCGTGGGTGTCGCGCGGCGTGGTGAAGCCCTCCGCCGACGACTTCGTCATGCTCCGCCTGATCCTGCTGGCGCTCCTACCGCAGATCGGCGGCATCCTGCTGATGGTCGGGCGAAGGGTGTGAGAGTTCTTGTCGCCGCCGGCGATTGTTTCGCCGGGGTCGGCTCAGCGCCTGCTGCGGCCGCGTGAACGCGGCGGACGATGCGCGGCGCGCCACGCGCTCTCGAGCACGCTGCGCAGGCGAGCGGCATCGACGTCGGCGAGCGACACGGTGGTCCAGCCCTGATCACCCCATTTGTTGGGGACCCGGCGAAACACGCCGGGCTGCAGGCCGGCATGGTGCTCCTGCTCGTCGGGCGAGAGCAGGACATTGGCGGATGCGCCATCAGCGGCGAGGGTCGCGAAGGTCCGGTGCAGCTTGAACGCGGTGCGATCGAAGTGAGGCGCCTCGGTCGCTCCGGCGAACGACAGAGCGAGGCTGCGAAATTCGTCACCGGTCATCTCGACGCGCCCCTTGCGATCGTATTCGAAGGATATGACTAGCACCGGCCAGCGCGGTCCGCCATGCGGTGTCCCCGCCGCCCTGCACGCGAACGTGAAGACCGCCACCCCAAGCCCTTGATGCACGTCAAAACTAAACGCCATCGTTTCTATATGGCTTGTCGCAGGATGCGATCAAAGGAGAGCAAGACATGGCGGCACAGAGCACGATGCAGGTTTACTTGAACTGGGCCAGGGAGCGCCTCCATGAGATGGATGCAGCGCTGGAGTCGCTCGGCGTCAAGGCAGCCGAGGCCGAAGCAGCATCCAAAGTGACGACCGGCGAGATCATGGCGGACCTGAAGAAGCGCCGCAGCGATCTCGAGGCCCTGCTCAAGACGCAAGCCGAGGCCGGCGAAGCCGCGCTGGCCAGCGCGAAGACGGAACTGGACGCGCACTGGGCCGGATTCGAGGCGCAGATGAGTGCCTATTTCGAAGCGGCCGGCAGGCAGGCCGCGCAGCAGCAGGCGACCTTCAAGGACATTGCCGCCGCCCAGGCCAAGGCTTGGCGCGAGTCGGCCGACAGGTTTCGCGAGGCCGCGACCAAGGTGACGACGGCCGGCACCACCGACCTCGACGCCGTGCTGAAGCAGCTCAAATCCGATGCGTCGGCGGCCGGCGCCCATCTCGAGAAGCTGAAACAGACGGGCAGCGAGTCCTGGTCGGTGCTCAGCGCCGCCCTGAGCGAATCCCGCAAGGCGTTCGATCAGGCCAATCAGGCGGCCTGGAATGCGTTGAAGGGGCCGGGCGCGAAGAGCTGAGGGCAAGCCCGCGACAGCGACAAGGCAACGACCGTTGGGGACTGAGTTCAGTTCCCGTTCGGTCGATTCCGTTGCGGGGCGCCGCTCACGCCCGGACTGATCGCGAGCGTGGTGCCGGCGGCACCTCCGGCCTCATAGGCGGCCGTCGACACCATCCGGCTCGTGCTGCGCGCCGACCGCAGCTTCAGGTCGAGCTTGTCGAACTCGGCATCGACCACCGAGGTCTTGAGCACGACCAGGCCGCGGCCGGTGGTTTCGTTGGCCTGATCGCGGCTCGCCTTCATTGCCACGAGGCGGTCGGCGATCGACACCACCATGCCGAGGGCGAAGGAGGCATTGGCGAGATGCCGGTCCTGATGCCGGAACCGGCGGTAGTCGGCCGAGGTCTTGTAGCGGCCGAGCTCGGCGCGCACGGCGTTGTCGATCAATTCCGCCAGATAATGCGCAACCTCGACATCTGCGGGGAGGCCGAAGAACACATAGCTCGCCTCGCCGGCCGGGTTCTTCTCGCGCCAGACCCGGCAATCGCAGAAATGCGCGATCGCGCCGATGCAGTCGTCCAGCGGAATGCGCTTCTTGCGATGGGTCTCGTAGACCTTGCGCTCGCACGCCGACGCCCGCAGCTCGAGGTCGGACAGCGACAAGTCGTGGCGATCGAGCAGTTCGGCGACCTTGGCGGCCGCGGATAGTGCCTCGTCCTCGGTGCAGCCATTGGCGATGGTTTTCGCGCGCAACGCCTGGATGCGGGCCTTGAGCCTGTCGAGGGCGACAGGATCAGCGGCGGGACGATCGAATGTCTGGCTCACCGGTCAGGCTCCAAAGAAGGCGCGGCAGGATTGCGCCGTAGACACGAGCACCCACCAACAGACGCCGACGATCGACGTCGTGTGATCCCTCGTTCTCATCAATGCGCAAAGCGTCGTGCGTCCCAGGCCAGTGACATCGCAGGCGTCATTCATGGTGCTGGTGAGCCGTTGGAGGACCGCAATCGACTTGGCTCGTCATTGGCAGATGGAGCAACCGGGGACATTCGCAGACAGCACTCATCAACTGTATCTCACGGGCCTCGCGCCTTGAAAAGCCTGGCGGGGGGATGCCGAGGACCGGCGTTACGGCCGGGATTGCAGTGCGCGCAGCGCGAGCGTCCGACGCAGCAAATTGAGACTGGTGGTGAAACGCGGGGTGGTTCCGGCGTGGCGGACGCGCCGGCCCGATGGCACTATTGGTCAGCGAGCACGCGCGCATCCACGGGAGAAGGGAGCATGCGATGAAGCAGATCAAGGGTCCCGCCATCTTTCTCGCCCAGTTCGCCGGAGATACTGCGCCTTTCAATTCGCTGGATTCGATTTGCGGATGGGCGGCCTCGCTCGGCTATGAGGGGGTTCAGATCCCCAGTTGGGACGGCCGGCTCTTCGACCTCCGTAGGGCGTCCGAGTCGCAGGACTATGCCGACGAGGTGAAGGGCATTGCGGCGCGCCACGGATTGGCGATCACCGAGCTCTCGACGCATCTCCAAGGCCAGCTCGTTGCCGTTCACCCGGCCTATGATGCGGCCTTCGACGGGTTCGCGGCGCCCGAGGTTCGCGGCAATCCGCAAGCGCGGACCGATTGGGCCATAGATCAGGTCAAGCGGGCGATCCAGGCTTCACGGCGGCTCGGGCTCACCGCGCATGCGACGTTTTCCGGCGCCTTGGCGTGGCCCTACATCTATCCATGGCCGCAGCGTCCACCTGGACTCGTCGAAGCTGCGTTCGACGAACTCGCGCGGCGCTGGCGCCCCATCCTCGACCATGCGGAGGAACATGGGGTCGATCTCGCCTATGAGATCCATCCTGGCGAGGACCTGCACGACGGCGTCTCCTACGAGATGTTCCTGCAGCGGGTGGGCAATCACAAGCGCGCCAACCTGCTCTACGATCCCTCGCACTTCGTTCTGCAGCAGCTCGATTATCTCGCCTACATCGATATCTATCACGAGCGCATCAAGGCGTTTCACGTCAAGGACGCCGAGTTCAATCCGACCGGGCGCCAGGGCGTCTATGGCGGATTCCAGAGCTGGGCCGATCGGGCCGGCCGCTTCCGCTCGCTCGGGGACGGCCAGGTCGATTTCGGCGCGATCTTCTCGAAGCTGACGCAATACGGCTATGGCAGCTGGGCCGTGCTGGAATGGGAGTGCGCCATCAAGCATCCCGAACAGGGTGCGCGCGAGGGCGCCGAGTTCATCAGGAGCCATATCATCGAGGTCACAGAGAAGGCTTTTGATGATTTCGCCGGCTCCGGCACCGACGACATGGCGAACCGCAAGATGCTGGGCCTGTCCTGAGGGAGGAACAGATGGCCATCGACGCAAGCCATGAAGCCGGTCGACAGGCGCGCATCCGGCTGGGAATGGTCGGCGGCGGACAAGGGGCCTTCATCGGCGCCGTCCACCGCATCGCCGCGCGCATCGACGACCAGTTCGAGCTGGTGGCCGGCGCGCTCGCATCCGATTCCACCCGCGCCAAGGCCTCGGCCAAGGAGATCGGGCTTGCCGACGATCGCGCCTATGGCTCGTTCGAAGAGATGGCCAGGGCCGAAGCGGCGCGCACTGACGGCATCGAGGCGGTCGCGATCGTCACGCCGAACCACGTGCACGCCCCGGTCGCGAAAGCCTTCCTTCAGGCCGGCATCCATGTGATCTGCGACAAGCCGCTGACGACGACCTTGGCCGAGGCCGAAGAGCTGGTGGCCCTGGTCCGATCGACGGGCAAGGTGTTCGTGGTGACGCACAACTACACCGGCTATCCGATGGTGCGGCAGGCGCGGGCGATGGTCGCGAGCGGCGAGCTCGGCGACATCAGGCTGGTGCACGCCGAATATCTCCAGGACTGGCTGACCGAGCGGCTGGAGCAGAGCGATCACAAGCAGGCGGCGTGGCGCACCGACCCCGCCCGCTCCGGCCCGGGCGGCTGCATCGGCGACATCGGGACGCACGCCTACAACCTCGCCTGCTTCGTCAGCGGGCTCGAGCTCGATGAGCTGCTCGCGCAGCTGTCGACCTTCGTCCCGGGGCGTCGTCTCGACGACGACGTCCAGATCCTCCTCAGATGGAAAGGCGGCGCGAGGGGCATGCTGTGGGCGAGCCAGGTGGCGGTCGGTCATGAGAACGGCCTGACCTTGCGCGTCTCCGGCAGCAAGGGCGGCCTCGAATGGGCGCAGGAGAATCCGAACCAGCTCTGGTTCACGCCCTATGGACGCCCCAAGCAGCTTCTGACCCGCGGCGGGGCGGGCACGCTCGGCGCGGCCGCGCGTGTCACCCGACTGCCCTCCGGCCACCCCGAGGGCTATCTCGAAGGCTTTGCCACCATCTACGCCGAGGCCGCCCACGCCATCCGCGCGGCCAGGGTCGGCGAGAAGCCGGATCGCGACGTGCTCTTCCCGACCATCGAGGACGGCCTGGCCGGCGTGAAGTTCATCGATGCAGCCGTCAGATCATCGGCCGCCAAGGGCGCGTGGATCCGGATGAGTTGACGCCGACACGCCGTCCCGAAGCTTCTGGCGTTATAGGCGCTCGAACGCCAGCCGGAAGACTGCAACGGACATCTGCGAACGTTTTGCTGGCGGAGAGGGAGTCCAAAACCGTTTGTCCGCCCTCATTCGCACAGGTTCGCCGAAATCAGAAGCCATTGCAGCTCAGGGACAAGCTGTTCGTTGGAAGTTGGGCGCATTCATCCCAATTCGCATCAACTCCTCTCGCGAGTATGGTCCGGAGTATGGGCGGAAGCGTTCGACGGAAGGTAAGGTCGCTTGGACAGGCCGGATATCGCGGATCGCAGCTAGGCTATCCGAACTTATAATTGTATTCTATTGCTTCACACCTTAAGGGAGCGACGGGCGGACCATCATAAGCTTTTCCGAAAGAAGAGACACTTAACCGCGCTTCACGCGGTCCAGCCAGTAGCTGCGGCTCAGATAGGCCGCGTCAATTCATATCAGACTATAATGGCACCCTCGATGCACTGGTCAAACAGGAATATGTGACTGCCGCGAGCGTCCGCGAGGGATCGTCGCCCAACCGCCATCCCAATTGCGGGATCTTCGGGACTTGGTGAGCGCCGCGAGTAGAGCCCTGGCCGGCACCGCCGAGCGCCGCACGAGGCTCATGCCTTCGCTTCGGCTTGCTGGCCTGGCCGGTCAAGCCAGTGCAAAGTAATCGATCCCAGCGGATGCCAGTCGGGCACCCGATGCTGTATCTCCCCATTTTCGTGAGGCAAGTGATGGGCTGCGCCAGGTAGCACGCGCGGGTCGATTGGATACAGGGCCTTCGGGTTGTGCCAAAAGTCGAGGCCTTCCACCCATGTCTCGGAATAGCCGGGGTCGTTAACGAAATGCTTGAACGTTAACGGCTCGGCGGCGTTCGGGTCATGATTGACGGCCGTGCCTTGACGGACAAGCCTGAGGCGTTTCGATCCAAATCCCGCCAGCAATCCCATCCGGTTGAATTTCGAGATCGTGCCGCTGTTCGAAAACGCGACCGCTGAAATATTTTCCGTTCCAGGCTGACTAAAAAAGCCTGAGGGAATCTCCTTGGCTCCCCAACGGTGCGTACCGATCTTTCGCGGATGGATTCTCAACCGGCCGTTCTCGTCGCGATCCCAATCGTGCTTATAGCCGGCGATGTAATGCTCAAACGCGGACCGCGTGTAAATCATGGAGGGCGGCGCCGAAAAATCCTGAATGGCGAACATCAGCGACATGCCGGCTAGATGCGGTTTTTCCCAATATTTCTTGTCCAGCTTGGATTTGAGGGCACTGCCGAACTTGATCGGCATATAGCCGTCGAGGTAGGCCTTCATAGCTTCAGCCGTATCGAGCGGCGGTTCGCGCAGGGCCTCTCCCGTTGCGCTTTGCGAAGGATTGACAGTTGTCGCTTCGACGGCAAACCGCGCGAGCGGGTTCACGCATTCGAAATCGGGTACGGCATGCACGCGCTCGATGCCGTAATTCATCTCCCGGAACGCGGCAAACAGATACAGCTCCCAGATCCTCGCATCGAAGCCGGTGGTCTGGAACTGCTCCACGAAATTGCCGTCGACATCTTCATACCAGCGCATCATCGGCTCGATGATGCCGCGCGCGGCCGAGTACGCTTCCTCGTCGCGCAGCCTAACGAAGGTCGGGTTCAAGCGCGCTTCAGGCACGACTGCGGTAAAAAAATCCACCGGCTTGCCGGTCTCGTCGCCTTGGTGATATTCGGCATCGTCTTCGGCCGCAACGCGTTCCATCTCGCGACGGAGCGCCACCTCGGCATGGCGTCGCCGTGAATCAAAGTCATTGATGGAGACGCAGCGAAAGCGCAGCTTTTTGTCTCGCCCAAAGACGACGCCGGCAAAATCATTGTCTTCGTAATCGCGGATCAGCAACCCGAGGACCCGCTCCCCCGCATGTTCGTACCAGCCGACCTCCTCGGCCATGAACAGCGTCTTCGGATCGCGGGCATAACCGGCCAAGGCGTCCCAGCGGAGTGGTGAGATGGGCTTCATGTCGGCACTATAGACCCTGTCGGGCGCCACGTTCGCGCATACGTGCTTCGTCCTCCTTCATTGCAGCGGCGTCCCGCAGAAAACCGCGATTGGCGCGCGCCGTAAGGCGATGGAGGAAACAACGCGCATACCGTCAATCATCGAACTGCTGTGTCCGACCCGGCTCCGAACGGCGCGGCCTTTTGGCGGAAGCCGCGGTTCCGCGCAGTCCCGGCACCACGGCCACGAGCAGCCCCTGACGCGGTCAATATGCCGCGATCCGTGTGGCTGTGGTGCGGGGAGGTTCCGGGCCGCGCTTGGAGGCGAGCGGGCAGATATCGGGTAAAGCCCCGCCAATCCTTGCGAAAAGCAGGAGTTCCGCCCCCGCGCGGCCGCCCCAGCCGAAGGCAAGTCTTTTGTCCTTGCATAAACTAGTGTACCTGATGCATAAACCATCTTACTAGTGCATATTTCACTCTGAAAAGCGATTCGTCAGGACCCATGGAGCACTTCTCCGTCATACAGACCCTCTGCCGGATCGGCCTCGAAGGGACCGATCCGCGTTTCCGTAAGCAGGTCGAGCGCCTGCGCGACCGGCTAAGGACGGACGGTGACGAGAAAGCCGCGACGGCGGTGGATCGGCTGCTTGCGGGCGTTTCGAGTGAGCATAGCCTCAGCCCGAGCGCAGTGGAGGTGTCGCGCCTATTGGTCACGGGCGACGAACTTACGGCCAATGTCCATCCCCCGGCTGATCGCGAAACCAGCGTGCCGCTGGCCGAAGTGATCCTTAATCCGGGCGCCGGACGCCCCGCGCCGATCTACAGCGAAACGCTCACGCTGGCGCTGGACGCGCTGCTCGGCGAATGGAAGCAGGTCAAGGCCCTGCGCGAGATGGGAGTCGAACCGTCGCGGTCCTGCCTGATCTACGGCCCGCCCGGCACCGGCAAGACTCTGACCGCATTCTGGCTGGCGGCGCAACTGCGCTTGCCGATCATCAATGCCCGGATCGATGGCCTCGTCAGTTCGTTCCTGGGCACGACGGCGCGCAACATCGCGAATCTGTTCACTTTCGCCAATCGCTATCGCTGTATGCTGGTGCTCGACGAATTCGACGCTTTGGCCAAGATGCGCGACGACCCCCACGAAGTGGGTGAAATCAAGCGCGTCGTCAACACGCTGCTTCAGAACCTGGACGCGCGGGCGGGAACCGGGCTAACGGTCGCCATCACGAACCATGATGCGCTGCTTGACCCCGCCGTATGGCGGCGTTTTGAAAATCATATTCGGATCGATCTGCCGGACGAGCGCACCCGCTTTACCATGCTCAATGCGTTCCTTCATCCGCTGGACGCAGACGAGGACGTTGTGCGAACGCTCGTTTTTATTGTCGGCGAGCGGTCGGGGTCGTTTCTCAAGAATTTTGCCGATGCCTTGAAACGGGTGCTGGCGCTCAGCCGCTCGGACGTGTCGGCGATGACGATTTTGGCGGCGGCAAAGGCTCTGGTGCCGAGGCTTGCGATCGATGAAAACCGATCTTCGCCCGCGTCTCTGTTTGTCGGCGACGAAGCAGGTTTTGTCGGCGCGCTTCTCAACTCCGGTCTACCGATCCGGCAGGCGAGCGTCGCGAAAATGCTGGGCGTCAGCCAAAGCACGATTTCGCGTTACGCGCAGGATTACGTGGCGCGCGAAGCGTCGAGGGAGGGCGTAGCCAATGCCCAATAACCCCGTTCAGATCGTACTCAACGACGATGCGTTTCTGCGGGCCCCTGACCCGAAGCGCGGCGGCAACGACAAGGACTTCTTCGAAGGACGCGATGCGGCTTTCGTAAAGCATCGCGATAGCCTTCTCGCCGCTCTGCAAACGATCGAGAACGACGTCGCCCGATGGCCGTACGGGCCGCTGTGCTATCTGCGGGTCCGGATGCGCATCGAAGCGATCGCAAAATCGTACCGGCCCAATCGCGCTGTCTTCCTGGCCGATCAGTTCCCCTGCGTCGGGGCCGGCGCGCCGGGTGAGCTGTATTTCCGGGCGCCGCTGATCCATTTCGCGCGGTTGCGGCGTCACATAGCTCTTGCGGAAGACCAGGGCGAGACGCGTATCTCAAGAGAAACCGGACGTCCTTACCATTGCGTCACCCGCAATCGCTGTGAGGTCGGAGCCATTGAATCAATTGAGCTTGCTCCGTCCAATCTGAAACGATCCTTTGCGGCGGATGCCGCCGTTGCGGCGCTTTCAGATCCGCGCGCGGCAAGCGGCTACATCGTCGAGCTGTTCGAGACGCAGCCCTTGATCGATGGCGGCGATCACGATGCCTTGGGTTTCCGGCGCTCGCTAGCGACGCTGCAAGCGATATTCCGCGAGGGCGGGCGCGGCTTGCTTGCGACCTTGCTGCCGAGCCCTGGCGGCACGCCCGCGATTGAGATGCTTCTGACCGACGCGTCCGAACCGGCACGGATCGAAGACCGACGGATTGTGCGCGGCGAAGACGAACGCGTGATCACGCCGGCTCACCTTGATCGCGATGTGAACCGTCACGAATATATCCTCCGGCGGCTGGCCGACCATCCGCTAGTCCGCCGGATCAGATTTCCGATCCTGATCCAGCCGACCGAAGCCCAAGCGGCCGCCGGGCCTTCACCCTTCCCTACGATTTCGCGCGTCTCCGATGGCCGCTATCCCCGCGTCGGCGTGATCGACACCGGCGTCGACGGTCCGCTAAGGGCTTGGGTGCTGGACCGCCATGATTTCCTTGATGAGGCTGACTGCGATCCGGGCCACGGCACGCTTGTTGCTGGCGTGCTGATCGGCGCTCAGGCGGCGAATTCGCCGCAATTGGCCGTCGAATCCGACGGCTGCGACATCGTCGATGTGCCACTGATGCCACGAGCGCCTTTTGGCGTCGTTTATGGCCAGCGAGGCTTCGAGGCATTTCTGGAGGAGTTGGAAGCGGCACTTACTGAGGCCCGGGACAGCCATGGTGTTCGGATATTCAACATGTCGCTGAATGTCGTGGCGCCGGTCGATGCCGACACCTACAGTCTTTACGCGGCTCGGCTTGACGATATTCAGGATCGGCTCGGCATTCTGATCGTCAACTCCGCCGGCAATCTCTCGGGCGCCGAATGGCGCAACCCGTGGCCTGCAAAATTGAACCAGGTGCAGGCGATGTTAGCGGCAAGAACCAATCCCGACACGATCTTCATGCCGTGCGAGAGCGTGCGCGCGATTGCGGTGGGCGCCCTGAACCCTCCGGGCTCCAATCAGATAGAGGATGCGCCGACCACCTACACCCGTCGCGGGCCGGGCCTGCGCGTCGGCGTCAAACCCGATGTCGCTCATTTCGGCGGGACCGGCGACGCATCCCAGCCAGGCACAACGCATCTGGTTTCGTGCGACCCGCAAGGCAATCAGGCGCAAACCTGCGGCACCAGCTTTGCGGCCCCGCTTGCCGCGAAGACGCTCGCGGTGCTTGATGTCGCGACTGGGGAGCGGCTAGCGCCCCGCACGTTGCGGGCCTTTCTCATCCATAACGCGACGCTTCCCTCCCCCCTCGCCTCGCCCCGCCTGCGGGATGTTGCGCGCCAATTCGCCGGGTTTGGCCGGCCTTCATCGGCGACGGCCATGCTGGAAACGGAAGATCATGCTATCACCATGGTATTCGAAAGCCGGCTCACCGCCGGCGAGCAGAAACCCGCAATCCTCAGGTTTGATTTCCAGTGGCCCGCTGCGCTGGTGGATGCCGCCACGCGCGCCTGCCGGGGTCTCGTCCGAATGACTCTCGTCTACGATGCGCCGATCAACCAGGCTTTCGGGTCCGAGTTCGTGCGGGTGAATCTCAGCGCCCATCTTCGGCAGCGCCAGCCGGTTGACCGAAGCGACGGCAAGCCGAGCTATCACGACCAGATTTCCCAGGCGTTCCTGCCGCGCACCGGCAAGCTCACCATCCCCGAGCGCAGCCTCATCGATTATGGCCTGAAATGGTGGCCGACCAAGCGCTACGCGGCGGATTTCACCGGCGGGGTTGGCAACTCGGCGGAATGGCGGCTTGAAGTGGAAAGCGTGGTGCGGGCGGAAGCGACCTTCCCGGCCGAGGGCATACCGTTTTCGTTGATCCTGACCATCGAAGACGAAGAACGCAGCGCGCCGATCTTCCAGACCTTCCGCCAGACACTGCTCGCGGGCCGCGTCGATATGCAGGACATACGCACGGCAGTACGTCTGCGGGCCCGCAGATAAGTGCGCTTCCTGCCGACAGATAGCGAAAATCTGCCGCTACGTTCAAGGCCCAGAGGGGAAATACGATGACGCTTACCCGTTATCTATAACAATGAGACGAAAACGCGGGTAGCGAGCGGGGTTCATCTATGTCGTCGCCGCGTCCGCGTTCGCAGTGCTGACCGATGAAGCGGCACGGGCTGTATCGGTGCCCCCTGTAAACACCTCCGCCTGTCGACTGAACCCCTCCCTCTATATGGGCTCGGACACGACGCGGAAGCTTCGCAATGGCTCGGATACGGGTGCTCACTGCGCTCAAGATCAAACAGAATCTCAAACCGGGGATGTATGCCGATGGGCTTGGTCTCTACCTGAAGGTCCGTGACGGCAATTCCAAGAGCTGGATTTTCCGGTATCGCACTGGCGGCAAGCTGCGGGACATGGGCCTTGGTCCGTTTCATACGGTCTCGCTTGCCGAGGCACGGGAGAAGGCAGAGGTCTGCCGGGCCATGCGCCTCAAGGGCCTTGATCCGCTGGAAGAGCGCCACAGGGAGCAGCAAGCCAAGGTGATCGAAGCGGCCGAGGCCATCACTTTCGAGAAATGCGCCGAGAGCTATATCGCCGCCCATAAGGACGGCTGGAAGAACGGCAAGCACGCCGAGCTGTGGACGACTACGCTTGAGGCATACGTTTATTCGACCTTCAAGGACAAACCAGTTGCCGCCATCGACGGCGATCTGGTTCTGAGAGTTCTGCAACCGATCTGGAAAGAAAAGACCGAAACGGCCTCCCGCATTCGTGGCCGGATCGAACGCATTCTCGATTGGGCTAAGGCGATGAAGTACCGCACGGGTGATAACCCGGCGCGGTGGCGCGGTCATCTGGATCATCTTCTACCCAAACGTTCACGAGTCCGGGCCATAGTCCATCATGCCGCCCTTCCGATCGACGAGACGCCCGACTTCATCCAGATTTTGCGCCAGGAAGAAACGGTCGTCGCCCGCGCGTTTGAGTTCTGCATCCTCAACGCCACCCGCACCAATGAAACGATGGGCATGCGCTGGAGCGAGTATGACGAAAAGGCGCAGCTCTGGACCGTGCCCGCCGCCCGTATGAAAGCCAGCCGCGATCATCGCATCCCGCTCGCCAAGCGAGCCCAACTCATTCTTGCCGAGATGCAGGAAATCCGCACCAGCGACTTCGTGTTTCCCGGAGGCAAGCAGGAACGCCCGCTCAGCTCTATGGCCTTCCTGATGCTGCTGCGTCGTCTCAAACGAGACGACATCACTGCCCATGGCTTCCGCTCGACCTTCCGCGACTGGGCGGCGGAACGAACCGACTTCCCGAACGAAGTCGTTGAGATGGCGCTTGCACATACCATCAGCAATAAGGTCGAAGCCGCTTATCGCCGTGGCGACCTATTCGACAAGCGACGGCAGCTCGCAGAAGCATGGGCTGCGTTCTGCGCCGGCATCCCCTACAAGTCCTGATCGCTCGCGCGCAAAACGCTCTGCCTTCGACGCACCAGGACAGTACGCAGCGCTCCGCTCCCGTCCGTATCGCATCCATATCCACTCGGAAGTCGAGAACTTCCGGACAAACATGGAGCAATAGATACATGTCCCATCAGCCTGAAAAGCCGAGAGGCGCGATGTCGGTCAACGACTTCGCGATCTGGGCCGGTATTGGCCGCACCACCGCATGGAAGGAAATCCGCGACGGTCACCTTCGCGCAGTCAAAGTCTGCACCCGAACCATCATCCGCCTCGCAGACGCCGAGAACTGGCTCGCCACACGGCCCCAGCTTCCCGTGCCAAATGCGCAGCCGTCCGCCAACCCCAATCACGGATAACAGCTATGCAACGCAAGATCCCGTCCAAGGACGGACCACTGTTTTATCGCAATGATGAAGATGACACGCGAGAGCTCATCAACAAAATGCGCGAAAGCGGCCGCTTCGTCGACCGTCCCACACAGTTTCACATCAAGCACCGCGCTCTGAACTACTATCCGACGAGAGGGGTCATCACCATTGACGGCGAGGGCAGCTATCCCGAAAGGGGGCCAGAGGCATTCCTTTCGCTGCTTGAGCAGCGTTACCCAAAGCGTCGCAGACCGTGCGGAAGCACACCGCCGGGGCCGACATCGCCGCCTCCCACATCTCCCCCGATCTTCGAGATCGACCTGGATGATGAGAGAGTCAATCCTGGCGGACGCGAAGGCGAGCAACGCCACGACGCAGACGATCTTCCCTGGTGACCGACCGGATCAACGCACACAACGCTCCGGGGGTAGGCCTTCAATGGAATTGCAAGGTGCTTGACACGGGTGTAATTCATTCCTCAAATCTATCCTAGCTAACACGAGACCTGCACTGCATCTGCATTAGGCTCCAACCCTCCGGGTTGGAGCCTTCTGCATTTGCATTTGTTGGCTCAGAACAATCCGTGATAGTTTATTGTGTCCCACTTTCGGAATTGACTACGCCACTCGGGGAGTCCTCCGAATAACTCGGCCAACCTACGATCCTCAAACTCAAGGCCGCTATACAGTTCATCAAACCGCGCCTGACCAAGCATCGAGAAAAACCCCGCCGCATCCTGGGCACCCTCGCCGATCGAGTGCGAAACGCCTGTCAGCTTCATGCGAGGTATTGGCGGGCTCTTCCGCGCCGGCCAAGGCTTCAGGATGTCCCGCAATACCACGGCCGAGACGCCTTCTGAGCTGTCATCAACGCGCAATCCCGCCGTAGGATCGAGCTGTTTCATCAAATATCGATACCAGCGCCAGACGCCGCGTACCTTTTCTTCATTGGATTTTGCGTAGCTGCGAACGAGGCGAAGTGCCTTCCGAGGGAAATGGGCCCTGCACAACTTCTCTAGGCGAACCCGCGACCACGCCTCGAACTGCGCCCGGCGCTCATCCGGAACATAGGTCAAGATGTGACTGTGAAAGCCGCGCTGAACGGCGTTTTCGTGGACCCACACATAGTGCATCTCCTCGCCATGCCGCGCATCACTAATGATTCTGCGGCGAGGGCCACTCCCAACACCCAACCACTTCCGGGCCTCGTTCAGGTAAAGGCCCAATACCTTCATTCCTTTCTGCTCATCCACTCGTGGGATCATGGACCAAATGATGATGATGTGTGTGTTCATCACTCTTCCATGCTTCCACATCGCGAAAGAGATGCCATTGAAAAGCTTGATCGCGTCACGAGCCGTCAACATTGACGGCTGCATCTGTGGCGGTGCCGGGCGAAACGGGTTTGCGAGTGGATCGAGTGGTACTGGGGAGTGGTTCGGATTCTCGCCCGCGTCTAAGTACGCGCGCCAGCCCTTCATGAAAGAGCGGTCCCAGTCGGTGTAGGCTTTCTCAATTCTTCGGAGGTCTTCTGCTGCCTGCTTCTCCAACGACCTTTGAATGTCTTTCAGCTGTTCTGGCGTAAATTTGGTCTGCTCGGTAGCTTGGTCATCGGCGGGCTGATCCTCCTCCAGCCAATGTTCGCGCCCCACGTTTCGTGCAACAGCGCCATACTTTTCCAACGCAGGGTGATGCTTTCGGATTCGGTCGAACTGGCGCTTTCGCGCTGCGTCGGTTCGCGACGATTTCGGCTTCGTGGGCGAAACGAGCCCGCGCAATCGCGCTGAAAATTCCCCCTCACCCGTAGCGGCCCAGGCTGTCAAAGCCTCCAGTTCCTTCTCCGGGCGATCCCATAATGACTCCGCGATCAAAGTCCTCGCGAGCTCATTCCGGTCCCTGAAGGATTTCAGATATTTCAGCAGTTCATTATCGCTGTCGGCCATTCCATTCCCCAAGCGCGCCCGGAACCGGCCTTGGTTCACCTGCGGGCACATTCGAAGGCTTCGAGGCGCCTTTCTACGGCCGCTGTCGATTCGCACAACCACCCTGGGCGAACCGGCTGGCCTAGGCCCGCCAGTCCGGCGCGACCAACGCTGACGGGCTGTAAACCATTGATAGGCCGAGATATTTTCTTGAACCAATGCGCTTAGTTTCTAAACGTGCTCCATTCCGCTTCCAAAAAGTTAGGCTAAACATCGCGTTGCCGTTCTCGAATCCCCTGCACGGATCACAGCAGGACATTCGAATGGCCACCCCCTCAGATCGCTTCGAAGTCGCCCCGGAAACCGCATCGTCGAACAACTCGAGCGATAGCGGAATGGCGCGCGACTTTACGGTTGCTTCAGTATTCAAGCAGCTGCCCCGAACGCCGTTGGTCCCGGAAGCCGTGCTCAAACGGCACGGCGCTTACTGCGCATTAGACTCCCGCTTCAGAGCCGCCGCCAGGCTTAAGCAAGCTCTCTGGCTAAAGGCTCAGGGCATCCCAACCGCAGCCGATGATCGCTGCACGACGGATACTCGTTCTTTTCTCGGCTCAATCCTCAGCGCCGAGGCCGCACGCGCCGGCAAGAACTTCCTCAGCGCCGACATCCATCGCCTGGCTCTTCACGAATATCTCATGTGCGAGGAAGATGCGCTAATCGCGCCCGATCGGCTTTTCGGACACGCGCTCAGTTCCGCACCGCTCGTTTTCAATTTATTCGGGCTTCTCGCACTGGATCTGAAACTTGCGACCGCCGTCTTCCGGAGCTTGCTGCCGGGCATCGTACACAAAGTGGAGCGCATCATGTTCGAGCACTCGCCCGGCCGGCGCAGCCACTTGCCTGGGCGCGACATTTGGCTTTCGGATCGAACCGCGGCCGATCTTGCAGTTCAAATCACTACATTGGACGGCCAGCCCGCGACCATCTTCATCGAAGTCAAGCTGAGTGAATCGATGGGTCCCGCAGCCCGCATGAGGGACAGGTATAGTGAAGTATCGCGACAGGTTCTCCTCTATCGCGACGCAGACAGCGCCGTGCTGCGCTCGGATGCGATCGAGCAACTCTGGCGCCTGCACCTTTTGAGTCAGCTGGCCGTGGATAACGGTAATACGCCGCGCGCAGTCTTCCTCGCCGTCGCGCCCCAGCTCAATACGCAGGTCTGGGGCGCATTTCGTGTTTATCAAGGTGAGCTCATCGAACCTAATCAACAAGGCGCTGACCGAGTCCCCTTCGTGCCATTGACGCTTGAGACGGTCATCGAAGCAATCGCCGCGGCGGGAGCCTTAGACTTCGCTCAATCGCTCTGGCGCCGCTACTGCGACTTTGAGCGGGTCTACCAGCTGTGTCTGCAAGAGTTGATTGCCGACGACCCCATTGCTTCAACCGCGCAATCGCGAAGGGGCCGCTCGGCCTCACAGTCGAACGCGACGCCGACTTCATCGGAGACAAGCCTTTGTCCGCCTACTTCGAGAAAGCGCGGGCAGAAGGCCGGATCGTGACTTCATGAGCCAACCGCATGGGTTTTTCCGCAGCCATAACGCCGCGCGACCAGCTGGGAACAACTTTGGGCACCGGTGGGCGGTCCGAGGCCATGTGGCTTCCTGTTAACAATGCGGATCGGTCCAAATTGGTCGGAAGTTTACCCGGACAACCCTCCTCGAATACGCTATGGGAGGACATCTCGGGCAAAAGAGCTTCGGACCTTTCGGCAGCTGCCGCGCATCACTCGGTGACGGTTCGAAAAGCCAGTCGGCCCGATCCAGTGGGCGGGGCCATGCCGATTGCAACAGTAAAACAGCTTTGCGTTCCAAACGCAGTAGTCACCAGCGACAGCCTGGTCGAGCAAGTTGCTCAGATCGAGGACCTCGCTGCCGGCAAGATCGACGGACGGGAGTTCTTTAGACGGAACCATTTTACGGCCGGTCTTGACGTATTGGTCAAGCGCAGCTTCGATCGTCTGGCTGGCAAGTCGGAAGATGGGGCCTTCTATCTGACCCAGGCTATGGGCGGAGGCAAGACGCACAGCCTGATTGCACTCGGCCTTCTAGCTGCCGATCCAGGGCTTCGCCGCGAGGTGGTTCCGAAGATTTCCACTGGCAACGAGTTTGCCACGGCGAAGGTCGTGATCTTCAACGGCCACCAGAATCCGAACACTCTGCTGTGGGGCTATATCGCCGAGCAACTTGGCCGCGGCGATGTGATGGCGCCGTTCTGGCGCAATGGAGCGAGGACCCCAGGCGTCGACGAATGGGTTTCAGCCCTGGGCGATGAGCCCGTCCTGATTCTGCTCGACGAGCTGCCAAGCTACCTCCAGATGGCGCAAGGCGAGACGGTCGGAAACACCACTCTCGGCGATCTCACGATCGGAGCGCTGGAACGCCTGTTCAATGCGCTGCCGCGGTGCCCTCGCGCCTGTGTCGTCGTCACAAACCTGAAGGACGACGTTTACCTCGATGGCTCCGGACAATTGCGCACGCTTATCGAAAGCCTGACGAAACACTACGATCGCAACGCGCAGGCGATCACCCCGGTACAACAGAACACGGGCGAGGTTTTCGCTATCGTTCGCAAGCGGCTGTTCGACGCCTTGCCCTCGGCCGATAAGATCGATGAGGTCGCACAGGCCTATGTCTCCGCGCTTCAGAAGGCAAAGCGAGTTGACACGATTCCGACGACGCCCGAGACCTTCATCGAGCGCATACGCGAGACCTATCCCTTCCACCCCTCCATTCGAGACATAGTGGCACGCTTCGCGGAGAACCGTGGCTACCAGAAGACTCGGGCGCTCATCCGCCTGATGCGTCTCGCGGTGCGAGGCGCCTTGGCCGGCAACGGCAATGCATTCCTGATCGGGCTGCAACACCTCGACTTCAACGACCAAGCGAGCATCGAGGAAATCCGGAAGATCAATCCAGGCTACTCCAATGCCATCTCCCGGGACGTGGCCGACCGGGGTAACGCGCTCGCTGAGAAGATTGACGCGGCCGATGGCAACCCAACGGCTTCAGCGGTGGCCAAGGTCTTGCTGATGTCGTCCCTTTCGGCGGCAGAATCGCCGTTGCGAGGCCTCACCGACGGTGAGCTGATTGAGACGCTCGTCGATCCACTGCTCGACGTGTCCGAGATAAAAGGCAGCCTTAGTCGCCTGGAAGGCCAGGCGTGGTATCTCTTCAAGGGTGTCGATAACCGCGTCTTCTTCGGCCAGACCGCCAACGTAACGGCCGAGATCACCGAGATTGCCGGGAACATCGCGGCCGAGCAGGTCGACCAGACCCTTCGTGATAAGCTCAAAGAGGTATTCAAGCCTCGCACCGGTGCGCTTTACTCCGAGAACATTGCAATTCTGCCTGCCCTTGACGAGATCAAGTTGGATGACGAGCGCCCGACCTTGATCATCCTAGAGCAACCGGCCGACAAGCTTCCTCAGGAGTTCATCGACTGGTGGAACAGGCAGGATTTGCAGAACCGGGTCCTGCTGCTGACGGCGGATCGCAATGCGATTGCGACCCTCAGGACCAGCGCTCGCCGCCAGCGGGCGATCGCCAAGGTGGAGGAACGGATTAAGGCGCAACACGGCCAGGGATCCCCGCAGATGGCCGAGCTTGACGGTGTTCGTGCGCGAGAGGCCGCGGCCTTCACAAGCGCCCTTCGTGAAACGTTCAAGAGCATTGTCTTTCCGATGCGTGATCGAGCCAAGGGGAGCTATCTGCGCTCGTTTGACAATTTTCGAATGGAATTCGACCGCAACGACTATTCGGGCGAACAGCAGATCATCGACACTCTTTCGAAGCGCGGCAAATTCATCTCTAGCGACAAATTTGACGCGGAGTTTGAGACTTTGCGTCTCGATTCCGAAGAAATCTTGTTTGATGCCGACGCGGTTCAACCTGGTTCACTCAAGCGCAACTCTGCCGTCCGGTCCGGGTGGTATTGGCTACCGAAAGGTGGCCTGGAACAGTTGACACGAGCAGCCGTTCTGCGCGGCTTCTGGCGCGAGAAGGATGGCTTGGTCGCGAAGAAGTGGGAGCGCATCACGCGAGTCACTGCCAGGCAGGACGACTTCGCGCAAGACCCGATGGTGACGGGCCGTTTTCAGGTGAATGTGGCGCCTGAGGACGCCGATATCGTTTACGTCTCTGAAAGCGGCCCGCCCGATCCTTCGAAAGCGCAGAAACTCGACGGTCGCGTGTACGAGACGGCGGCGCCCGCAGTATGGTTCCTCGGCGTCGATTCGAAGGGCGTTGCCAAGACAGGCGAGCCCTGCGAATGGCGCGCGCCGATCCGTGTCAAGCCGGACGTGAAACGCACTTCCAATGGTTATCGAGTATCACTCAACGCGATTCCGCGAGCGGCGACCATTCGCGCGACCTTCGACGGGTCCGACCCGAAGACTGGCCCCGAGGTGCCGCACGGCGAGATGGATGCGCCACCGGGCGCGAAACAATTTCGTGTCGTCGCTGAGGTCAGCGGCCAGTTCAGCCAGGAAGAGACCGCGTCGCTTGCTTCTGGTATGGACGATCCCGGTGGCCCCCGCTCTCCGCAACCAAAGGCCGCGTTGAAGCCGGACGCCGTTACTACCATGACCTCGCGCTTCGAGCCCAAAGAAACCGCAGCGGCGTTCTCGGCACTTGATCGGCTCGCAAAGATGTCGGACGCAAAGGTTTTTGGCGGCTCTCTCGATCTTAGCGGCGCGCGCTCGGAAGGAGATTTCCTGACACTCCGGCTCGGGCGCGATGTCGCAGTTTCGGCGGCTGCGCTCGACCAAAAGGTCAAGGAGCTGAGCGCACTGCTCAACTCACCTGCGCCGACCGTCAAGCTTCGCTTGGACGGCATTGTGTTTCCGTCAGGGCGCGATCTGACGGCGTTCTGCGACGCTTTCGATCTTGATTTCGACCGCGTCGAATGGAAGCAGGAGTGATTCCATGGCCACTGCAGCTGCGAATTTCGACTGCGTTGATATCTACCAGGAGCACGGGTATCTGGTGCGCCTTACCAAAGGACGCGAGGCCAAAGTGCAGGTGTTCGAGGTGTTCGGCCGTCCCCCGACCGACCGCGAGCCGCAATGGGCACCAGAGACGGTGCTGCGTTGCGAGGCGGCGCGCGAGGTGTGGGACGTGGTGTCGCCGGAGGCGCGCACCGAGTTCAATCGACGCCTGAAGGTCGAAGGAAAACCCGCCGGGCGCTGGGGCGCGGACGAAACCGCGGTGCAGCGGCTATTTGGCAAGGAACTGCTCGTGTTGCTCTGGGCTGTCGAGGCGTTAGATGTAAAGCCTGAGGAGATTGCCGTTGCCATTCGCAACTGGCATGGGCTTAAACCCGAAGAGCGGTGGTGGCTCTACACCATGACGGCTGCGTCTACCGGCCTCGCCCATCAAATTGGCATGGGCTGGCGCGGCGCGCTGCGGCAGGCCCTGTGCTTCGGCACGCGTACCGATACATTCCATCTTGGGGCAGTCGCAGGTCGGGGAACGCTGGAACCGCGGGTCAATAACGGCTTTGTGCCGACAAAGAAAAAGTCGAAACCGAAGAACGAGGGGCCGGGCTTCCTGTTCGCGCCCGTTCCAGCCGAGTGAGTCTTCATGAACGTCGCTGCTGCTATTGCCTCGCCGAAGCCCGGCCTAGCGCCGTTTTCCCTCGCGGATGTACCCGCCTTCATCGAGCGGCAACTTCCAGTCGGTAGGCTTTCGGCTGAAGCTTACAAGGAACGAAAGGCTGGCGCGAGCCAGACTCTCACCGCTCTCGGATCCTATTGGAAAGGGCGTAAGCCTCTCGTCCTCGTGCGTGCGGTCGTGCTCGGGTCTCTGCTGCCTGCCGGTCAGGACGCGGCAGCCGATCTCGACATCTTTTTAAAGCTTATGGCGATGGATGACGGCGCCTTCGCACGGCGTTTTGATGGAGGGCCGAAGAGATTCGCCTCGCTATTTCCAGCCTATGCCGAACTCGTCACCGAGGAGCGCGGGCGTCGGCGCGTTTGGCGAGAGGATCTCCGTAGAGAGCAGCGGGACGCGCGGATAGCTGAGGCCTTTGCAACGCTACCGTATGCGGAGCGACTCACGGCTGTTCGTCGGCCAGAAGAATGCGACGAGGCGGAATTGCTAGAGCCGATCTGGCCAATGGTGAATCGCCATCTCGGCACTAACGCGCGAAACATGTCCGAATTGATCGATGAACTGGGCGTGGCGCGTTTCGGGCGGCGACCGAAAATAACCGACACTTTCTGCGGAGGCGGATCGATCCCATTTGAAGCCGCACGACTCGGCTGCGAAACCTACGCGTCAGACCTGAATCCTATTGCTTGCCTGCTCACGTGGGGCAGCTTCAACATCATTGGCGCATCGCAGGAGCGACGCTCTCAAATCGAAAAAGAGCAGCGCAAAGTAGTGGCGACAGTAAACGCAGAAATTACTAGGCTTGGCATCGAGCAAGATGCTGAGGGAAATCGAGCCAAAGCTTTCCTTTATTGCCTTGAGACACGCTGTCCGCGCACCGACTGGATGGTTCCCATGGCACCGAGCTGGGTCATCTCAAAGTCCCGGCGTGTGATCGCGAAACTCGTTCCCGACAATGCGGCGAAGCGCTACGAAATTGAAATTCACGCCGGTGTCTCAGCATCCGAGATGGCGGAAGCAGAGATTGGCACGATACGTGACGGGCGCCTTGTGCATCCAATGAATCCGGAGCGGTCGGGCGTTGAGATCAAGACAATCCGGGGCGACTATCGCGACGCAAATGGTCAAACTCTCAATCGCCTGCGCTTATGGGAAAAATTTGATTTTATGCCTCGACCGGGCGACATCTATCAGGAGCGACTATACTGCGTTCAGTGGATTGCTAGAGAAAGCATCGACAAAAGCAGGCCGGATACTTTTTTTTCGGCTGTAACGGATGACGACCTGGCCCGCGAGCGCCAGGTTGAAGCCATTGTACGCGAGAACATTTCACGATGGCAGGAACAGGGATTCGTGCCGGACATGGAGATTGAACCGGGCGATAAGACCGACGAGCCAATCCGAACCCGCGGCTGGACCTATTGGCATCATCTATTCAACGCTCGCGATCTTCACGTTCTCGCAACGCTGCGTGCCAATTCAACTTCGCCGGAACTCTATGCTGTTGAACCACTGCTGCTCGATTATAGGAGCAAGCTTTGCCAATGGATTACTTCCGGAATCCGAACTGCAAAAGACGGGTCTGGAAAGCAAACCGGGGGCGCGGGCGACTTCTCAAATCATGTATTTTACAATCAAGCGCTCAATCCATTCTACAACTACGCCTCGCGTTCGGGGCGAACGTTTCTGGAAACTTTGCAGGATTTTCACCCGGTGTCTAAACCCTTGGAGCGCACTGGGATTGTTGAGACAGCTCCTGCCGCCGCGACCAAGTGGCCCTCAGATCTGTATGTAACAGACCCTCCTTACGCCGACGCCGTAAATTATCACGAGATCACCGAATTTTTCATTGCTTGGCTGCGCAAGAACCCGCCAGCGCCCTTCGATCAATGGAGTTGGGACTCGCGGCGGCAACTCGCCATCAAGGGGAAGGACGAGCACTTTCGCCGCGACATGGTCGCCGCCTACGCTGCCATGACCCGCCACATGTCAGACAACGGTCTGCAGGTGGTGATGTTCACTCACCAGGATGCCGGCGTTTGGGCCGACCTGGGCGCCATCCTCTGGGCGGCCGGCCTTTCCGTCACCGCCGCCTGGAACGTCGTCACCGAGACCGAAAGCGCATTGAAAGAGGGCAACTATGTCCAGGGCACCGTATGCCTCGTGCTGCGAAAGCGCCTTGGCGAAGCAAACGCTCGACGCATGGAAATCGAAGCCGAGATCGAGGAGGCGGTCGCCGACCAGCTTGCTCGCCTCACCGCGCTTGACGACAGCTGGCATGAACGCGCCCACGCAGAGACGCTCTATACCGATGGAGACTTAACGCTTGCTGCCTACGCCGCTGCTCTCCGAGTCGTCACGGCCTACTCTACTATCGACCGTCAACCACTCGACCGCGACCTCTACCGCAAGCTCGGCAAGGGCGAGACGACGATGCTGCGCGAGCTCATCGGCTACGCCGAAAGCGTTGCCAACAACCTGCTCGTCCCGGGCGGTTTCCCACATGAGATGTGGCGCGACCTGAGGACGCCGGAGCGTTACTATGTCCGGATGCTCGACATGGAGGCGAAAGGCTCCGCCAAAGTCGCCGACTTCCAGAACTTCGCCAGGAGCTTCGCTTTCAGCGGGTACGCTGAACTGATGGCTTCCACCACCGCTAACGCAGCCGCTCTAGCCGGCGCCGGGGACCTCAAGGGCCGCATGTTGGCGGACCACGCCGACGCGAGCGAAGGCTTCGCAGCTTCCCAGCTTCGGCAAGTGCTGTTTGCAATTTGGAAGACGATGGAGGGCGGTACACTGGATCCCAAACGTGGCGTCACCATCCTCAAGACCGAATATGCCGCCGACTATTGGCAGCGCCGTCAGAAGCTGATCGCACTCGCCAGTTATATCGCTCTCAAGACCAGTCGGACTCGACCAGAGGAGAGCTCTGCCGCGCACGAGCTCTCCGAAGCGTTGAAGCTCGACAGGGTCTAGGGATGGCGATCGATCGCTATTCTTCGCGGCGTGAAGCGCTCGGGCCCGTTCTGACCGCGCGCCTCGCGGACGCTTCTCGCTACCTCCGCATAGCTGGATACTTCCGTTCCTCCCTGCTCGAAGTAGTCGGCGAAGCGCTTGAGACTGTCGCGGAGATCAGGGTCGTGTGCAATGGCGACCTTGATCCGTACGACGTGAAGGTTGCCAAGGCTGCCCGCGACGGGCAGGAGGCATTGGCGCGCACGCTAGTTTCATCCTGGCAATCGACTGAGGATGGACTCGACCTCTTGCTTGCGCGTGAGCGCTACCGGCGCTTGCATGACCTTCTCGCCTCCGGACGCATGAAGGTCCGCGTCGTACCACGCGACGCAAACAATGTCTTCGTTCATGGCAAAGCCGGAGTGATCGAGCACGGTGACGGGCGGGTCTATTCTTTCGTGGGAAGCGTGAACGACAGCGCTTCCGGGTTTCGCCATGCCTACGAGATTCTCTGGGGCGATGAAGACGCAGCCGCCGCTCAATGGGTGCGCGACGAATTCGAGCACTTCTGGCGACAGGGCGTCGACTTGCCTGACGCGGTGGTGAAGCACGTCGCCGCAATGGCGAGCCGAATCGAGTATCGTTCGATCGAAGCCGCTCGCGCCGTGGACGGCAGCGTACCTGTCGAAGCGGTGCTGGCCGAACGACCGATTTATAAGGGCGGACAGATATTGCGCCCCTGGCAGAAGCGCTTCGTACAGACCTGCATCGAGGATTGGCGTCTGCATGGCAGCGCGCGCTATTTGATCGCAGACGACGTTGGCCTGGGCAAAACCCTGTCGATGGCGGCAGCCGCGCTGGTGCTCTCGATCCTCGATGACAAGCCCGTGCTGATCCTCGCACCAGCTACGCTCATTTGGCAGTGGCAAGAGGAACTCGAAGATAAGCTCGGTGTGCCAGCTGCGGTCTGGTCGACCACAAAGAAGTGCTGGCTCGACGGCAAGCGGCGACCATTGACGCAGAAGGGCGATCCGAGTTTTGCGGCGAAGTGCCCGTGGCGTGTCGGTATTATTTCAACCGGTCTGATAGTCAACGGCGATGACGAAGGCGAGCGCGGCGCCCTAGCGCGGAAACGGTTTGGCGTTGTCATCCTCGACGAAGCACACAAGGCACGCGCGTCGCGGGGGCAGAATGGACGTGATGCGCCAAAGCCAAACAACCTACTTACGTTCCTGCGGACTATCGCGCGTGACGCGACGAACGTAATTCTTGGCACCGCGACCCCGATCCAGCTCAATGCGGTAGAACTTTGGGACTTGCTGATGGGCTTGGGGCAAGGAGCTCCCCAGGTTCTCGGAACGCCCTTCGATGGCGGTGAATGGGTGCGCGAAGATTCGATTGGCTTTCTCACTGGCGACCGCGCCTGGCCAATGAACGACACGAACCGTTGGGGCCTCTTTCGTAATCCGTTACCCCCTGCAGCCGAGCATCCGGTCTTTCGCGATATCCGCAGCGACGCGGGCCTAGCCTCGCGCGAGGTGCTCGGCCCTCGTTATGACGCGCTAAGCGGCGATATTCGCACGGAGTTCTTGAGTGACTTCCGCCTCCTCGCCGAGCGGCACAATCCGATTGTCCGCCGTGTCGTGCGTCGTACCAGGCCTATGTTGGAAGCTGAAGGCCTGCTAAAGCGCATTGGGGTGATCGTCCACCCACGAGTCGGTGATGGATTGCCGGCAACGCTGTTCAATGGCGAAGGGCTTGAGATGAGCCTCGCCTTCAGGGCAGCTTACGAGGCGGCGGAGGCGTTCAGTCGGCTCTACGCACAAAGGTGTCCCGGCGCAGGGTTCTTAAAGACAATTCTGCTAAGGCGGATCGGTTCGTCCGCTCTAGCGGGGCTGGAGACCGCTAGGCACTTGCTTAGTCGAATTGATGAATCGCTCCTGTCAGAAGATGAGATTGGTGACGAGGGCGAGCCGGCCGTGAGCGCACCTCCTGACTCCCAGGAAATCCAGTACCTGCGTGAGGTCGAGCGCAATCTCGCTGCTGTGATCGCGGGGTCTGATGTGGATCCCAAAGTCCAGGTCATCTTGCATTTTCTTCAAGAGCGCCGATGGCTTGAAGACAACGGCGCGATCATATTCAGCCAGTATCGGACCACTGCCGAGTGGGTGCTCGAAGCGCTCTGTGAGGCTTTTCCTGAAGAGCCGGTTGCGCTGTATGCTGGCGGCGCGGCATCGTTTGTCGCGCGGGGTGGAGAACGCAGAACGGCGACACGCGAGCAAATCAAACAACGCATTCAAGATGGAGAAATTCGGCTGGTCTGCGCAACCGACGCCGCGTGCGAAGGCTTAAACCTCCAGCGTCTTGGCGCCCAGGTGAATGTGGATATGCCTTGGAATCCATCGCGGCTCGAACAGCGCAAGGGGCGCGTGCAGCGGATCGGGCAAATCCGCGACAACGTGCACGTCCTGAACCTTCGCTATGCCGGCACTGTCGAGGATGATGTCTACACCGCGCTATCTGACCGATTCGGTGATATCTTTTCGGTTCTCGGCCAGCTCCCTGACGCCTTTGAAGACGATTGGATCGCGGCGATCCTGAAGGATCGTTCTGCGGTGCTTAACTTCTCGCAGCGAGTCGAGATGACGAAGCCTCCAATGGAGCTACGCTACAACCAGGACATGGACGATCACGGACTCGACTGGGAATATACGGAGCAGGTCCTATCCTCGCGTGATCTCGATGCCTGGATGCGTCAGGGCTGGTAGGCGCTAACCCGACTCCATTGAAGCGTCGGCCTGCCAGCTTAGAGAATAGCGTCCCGTCAACCAACACCACTGCGATGACACCAAGGCCAACAGCTATTCTCCTGCCGGCATCACCGAGCTTATGGCGCGGGCACCCAAACGAGAAAGCGATCAGTGTCCTTTCCGTGCCGCATGAAGATGACGCTCCGCCCGTAGCCATCTAGCAGTATCTTCTTGCCCCCGCGCGTCACAGCAAGCGCAGGCTCGTCCTGCGAGAACGGTTTGTCCTTAGGCCAACTATCGGCACTGTGCCGTGGGTCGCTCCACTCCGGCTTGCCACCGACCGTGAACGATGGATTCGTGATGAACTCGCTGTACGGAATGACGCGGTCTTTTTTCGGACTGAGCGCAGGGATTACGTCGGTCTTGAGCAGGTCTTCCCTCGTCCACTCCTCGCAAACGAACTCGTTCACGCCGGTCACATTCTGTAAGAAGCCGGACTGGCGCTTCTCGGCGATGGAAGCGAGGATGTCCTTATCCGCGTCAGGAAGCTCCTCAAATCTTGCGCCGCCCTCAGCCAATTTTTGGAGGCGCACCGCTTCGCCGCCGTGTCCCGCAATCTTCTTTCCGAACCGCGGTGAGGTGAGCTCGCCCCAAGTCCAGCGAGCCTTCATGTCCCGAGCGGAGATCTTGGTGCCTTTCATTCGTCCGCTTCCTCGCGCTTCTCACCCTTCAGCTTAAAGTTCTTCTCGTATAGGCTCACGAGGCCTTCGATAAATTTGCGAGCATTGTCGATCGTCTTCCGAGCCTGCTCCTCGCCACGGAATTGGCCTTGGTGGACCACGCCGTTCCGATCGTCGTTTATCTCGCCGGCGATCTTGTTCAGGCGTTTCAGTTCAGCAAGCTTCTGCTCGGCCTTGGTGAGCGTGCGCCGCTCGCGAACGGAAAGCTCATAGTTCGGCGCATCGGTCTTGAGAACAGGGATAAGGAGCTGGTTCATCTTCCCGTTCAGCCCATTGGCGTTCTTGAGCAAGATATTGACCACTGCAGGCTTTAGCCTGAAACGAACTTCGAACTCCTGTCGCAAGGCGAAATTGGCCGCGATCTCGGCCGCGGTGGCGGCGCGGACGACGGCAGCGGACCACTCCTCCCGGGTGTGGAAGCCAGAAAGCTTGTGCCACTGCGAATTGATCTTTTCGAGGTCGGTGCGCTGATCGTATGGTTTCTTCGTCTGTTCGGTTTTGACCTTTGAAAAGCCCTTCACTGCAATCCTAGCCCCATGAATCAGAGATCTGAGGATTGCACGCCGTCTATTCATCTGACAACCGCATAGGTTGTACCCGCTTCGAGGGCTCGCAGCCCGAATTCCTTCTGATCATCGGAGAGCTGGCGGGCATGAACACGGTCAGCAGCTTGAGAGCACACGACGCCCTATTTCGACATTCGCTTCGGGCTGAAGCGAAAGATCGGCCCCCCTTGGATGAACCTTTCAACGGGAATCGTTGGAAGCCAACAAGACGAGGGGGCAATAATGAGCAATACGAACGAAACGAGCGGGACAAGCACCGGTGATTGGTTTTTTATCGAGAATGGCCAACGTAAGGGCCCTCTAACTAGGGCCTACCTATTGGAGCTCTTACGAGCAGAGAAAATCAGCGGCGACACGCCTGTTTGGCGCAAAGGCCTTGCCGATTGGCAGCCTCTACGGACCGCTGATCTAGGCGCATGTCTTCAGGACACCCCTCCACCCGTTGCCCCGATGCATGTGAACAACAGTCTCGTCTGGACCCTGGCCATTGCTCCCATTGGCTATGCATTCCTCGCAGGCTGGCGCGACGTCGAAATGATGGAGAATCCCTTCAGCGATCAATCCTTCGCTCAGTTCATCGCTTTGGGCGTACCATTGGTACTGAACGCCGCGCTCTGTCTTCTCGATGAACGGCAACTAAAGCGCGCGGGCTATGCCGACAGATGGCTAACGCTCTTTGGTATTCTTCTTGCTCCCGTCTACCTCTTTCTACGTGCGAAACGGCTGCGGCAGTTTCCGAGCTACGGGATCGTGTGGGTCGCCTGCTTTATTGTCTCATTCTTGATGTCAATTCCGGGCGGCCTTTTCCTCCGATAGCACCTGAGCGGGTAGACATGCCGCACCTGTCCATAGCCGCTTTTACCCATCGCGGTCGCGTGCGCCCGGAGAATGAGGACGCGATTGCCATCGGCACCCGCATCCTGACCGGCAACATGAACACGCCGGTCGTCTTGACGACACCGAACGATTGCTGCCCCCTGATGATCGCGGACGGTATGGGTGGCCACGCGCACGGCGCGATGGCCAGTCGAGCCGTCCTCGATTATCTGGTTGCAGCAATGGATCGGCTTTCAGATCCTGCCTCCTGCGCCGAAGTCATTGAGGAAGCCAATCAACAGCTCTTTGAACTCATGCGAGAACACCGTGAAGCGCTTGGCATGGGCACGACCCTTGTCGGAGCCATTCTAGCAGCCGACCGACTGACCACCTTCAACGTCGGGGATAGCGGCTGTTATCTGTTCAGCGCTGGCCAATTGGTTCAACTCAGCTATGACGACGTGCTTGAAGGTGAGAACAAAGCCTTCGGTGCCCCCCGATCCCACGCCCTTACTCAGGCGCTGGGTGGCTCTTCGTTTCCCGTCGCGATCGAACCCCACATCTCCGTCGACTCGCCACTTGCGCCCGGGGAGACCCTGCTCCTATGCAGCGACGGCCTCAGCGATATGGTCTCCAACCAGGCCATCAGCCACACGTTGAGGACGGTCAAAGACCCTCTTCGATGCGCACGTCGTCTCGCTGCAGCGGCGTTCAGCGCGGGCGCTAAAGACAACGTATCTCTCATAATTGCCCGACGTACCGACGCTTCCAGCACCACGACCGGGAGCCGCTAAGCCGGTGAGGGTTGCTTCTTTTTCGCCTTCCACCGAAGGAAGCGCATTTCCCGCGCCTCCTTTTCTTTCCTGAGAGCCTTTCTTAGACGCTCCCGCCGGTCCTTCTTGGCTGCGGGACTGAGTTGCTTAGCTTTTGTGGCTTTTTTCTTCGCGGCTCGTGGGAGGAGACCTCCCTTAGGCCCATAGTTGCGAGCGCCGAATGTACGCTTGCTGAACATTCACCCCCCATTTTATCAGCGGCCATGCCTCGGCGCCGTCGATCAGCCCTGGACGGGCCGCTCCTCAAGGTCTTGATCCGCAACTATTCTATGCCAACGTTGAGCGTCAAAGTTCTGAAACCACCCGACTACGCTTCCAAAACCGCCTGCCTTCCTCTGCATTCCTAAACCTCGCACTTCGCGCGTGGGTATGGGCTGAAGTATGGGCCACGTGAAGGGCCGAACCCTGAAGCACTGGAATATAAAGGAGTTTTTCTTCAGTTTGGCGGAGAGGGAGGGATTCGAACCCCCGATAGGCTTGCACCTATGCCGCATTTCGAGTGCGGTGCATTCAACCACTCTGCCACCTCTCCAGGCGCAAATCAGGGGCGAGCCCCCGGGTCGGGCGCCGTTCTAGGGCACGATGCGGGGAGTGACAAGGCAGCCGGTCGAAATTTTCCGGGGGCTCGCGCAGGCGCGCCATTGCGGTCCGCTCGGGGAAGCGGACCGCACGCGGCGGCTGAACGGCTGCACCGCTCGCCCCGCGCTCCGGCGGCCCCAGACTGACGCGGGCCGTCGAACCCGATGGTCTGCGCAGCGCCCGTCAGCGGAACAGGTCGAAATGGTAGTTCAAGCCGACCCGCACGGAGTGGATCTTGGCCGCCCGCCAGTCCGGCAGGTCGTCGTGCTTGAGATCTGTGTAGAGATATTCGAGCTTCGCCGACCATTTCGGCTGGAACGCCCATTCGGCGCCAGCGCCCGCGGTCCAGCCCATCTTCATCTTGTGGATCGGCCCGTCCTTCAACTCGCCCGCCGCAAGACCCGCCGTACCATACAGCCACAGGCGCTGGTCGAGCACCGCGATGCCGGCGCGCGCGCGGCCGGAGGTGAGCCAGGGCATGCTGACGGCCGGATCGACGACATCGCCCTTGCGCGAGAGGCCGGTGAATTCGAGATCGTTCTCGATGCCGACCACGAACATCGGCGAGATCTGGTAGTTGTAGCCGGCCTGCACGCCGCCGATCACGCCGGACAGCTTGCCGCCATTGCCGCCGGCGGCGTTCGTGAAGGAGTCGTTTCCGGTGAAGGCGCCGCCGACATTGGCGCCGGCATAGAAGCCGGTCCAGGAGAACGGCGCCGGTGCGGCCGCATAGGCCGGCGCCCTGTAGGAAGTCGCCGCCAGGTCCGCCGCCTCCGCCCCGCCGCAGCCCAGCGCCGCCAGCGCCATGGCGGCCATCCCGTATCTCGCGCGTCCGATCATCATGTCCTCACACTCCACCCGGCGCGAGATTGCGCCGTCAAAATCCCACCGCATTTGGGATGTTGATTTATAAACCGTCTAGTCGGCTTGTAAATAGATCTGCGTGATACCGACGGCGATTTGTGCCTGCGGTCGGCGCGGCGGCCGGCGACGGGAGGTCAGGGACAAAGGTGGGACCGCCGTACGCTGACACATACCGGCGGTCCCGTGTCGCTACATCTTGGGGAAACCGACGGAAGAGACGGGGGTCAATCCGGCCGGCCTGAGCGACACCGGCGACCCTGGGCCATCTGCGCGTGCATCGCAATGCGAACCGTTCCTTAACCTAACCAGTCAAGGTTACCGGGTTCCATCCCATCCGACTGGTTGTACGGCGGTTTTCCGCACGTCCTGGCGCGGGGAGACACCCCTGCTGCAGCGCAACATTGCCCTCCCGTCAGGCCCTGGCAGACACGGTGCGGCCGCGTCAATGCTCAATCCTTCTTCTTCTTGGCCGCCTTCTTGTCGTCGGCCTTGTCCTCCTTGGCCTTGTCGTCCTTGTCCTTGCGGCCGTTCTCCTTGCGGCGGTTGGTGAAGCGGGCATTGCCCAGGCCGGTGCCGATGGTCAGCACGCCCCAGCGCTCGAACTCCTGCATGAACGGCACCTCGGAGAGCCCCTGCACGACGCCGTCATTGTGCATCAGCACCGCGGTGTCGTGGTCGCCGATCATCGGGATCGCCTCGACCAGGCTGGCCGGCAGGTTGAACTTGCTGCTCTCCCAATTGCCCGGCAGGTTCTGCGCGCCCTTTTCGATCGAGCCGTCCTCGTTGATGACGCCGGGACAGGCGATGCCGATGAAAGGCGCAAGCTTGAGGCCCTCGGTGTCAGCCTCCTCGATCAGCCCCTTCAGCATCTTGGCGAGCCGCTTGACCGCACCTTCCCGCGTGGGCTCGTCATCGGCATGGCGCCAGAGATCGGACTTCCACACCGACGCTTTCGACAGATCCGGCGACTCCTTCCAGGCGGTCTCGACGACGCCGCAGCGGATGTTGGTGCCGCCGATGTCGACGGCGAGGATGCTGTCATGGGCCTCGAAGATCCACGACGGCGCCAGATGCAGTGCGCCGATCAGGCCGGCATCGTCGGGATGATAGCGGATCGGCTCCAGCTCGACGCCAAAGCCCTCGTCCTTGAGGATGATCTCGGTGCGCGCGATCGCCAGCTCGCCGAGCCGGGAATCGCGAAAACCGCCGCCGACCACGATGCATTCGGTCTTGGCCCAGGCCTTGGTGCGCAGGAAGCGGCGGGTGACATGGGCAAGCTCCTGGGCGAACTCCTCGATCGCCGAATGCACCACGGCCGAGGCCTCGGTGTCGTCGCCGACCAGGATCGCATCCAGAGTCTTCTTGCTGATGGTCTCGCTGTCCTCGTCGCCGAACGGGTCCTTGCCGGACTTGCGCAACGGCTTGCGCCAGCGCTCCAGGATCTTGCGGAAGGCGCCCTTGGAGGCACGGTCGCCGAGAAAGCCGTCCTCGTCCTTGAGCTCGATGTTGAAGCTGTCGATCTCGACCGACGGCAGCCGCGCGGCGCCGTGGCGGGCGATGCCCGTGGTGGTCATGACGTCGTCGGCCATGTGATCCTGCCCTGTTGTACGTTGGGCTCGAACAACGGCGGAGGGAACAGTTGGTTGCGGGTCCGGTGCGACGGGTCGAGCGAATAGCGGCCGGGGCTCGGCGGGATCCGGGCATCCGTCCGGCCGGCAACCGTCCATTCACCTTGACTCGCCGGCTCACCCCGCTATAAGCGCCCGATCGACCGGCGCGGGCGTTCCTGCGCCGTTTGTCGTTGCGCTCTTTTCGGAGGCGTCAAAGCCTCGGGCGTAACTGCCGGCCCCGATCGGGCCGGACTCCATGAACCATAACGACTGAACAAGAAGCCGACCCGGGGCCATCGCGCTCTGAGGCCGGGATCGAACACGAAGGATGAGAACGATGTTCGCAGTCATCAAAACCGGCGGCAAGCAATACCGCGTCGCCCCGGATGATGTGCTCGAGATTGGCAAGATCGACGGTGAGCCCGGGACGATCGTGCAGCTGAACGAGGTGCTGGTGGTCGGCGGCGATACGCCGGTGCTGGGCATCCCTGCGGTGGCCGGCGCGTCCGTGGCCGTCGAGGTGCTGGACCATAAGCGCGGCCCCAAGGTCATCGCGTTCAAGAAGCGCCGCCGCAAGAATTCCCGCCGCAAGCGCGGCTACCGTGACGAGCTGACCTTGATCCGCGTCTCTGAGATCCTGACCGACAACGCCAAGCCGACCAAGGGCCCGCGCCCGAAGAAGGCCAAGGCGGAAGCCCCGGCGGCCGACGCCGCGGAGTAAGCGTGCCGGCGCGCGTCTCGCGCGCCGCACCGGCTTGAACCTCATCGCGCGTGGATTTTTTGTCCGCGCAGGTTGCAAATGTGAATGATCCCTTAGCGGAATCGCGCTAAAGGTGATCGCAAGAGATCGGAGACGAGCGATGGCTCACAAAAAGGCAGGCGGTTCATCCCGCAACGGACGCGACTCCAAGGGCAAGCGCCTCGGCATCAAGGCGTTCGGCGGCGAGCGCGTGATTCCCGGCAACATCATTGCGCGTCAGCGCGGCACCACCTGGCATCCCGGCCTCAACGTCGGCATGGGCACGGATCACACGATCTTCGCGAAAATCGACGGCGTCGTCGAATTCCATGCCCGCGCCAACCGCACGTTCATTTCGGTGCGTCCGGTAGCCGCCGAGGCTGCTGAATAGAATACGGTGGAACGATACGCGTCCGCCGGGTCCTGATGAACCGGCGGAGCGCCAGATGGCTCCAGGGGAGGCGGGACAACCGGCCTCCCCTTTTCATTTTCGCTGATCCGAAACTGATCCCGAAGCGTCGATGGAGCCCGACATGCTGCAGGACATCACCACCCCCACCTTGCGCGAGGCGAGACCTTGCGTCCTCGAGACCCCCCGGCTGACGCTGCGGGCGCCGGTGCTCGCGGACGTGACAGCCATCGCCCGGCTCGCCGACGACCGTGTTATCGCCGAGAATACCCGCCGCCTGCCGCATCCCTATTCGGAGGTCGATGCCGCTCGCTTCGTTCGCGGGCTGGAGCAGACGGGTGAGACCGCCTTCCTGATCGAGCACCTCGACACGCCGATCGGGATGGTCGGGATCAATCGACCAGCAACAGGCCGCGCCGAGCTCGGCTACTGGCTCGGCGTTGCGCATCGGGGCCGCGGCTTCGGCACCGAAGCCGCGCGCGCCGCGATCGACCATTTCTTCGAGACGAGCGAGGACAATGTGCTGATCGGGCACGCCCGCGTCAGCAACCCAGCCTCGCGCAACATCCTCGAAAAGTGCGGCTTCCAATGGACCGGCGTCGAGCTGCACCGCTTCGAGGTGATCGGCTCCTCGGCGCCCATCGACGCCTTCCGCCTGACCCGTGGGGTCTGGTCGTCGCTGAAGGCCTGGGCCAATGCGGGGCGGCGGATTTAGCCGAGGCGACCGTTCCATCACTCGTGTCGTCCCGGCCTCGAGCCGGGACCCATAGCCACCGAAATCGGTGGTGGGATCACGCTGGAGCCACAGCCTTCTCCACCACAGGCCGCACGGAGTCTGGGTCCCGGCTCGAGGCCGGGACGACGGCGGTGAACGCCGCTACACCGGGGGATTCACCGCACCCTGTGCCTGCCCCAGGCTGCGTTCGCGCAAGTAGATGTACAGCCCCGCGCCGATGATGATGATGGCGCCGATGATGGTCGCGGGATGGGGCACATCGCCGAACACGACGAAGCCGAACAGCACGGCCCAGACGATCATCGTGTACTGATAAGGCACGACGACCGAAGCCGGGGCCAGCTTCAGCGAGCGGTTGACGCAGAAGAGAGCGGTCACCGAGATGAGACCGGCGGCGGCGAACAGCACCAGGCTGCCGGGTGTCGGCGTCACCCAGCCGAACGAGGACATCGCGGCGCCGAGCAGGAAGGTGCCGACGAACTGCGACGACGCCATCACGATGTCGGGCGTCGCGCGCAGCGAACGCGTGATCAGCATCAGCACCGCGAACGACAGACTGCCGCCGAGTGCGATCAAGGCCGGCAGGCTGAAGGTCTGCGCCGAGGGCCGCAGCGCGATCAGCACGCCGCAGAAGCCGATCAGGATCGCGGTCCAGCGCCGCCAGCCGACATGCTCGCGCAGCACCAGCGCCGACAGCGCGGTGACGAAGATCGGCCCCGCGAGATAGTAGGTGATGACGTCGGCGAGCGGCAGATAGACGGTGGCGAGGAAGAACGCCGCCACCTCCAACGTCGACAGGATCACGCGCACCAGCTGCAGCCAGGGACGCTCGAGCTGCAGGAACGCGGCGCGGTTGCGCCAGATGAACGGTGCGAGCAAGAGTAGGGCCGCACAGGCGCGCAGCCACAGCAGCTGGCCGACGGCATAGGTCGAGACCAGGAACTTGCCCAAGGCATCGCCGAACGAGAACATCGCGATCGACAGCAGCATCAGGCCGATGCCGGCGAGCCGCGCCGAGCGCTCATCGTTGGCGGTGGAGATTCGGGACAGCACGCTCATGACGAGGCTGCCTTATCAGCCCGACCGCGGTGGCTCCAGCCCTTCCGCCGAAAGCGTGACGCAGCCCTGCCGCAACCCCTGCGCAACGCTTGTCCAAGTCGTGCGCAGCGCGGCTTTACCGCTCGAAATTAAGGCTTCGGGCCGAATTAAACCCATTCCGCGGTTGCCGTGGGGACCCGCCTCGCCTACGTAGGGCGCATCATGAAATTCCTCGATGAAGCCAAGGTCTATGTGCGCTCCGGCGACGGCGGCAACGGTTGCGTTGCGTTCCGGCGCGAGAAGTTCATCGAGTTCGGTGGGCCGAACGGCGGCAATGGCGGCCGCGGCGGCGACGTGATCATCGAGGCTGTCGATGGACTCAACACCCTGATCGACTACCGCTACCAGCAGCATTTCAAGGCCCAGAAGGGCGAGAACGGCATGGGCAAGGACCGCCATGGCGCCGGCGGCAAGTCCGTGGTGCTCAAGGTTCCCGTCGGCACCCAGATCTTCGACGAGGACCGCGAGACGCTGATCCACGACTTTACCGCGGTCGGCGAACGGTTCGTGCTGGCCGAGGGCGGCAATGGCGGCTTCGGCAACGCGCACTTCAAGTCGCCGACCAACCGGGCGCCGCGCAACGCCAATCCCGGCCAGCCCGGCGAGGAGCGCTGGATCTGGCTGCGCATGAAGCTGATCGCCGATGCCGGCCTGGTCGGGCTGCCGAATGCCGGCAAGTCGACCTTCCTGTCCAAGGTCTCGGCCGCCAAGCCGAAGATCGCCGATTATCCGTTCACCACCCTGCATCCGCAGCTCGGCGTCGTGAACGCCGACGGCCGCGAATTCGTGCTGGCCGACATTCCCGGCCTGATCGAGGGCGCGCATGAGGGCGCGGGCCTCGGCGACCGTTTCCTCGGCCATGTCGAGCGCTGCCGTGTGCTGCTGCATCTGGTCGATGCTACCTGCGAGCACGCCGGCAAGGCCTACAAGACCGTGCGGCACGAGCTCGAGGCCTATGGCGGCGAGCTGACCGACAAGATCGAGATCGTCGCGCTGAACAAGATCGACGCGGTCGACCCGGACGAGCTGAAGAAGCAGAGAGACCGGCTGAAGCGCGCCGCCAAGAAGACGCCGCTGCTGATCTCCGGCGCCACGGGCGAAGGCGTCAAGGAAGCCCTGCGCAAGCTCGCCGACGTCGTTGGGGAGTCGCCGGTCTCCAACAAGGCCAAGAACGCGGTCGAGAATGCTGCGACCGAGGAGCCGTGGGCGGCCCCGGTGCCACCGCAGGGCTGAGGCTCGAACCGAACCTTGCGCTGCGGACTGAGCCCGGCGCATATGTCGCAGCACCAAATTCGTATCTTACCTCTGAAGGACTGCCGACCAGCATTCGCTCAAGGTTGTTTGCAAGCGATCGCCTAGAGATCGGTGCACTCCCTCCCCCCTTGTGGGGGAGGGTTGGGGAGGGGGGTGCCCCGGCGGCGGTCTTGCCGTGTGGACCCCCACCCCCGACCCCTCCCCGCAAAAGGGAGGGGAGCGCACCACCTTTCGTGGCGCCAGCTCCACTCGATCTTGAGAGTCCGCCCATGGCAGCTGACTTGACCGAATTCACCATGGCACCCCGTCTCGAAAATTTCCGCCGCATCGTCGTCAAGGTCGGCTCGTCGCTGCTGGTCGATTCCGAGGCCGGCGAAGTCCGCGCCTCCTGGCTGACGGCGCTGGCCGCCGACATCGCCCGGCTGCATGGCCGCGGCTGCGAGCTGCTGGTGGTGTCGTCGGGCTCGATCGCGCTCGGCCGCAGCCGGCTGAAGCTGCCGCGGGGACCATTGAAGCTGGAGGAGAGCCAGGCGGCGGCCGCGGTCGGCCAGATCGCGCTGGCGCGGATCTGGTCGGAGGTGCTCGGCGCCCATGGCATCGGCGCCGGCCAGATCCTGGTGACCCTGCAGGACACCGAGGAGCGCCGCCGCTATCTCAACGCGCGCTCGACGATCGCCAAACTGCTGGAATGGCGCGCGGTGCCTGTCATCAACGAGAACGATACGGTCGCCACCGCCGAAATCCGCTACGGGGACAATGACCGTCTCGCCGCCCGCGTCGCCACCATGGCCAGCGCCGACCTGCTGGTGCTGCTGTCGGACATCGACGGCCTCTACACCGCGCCGCCCGCGCAGGATCCCAACGCCCGGCTGATCCCCGTGGTCGAGAGCATCACCGCCGACATCGAGGCGATGGCCGGCAGCGCGGCATCCGAACTGTCCCGCGGCGGCATGAAGACCAAGATCGAGGCCGCGAAGATCGCGACCACCGGCGGCACCCACATGCTGATCGCCTCCGGCAAGATCGAGCATCCGCTGGCGGCGATCGCCAATGGCGGCCGCTGCACCTGGTTCCTGACCCCGGCCAATCCGGTCACCTCGCGAAAACGCTGGATCGCCGGCTCGCTGGAGCCGAAGGGCACGCTGACGATCGACGCCGGTGCGGTCAACGCCCTGCGCGCCGGCAAGAGCCTGCTGCCGGCCGGCGTGATCAAGGTCGAGGGACAGTTTGCCCGCGGCGACGCGGTGGTGGTGCGCGGGCCCGACACCCACGAGATCGGCCGCGGCCTCATCGCCTACGACGCCGATGACGCCGAGCGCATCAAGGGCCGCTCCTCGCCTGATGTCGCAATCATTCTCGGCGTGTCGGGACGAGCGGAGATGATCCATCGCGACGATCTGGTGATCGGCCCGGCGGGCGTGGGGCCGGCCTAGAGCCCCGCCGCCGACGTTCGCAAATGGCCGCTTTCCGTGCTACTGGAGAGCCTTAATTCAAGGTTGAACCGCCCATGACCGCGCCTCTCAAGGCTATCGACGGCAGCGCCGATCTGCCCCAGCTGATGAACGATCTCGCCAAGCGCGCCCGTGCGGCGGCGCGTGTGCTGTCGCTGGCGCCGGCCGAGCAGAAGAACCGCGCGCTGGAGGCGATGGAGCGGCGGATCCGCGCCCGCGCCGACGCCATCATCGCCGCCAATGCCGAGGACGTCGCCGACGCCAAGGCGGCCGGCATGACCTCGTCCTTCCTTGATCGCCTGACATTGACCCCGGCCCGCGTCGCCGCGATGGCGGACGGCATCGCCGTGGTACGTGGCGTCGCCGATCCGGTCGGCGTGGTCACCGAGAGCTGGCAGCGGCCGAACGGCATGACCATCGAACGCGTGCGGGTGCCGCTTGGCGTGATCGCCGTGATCTTCGAGAGCCGCCCCAACGTCGCGGCCGACGCCGGCGTGCTCTGCCTGAAGTCCGGCAATGCCGTGATCCTGCGCGGCGGCTCGGACTCGTTCCGCTCCTGCCGCGCCATCCATGAATGCCTGGTGGAAGGCCTGCGCGAGGCGGGCCTGCCGGAGGCCGCGATCACGCTGGTGCCGACGCGCGACCGCGCGGCCGTCGGGCTGCTGCTGTCGGGCCTGAACGGCGGTGTCGACGTGATCGTGCCGCGTGGCGGCAAGAGCCTGGTCGCGCGCGTCGAGGCCGAGGCGCGCGTGCCGGTGTTCGCGCATCTCGAAGGCGTGAACCACGTCTATGTCGATGGCGCCGCCGACCTGGAGATGGCCAAGTCGATCGTGCTGAACGCCAAGATGCGCCGCACCGGCGTGTGCGGCGCGGCCGAGACCTTGCTGATCGATCGCGCCTCGCAGGACAAGATCAAGCCGCTGGTCGACCTGCTGATCGGCGCCGGCTGCGAGGTGCGTGGCGACGATGCCGTGCGCGCGGCCGATGTGCGGGTGAAGCCGGCCAGCAACGAGGATTGGGACACCGAATATCTCGACGCCATCATCGCCGCGAGGGTCGTCGACGGCGTCGATGGCGCGATCGCTCACATCCACGCGCATGGCTCGCATCATACCGATGCGATCGTCACCGACGACAATGCGGCCGCCGACAAGTTCCTCAACGAGGTCGACTCGGCGATCGTGCTGCACAACGCCTCGACCCAGTTCGCCGACGGCGGCGAATTTGGTTTTGGCGCCGAGATCGGCATCGCCACCGGCAAATTCCATGCGCGCGGCCCAGTCGGCGTCGAGCAGCTCACCAGCTTCAAATACCGGATCCACGGCACCGGGCAGACGCGGCCATGACGGCCGCATCTTGTGGTTGAGTCGCACGAGCAGCAGGGGGCAGCCGTGACCGACACCACAGCCATGCGCCTTGCGATCCGCCAGGCGCTGCCGCCCTACAGTGACGGCATGCGCATCGGCCTGCTCGGCGGCTCGTTCAATCCGCCGCACCAGGCGCACCGCGCGATCAGCCTGTTCGCGCTGAAGCGGCTGCAGCTCGACCGTGTCTGGTGGCTGGTCACGCCGGGGAATCCGCTCAAGAACAATGGCGGGCTGCATGCGCTGGCCGAACGCGCCGAAGCGGCGCGCAAGGTCGCCGCCGATCCCCGCATCGAGATCAGCTGTCTCGAATCCGTCATCGGCACCCGCTACACTGCCGACACGATCGATTATCTGCGCCGGCGTGCCTCCCGCCTGCGCTTCGTGTGGATCATGGGCGCCGACAATCTCGCGCAGTTCCATCGCTGGCAGAAGTGGCAGCACATCGCGGCCCAGGTGCCGATGGCCGTGGTCGATCGTCCGCCCCGCAGCTTCCGCGCCCTGAACGCGCCCGCCGCACGCGCCCTGGCGCGGTATCGTATACCGGAAGCGCAAGCCAGCCGTCTGGCCGACCGCGCCGCTCCAGCCTGGGTCTACCTCACCGGCCTGAAGCTCAGCCTGTCCTCGACGGGGCTGAGGAACCCGGACGGCAGTTGGAAGTCGTTCTGAATGGCCGCGCATTCCCATCGCGCGCGGCACCGGATATGCATGGAACTTTCCGTCCCCCGCTACGGTCCGAAGCGGGACGGCGTTGACGCTGTCGGGCCGGACGACCGGGGTACTGGATTGTTGAAACCATTAACCCCACATGCCTAGTATGGTCAGCAGGCCGGGTTGGATTCGGCCTGCGATACAGTGAAAGGAATGGTCCCTGACCACATCTGTATTGTCCCAGTCGGCCTTACCCAAGACGAAGGCAACGACTACCAAGTCGGCGACAGCCAAGTCAGCGCGTAAGACGTCGACCCAAGATGCGGCCTTGCAGGCGCAACCCGGCGCCGACAAGACCTTGCGCACGATCCTCTCCCGCCTCGAAGACATGAAGGCGGAGGAGACGATCACGATCGATCTTCGCGGCAAATCGGCGTATTCGGACTACATGGTCATCACCACGGGCCGCTCGAACCGGCACGTCGGGTCGATCGCGGAAAACGTCGCCAAGGGCCTGAAGGAAGCCGGCACCAAGAAGCTCCACATCGAGGGCCTGCCCAATTGCGATTGGGTGCTGATCGATTCCGGCGACGTGATCGTGCACGTGTTCCGACCCGAGGTTCGCGAGTTCTACAATCTCGAGCGATTGTGGACTCAAGGGCCGAACCCGGCCAAGGCGGTCTAGGCGGCCCCACGCCGCGGCGGATGCGAATCGTGGCGCGCACGTGCTAGTCCGTGCGCATGCGCCTGATCGTGGTCGCCATCGGCCGGTTGAAGCAGGGTCCCGAGCGGGAGCTCGCGGAGCGCTACCGCGAGCGTTTCGACGACATCGGCCGAAAGCTCGGCTTTCGCGGCCTCGACATCCATGAAATCCCGGAAAGCCGCGCGCGCGATGCGGCGACACGCATGACCGAGGAGGCCGCCGCGATATCGGCGGCGGTCCCGGACAAGTCCGTGCTCGTCTGCCTCGACGAGCGTGGCCGGAATGTCGACAGCACAACCTTTGCGGGTTATCTTGGGCGCTGGCGGGACGAAGGCATTCCGGCTGCCGTCTTCGCAATCGGCGGCGCCGACGGACTTTCGCCCGATTTGCGGCGCAGAGCCAAGCTCGGGGTTGCGTTTGGCGCCGCCACTTGGCCGCACCAGATCGTCCGCGTCCTGCTGCTCGAGCAGATTTACCGTACTGCTACGATCCTTGCCGGTCACCCCTATCACCGCGCTTGAACAAGGGACGATGGGAGCACAATAAGGACCTCGATGTTCGCTGCGCGGCCCCTCTCCTGCTCCCCAAGACCTGTCCGCGGCGGCCAGTCCTGCCGTGCGTCGCTCATCGCGCTCGTTGTGGTGTTCTCCGGATGTCCGGCGCTGGCGCAGAGCGGACTCCGGCCCTCCATCCCTGGTACGGCATCACCGACGCCGGCCACCCCGGAGCAGTTGAAGCAGCGCGAACAGGAGCTCGAGGCCGCCCGCGCGGCCCAGAAGGCCGCCGCTGAGGCCCAGGAGCGGCTGAAGGCCGACATCGCCGCGCTCGGCGAGGATCGCGGCAAGCTCAACCAGCAACTGATCGACGTCGCGGCGCAGGTGCGGAGCGTCGAAGTGCGCGTTGCCGAGGCCGAAACGCGGCTGCGCGGGCTCGACGGCCGCGAGCAGGATCTGCGGACGTCGCTGGAAACGCGGCGGACCGAGATCATCGAGGTTCTTGCCGCACTGCAGCGCGCCGGCCGCCGCACCCCGCCGGCCCTGCTCGTCCGTCCCGAGGATGCGCTGCAATCCCTGCGGACCGCGATGCTGCTGGGCTCGGTGATCCCCGAGATGCGAAGCCGAGCCGAAAAGCTCTCGACCGATCTCGGCGAGCTCGTCGCCATCCGCAAGACGATCGCCAGCGAACGCGACAAGCTCGCCGGCGACCGCGACAGGCTGCGCACCGATCAGACCCGTCTCGCGGCCCTGGTGGAGGAACGCCAGCGCAAGCAGAGCTCGGCCGAGAAGGACATGGAAGCCGAAAGCGCGCGCGCCGCCGTGCTGGCCCAGCAGATCGACTCGCTGCAGGGGCTGATCACGACGATGGAGCTGGACCTCAAGAGCGCGGCCAAGGCTGCCTCGACGGCGAGCCTGCAGGGGGTGCCGGTCAACAGCAAGCCGGACGCGAATGCGCTGCGCAACCCAGGCCGCAAGGCGCCCGCGATCGCGTTCGCCTCGACCAAGGGCATGCTGGCGTTTCCGGTCAACGGCACCAAGATCCGCGAATTTGGCGCATCGGACGGTGCCGGCGGCTCGGATAAAGGCATTTCTTTGGCAACCCGGCCAGGGGCTCAGGTCACAACCCCGTGTGATGGCTGGGTTGTGTATGCGGGTCCCTTCCGTAGCTACGGACAACTCTTGATCCTCAACGCCGGTGGCGGGTATCATGTCCTGATCGCCGGGATGGAGCGCATTTCCGTCAACATCGGGCAGTTTGTTCAGACGGGAGAGCCGGTCGCGATCATGGGTAACAGCTCCCAGGTTGCCTCCATTCTCGCTACCAACGCGAGTCAACCAGTGCTCTATGTCGAGTTCCGTAAGGACGGCACTCCAATCGATCCAGGCCCATGGTGGGCCGCAAATGAAGGCGAAAAGGTACGCGGATGATGCGTAAGACTTCGGTAATTCTCCTGAGCGCGGCCACCGGTGCGGCATTGACCCTGTTCGTCTCGCAACCGCGCGCGGTGTTGATGGGATCGACGGCGCGCGCCGCGACCGCCGATACCTATCGCCAGCTCAACCTGTTCGGCGACGTGTTCGAGCGGGTGCGCAGCGATTATGTCGAGAAGCCCGACGATTCGAAGCTGGTCGAGTCCGCGATCAGCGGCATGCTCTCGGGCCTCGATCCGCATTCGAGCTACATGGATGCGAAGAGCTTCCGCGACATGCAGGTGCAGACCCGCGGCGAGTTCGGCGGCCTCGGCATCGAGGTGACGATGGAAGACGGCCTGATCAAGGTGGTGTCGCCGATCGACGATACGCCGGCCTCGAAGGCAGGCATCCAGGCCAACGACATCATCACCAATCTCGACGACGAAGCCGTGCAGGGCCTGACCCTCAACCAGGCGGTCGAGAAGATGCGCGGCCCGGTCGGCACCAAGATCAAGCTGAAGGTCGTGCGCAAGGGCGCCGACAATCCGCTGGACGTGACGCTGACCCGCGACAACATCCGCGTCCGTTCGGTGCGCTCGCGCACCGAGAGCGACGACATCGCCTATATCCGCATCACCACCTTCAACGAGCAGACCACCGAGGGCCTGAAGAAGAGCATCGCCGACCTGCAGAACCAGATCGGTGACAAGCTGAAGGGCTACATCATCGACCTGCGCAACAACCCGGGCGGCCTGCTCGAGGAGGCGGTCACCGTCTCCGACGCGTTCCTGGAGCGCGGCGAGATCGTCTCGACCCGCGGCCGCAATGCCGAGGAGACGCAGCGCCGCGCGGCACATGCCGGCGACCTCACCAAGGGCAAGCCGGTCATCGTGCTGATCAATGGCGGCTCGGCGTCGGCGTCGGAGATCGTGGCCGGCGCGCTGCAGGACCACAAGCGCGCGACGCTGGTCGGCACCCGCTCGTTCGGCAAGGGCTCGGTGCAGACCATCATCCCGCTCGGCGCCGGCAACGGCGCGCTGCGGCTGACCACCGCGCGCTACTACACGCCGTCGGGCAAATCGATCCAGGCCAAGGGCATCGTGCCCGACATCGAGGTGCTGCAGGACGTGCCGGATGAGCTGAAATCGCGCACCGACACCAAGGGCGAGGCGTCGCTGCGCGGCCATCTCAAGAACGACGGCGACGAGAAGACCGGCTCGCAGTCCTACGTGCCGCCGGACACCAAGGACGACAAGGCGCTCAAAATGGCTGCCGACCTGCTCCATGGCATCAAGAACAGCGCCAACACCCCGGCGCCGACCGAAAAGGCCGCGGCCGACAAGCCGGCCAAGGCGGCGAACTGAGGCCGCCGCCGGAGCGGCGGCCGACAGACGCGAAGTGGGTTTGAAGGGCGGCTTCCAGGCCGCCCTTTGTTTTTTGGACGGCTTCTCGTTTGCGGCTCCGCCGATCTACGGGCTTTCGGACACTGGCCCTGCGTCCGAATCCCTGCCGTGGTATCGTCGACCCGATTGATTCGGGAATTTCGATGACAGAGACGGCCGACGAACTGAGCGCCCCGCTCGGACAGACGGAAAAGCGTCGCAGGCGCCGCGTTCGGCTTCCCTTCACGGCCCTGCAGGCCCTTGCGATGCTGCTGGGGCTGTTCCTGGTCGCGTTTGCCGGCTTTGCGATGTTCAACGACAATCCACTCGGTGGCGAGCCGGTCGCCCGCGTCGCGATCAACGAGGGCGCAAAGCCCGCCGACGACAAGGCTGCCGCCAAGCCGGATGGCAAGCCAGACGCAAAGGCCGACCACGGCGCGGCCCCCGCGGCCAAGCAGGAGGGCGGCGAGCGCAAGACGGTCACCATCATCGACGGCTCCAGCGGCGCCCGCCAGGAGGTCGCGATCGGTGCCGGTGGCGAGACGGCAGAGCCTGGATCGGCCACGCCGGCTGCGAGCCAGATGCCCGGCGTCGACCCGCGGCTGCTGGAGAAGTCGCGCTACGGCATGATCCCGGTGATGGCCGACGGGCTGAAGCCGTTCACCGCCTATGCGGCCGAGGCCGACCGCGCCAAGGCGGCGCGCATGCCGGCCGTCGCGATCGTGATCGGCGGCCTCGGCGTCGGCGCCGCCAAGACGGCGGACGCGATCATGAAGCTGCCGCCCGCGGTCACCCTGGCCTTCACGCCCTATGGCTCCGATCCGACCAAACTCGCCGAGCGCGCCCGGGCGCAGCGCCACGAGATCCTGCTGCAGGTCCCGATGGAGCCCTACGACTATCCCGACAACGATCCGGGTCCGCAGACGCTGCTCGCCACACTCGGACCGGACCAGAACATCGACCGGTTGTTCTGGCACATGAGCCGGCTGCAGGGTTACGTCGGCATCGGCAACTTCATGGGTGCGCGCTTCGTCGCAACGGAAGCGGCGATGCAGCCGATCGTGAACGAGGCCGCCAAGCGCGGCCTGGCCCTGTTCGACGATGGCGCAGCCCCGCGCAGCGTGGCGGCGTCACTCGCCACGGGGCTCGCGATGCCGTTCGCGAAGGGCGACGTCACCATCGACGCGGTGCCGACCCCGGTCGAGATCGACAATGCGCTCGCCAAGCTCGAAAGCCTGGCCAAGGAACGTGGCGTCGCCGTCGGGACCGCCTCGGCGCTGCCAGTCTCGATCGACCGCATCGCCACCTGGATCAAGGGGCTCGACCGCAAGGGCATTCTGCTGGTGCCATTGACAACCGCGATGCTGAAATCAAAATCGAACTGAACGAACGTGCGCCGGCCCGACTGGCGACGTGACAGCGTGAGGCCTGCGCGGCGAGGCGCAGGGTCCCCGCAGGAAGGCCGAGACCGGAATGACGCGCTACGAGGACCTGCCTTACCGCACCTGCGTCGGCATTATGCTGATCAATTCGGAGGGGCTGGTTTTCATCGGTCGCCGCGCCGGCGGGATCGAGCATGTCGACGACACCCATGTCTGGCAGATGCCGCAGGGCGGCGTCGATCCCGGCGAGGATGCCTGGGAGGCGGCCAAGCGCGAGCTGTATGAAGAGACCAGCGTGCGCTCTGTCGAGAAGCTGGCCGAGGTCGGCGACTGGCTGACCTACGACATTCCGCGCACGGTCGCGGGCCGCGCCTGGAAGGGGCGCTATCGCGGCCAGCGCCAGAAATGGTTCGCGCTGCGCTTCACCGGATCCGATGCCGAGATCGACGTCGAGCGGCCCGGCGGCGGCCACCACAAGGCGGAATTCGTCAGCTGGCGCTGGGAGCCGATGAAGAACCTGCCGGGGCTGATCGTGCCGTTCAAGCGACCGGTCTATGAGCGCGTGGTCCAGGAATTCGCTCCGCTCGCCGGCGATTGAATCACGATCCGCGCCCTCGACGCGATACCCGACAGCCGCTAGTCCGCATCTGCGCACGGGCTGCAGGGAATCTCTGCAGATGCATCGCGACGATGCCGTCATGATGCCCTGCTATGCGATCGACAGTTCATGGATTTGCGGATGACCGAGACCAGACCCTATCGTCCGAACGTCGGGATCGCCCTGCTCAATGCCGAAGGGCTCGTGTTCCTGGGGCGCCGATTCCGCGACGACGGGCCGGAGATCGTCCTTCCCGGCCTCGAATGGCAAATGCCGCAGGGCGGCGTCGACCCCGGCGAGGATCTGCAGGCGGCGGCGCGGCGCGAGCTGTGGGAGGAGACCGGCATCCGCGACGCCGATATCCTGGCCGAGACCGACTGGCTGACCTACGAATTTCCGCCATTCGAGGATCCCAACCACCGGCTCGCGCGCTTTCGCGGCCAGCGCCAGAAGTGGTTCGCGATGCGCTTCACCGGCCGGGAGGCCGACATCGATCCGGTGACGCCGCGCAACGGCCAGCCGGCCGAGTTCGACGCCTGGCGCTGGGAGCAGCTCGCGCGCGTGCCGGACTTGGTGGTGCCGTTCCGCCGCGAGGTCTATCGTGCGGTGGCGGAGGCCTTTGCGCATCTCACCGAAGCTGGCGACTGATCCACGTCGAAGAGTGAGGCTCTGCGTCATTCCGATCTCGCGCTCAGCGCGCCTCGGAACAGCGATGTCGAGAGAGTTCGCCGGCTCAATTGTCCTCGACCGTGAACGGCCCGATCGCAATCACCCGGCAGTCGCTGTCGCGCGTGGCGCAGTCGGCCAGCGCGCCGCCGATCGCCGTCTCCTCACGGTCGCCATTGAGGCTGAAGCCGGGGTGGCCGGCCGTTCCGACCGCGACTGCATTCCAGCCCGACGTCGCGGCCTCGAGGCGCCGCGCCACCTCCTCGCGCGCCTCCGGGGCGATCGCCTGATGGATGGCCGCGTGGAAGAAGCCGGTGGCTTTCATCACGGTCGGTATCGGCACCACGAAGGCATCGTCGAGCGCAACGATGATGCAGGCGGTTCCCGCCTGAGCGCCGCAGGCTTCCAGATTGCGCCGAACCACGTCGTCGACGAGGTCGCCGCCGACGCTGTAGAAGAACTGGCCACCGGGCCCGAGCGCGATCGCCTTGGTCCGTCGCGCCGTCCCGTAGTTCGCTTCGAGCCGGGCGCGGCCGGTATCACGCACCAGCGGCATCTCGGCCGCGCTGAAGGCGCGTTCGGTCAGCGGGTCGTGGCGCACCCAGGGCTGCGGCGGCAACGGCGGCTTGCTGTGCACGTAGACGACATTGTCACCAACGGCGTAGAGCTCGCATTTGCGCGGTCCGTTCGCGTTGTCCGCGCGCTGCTGGCACTGCTCCAGCGCGGCCGACTTCGCCGCGTCGTCGCTCGCCTGCCCGGTGACGTAGGCGCTGACGCCGTTGATCGTGGTCGCGAACGCCTTGTGCTCGGGCGCCGGCACGTAGTCGCGCGCCAGCGCAATGCGAGTCCGCTCGCTCACGAACGGCACGGCTTCAGGTGCAAACTTCTCGGCAGCGACAGAGGATGAAGGCGAGGGCGACTGTTGCGGCTGCGGCGAGTCGGCCGGCTGCATGGCGACGGATGACTGCTTCGGCGCGGCGGATGGAGATGAAGACGGGACCGAGGACGGCGAAGCCGGCGTGGCCGACAGCCGGGCCAACGCTTCCGCCGCCGCCTTGGCGGCATCGCGCTGCGCGGGATGCGGATCGCGATAATCCAGGTAGAGCTCGGTCCCGACCCCGACCGCGCCGAGCGCAACCAGGGCGGCCGTAATTCGCCAGATCATGCGGAGCCCGCCGCCGCGGGCGGCTTTCTTTTCTTCCGGCGGCGCGTAGGTGCCGTCCTCGCGGCGCATCGCCACGCGAAAGGCGTGCACCGGGGTGGGGATGTTCTTGACCTCCCGCGCGCCCATGTCGGCGAACTGCACCGACAGCTTGTTGGCAACCTGCTCATGGACGGCGCGCGAGATGCAGATGCCGCCGACGTCGGCGAGGCCCTCGAGGCGCGCTGCAATGTTGACGCCGTCGCCGAGCAGATCGCCGTCGCGCTCGACGACGTCGCCGATGGTGATGCCGATGCGGTAGCTCATCTGCCGGCTCGGCGGATAGGCCATGTTGCGCGTGCGCAGGCTCTCCTGGATGTCGATCGCGCAACGCACCGCTTCGACCGCGCTGGGGAATTCCGCGAGCACCGCATCGCCGGCGGTGTTGAAGATGCGGCCGCCGGCGCGCGCGATGAAGTCGTCAACGACCTCGCGATAGGCCGCCAGTCGCCGTAGCGTTTCTTCTTCATCCTCCGCGACCAGGCGCGAATAGCCGGCGATATCGGCGGCGAAAATCGCCGCGATCTTGCGTTTCAAGACGATCTGTCCTGCCATGTCACCGCGCCCGCTGGATCGGCCGGGAGCATGCCGTCAGATCGGTGAGCATGCAACCGGCCCCTTGAAGTAGTCATCGACCGGCGCACGACGTTCGAGCCCCAAACGAAAATGGCCGGGCAGAGCCCGGCCATGAACGTTCATTCATACGTCGTGCGGTTGGATCAATGCAGCGCGGTCGTATTGAGCTGCTGCTGGATCGTCTTGAAGTGATCGAGCCGCTCGATCGCGCGATCGAGCTCGTTGCCCTGCTTCTCGTTCAGCTTGGATTCCATGCCGGCGATCTCGGCCGCGAAGGCGGTCTGGTCGAGCTCCTTCAGCGACGTGGCGACGTCGGCGAGAACCGTCAGACCTTTGTCCGAGATCTCGGCAAGACCGCCGAGCACGATGATCTTCTGCTGCGATCCGCCTGATGTCACTGTCAGGATGCCCGGCCGCAGCGTCGCCACGAACGGCGCGTGGCCCGCGAGCACGCCGAAATCACCCTCCTGGCCGGGAACGTCGACCTGGTCGACCTCACCCGAGAAGGCGATCTTTTCCGGCGAGACGAGATCGAAATGGAAAGTAGCCATGAGGAAACCTGCGAGTAGCGAATAGCGAATGGCGAGTAGTGAATGGAGAAGGGAGCAGCGGATAACCCTATTCGCTACTCCCTATTCGCCATTCGCCCTTAGGCGGCTTCCGCCGCCAGCTTCTTGCCCTTCTCGACCGCCTCGTCGATGTTGCCGACCATGTAGAAGGCGGCCTCCGGCAGGTGGTCGTACTTGCCTTCACACAGGCCCTTGAAGCCCTTGATGGTGTCGGCGAGGTCGACGAACTTGCCCGGCGATCCCGTGAAGATTTCGGCGACGTGGAACGGCTGCGACAGGAAGCGCTCGATCTTGCGGGCGCGGGCCACCGTCAGCTTGTCCTCTTCCGAGAGCTCGTCCATACCCAGGATGGCGATGATGTCCTGCAGCGACTTGTAGCGCTGGAGGATCTGCTGGACCATGCGCGCGGTTTGATAGTGCTCCTCGCCGACGACCAGCGGGGACAGCATGCGCGACGTGGAGTCGAGCGGGTCCACCGCCGGGTAGATGCCCTTTTCCGAGATCGCGCGGTTGAGCACGGTGGTCGCGTCCAAGTGCGCGAACGACGTCGCCGGCGCCGGGTCGGTCAAGTCGTCGGCCGGCACGTAGATCGCCTGCACCGAGGTGATCGAGCCCTTGTTGGTGGTGGTGATACGCTCCTGCAGCGCGCCCATGTCGGTGGCGAGCGTCGGCTGATAACCCACCGCCGACGGGATACGGCCGAGCAGCGCCGACACTTCCGAGCCCGCCTGCGTGAAGCGGAAGATGTTGTCGACGAAGAACAGCACGTCCTGGCCCTGGTCGCGGAAGTGCTCGGCGACGGTGAGGCCGGTCAGGCCGACGCGGGCGCGGGCGCCGGGCGGCTCGTTCATCTGACCGAACACCAGCGCGCACTTCGACTTGACGCTCGGATCCGGATTGTGCGGATCGGCGTTGACCTTGGACTCGATGAACTCGTGATAGAGGTCGTTGCCCTCTCGCGTACGCTCGCCGACGCCGGCGAACACCGAGTAACCGCCGTGCGCCTTGGCGACGTTGTTGATCAGCTCCTGGATCAGCACGGTCTTGCCGACGCCGGCGCCGCCGAACAGGCCGATCTTGCCGCCCTTGGCATAGGGCGCCAGGAGGTCGACGACCTTGATGCCGGTGACGAGAATTTCAGCTTCCGTCGACTGGTCGGTGTAGCTCGGCGCGTCCGCGTGGATCGGGCGCAGGCCTTCCGCCTTGACGGGGCCGGCTTCGTCGATCGGCTCGCCGATCACGTTCATGATGCGGCCGAGCGTGCCCTCGCCGACCGGCACCCGGATCGGCGAGCCGGTGTCGGTCACCTCCTGGCCGCGCACCAGACCTTCGGTGGTGTCCATCGCGATCGTGCGGACGGTGGATTCACCGAGATGCTGGGCGACCTCGAGCACAAGGCGGTTGCCGGCGTTCTTGGTTTCGAGCGAATTGAGAATGGCCGGCAGGTGACCTTCGAACTGCACGTCGACGACGGCGCCGATGACCTGGGTGATGCGACCGATCTGGTTGGCTGCGGTAGCCATTGAGTGTCTCTCCTTACGATCCGTATACGAAACCACGGTCGGCTCGACCGGGATATGTTCCTGGGTTGCGCTTCAAAGAGGCGCGACGCGATCTGGCTAGACCGCCTCGGCGCCCGAAATGATTTCGATCAGTTCCTTGGTGATCATCGCCTGACGCGTGCGGTTGTAGATCAGCGTCTGCTTGCGGATCATCTCGCCGGCGTTGCGCGTGGCATTGTCCATCGCCGACATCTGCGCACCGTAGAACGAGGCGTTGTTTTCGAGCAGCGCGCGGAAGATCTGCACGGCGAGATTGCGCGGCAGCAGCCCGGCGAGGATCTCGTCCTCCTCCGGCTCGTATTCGTAAGGCGCCAGCGGCGCAGCATTGGCAGGCCGCGCCTCGACCACCAGCGGAATGATCTGCTGTGCCGTCGGGATCTGCGCGATCACCGAGCGGAAGCGCGAATAGAACAGCGTGCAGACGTCGAACTCGGCGGCCTCGAAGCGGGCGATCACCTTCTTGGCGATCTCGTCGGCATTGGCAAAACCGATCTGGCGAACCGAGCGCAGATCCATGTGCTCGACGATCTGCTTGTCGAACTGACGGCGCAGTTGCTCGTAGCCCTTGCGGCCGACGCAGAAGAATTTCACTTCCTTGCCCTGGTTCATCAGGGCTAGCGCACGCTCGCGCGCCAGACGCACGATCGAGGAGTTGAACGCGCCGGACAGGCCGCGCTCGCCGGTGCAGACCAGCAGCAGATGCACCTGGTCGCGCCCGGTGCCCGCGAGCAGGCTCGGGCCGCCGGCGGAGGCGATGGTGGCGCTCGCGATGTTGGAGATCACGGCGTCCATCTTCTCGGCATAGGGACGCGCCGCTTCGGCCGCCTGCTGCGCGCGGCGCAGCTTGGAGGCGGCGACCATCTGCATGGCCTTGGTGATCTTCTGCGTCGCCTTGGTCGAGGCGATGCGGACCCGCATGTCTTTCAGTGACGCCATTGTTCGTCTAGCTCACCCCGGCGGCCGATCCCCTGGAGACCCGACCGCTCAACCCTGAGATTGGTCATGCCCGGCCTGATGCTGGGCATGAGATGTCACGTTGTCCACCCCGAAGGCGTGGATGGCCGGCCGGAGCCGGCCACGACCTCTAGCGATCAGGCGAAGGTCTTGGCGAAGCCTTCGACCACCGCCTTCAGCTTGGCGGCGCTGTCGTCGGACAGATCCTTGCTGTCGCGGATCGCGTTCAGGAGGTCGGCATTCTTGCCGCGCAGCAGCGACAGGAGGCCGTCCTCGAAGGCGCGCACCTTGCCGAGCGGAAGCGCGTCGAGATAGCCGTTGGTGCCGGCCCAGATCACGCAGACCTGCTCTTCCATCTTCAGCGGCGAGAACTGCGGCTGCTTCAGGAGCTCGGTCAGGCGCGAACCACGGTTCAGCAGGCGCTGGGTCGAGGCGTCGAGGTCGGAGCCGAACTGCGCGAACGCGGCCATCTCGCGGTACTGCGCCAGCTCGCCCTTGATCTTGCCGGCGACCTTCTTCATCGCCTTGGTCTGCGCCGAGGAGCCGACGCGCGACACCGACAGACCGACGTTCACCGCAGGACGAATGCCCTGGAAGAACAAATCGGTCTCCAGGAAGATCTGGCCGTCGGTGATCGAGATGACGTTGGTCGGAATGTAGGCCGACACGTCGTTGGCCTGCGTCTCGATGACCGGCAGCGCGGTCAGCGAGCCCAGACCATGGTCCTTGCCGAGCTTCGCAGCGCGCTCCAGCAGGCGGGAGTGCAGGTAGAACACGTCGCCCGGATAGGCTTCGCGGCCCGGCGGGCGGCGCAGCAGCAGCGACATCTGGCGATAGGCGACGGCCTGCTTGGACAGATCGTCATAGATGATGACGGCGTGCATGCCGTTGTCGCGGAAGTACTCGCCCATCGTGCAGCCGGTGAACGGCGCGAGATACTGCATCGGGGCCGGATCGGAGGCGGTCGCGGCGACGACGATCGAGTATTCCAGCGCGCCCTGCTCCTCGAGCACCTTGACGAACTGGGCGACGGTCGAGCGCTTCTGGCCGACGGCGACGTAGACGCAGTACAGCTTCTGGCTCTCGGGAGCGCCAGCGACGTTCAGCGGCTTCTGGTTCAGGATGGTGTCGAGCGCGATCGCGGTCTTGCCGGTCTGGCGATCGCCGATGATCAGCTCGCGCTGGCCGCGGCCGACCGGGATCAGGGCGTCGATTGCCTTCAGGCCGGTGGCCATCGGCTCGTTGACCGACTTGCGCGGAATGATGCCGGGCGCCTTGACGTCCACGCGCTTGCGCTCGGTGAACTGGATCGGACCCTTGCCGTCGATCGGGTTGCCGAGCGCGTCGACGACGCGGCCAAGCAGGCCCTTGCCGACCGGCGCGTCCACGATGGCGCGGGTGCGCTTGACGGTCTGGCCTTCCTTGATCTCGCGGTCGGCGCCGAAGATGACGACGCCGACGTTGTCGGTCTCGAGGTTCAGCGCCATGCCGCGGGTGCCGTTCTCGAACTCGACCATCTCACCGGCCTGGACGTTGTCGAGACCGTAGACGCGGGCGATACCGTCGCCGACGGACAGCACCTGTCCGACTTCGGTGACTTCGGCTTCCTGCCCGAAATTCTTGATCTGGTCCTTGAGGATCGCGGAAATTTCCGCGGCGCGGATGTCCATCAGCCTGCCTCTTTCATCGCGTGCTTGATCGAGTTGAGTTTGGTGCGAAGCGAACTATCGATCATGCGGCTGCCGAGCTTGACGACGAGCCCGCCGATAATCGCTGGATCGACTTTCACGTTGAGCGCGACGTCCTTGCCGGTCACCGTCTTCAGTGAGGCCTTCAAGGCGTCGAGATTCTTGTCCGAGAGCGGCTCGGCGACGACGACGTCGGCCGTGGCCTCTCCCTTATACTTGGCGACCAGCGCGTTGAAGGCGCGGATCACGTCGGCGACCGCGAACAGGCGGCGGTTGGTGGTCAGCACACGCAGCACGTTGGCGGCGACGCCGGCGATGCCGGCCTTGTCCAGCACCGCATTGAGCGCCTTGAGCTGCACGTCCGCGCCGAACACCGGGCTGCGGACCAGGCGCTTGAGGTCGGCGCTCTCATCGAGAAGGGCATTGAACTTGTCGAGATCGGCCTTGACCGCATCGACGGACTTTTCGTCACGGGCCAGTTCAAACAGGGCCGTCGCGTAACGACCGGACACACCGGATACGGAGGGATCTTCAGCAGCCACAGACGTGCTCTTTTTATATGCGCCCAACCCACAAGAGGGACACCGGCGCGCCGCTGCGGCGCAAACCAGTTAAGCCCTTGGAATTCAAGCAGGACTTTGATTTTCGATCGCCGCAAGAGCAGCTTGATCACGAAAAGCGGCGCTTTGCTAACATAGCGTACGCGCAGCCGCAACAAGCGGTGGCCCGCTATTCGGCACCTTGTTGCCGCGCTGCGGTCGGAGCCCGGGACGGACCCGGAAGCGGCGCGATCGCCGCCGGCGGTGCACCCCGAACCCAGTACCGACGATCCGCGTATTCGTTCCGCCTGTTGCTGCATGGCCGCTATGTCCGATTGGCCTTGACTGCCGCCTTGGCGGCTCCAGCGGCGATCGGCCGGATCGATATCAATTACTTGGCAACATCTTCACAACCTCAATGACGACTTAACACGACAGTACTTGAAAGTATTAATTAGTTAATGAAGCGTTAAGCGGGCGGATTACGGAATTTTCGGTGATGAAGATCACCAGTCCCAAGATATTCCGATCCGAGCGGAACAATTTCTACTGCCCCATTCGTGCCTCATTGCGACATCAAACGGCGCGCGCCTCAACACCTGACGGGGGTCCACTGGCTGCAGAACGCAGCAATACTGTTTCGAGGGACAGATCCAGATGCTGAAACTGAAGAACCTCTCGGCTGGCAAGATCGCCGGCTCGCGCACCGCGCTCGCTGTTGCCGTGACGCTGATCGTCGGCGGCAGCGCCACCGAAGCCTCGGCCCGGTCCAGGCACCACCATCACCACGCGCGCCACCACCATCATCATATGGCGCGCCAGGCCGCCCAGCCCGCGGCAGACTCGTTTTCGAACGGCTGGTCGAACAACTCGTCCTGGATGAACGCCAACGCATCGGTCGCGCCGTCGTCCGGAACGGGCCGCACCTTCTCCGGCATGGCATCGTACTACGGCAACGAGTCCGGCAGCCGCACCGCGTCCGGCCAGCGCATGAACGCCAACGCCATGACCTGCGCCCACCGCTCGCTGCCGTTCGGCACCAAGCTGCGCGTTACTCATGGCGGCCAGAGCGTCATCGTCACTGTCAACGACCGTGGCCCATTCATCCGCGGCCGTGTGCTCGACCTTTCGACGGGCGCCGCCCGCGCCATCGGCCTGACCCGCGCCGGCGTCGGCCGCGTCACGGCCGAGGTGGTGTCGTAAGTCACCCATCTATCCGCGCATCATTGCGAGCGCAGCGAAGCAATCCAGGGCTCCTTTGGGACTCTGGATTGCTTCGTCGCTTCGCTCCTCGCAATGACGGCGGTGATGGCGTGCCTTGTGCTACAAGAAGCTCTGCGGGTCGACGTCGACCTCGAGCTTGAGATTGCCCCTGGGCTTCTCCGCATGCGCCAGCCAGTGGCGCAGATAATCCGACAGATCGAAATTGCGCGCCGACTTGAGCAGCAGCCGGAAGCGGTAGCGGCCCTTGATGACGGCGAGCGGCGCCTCGGCCGGTCCGAGCAGCAGCACGCCCTCCTCTGAAGGCGCTGACGCCACCAGCCGGCGCGCGAAGCCCTCCGCGGTCGGCCTGTCCCCTGCCGAAATGATCAGGCTCGCCAGCCGGCCGAACGGCGGGTAACCCGTGCGCTCGCGAACGTCGATTTCGCTGGTGTAGAAGGCCTCGCGGTCGCAGGCGATCAGCGCCTTCATGACGGGATGCTCGGGCTGGTGCGTCTGCAGATAGCCCCTCCCCCTGCCCTGCTCGCGGCCGGCACGGCCGATCACCTGGTTGAGGAGCTGCCAGGTGCGCTCGGCGGCGCGCGGATCGCCGTTGCCGAGGCCGAGATCGGCGTCGACCACGCCGACCAGATTGAGCCGAGGGAAGTTGTGGCCCTTGGCCACGAGCTGGGTGCCGATGATGAGGTCGACGCGGCCTTCCGCGATCTCCGTGAGTTCGGCGCGCATGGTCTCGATCGAGGTGATCAGGTCGCTCGACAGCACCATGCTGCGCGCGTCGGGAAACAGCGCGGCCGCCTCCTCCTGCAGCCGCTCGACGCCCGGGCCGACCGCGACCAGCGATTCCTCGGCGGCGCAATGCGGACAGGCCGGCGGCCGGGCCATCGAGAACCCGCAATGGTGGCAGACCAGGCGCTGGCGAAAACGATGGTCGACCAGCCAAGCGTCGCAGATGGTGCAAGCAAAACGGTGGCCGCAGGCGCGGCACAAGGTCAGCGGCGCATAGCCGCGGCGATTGAGAAACAGCAGCGCCTGCTCGCCGCGCTCGATCGCGGTGCGGATCTCGCCCGCCAGCCGCGGCGAGATGTAGCGGCCGCGCGGCGGCGGCTCGCGCCTGAGATCGATCGCCTCGATGTGCGGCATGTGCTGGCCGCCGAAGCGCGACGGCAGCGCGACGCGCTGGTAGCGGCCCTTGCGCGCATTGACCTCGGTCTCGACCGAGGGCGTCGCTGACGCCAGCACGACCGGGAATTTGGCGATGTGGCCGCGCACCACCGCCATGTCGCGGGCGTGGTAGTGCGCGCCCTCGTCCTGCTTGTAGGCCTGGTCGTGCTCCTCATCGACGACGATCAGGCCGAGATCGGCGTAGGGCAGAAACAGCGCCGAGCGCGCGCCGACCACGACCGGCGCCTCGCCGGCGGCGATCGCCGCCCAGTTGCGCTGGCGCGTGCGCGGCGTCAGCTCGGAATGCCATTCCAGCGGGCGCACACCGAAACGGCGCGAGAAGCGGTCGAGGAACTGCCCGGTCAGCGCGATCTCCGGCATCAGGATCAGCGACTGCCGGCCGCGGCGGACGGTCTCGGCCACCGCCTCGAAATACACCTCGGTCTTGCCGGAGCCGGTGACGCCATCGAGCAGCGCGACCTGAAAGCCGCCATTGGCAGCCAGCGCCCGCATCGCCTCGACGCCGGCCAACTGTGCATCGAAGAACTCGGGCTGGGCGAAGGACGGGTCCGGCGTCGGCGGCGGCAAGGCCCGCGGCATCGCCTCGACCGTCAGCGTCCCCTCGTCGACCAGGCCGTCGATCACGCTGCTGGAGACGCCGATCTCGCGGACGAGGTCGGACTTTCCGTGCAGCAGGCCATCCGACACCGCCTCGATCACCCGCCGCCGCGCCGGCGTCAGCCGCTTTGGCGGCTCGCCGACCAGCCGGACGCCGAGGCGAACGCGCTCCGGCCCGAGATGCTCGCCCATGCGAAGGCACATCCGCAGCACCATGCCGCGCGGCGACAGCGTGTAATTGGCGACCCAGTCGACCAGCGACCGCAGCTCCGGCTTGAGCGGCGGCACGTCGAACTTCTCGCTGACGTCCTTCAGCCTGTTGTGCAGTCGCGGATCGGGATTGGCGTTCTCCGCCCACACCACCGCCAGCACCTCGCGCGGCCCCAGCGGCACGCCGACGACATCGCCGGGCTTCAGCGCCATGCCGCGCGGCACGCGGTAGGAATACGTGTGGTCGAGCGCGACCGGAACCAGCACGTCGACCACGCCGGCCCTGCTGACTGCACCTGGAAAGAGATCGGTCGGGCGGTCCATGAGGGCGGAGATAGCCTTGCTCGGGCTGAAGCGAAAGCCGCCCGGCAAAGTTAGCGAACGGTAAAGGACGAGGATGCGATATATATAGATGAACCGACGGGTTGAGACCGAGCTTCTCGCCGCGAGCGCCGCTGCGCTCCCTCGCCCCGCTCTTGCGGGGAGAGGGCTGGGATGAGGGGCAGACGCACGGGACGTGTTCGCCGTGAGACCTGTACCCCCTCACCCGGATTGCATCTGACGATGCAATCCGACCTCCCCCCCGCAGGCGGGGAGAGGCGCAGACCGCATTCGCGGCGGCCGACAAGCTCGCAGGACCTCGTCCCATCGCTGGGCACGCACGCATGGCAAAGCAGACGCGACCACCTGAAACGGATGCCGACGATGCGCCGGAGCTCTCCGACCTGATCGGCGCCGATGACGGCGTGGTGCGCGCGATGATGCAGTGGCTGGCGCATCTGCGCAGCGAGCGCCGGCTGTCCCCGAAGACGGTCGAGGCCTATGCCCGCGACCTGCGGCAATGCCTGCAATTCCTCTGCACCCATTGGGGTGAGCCGGTGACATTGGCGCGCTTTGCGGTGCTGGAAGCCGCCGACATCCGGGCCTTCATGGCGATGCGGCGCGCCGACGACATCGCCGGACGCTCCCTGATGCGGACGCTGGCAGGCTTGCGCTCGTTCGGTCGTTTCCTGGAGCGCGAGGGCAAAGGCAAGGTCGGCGCCCTCTCGGGAATCCGCGCGCCAAAGATCGCCAAGAGCCTGCCGAAGCCGCTGCCGATGGACGCCGCCAAGCGCCTCGCCGATGCCGACGAGCGTGCCGGCGAGACCCGCGAGACCTGGGTGCTGGCGCGCGACGCCGCGGTCATGGCGCTGCTGTATGGCTCCGGCCTGCGCATCTCCGAGGCGCTCGGATTGAAACGCCGCGAGGTGCCGCGGCCGGGCGAAGGCGACGTGCTGGTCGTGACCGGCAAGGGCAACAAGACGCGCATGGTGCCGGTGCTGCAGAACGTGCTGCAGCTGATCGACGAGTACGCCAGGCTCTGCCCCTACCCGCTTCCGGGAGCTGGGCCGATGTTCGTCGGCGCCAAGGGCGGTCCGTTGAGCCCGCGCATCATTCAGCTCGCGATGGAGCGGCTGCGCGGCGCGCTCGGCCTGCCCGACAGCGCCACGCCGCACGCGCTGCGCCACTCCTTCGCCACGCACCTGCTGTCGCGCGGCGGCGATCTGCGCGCGATCCAGGAGCTGCTCGGCCACGCCTCGTTGTCGACCACGCAGATCTATACCGGCATCGATTCTGAACGGCTGCTGCAGGTCTACGCGTCGGCGCATCCGCGGCGCTGACACCGTTCCGTCACATCGTTTCCCTTGCGCGACCACCGTGGTTCCGGCAATCGTCTCCCTCGCTTGATCCGGAGGGGAACAGATGAGCGCACATGAGAGCATGGAGCATGCGGAGCACGCCGAGCATGCCTCCGGCGAGAACAAGAAGATCGCGCTGCTGATCGCCGTCATCGCGCTGTTCCTGGCGCTGTCGGAAACGCTCGGCAAGGGCGCGCAGACCGAATCGATCAGCAAGAACGTCGAGGCATCCAACCTCTGGGCCTTCTTCCAGGCCAAGACCGTGCGCCGCACCGTGGTGCAGACCGCGGCCGAGCAGGGCAAGCTGAACCTGCCGGCGCTGCCGGACGAGGCGGCCAAGGCGGCGTTGCAGAAGCAGATCGATGACTGGCAGAAGAATGCCGCGCGCTATCGTTCGGAGCCGGAGACCGGCGAAGGCAGCGAGCAGCTCGCTGAACGCGCCAAGCACGCCGAGCACGAGCGCGACGAGGCGACGGCGAAATATCACCACTACGAATTGGCGTCGGCCGCTTTCCAGATCGGCATCGTGCTGGCGTCGGCGACGATCATTACGGGAATGATCGTGCTGGCCTGGGCCTCCGGTGGGCTCGCACTGATCGGGATCGCCATGACGCTGCTCGGCCTGTTCCAGCCGCATCTGCTGCATCTGCATTAGCCACGAAAGCCGTCATTCCGGGGCAAGGCCACAGGCCTTGAACCCGGAATCTCGAGCTTGGCTTGCGTTCATTCTCAACAATCTCGAGATTCCGGGCTCAATCGCCGGCACGCTGCCGCTTTGCGGCTGCACACGGAGGATTGCCCCGGAATGACGCGGGTGGTGAGCAGGCGAATGATGCCGCCCAATGGCTCTTCTTGATCAGCGCGCCTGCACGCTGCGGCGGAAGCGCAGGATCTGGCGAACCACGCGGGCCGACCAGCCGCGGGTATTGCCCCGAAGCAACTCGCCGACGACCTCACGGACACGCTGCTTGATCGGCTCGACGAGGGCCGAGGCTTTGCTGCGCAGCGTGAGCACGGCCTCATACAGCCAGGCGAACCAGCCCATCTGCAGCAGCTTGCTGCGCGTGACGTCGAAGATGAATGCGGTGACACCGACACCGACGATCTTGCCGGACACGATCGTGGCCAGCGCGAGCTTCCACTGATGGTGCATCAGCAGCCACATGCCGAGCAGCTTGAGCGGAAACAGCAGCACGACCGGCACGACGAAGACGATCAAGGTCAGCGCCGGAGACAGCGTCTCGATCCGCGCGGCAAGCCAGTGTTTCAAGCTCCGCAGCGGAATCGCGGCGACGATGCGCGCCACGACCGGCTCCAGATGGTCCCACAGCCAGGCCTCGATCAGGAAGATGATCGCAAGCAGAACCCAGAACGGCTGAAGCAGGCGGCGCAGCATCGGACTCCATCTCCGCCGGGCCCCGAGGGTTGAGGCCGCTATGACGATAGGACCTCGCGCCTTGCCGTTCGGTTCAGCGTCATAAGCGGGGCGTTTTGTCGCACCCACCTAAGGCGCCTCCGGGCGTCCATCACATATGGATGGCCCGCTTACCCACCGCAAGCGCGGCTTCCTTGACGGCCTCCGAGCGCGTCGGATGCGCGTGGCAGGTGCGCGCAAGATCCTCGGCAGAGCCACCGAACTCCATCAATACGGCGGCCTCGTGAATTATTTCCCCGGCCTCGCGGCCGATGATATGGGCGCCGAGCACGCGGTCAGTCTTCGCATCGGCGAGGATCTTCACGAAACCGTCAGTGGTCTGGTTGACCTTGGAACGGCCGTTCGCGGTAAACGGAAACTTGCCGACGGTGTAGGCGACGCCGGCCTGCTTCAACTCGTCCTCGGTCTTGCCGACGGAGGCCACTTCGGGCGTGGTGTAGACCACGCCCGGAATGACGTCGTAGTTCACGTGGCCGGCCTGGCCCGCGAGAATCTCCGCGACAGCGACGCCCTCGTCTTCGGCCTTGTGCGCGAGCATCGGGCCCGCGACGACGTCGCCGATGGCGTAGACGCCGGGCACGCTGGTCGCGAAATGATGATCGATCTGGACGCGGCCGCGATTGTCGATGATGACGCCCGCTTCCTGCAGACCGAGTCCTTCAGTGTAGGGCACGCGGCCGATCGCCACCAGCACGACATCGGCTTCGATCTTTTCAGCCGCTCCGCCCGCTGCGGGCTCGATGGTCGCCGACAGCGTCTCGCCCGACGTGTCGACGCCGGTGACCTTGGCGCCAAGCTTGAACGCAAAGCCCTGCTTCTCGAGGATGCGCTGGAACTGCTTGGCAATCTCGCCATCCATGCCGGGCAGGATGCGGTCGAGGAATTCGACCACGGTGACCTTGGCGCCGAGGCGGCGCCACACCGAGCCGAGCTCAAGGCCGATCACGCCGGCGCCGACGACGAGCAGGCTCGACGGCACCTTGTCCAGCGACAGCGCGCCGGTCGAGGACACGATGCGCTTCTCGTCGATCTCGATGCCCTTGAGGCGCGCGATGTCCGAGCCGGTGGCGATGACGATGTTCTTGGTCTCGACGGTCTGCGCAGCACCGTCATTGCCGGTGACCTGCAGCTTGCCGGTGCCGAGGATCTTGCCCTTGCCCACGAGCACGTCGATCTTGTTCTTCTTCATCAGGAACTCGACGCCCTTGACGTTGCCGTCGATGCCCTGCTGCTTGAAGTTCATCATCGCCGGCAGATCGATCTCCGGCGCCGGCACCTTGATGCCCATCTTGGCGAAGGAGTGCCCGGCCTCCTCGAACAATTCAGACGCGTGCAGGAGCGCCTTCGACGGCATGCAGCCGACATTGAGACAGGTGCCGCCGAGGGTGGCGTTCTTCTCGACCACGGCCACCTTCATGCCGAGCTGCGCCGCGCGGATGGCGCAGACATAACCACCGGGGCCGGTGCCGATGACGACGAGATCGTAGTTAGCCATGATCGAATGTTCCGTAAGCTTTGTAGTCAGAGATGATGACGGTCGTCAGCGTCCGCCCGACACGTCGAGAATGGCCGAAGTGACATAGGAAGCCTCGTCCGACAGCAGCCAGACGATGGCATTGGCGATTTCCTCCGCGGTGCCGACGCGCTTCATCGGCACCATCGGCGCGAGGCGATGGGCGCGATCGGGCTCGCCGCCGGAGGCGTGAATGTCGGTGTCGATCAGGCCGGGGCGAATGGCGGCGACGCGGATGCCCTCGCTCGCGACCTCGTGGGCCAGACCGATGGTGAAGGAATCGATCGCCCCCTTCGAGGCGGCGTAGTCGACATAGGTGTTCGGCGAGCCGAGCTTGGCGGCGACCGACGACAGGTTGATGATGACACCACCCTGGCCGCCATGCCGCGTCGACATCCGCTTCACGGCCTCGCGGGCGCAGAGGATGCTGCCGGTGACGTTGACCGCCATCAGCCGCTCGATGCGCTCCGCGCTCATCTCGTCGACGCGCGAGGTCGGGCCGACGATGCCGGCATTGTTGATGAGCGCGCCGAGCGTGCCGAACTTGTCGGCGGCCTTGAACAGCGCGAGGATGTCGTGCTCGCGGCCGACGTCGCATTTCACCGCGATGGCCTTGCCGTTCTTGGCCTCGATCGCGGCCACCGTACTCTGCGCCGCCGCCTCGTTGGAGGCATAGCCGACCACGATCTTGAAGCCGCGCGCTGCGGCGGCAATGGCGGTGGCGCGGCCGATGCCGCGGCTGCCGCCGGTGATCACTGCAACCCTGTCGGTCATGATGGCCCCCGTTAGGTGTGAGGCGCGCTCATGAAGCGCGCCTCATGTCTTCAAGTCCTCGCGAATCTCAGAGATCCAGCACCAGCCGCGCCGGATCCTCCAGGCTCTCCTTGACGCGCACCAGGAAGGTCACCGCTTCCTTGCCGTCGATGACGCGGTGGTCGTAGGACAGCGCCAGATACATCATCGGCCGGACCTCTATCTTGCCGCCGACCACCACCGGCCGTTCCTGGATCTTGTGCATGCCGAGAATGCCGGACTGCGGCGCGTTCAGGATCGGGGTCGACATCAGCGAGCCGTAGATGCCGCCATTGGTGATCGTGAAGGTGCCGCCCTGCATCTCGTCGATCTTGAGCTGGCCGTCACGGGCGCGGCGGCCGAAATCGGCGATGCCCTTCTCGATGTCGGCGATCGACTTGTGGTCGCAGTCGCGCACGACCGGGACGACCAGTCCCTTGTCGGTGCCGACGGCGACGCCGATGTGGTAGTAGTTCTTGTAGATGAGATCGCTGCCGTCGATCTCGGCGTTCACGGCCGGGATGTCCTTCAGCGCCTGCACGACGGCCTTGGTGAAGAAGCCCATGAAGCCGAGCTTCGAGCCGTGCTTCTTCTCGAACACATCCTTGTACTGGCTGCGCAGCGCCATGACGTTGGTCATGTCGACCTCGTTGAAGGTCGTCAGCATCGCCGCGGTGTTCTGCACGTCCTTGAGGCGGCGCGCGATGGTCTGGCGCAGCCGGGTCATCTTCACGCGCTCCTCGCGCGCGGCGTCATCCGCCGGCGACGGCGCACGCACCTGCACGGAAGCCGCCGGCTGATTGACCGGGGTCGGGGCGGAGGCGGCGCGCTCGATCGCCGCCAGCATGTCGCCCTTGGTGACGCGGCCATCCTTGCCAGAGCCCGGCACGGTGGTGGCATCGACGCCGCTCTCGGCGGAGAGCTTGCGCACCGACGGGGCCTGCGGCGTATCGGCGGGCAGCGCCTTGGCCGGCGCTGGAGCGGCAGCAGGGGCAGCCGCGGCGGGCTTCGCCGGAGCCGCGGCGGGAGCAGCAGCGGCCGCGCCATCGGTGATCTGGCCGAGCAGCGCGCCAACGGCGACGGTCTCGCCATCCTTGGCGATGATCTCACCCAAGGTGCCGGCCGACGGCGCGGGCACCTCGATCGTCACCTTGTCGGTCTCGAGCTCGACGAGGGGCTCGTCGACCGCCACGGCGTCGCCGGCCTTCTTGAACCAGCGGCCGATGGTGGCTTCGGTGACGGATTCACCCAGCGTCGGAACGCGAATTTCAGTCATGGTCTTTGTCCTCAATAACCCGTGCGGTCATAAAGCCTGTCCGCCATCGCCTTGCGGCGAGCAAGCGATGCGGGACGGACGATCAACGCGATGTACTTGCGCCCCGCAGGTTGCGGGGCGCGTCAAAAAGGCAGGTTCAGTTCAAGGCTTCGTCGAGCAGCGCCTTCAGCTGGGCGAGATGCTTCGACATCAGGCCCGTCGCGGTCGCTGCAGAGGCGGCACGGCCGGCATAGCGCGGACGCTTGCTCTTGCCGCCGGTCTGGTTCATCACCCATTCCAGATAGGGCTCGATGAAGTGCCAGGCGCCCATGTTGCGCGGCTCTTCCTGGCACCACACCACTTCGGCGTTCTTGAAGCGGCCGAGCTCGGCGACCAGCGCCTTGAGCGGCACCGGATAGAGCTGCTCGACGCGCATCAGGTAGACGTCGTTCAGCCCGCGCTTCTCGCGCTCGTCATAGAGGTCGTAATAGACCTTGCCCGAGCACAGCACGATGCGGCGGATCTGCTCGTCCGGCACCAGCCTGGTCTTGTCGTCCGCCTGCATCTGCGCGTCATCGTACAGGATGCGGTGGAACGTCGTGCCCTTGGCGAGCTCCTCGAGCCGCGACACCGCGCGCTTGTGGCGCAGCAGCGATTTCGGCGTCATTACGATCAGCGGCTTGCGGATCTCGCGATGCAACTGTCGCCGCAGCACGTGGAAGTAGTTCGCCGGCGTGGTCGGATAGACCACCTGCATGTTGTCCTCGGCGCACATCTGCAGATAGCGCTCGAGGCGTGCCGACGAATGCTCGGGGCCCTGGCCCTCGTAGCCGTGCGGCAGCAGGCAGACCAAGCCGGACATGCGCAACCATTTACGCTCACCCGACGAGATGAACTGGTCGAACAACACCTGGGCGCCGTTGGCGAAGTCGCCGAACTGTGCCTCCCAGAGGGTCAGCGCGGTCGGCTCTGCGAGCGAGTAGCCGTATTCGAAGCCGAGCACGGCTTCTTCCGAGAGCAGCGAGTTGATGACCTCGAAGTGGCCCTGCTCCGGCGCCAGATGGTTGAACGGCGTGTAGCGGCTCTCGTCCTCCTGGTCGATCAGCACCGAATGGCGCTGCGAGAAGGTGCCTCGCTCGCTGTCCTGACCGGAGAGACGAACCTTGTGGCCTTCGAGCAGCAGCGAGCAGTACGCCAGCGCTTCGCCGGTCGCCCAGTCGAGCCCGATGCCGCTGTCGATCGCCTTGGCGCGGTTCTCGAGGAAGCGCTGGATCGTCCGGTGCACGCGGAAGCCGTCCGGCACCTTGGTGATCTTGCGGCCGATCTCCTTGAGGCGGTCGATCTCGACGCCGGTGACGCCGCGGCGCGCCTCCTCCTCCTGGTCGGCGGATTTGAAGCCTGCCCACTTGCCGTCGAGCCAGTCGGCCTTGTTCGGGCGATAGGACGTACCGGCCTCGAACTCGGCGTCGAGACGGGCGCGCCAGTCGGCCTTGGCCTTCTCGACCTCGCCCTCGGTCATGACGCCTTCGGCGACCAGGCGCTTGGAGTAGATCTCCAGGGTCGACGCATGGGCGCCGATCTTCTTGTACATCACCGGCTGGGTGAAGGCCGGCTCGTCGCCCTCGTTGTGGCCATGCCTGCGATAGCAGAACATGTCGATCACGACCGGCTTGTGGAATTTCTGCCGGAACTCGATCGCGACCTTGGCCGCGAACACCACGGCTTCCGGATCGTCGCCGTTCACGTGGAAGATCGGCGCATCGATCATCTTGGCGACGTCGGACGGATAGGGCGACGACCGCGAATAGCGCGGATAGGTCGTGAAACCGATCTGGTTGTTGACGATGAAATGAATCGAGCCACCGGTCCGGTAGCCTTTCAGGTCGGACAGCGCGAAGCACTCCGCCACGACGCCCTGGCCGGCGAACGCAGCGTCGCCATGCATCAAGAGCGGCAGCACCGAGATGCGCATGTCCGGCGGATCGCCATGCTGGTCCTGCTTGGCGCGGACCTTGCCGAGCACGACGGGATCGACGATCTCCAGATGCGACGGATTGGCAGTCAGCGACAGATGGATGCGGTTGCCGTCGAACTCGCGGTCCGAGGAGGCGCCGAGGTGGTACTTGACGTCGCCGGAGCCTTCGACCGCGTCGGGATTGGCCGAGCCGCCCTTGAACTCGTGAAACAGCGCGCGGTGCGGCTTGCCCATCACCTGGGTCAGCACGTTGAGGCGGCCGCGATGCGGCATGCCCAGCACGATCTCCTTCACGCCGAGATTGCCGCCGCGCTTGATGATCTGCTCCAGCGCCGGAATCAGCGACTCGCCGCCGTCGAGGCCGAAGCGCTTGGTACCGGTGAACTTGACGTCGCAGAACTTCTCGAAGCCCTCGGCCTCGATCAGCTTGGTCAGGATGGCGCGACGGCCCTCGCGGGTGAACGAGATTTCCTTGTCCGGCCCCTCGATGCGCTCCTGAATCCAGGCCTTCTGGGCGGCGTTCGTGATGTGCATGAACTCGACGCCGAGCGTCTGGCAGTAGGTGCGCTCGCAGATCGCGACGATCTCACGCAGGCTGCCGTATTCGAGGCCGAGCACGTGATCGAGGAAGATCTTGCGGTCGTAGTCGGCCTCGGTGAAGCCGTAGGAGCGCGGATCGAGTTCCTCACGGTTGCGCGGCGCCTCGATGCCCAGGGGATCGAGCTTGGCGTGGAAGTGGCCGCGCATGCGGTAGGCGCGGATCAGCATCAACGCGCGGACAGAGTCGCGGGTGGCCTGATTGACGTCGGCCACCGACAGTTCGACGCCCTTCGTCTGGGCCTTGGCGGCGAGCTTCTCGCCGACCTTCTTTTCGACGACGGCCCAGTTGCCGTCCAGCGCCGAGGTCAAGTCGTCGCGGGGGGAGACCGGCCAGTTGCTGCGCGCCCAGGAGGGGCCCGACGCATTCTTCTGCACGTCGGCTGGCGCGTCCTTCAGGCTCTTGAAGAACTCCTGCCACTCCGGGTCGACCGAAGCGGGGTCCTTCTCGTAGCGGGCGTAGATCTCATCGATGTAGGTGGCATTGGTGCCCTGCAGAAAAGACGACAGGGCGAAGGCGGCGTTCGCATCTTGGCGAGACATGGTGGCGTCCTGGTAATTTCGATGCGCCCAATCAAAACGGCGCAATGCCTGACCCGCGGGGGACGCGGATCAGGCTCGGGTTAGGACCGTTTACCTTATTTATTGTAAATATTCGCGCCGAAAAGCACTAAGTCCTGAATCAGGATTTCAACTTTTCGACAAGCGTCTTGCCAAGCCGCGCCGGAGACGGAGAGACTGTAATACCAGCAGCTTCCATCGCAGCGGTCTTCGAGCCGGCATCGCCCTTGCCGCCCGAGATGATCGCGCCGGCATGGCCCATACGGCGGCCGGGAGGGGCGGTGACGCCGGCGATGAATCCGACCATCGGTTTCTTGCGGCCGCGCTTCGCCTCGTCCTTGATGAACTGCGCCGCGTCCTCCTCGGCCGAGCCGCCGATCTCACCGATCATGATGATCGAGGTCGTCTTGGGGTCGGCCAGGAACATCTCGAGCATGTCGATGAACTCGGTGCCCTTGACCGGGTCGCCGCCGATGCCGACCGCCGTGGTCTGGCCCAGGCCCTCGGACGTCGTCTGGAACACCGCTTCATAGGTCAGCGTGCCCGAGCGCGACACGATGCCGACCGAGCCGGGCTTGAAGATGTTGGCCGGCATGATGCCGATCTTGCACTCGCCGGCGGTCATGACGCCCGGGCAGTTCGGCCCGATCAGGCGCGACTTGGATCCCACAAGCGAGCGTTTCACCCGGACCATGTCGAGCACCGGGATGCCCTCGGTGATGCAGACGATCAGCGGGACCTCGGCGTCGATCGCCTCGCAGATCGCGTCGGCCGCGCCCGGCGGCGGCACGTAGATCACGGATGCGTCGGCGCCGGTGGCCTCGCGGGCCTCCTTGACGGTGTCGAAGACCGGCAGGCCGAGATGGGTCGAGCCGCCTTTGCCCGGCGAGGTGCCGCCGACCATCTTGGTGCCGTAAGCGATCGCCGCCTCGGAGTGGAAGGTGCCGTTCTTGCCGGTGAAGCCCTGGCAAATGACCTTGGTGTTCTTGTCGATGAGGATGGACATCGTGCTTTCTCTAAAAGCGTTGCGGTGAGGAATGAGCGAGCGCCTGAAACGGCGCTCAGCCTCCCTTGACGGCCTTGACGATCTTCTGCGCGGCGTCGTCGAGATTGTCGGCGGGCAGCACGTTCAGACCGGACTCGCTGATGATCTTCTTGCCGAGATCGACATTGGTGCCTTCGAGGCGCACCACCAGCGGCACCTTCAGGCCGACTTCCTTGACCGCGGCCACGACGCCCTCGGCGATGACATCGCACTTCATGATGCCGCCGAAGATGTTGACCAGGATGCCCTTCACGTTCGGGTCGGCGGTGATGATCTTGAACGCCGCCGCGACCTTCTCCTTGCTGGCGCCGCCGCCGACGTCGAGGAAGTTGGCGGGCTCCATGCCGTACAGCTTGATGATGTCCATCGTCGCCATGGCGAGGCCGGCGCCGTTGACCATGCAGCCGATGGTGCCGTCGAGCGCGACGTAGTTGAGGTCGTACTTCGATGCCTCGATCTCCTTGGCGTCCTCCTCGGTCTCGTCGCGCAGCGCGACGACTTCCGGGTGCTTGAACAGCGCGTTGGAGTCGAACGAGACCTTGGCGTCGAGCACGCGCAGCTGGCCCTGCTTGGTGACGACCAGCGGGTTGATCTCGAGCATCGCCATGTCCTTGGCGACGAAGGCGTTGTAGAGCTGGGTGGTCAGCTTCTCGGCCTGCTTGGCGAGGTCGCCGGAGAGCTTCAGCGCCTTGGCGACGGCGCGGCCGTGATGGCCCATGACGCCGGTGGCCGGATCGACCGAGAAGGTGATGATCTTCTCAGGCGTGCTGTGGGCGACGTCCTCGATGTTGACGCCACCTTCGGTCGACACCACGAAGGCGACCTTCGAGGTCTCGCGGTCGACCAGCAGCGACAGATAGAATTCCTTGTCGATGTCCGAGCCGTCCTCGATGTAGAGGCGGTTGACCTGCTTGCCGTCCGGACCGGTCTGCACGGTCACCAGCGTGGCGCCCAGCATCTGCTTGGCGAACTCGTTGACCTCCTGGATCGACTTGGCGAGGCGGACGCCGCCCTTGTCGCCGGCAGAGGCCTCCTTGAACTTGCCCTTGCCGCGACCGCCGGCGTGGATCTGGCTCTTCACGACCCAGACCGGGCCACCGAGCGTCTTCGCCGCTGCATCCGCGTCCTCCGGACGGAGAACCGGCACGCCCTTGGAAATCGGCACGCCGAACTCGTGCAGCAGTGCCTTGGCCTGATATTCGTGAATGTTCATAAGCGCTTGCTCCCCGAACCCGCGATGGGGTGACGACCAGAATTGTTGTTAGGATGCCTGGTATACCATATACCAAACATCCTGCAACTCGATGTGGGCGAGACTACGCCCCGTGAATGACCCCTGATCAGCGGCCGAGCAGGTCGGGCGCGATCTTCTTGCAGGCGTCGACCAGGCCCTGGACGGCAGCGACCGACTTGTCGAACGCCTCGCGGTCCTTCCCGGCCAGCTCGATCTCGACGATGCGCTCGACACCCTTGGAGCCGATCACGACGGGCACGCCGACATACATGTCCTTGACGCCGAACTCGCCGTTAAGATGCGCCGCGCAGGGCAGCACGCGCTTCTTGTCGCGCAGATAGCTCTCGGCCATCGCGATCGCCGACGCCGCCGGGGCGTAGTAGGCGGAGCCCGTCTTGAGCAGGTTGACGATCTCGGCGCCGCCATTGCGGGTGCGGTCGACGATCTCGTCGATGCGCGCCTGCGAGGTCCAGCCCATCTTGACGAGATCCGGCAGCGGAATGCCGGCGACGGTCGAGTACTTGGTCAGCGGCACCATGGTGTCGCCATGGCCGCCGAGCACGAAGGCAGTGACGTCCTCGACCGAGACGTTGAACTCATCAGCCAGGAAGTAGCGGAAGCGCGCGGAGTCGAGCACGCCGGCCATGCCGACGACCTTCTTCGCCGGAAGGTTCGAGGCCTTCTGCAGGGCCCAGACCATCGCGTCGAGCGGGTTGGTGATGCAGATGACGAACGCATCGGGGGCGTACTTCTTGATGCCGGCGCCGACCTGCTCCATCACCTTCAGGTTGATCGACAGCAGATCATCGCGGCTCATGCCCGGCTTGCGCGGCACGCCGGCGGTGACGATGCACACCTTGGCGTTGTCGAGCGCCTCGTAGGAGTTGGCGCCGGTGAAGTGCGCGTCGAAGCCGTCGACCGGCGAGGACTGCGCGATGTCGAGCGCCTTGCCCTGTGGAACGCCTTCGGCAATGTCGAACATCACGACGTCGCCGAGCTCCTTGAGGCCGACGAGGTGAGCCAGCGTTCCGCCGATCTGACCGGAGCCAATCAAAGCAATCTTGTCGCGCGCCATGGCAAATTTTCCTTTGAACCCGAAGGGGTGAGGGAGGTTGAAAAGTCGAGTGGGTGGTTATCCCTTTCGCCCGGGCCGTTCAAGTCACGCTATGGCCAATTGGCGGGCGTGCCTTGATTTCGATCAGGACCGGGCGACGGCTGCTGATGATCCTTTCAGCATGATTGGCGTGGCCTTTTCGCGGCTGTGTGCCCGGCGGCAGGCGCTCGCCAAAACTCCGGTATTTGTCAGGTTTCGACCAACCCCGTGGAAGTCCCGGATGCCGCCGAGTCCTTCCGCCCGTGCGGCAGGGCCAGGTAGGAGTCCGAGCCCATCTCGATCAGGCGCGAGGTGGTCCGCTTGAACTCCATGGCCTCGATGCCCTCGGTCGCGACGTAGAGCGAAATCGGGTCGGCTTCGGCGGACGCGATCAGCTTCACGGCGTTGTCGTAGAGCGTATCGATCAGGGTGATGAACCGCTTGGCGGCATTGCGCTCGGCCAGATCCATGACCGGAACGTGATCGATAAGGATCGTATGATAGTCGTGCGCGAGCCGCAGATAGTCCGAGGCTGCCAGCGGCTTCTCGCAGAGATCGGTAAAACCGAAGCGGGCGACGCCGTTGGCGGAGCACGGGACATGCAGGATACGCCCCTTGATCGTCATGTCGCGCGGCTTGCACTTGGCATGCCCCGTGAGCCGCGCCCAGGCCTTGTCGAGCGCCGCTCGCGCGTCGACATCGGCCGGCACCAGCCACATCTTCACGCCGGCCAGCTTCTCCAGCCGGAAATCGGTGCGCGCATCCAGCCGCATCACGTCCATATGGTCGGCGATCTGCTTGATGAAGGGCAGGAACAGCGCGCGGTTGAGGCCGCCTTTGTACAGGTCTTCGGGCGCGACGTTCGAGGTCGCCACCACCACGGTGCCGAGCTCGAACAGCCTGGCGAACAGACGTCCCAGGATCATCGCGTCGGCGATGTCGGTGACATGGAATTCGTCGAAGCAGAGCAGCCAGGCCTGATCGAAGATCGCCTGTGCCGTGAGCCCGATCACGTCGGCATCGGCGAGCTCGCCGCGCGCGATGTTCTGGCGGTAGCCGTAGATGCGCTCGTGCACCTCGGCCATGAATTCGTGAAAATGGGCGCGGCGCTTGTGCTCGACGGGACAGTTCTGGAAGAACAGGTCCATCAGCATGGTCTTGCCGCGCCCGACCTCGCCGTGGACATAGAGGCCGTTCGGCGGCTCGCTCTTGTCGGCAAAAAGGCGGCCGAACAAGCCTTGCTTGCGCGTCGGCTTGTAGGTCGAGAGGCGGCGCTCCAGCGCCGCCAGGGCGTCGGCGACCTCGGCCTGGGCGAGGTCGGCCTCGATCGCACCGGTATCGACCAAAGACTGATATTGCGCGCGGAACGCGTCTGACGGAGTGGACAGCATGAGCCCACTCTAGGTCACGAGACTTACGGAAAATGCAATCCGCAAATGGTGGAAGCCGCCATGCGTCGGAGCCGTGAGGTCGTGGTATATGGCACGCAAACGCCGCCGTGACCGTTAGTCCGGGGCTAACGACGTTAGTCTTCGCTCCCGGCCTCAGCGAGCGGCTGGCTTGAACGACCGCGCTCCAGACCTCACCCCGGGGAAAGGTCGTAGGCGTCCTCGACCACGTAGGGGCCACCGCCGGTCGAGGCGCGCGACGAGAACAGCACGAAGCGCTCGGCCGTGAACACGCGGCTCGGGAAATAGCCGCGGACGGAGAGATAGTCGGCGACGTCCTGGCTCGACGCATCGTGCAGCCGCGCCAGCGTGACGTGGGGCACGAATTTACGACCTTCCGGATCGAGCCCGATCCGCTGCATGAGCCGCTCGAGCTCGGCCTGCAGCTCGATCAGGGGGCGGCTCGGCGCGACGTTGGCAACGACGGCGCGCGGCTTGCGGCCGCCGAAGCTGGAGAGACCCTGCACCGTCACTTCGAACGGCTTGCGGTTCACCCGCCACAGCATCGAGGCGATCTCGTTGGCGGAGGCGCCGTCGATGTCACCGATGAAGCGCAACGTCACATGGTAATTTTCGGGATCGATCCAGCGGGCGCCTGGGAGGCCACCCCGCAAACCGGAAAGCGTGTGGCCAACCTCGGCCGGGATTTCCAGTCCAGTAAACAGACGCGGCATCGTTTCAGGACTCCCGATGCTGGAGGCTGATCTCGAAAATTGACGAGATCATGCCTTCGAGAAATGATCGACGACGAATCGCCAATGCATCATTCCTACCGAACTTATATGACTCCGCGACGGAAGGCGGGTTAACGCCGGTAAAAGCTGCGGAAAACCCGGCCCTTAAGGTTATCGCAAATGATCGACGCGGCGCTTCGTTCCGTCATTGCCCACGAAGTGGACGCAGGAATGCTTCCGCCGTAGGCAACAGCCTGGACACGATGATGTCGACGCCCGCCGCAGTGGGGTGGATGCCATCGGCCTGGTTCAGCTTGGGGTCGGCGGCGACACCGTCGAGAAAGAACGGATACAGCGGGACGCCGAATTCCTTGGCCAGATCGGGATAGATCGCGTTGAATTTCGCGGCATAGTCGCTGCCGTAGTTCGGCGGCGCCAGCATGCCGCACAGCATGACGGCGATGCCCCGCGCCTTCAGCCGGGTCACGATCTCGGTCAAGGCCTTGCGCGTCACCGCGGGATCGATGCCGCGCAGCGCATCGTTGGCGCCGAGCTCGACGATGACGGCCTCGGTCCCGTCAGGCACCGACCAGTCGAGCCGGTCGCGGCCGCCGGACGAAGTGTCCCCGGATACGCCGGCATTGGTGAGGTCGATCGGCAGGCCCTGGGCCTGCAACGCCTTCTGCAGCTTGGCTGGAAACGCATCCGAGGCGGACAGGCCAAGACCCGCGCTCAAGGAATCGCCGAGCACGACCAGCTTGATCGGCTTGACGTCGTCAGCGCCCGCAAACGCGGGCCCGACTGTCATCAAGGCGAGCATCAACACGAGTATGTGCACGAAGATATGTCCGCGCCTCTCGACCCGGCTTGCGGAGTTGCCATATGACCGAGCCATGGACAGTCTCATCGAAACCTCGCGTTTGGCCGGCCTTGCGCCGGACACCATTACCATCTCCAACGTCAACCTCTCGCTCGGCACCGGAGCGGCACGTGTTCATATCCTCAAGGACATCAGCCTGCGGGTGGGACAGGGCGAGACGATCGGCCTGATCGGCCCCTCGGGATCGGGGAAGTCCACGCTGCTGATGGTGATGGCGGGGTTGGAACGTCCTGACAGTGGTGAGGTGGTGGTCGGCGGCACCGCTTTCAATGCCCTGGACGAGGACGCCCTGGCCCGGTTCCGGGGTCGCCAGGTCGGCATCGTCTTCCAGTCCTTCCACCTGATCCCGACCATGACCGCGCTGGAGAATGTGGCAGTGCCGCTCGAGCTGGCCGGCCATGCCGGCGCCGCGGAGCGTGCCGCCCGCGAGCTCGAGCAGGTCGGGCTCGGCCACCGTCTGCATCACTATCCGACGCAGCTCTCCGGCGGTGAGCAGCAGCGCGTGGCATTGGCCCGCGCTCTCGCTCCCGACCCCGCAATTCTCGTGGCCGACGAGCCGACCGGCAATCTCGACGAGACCACCGGCCAGCAGATCGTCGACCTGCTGTTCACCAAGCATGCCGAGCGCGGCATGACGCTGGTGCTGGTGACCCATGACAGCGGCCTCGCGCATCGGTGCGACCGGGTGGTGCGGCTGCGCTCGGGACGGATCGAAGCCGAGAGCGACGCACACGAGCAAGCCGACGCATGAGCACGGTGTCCGAACCGATCGCGGGCGGCCGCATGGCCGCGTTGCCGGTGCGCTACGCGCTGCGCGAGCTGCGCGGCGGCTTGCGCGGCTTCTACGTCTTCATCGCCTGCATCGCGCTCGGCGTGCTCGCCATCGCCGGTGTCGGCTCGGTGGCGGCCAGCCTCAATGACGGGCTGGTCCGCGAGGGCCGGACCTTGCTCGGCGGCGACGTCGCTTTCTCGCTGTTTCAGCGCGAGGCCAAGCCCGAGGAGATCGCCTTCCTGCGGACGCGCGGCCAGGTCTCGCTGGCGGCAACCTTGCGGGCGATGGTGCGCGCCGGTGACGCCAAGCTGGCCTTGGTCGAGCTCAAGGCGGTCGACGGCGCCTATCCGCTGCTGGGCAAGGCCGAGCTGCAGCCCGACCTGCCGCTACCGGACATTCTCGCCGAACGCGACGGCGTGTTCGGCGCGGCGGCCGATCCGGCACTGCTGGCGCGGCTCGACCTCAAGGTCGGCGACACCGTCAGCATCGACACCGTCCGCTTCCAGATCCGCAGCGCGCTCCAGGCCGAGCCAGATAAATTGTCCGGCGGCATCGGCCTTGGGCCGCGCTTCCTGATCAGCGAGGCCGGCCTGCGCGCCACGTCGCTGCTGCAGCCGGGCAGCCTGGTGCGCTGGACCTACCGGGTCCGGCTGCCCGACAATGCCAAGGACGACCACGCCGCAGCGTCCTTCATCGCCGACACCCGCCTGACCTTGCCGTCGGCCGGGTGGGAGATCCGCAGCCGCAGCAATGCCTCGCCGCAGCTCGAGCGGACGATCGGCCGCTTCACCCAGTTCCTCACCCTGGTCGGTCTCGCCGCGCTGCTGGTCGGCGGCGTCGGCGTCGCCAACGCGGTCAAGAGCCATGTCGACCGCCGCACCGAGGTGATCGCGGCGTTCAAGGCCCTCGGCGCCACCAGCCGCGACGTGTTCGGCATCTACCTCGTGCAGGTGATGGTGCTCGCCACGATCGGTTCGATCATCGGCCTCTGCGCCGGCGCGGCCCTGCCCTTCGCCATCGTCGGGCTGTTCGGCAACATCCTGCCGCTGCCCGTGATCCCGGCTATTCATTCCGACGAGCTGGCGCTGTCCTTCGTCTATGGCCTGCTCACCGCACTGGCGTTCGGTCTGTGGCCGCTCGGGCGCGTACGCGACGTGCCGGTGGCGGCGTTGTTCCGCGAGGCGGTCATCGCCGAATGGCACCGGCCGCGCTGGAGCTATCTGGTGCTGATCGCGGGCACCGTCGCGCTGCTGATCGCGGTCGTGATCGGCTTGTCCTACGACAAGCGCATCGCCGCGGTGTTCGTCGTCGCCGCCGCGCTGGTGTTCGTGCTGTTGCGCGGCATTGCCGCCGCGGTGATGGCAATTGCGCGCGCCCTGCCGCGCAGCCGCTTCCCGATGCTGCGGCTGGCGGTCAGCAACATCTACCGCCCGGGCGCGCTGACACCGTCCGTGGTGCTGTCGCTCGGACTGGGTCTCGCGGTGCTGGTCACAATCACCCAGATCGACGGCAATCTGCGGCGCCAATTCCTGGCGCAACTGCCGGAGCAGGCGCCGTCGTTTTTCTTCATCGACGTCCCCTCCGGCGAGGCCGACCGCTTCCGCGGCTTCCTCAAGGACCTCGCCCCTCAATCCGCTGTCGAAGACGTGCCGATGCTGCGCGGGCGCATCGTCGCCGCCCGCGGCGTCCGCGCCGAGGACCTCAAGGCGACGACGGACACCGAATGGGTGCTGCAGAGCGATCGCGGCCTGACCTATACCGCCGAGATTCCCAAGGGCTCGAAGGTGGTCGAGGGCGAGTGGTGGAGCGAGACCTACAGCGGACCGCCGCTGGTCTCGATCGAGAAGCGCATCGCCGACGGCCTCGGCCTCAAGCTCGGTGACGACATCGTCGTCAACGTGCTCGGACGCGATATCACGGCGCGGATCGGCAACATGCGCACCATCGACTGGCAGGGGCTCGGCATCAACTTCGTGCTGGTGTTCTCCCCGAATGCCTTCAAGGGCGCGCCGCACACCCATGTCGCGACCCTGACCGAAGCGCGCTCCGATGCCGCCGAGGATGCCCGTGTCATCCGCAAGGTGGCCGACGCCTTCCCGATGGTGACCAGCGTGCGGGTCCGAGAGGTGATGGAGACCGTGGGCTCGGTGGTCTCCAACCTCGCGCTCGCCATCCGCGGCGCCAGCGCGGTGACCTTGATCTCGGCCATCCTGGTGCTCGGCGGCGCGCTGGCCGCCGGCCACCGCCACCGGGTCTACGACGCGGTCATCCTGAAGACCCTGGGCGCGACGCGGCTGCGGCTGCTCGGCGCCTACGCGCTCGAATATCTGATGATCGGGTTTGCCACCGCCGCGTTCGGCGTCATCGCCGGCTCGGTCTCCGCTTGGCTGATCGTGACCCGGCTGATGACCTTGAGCTTCGCCTGGCAGGCGGGCAGCGCCGCGCTGGTCGTCTTGGCGGCGCTGATCGTGACCGTCGGCCTCGGACTGGCCGGCACCCTGCTCGCGCTGAACCAGAAGCCGGCGACGGTTCTTCGGAATCTCTAGCGGCTTGATCGAGCGCTTGCGCGCTCATGCCGCACGGTTAACGCGATTTATACGGCTGAGACGCGTTCGGAGCGACATTCAGCCGCGCGTGGAAGCTTGCGGCGGATATGCTAGTTTCCCATCTAGGGAATGGGCTCAGAGACCTGCCAAAGATGGCGAATTTGCCGATGACGCAAATTTAATATCGATGGCAGCGGGTATGAGATAGGGTTTTTCGAGAACCGGCTGAAGGTCCTGCCAGGATCGGGCTGCCGGGCAACCAACGGGAATTCGACCATGTCGGACCTCAACCGCAACTATGCTTCACCCTTTGGCCGGGTGGCCGGGCGCGCCGATGCCGCGACCGTCGACGCCGGTCTGCGCGCCTACATGCTGCGCATCTACAATTACATGAGCATCGGCCTGGCCATCACCGGCCTCGCGGCGCTCGGCGTCTACATGGCGTCGGTGACCGGCGATCCGGCGGCCGGCGTGTTCAAGTTCGGCAACGCCTATCTGACGCAGTTCGGCTACGCGATGTTCGTGAGCCCGCTGAAGTGGCTGTTCATCCTTGCCCCTCTGGTCATGGTGTTCGCGATCTCGGCCGGCATCAACCGCCTCGCGCCGTCGACCGCGCAACTCCTGTTCTGGGTGTTTTCGGCCTTGATGGGCATCTCGCTGTCGTCGATCTTTCTGGTGTACACCCACACCTCGATCGTGCGGGTGTTCTTCATCACCGCGGCGACGTTCGGCGCGCTCAGCCTGTACGGCTACACGACCAAGCGTGACATGACGGGCATGGGCTCGTTCCTGTTCATGGGCCTGATCGGCATCGTGCTGGCGAGCCTGGTGAACCTGTTCCTGGCGAGCTCGATGCTGCAGTTCATCGTCTCGGTGATCGGCGTGTTCGTGTTCGCCGGCCTGACCGCCTGGGATACGCAGCGCCTGAAGAACGAGTACATCTACGGCTACGCCTCCGCGGGCGGCGACATCGCCGAGCGCGCAGCGATCACCGGCGCGCTGTCGCTGTACCTGAACTTCATCAACCTGTTCACGCTGCTGCTGCAGCTGCTCGGACAGCGCGACTGATCCAACCGCTCGAACGAGCGACCTTCGAAGCCCCGGCCTCACCGCCGGGGCTTTTCGTTTGCACAAACCCCGATTGCGACCGGCGCAAAGCCGCAGCGGCAGCCATGCCGCGAGGCCGGATTGATCGCCGCGTCCGCATGGGTATGCTTGCACCCCATGTCGAACATCGAAATCCGGCCCACCCAGGAGGCCGACCTCCCGGCCATCACCGCCATCTACGGCCAGGCCGTCCGCGAGGGCACGGCCACCTTCGAGCTCGACCCTCCGGATCTGGCGGAGATGACGCGCCGCTTCCGGGCGCTCCGCGACGGCGGCTTCCCCTATTTCGCCGCCCTGCTGGACGGAGAGGTGGTAGGCTATGCCTATGCCGGGCCCTACCGGCCCCGCCCTGCCTATCGCTTCACGGTGGAGAACTCGGTCTATCTCGCTCCCGCCAGCCAGCGTCGCGGCATCGGGATGCGACTGATGCGGCAGCTGATCGACGCCTGTGAGGAGGGAGGCTTTCGCCAGATGATCGCCGTCATCGGCGACTCCGCCAATGCCGGCTCGGTCGGGCTGCATACCGCCTGCGGCTTCCAGATGATCGGCACCCACCCGAGCGTCGGCCTGAAATTCGGCCGCTGGCTCGATACTGTGATGATGCAGCGCCCGCTCGGGGCCGGGAGCAGCGACGTCCCGGCGTAAGCGACGCCGGTCGAAATGTCGTGATCACCCGGCGGGTCGGATCAGACCAGCGCCGGCTTCGGCGCGATCGCCAGCAACACGCGCTCAAGCTCGTGGCCGCGGCGCAGGATCAGCCCGGTGGCCGAGATCACGCTGTACATGCCCTGCTTGCGTGCGAGACGCGGATCCTTCTCGATGCGGTAGATCGGCACCTCGGACGCCCGGCGAAACACGGAGAAGACGGCCCGGTCACGCAGGAAGTCGATCGAATAGTCGCGCCACTCACCGTCGGCGACCATGCGACCGTAGAGGTTCAGGATGCGGTTCAGCTCCAGGCGGTCGAACGTCACCCGGTTCGGCGCTGCGGCCGCACTGCGCGCCGCCGCGCGGTTCTCGCTGGGGTCGGCGTCCTCCGGCGTGAGGTTCATTGGCGTCCTCCTGTCATCTGTGTGACATGATCGCGCCATCCGGCAGAAGCCGCAAGGGGCCGTTTTCGTTGTTGAAGTTCGACCGAGCCTGCGAGGTCATCAGTTCCGCGAACACGCAAGCGTCACGGGATCGTTAGCGGAATCATAATCGCGCCGTCTTTCCGCCCACCGACCGCCCCCGACCTTCGGCATAAGATTCGTGTGCGTTGGCCCGGTCCTTTCGGTTCCGGATTCCTCAGCCCCCAGCCCCCCGGGGTCGTCAGGATCGGGTCTATTCACAAGTAAGGCAAAGGGCCAACGCAAGTTGGTCCTTTTGCTTTTCTGGCGTGAGCTGCCGGAAGATGTCGCGGCGCGCCGTCGCACGGACGTGACGCGCCTCACGCAGGTCAGCGAAAACGAAGATCGGAACGACGGAAGATCAGCGCTCGGGACCACGCGCCGTTGCTGAAGCCCGTCCGCCCAACGGCAACTCGGAAAAGGCGGCGCCGAGCATCGGCCCAGGGCGGTCGCGACTGCCGTCCTGCACATAGACGACGGTGCCATCGACGCCCTCGCGGGCGATCTTCTCCAGCGGCACGCTCCAGCTGACCGGCGACCCGGTCCAGTCACCCAGCTTCTGGAGACCGCGAACGACGTTGTAATAGGTCAGGTCGCGGCCGCTGTTCTCGCCGCGCCCGACCGAGATCGGGACCACCCGCGAGATCGAGCAGACCCAGACCTCGCCGTGCCGGCGCGGCGCATGCTCGCTGGCCGCGGCGACCGAGACGGAGAGCTCCTGGCCGTCGACCGACAGCCTCACCGGCACCGACATCACCGCGCCGCCCTGGACGGTTTCCTCGATCGCGCCTTCGATCGCCTCGCGGTCGCTGCCGATCACATGCACAGAGCCGTTGATCACCGCCTGCGGCGTATAGACCTCGCGGTCCCCGCGCGCACGAGAATAGGCCCGCTGCCGGGCCGTGAAGCGGGAGTCGGCCAGCGTGTCCTTCCAGCCGAGATAGTCCCAGTAGTCGATCGGCAGCGACAACGCGATGACCGAAGGATCTCTGGCGAGCTCGCCGAGGATCTTGTCAGCCGGCGGGCAGGACGAACAGCCTTGAGAGGTGAAGAGTTCGATCACCGCACGGGGATCGGACGCGGCTGGCCGGACGAAAGCGATGACCGCACAGACACTCAGCGCTGCGCGCGACCACCACGACATCTGTCCACTCATCGCCACTGTCCCGTCTGGACCACCGTCCGCTGCGCCCTGCGCATCACTGCATCCGCGATGCCGTCCTCGTAGTTAACAAACCGAAAATGCAAAGGAGGCGGCCTTTGTCATAGGCCGCCTCCTTCATCACCCGCTACTCACTTCAGAGTGAGCCAAACTGTCGCATCGCGCTTTGGTTAAGCGGCGAGCTTGCGCAGCACGTAGTGCAGGATGCCGCCGTTGCGGTAGTAGTCGAGCTCGTCGAGCGTATCGATCCGGCAGAGCAGCGGCACCTGCTGCGCCGCACCGTCGGCCGAGACGATCTCGGCGGTCAGGGTTTGGCGCGGCTTCAGGTCGCCCTGCAGGCCCTTGATGGTAACCTTCTCGTCGCCCTTGAGGCCGAGCGAGGACCAGGACGTGCCTTCCTGGAAGGTGAGCGGCAGCACGCCCATACCGACCAGGTTGGAGCGATGGATGCGCTCGAAGCTCTGGCAGATCACGGCGCGGACGCCGAGCAGCCGGGTACCTTTGGCGGCCCAGTCGCGCGATGAGCCGTTGCCGTATTCGGCGCCGGCGAACACCACCAGCGGCACACCCTCTTCCTGATACTTCATCGCGGCGTCGTAGATCGACATCTGCTCGCCGTCGGGCCAGTGCTTGGTCAGACCGCCCTCTGGGATGTTGCCGTCGGCGCCCTTGAGCATGAAGTTCTTGATGCGGATGTTGGCGAAGGTGCCGCGCATCATGATCTCGTGATTGCCGCGGCGGGTGCCGTACTGGTTGAAGTCGGCCGGGCGAACCTGGTGCTCGCTGAGGAACTTGCCGGCGGGCGAGGTCAGCTTGATCGAACCGGCCGGCGAGATGTGATCGGTCGTGATCTTGTCGCCGAACAGCGCCAGCACGCGGGCCTCGACGATGTCCTTGATCGGCTCCGGCTCCTTCTTCATGCCTTCAAAATACGGCGGGTTCTGCACGTAGGTCGACGACATGTTCCAGCGATAGGTTTCGCTCTCGACGGTCTTGATCTTGCGCCAGTTGGTGTCGCCCTTGAACACGTCGGCGTAGCGCTTCTTGAAGATCGACGCCTTGACGAACTTCTTGACGAAGTCGTTGACCTCCTTGGTCGTCGGCCAGATGTCCTTCAGGTAGACCGGCTTCTTGTCCTTGCCGATGCCGATCGGCTCGACCGCAAGGTCCTTGGTCACGGTGCCGGCCAGCGCATAGGCGACGACCAGCGGCGGCGAGGCCAGGTAGTTGGCCTGCACGTCCGGCGAGACGCGGCCTTCGAAGTTGCGGTTGCCCGACAGCACGGCCGCCGCGACGACGCCATTGTCGTTGATCGACTTCGAGATCTCCTCCGGCAGCGGGCCGGAATTGCCGATGCAGGTGGTGCAGCCGAAGCCGACCAGATTGAAGCCGACCTTGTCGAGGTCCTTCTGCAGGCCCGAATTAGCAAGGTATTCGGCAACCACCTGGCTGCCCGGGGCGAGCGAGGTCTTCACCCACGGCTTGGCCTTGAGGCCCTTGGCGGCGGCGTTGCGGGCCAAGAGGCCGGCGCCGATCAGCACGCTCGGGTTCGAGGTGTTGGTGCAGGAGGTGATGGCGGCGATGACGACGTCGCCATGGCCGATATCGAAGTCCTTGCCCTCGACCGGGAAGCGCTGCTCGGCCGCATCGGGCTTCTTGTACTCGCCGGCCAGCGCGGTGGCGAAACCTTCGGCCACGGCAGGCAGCGCGATGCGGCCCTCGGGACGCTTCGGACCGGCCATCGACGGCACGACGTCGGCGAGATCGAGCGTCAGCGTCTCCGTGAACACCGGGTCGGGCGACTTGGCGGTGCGGAACAGGCCCTGCGCCTTGGCATAGGCCTCGACCAGCGCGACGCGCGGCGCCTTGCGGCCGGAGGTCTTGAGATAATCGATCGTCGCGGTGTCGACCGGGAAGAAGCCGCAGGTCGCGCCGTATTCTGGAGCCATGTTGGCGATGGTCGACTTGTCGGCGACCGAGAGATGGTCGAGGCCGGGGCCGAAGAACTCGACGAACTTGCCGACCACGCCGAGCTTGCGCAGCATCTGGGTGACGGTCAGCACGAGGTCGGTCGCGGTGACGCCTTCCTTCAGCGCGCCGGTCAGCTTGAAGCCGACGACGTCGGGCAGCAGCATCGACAGCGGCTGACCGAGCATGCAGGCCTCGGCCTCGATGCCGCCGACGCCCCAGCCGAGCACGGCCAGACCGTTGACCATGGTGGTGTGCGAATCGGTGCCGACCAGCGAATCCGGATAGGCGACCTCGAAGGTGCCCTTGGTGCGGCCGATCGTCATCTTCTCCTTCTTGGTCCAGACCGTCTGCGCCAGATACTCGAGATTGACCTGGTGGCAGATGCCGGTGCCGGGCGGCACGACGGAGAAGTTCGAGAACGCCTTCTGGCCCCACTTCAGGAATTCGTAACGCTCCTGGTTCTGCTTGTACTCCTCGGCGACGTTCTTGCCGAACGCCTTGTTGTCACCGAAGTAGTTCACGATCACCGAGTGGTCGATGACGAGATCGACCGGCACCAGCGGGTTGATCTTCTCGGCATCGCCGCCGAGCGCCTGCATCGCGTTGCGCATCGCCGCGAGGTCGACGACAGCCGGGACGCCGGTGAAATCCTGCATCAGCACGCGTGCCGGGCGGAAAGCGATCTCGTGCTCCAGCGACTTCTTGCGCAGCCATTTCGACACCGCGACGATGTCGTCCTTGGTGACGGTACGGCCATCCTCGTTGCGCAGCAGATTCTCGAGCAGCACCTTCATCGAGTACGGCAGCTTCGAGATGTCCTTGAGACCGTTCTTCTCGGCTGTGGGCAAGCTGTAATAGATGTAGCTCTTCGTTCCGACCTTGAGGGTCTTGCGACACTTGAAGCTGTCGAGCGAGGTCATGCGTGGAAATCCCAATTGATCTGCATACCCGGAGGGGGTATTTAAGAACCGTCAGCGCGAGGCGCCGGATGGCTTGCAGCGGACGATTGTGTGCTGCATCAAGGTCGGGCTTATAGAAGCTTTCTAACTGCGCCGCCACAGAGACAAGCAAGTCCCGACGTGGCATCACCCACAAATTCTCACGCGCTAGCCATCAATTTCGTAAGGGCGCTCACGACAGGCCATGCAGGCGACTTCAACACTGTCTCCGAAGCTGTTCGGCCGCGACGTCAGATGCGTGCGCGGCGGCCGCGAGGTGTTCGCAGGACTGGCCTTCGAAGCAGTCGCGGGCGAGGCGCTGGCAGTGACCGGACACAATGGTGCGGGCAAGACATCGCTGCTGCGGCTGATTGCCGGCCTGCTGCTCCCGGCGGGCGGCTCCATCGCCATCGAGGGCGGTGAGAGCGAGCTGACGGTGCCCGAGCAGGCGCATTATCTCGGCCACCGCGACGCGCTGAAGCCGGCGCTCAGCGTGCGCGAAAACCTGACCTTCTGGGCCGACTTCCTCGGCGGCGGGGTCACGCGGCCGATCTCCGACTGCCTCGCGGCCGTCGGCATCGCCCACGCCATCGACCTGCCCGCCGCCTATCTGTCGGCCGGCCAGCGCCGCCGTCTGTCGCTGGCCCGCCTGGTCGCGGTGCCCCGCCTGCTGTGGCTGCTCGACGAGCCGACCGCCGCGCTCGACGTCGCCGGACAGGCGATGTTCGCCGGGCTGATGCGGGAGCATCTCGCTGGGGGTGGGCTGATCGTCGCGGCGACGCACGGCCCGCTCGGCATCGACACGCGCGAGTTGCGGATCGGAACGATCGGATGATGCCCCCCTTCTTCACGACGCCCGCCGGCCCCTCCATTCCCTCCCTCCTTGTGGGGGAGGGTCAGGGAGGGGGGTGCCATACGACGTGGCCTATCGAACTGAGCGCAACCCCATCGCTCCACCCATCCTATCGATGCGCGCCCCCCTCCCCCTTGCAGGGAGGGGTCGGGGGCGGGGGTCCCCACGGGCGGTCTCGCCCGGAGCCACCCCCCTCCCCAGCCCTCCCCCACAAGGGGGGAGGGAGCGAAGTGTGCCGGCGGTCGGAGCACGGCTCACTCCCGCGCAATGCGCCATCAGCCCAGGCCCTCCCCGCATGACCGCCCTCGGTGCCCTCATCCGCCGCGACATCAAGATCGCGCTGCGCATCGGCGGCGGCGCGTTGATCGGCGTGCTGTTCTTTCTCACCGTCGTGGTGCTGATGCCGTTCGCGGTAGGGCCCGACCTGGCGCTGCTGACCCGGCTCGGCCCCGCCATCCTCTGGCTCGGCGCCCTGCTCTCCAGCCTGCTCACCCTGGACCGGCTGTTCACCGCCGACCACGAGGACGGCTCGCTCGACCTGGTCGTGATGAGCCGGACACCGCTGGAGCTGGCCTGCGCCGCCAAGGCGCTGGCGCACTGGCTCGCCGCCGGCCTGCCGCTGGTGATCGCGACGCCCGTGCTCGGCCTGCTGCTCAACCTCGACGCCACGGCGACTGGCGCCGTCGCGCTGACGTTATTGGCGGGCACGCCTGCCCTGACCTTCATCGGCATGATCGGTGCCGCGCTGGCGGTGACCATGCACCGCGGCGGGCTGCTGCTGGCGGTCTTGGTGCTGCCACTTTCGATCCCCGTGCTGATCTTCGGCGTCGCGGCGTCGCAGGCGGCCATCGTCGGCCCGCTGCCGTTCGGGGCGCCGTTCTCGATCCTGTGCGCATTGTCGCTGGTGAGTTTCGTGATCGGCCCGTTCGCCGCTGCGACAAGCTTGCGGAACGGGCTGGATTGACCCACCGCCCGCCGGGGTTTGACCATGATCAACTCTTACCTAGCGACGCCGTGCTGATTGCCTGCAACCGCGTCCGCCTTTAACAAGGGTCTCATGTCGCTGATCGACCTCGCCAATCCCACTCGGTTCCTTGCGCTGGCGGCGCGGCTGCTGCCGTGGCTGGCGCTGGTCACGGCCGCGCTGCTGGGTGCCGGCCTGTACCTCTCCGCAGTGGCGCCCGACGACTATCAGCAGGGCGCGACCGTCAAGATCATGTTCATCCACGTGCCCAATGCCTGGCTGTCGATGTTCGTCTGGAGCATCATGAGCATCGCCTCGCTCGGCACCCTGGTGTGGCGGCATCCCCTGGCCGACGTCGCCGCCAAGGCCGCCGCCCCGATCGGCGCCAGCTTCACGTTCCTCGCGCTCCTCACCGGGTCGCTGTGGGGCCGGCCGATGTGGGGCACCTATTGGGAATGGGACGCGCGGCTGACCTCGGTGCTGATCCTGTTCTTGATGTATCTCGGCCTGATGGCGCTGTGGCGCGCGGTCGAGGATCCCACGCGCGCGGCACGCGCCGCCGCGGTGCTGACGCTGGTCGGCGCGATCAATCTGCCGATCATCAAGTTCTCGGTCGACTGGTGGAACACGCTGCATCAACCGGCGTCGGTGATGCGGATGGGCGGTCCGGCGCTCGACAAGGCCTTCCTGATCCCGCTGCTGGTGATGGCCGTCGGCTTCACCTTCCTGTTCGTGACGCTGCACGTCGCCGCGATGCGCAACGAGATCCTGCGCCGGCGTGTCCGCAGCCTGCAGATGATGCAGGCCCGCGCCTACACGGCGGCTGCGCCGGCCGCCGATGCCGCAGGCCGGATCGCGGGAGCGGCTTGACATGGACCTTGGCCCCTATACCTCCTTCATCGCCACCTCCTATCTTGCCGCGGCGCTGGTCGTGATGCTGCTGATCGGCTGGATCGTCATCGACTACCGCACCCAGAAGGCGCGCTTGCGCGCGCTCGAGGACAGCGGCATCAGCCGCCGTTCCGGCCGCGCCGCGACGGATATCCAATGACCGAACAGGCTGCGACAGAGCCGGCGCCGCGGCGCCGCTCATTTCTCATGCTGCTGCCGCTGGTGGTGTTCCTCGGGCTGGCGGCGCTGTTCTGGTCGCGCCTCGGCAATGGCGATCCGTCGCAGATTCCCTCCGCGCTGATCGGCCGCCCTGCGCCGGCCACACCGCTGCCGGCGCTGCCAGAGCTGGCGAGGGACGGCACGCCGGTGCCCGGCCTCGACCCGGCTGCGCTCAAGGGCAAGGTCAGCATCGTCAATGTCTGGGCATCGTGGTGCGTGCCCTGCCACGACGAGGCGCCGCTGCTGGTCGAGCTCGGCCGCGACAAGCGCTTCCAGATCATCGGCATCAACTACAAGGACGGCGCCGACAACGCCCGCCGCTTCCTCGGCCGCTACGGAAACCCTTACGACGTCGTCGGCGTCGACGGCAACGGCCGCGCCGGCATCGAATGGGGCGTCTACGGCGTGCCCGAGACCTTTGTCGTCGGCCGCGAAGGCACCATCGTCTACAAGCTGGTCGGCCCGATCACGGCGCAGAACATCGACGCCGTGCTGAAGCCGGAAATCGAGAAGGCGCTGAAGGCAGGGAGTTAGTTCGCGGTCGGCAAGTCGTTAGTTTCTCGTCGTTGCAAGTGGACGTGACTGCCGAGCTCGCGCAACGACCCACGGTGTCGTCCCGGCCTTGAGCCGGGACCCATACTCCGCGGCCGTCGTGGTGGGCAAGATGTTAACGACGCGCCTGCCCCAAACTCAAGCCTGTGGTTCTGGGTCCCGGCTCAAGGCCGGGACGACAGCAGAGTTTGCCGCAACTACCCCTTGCTCACATCCCCTTCCGCGGCGTCGCTGGCTTCCAACGAGGCCGGGTCGAGGTGGTAGCGCTTGATCAGCGGCATCTGGGCGATGGCGAAGATCATGGTCAGCGGCACGACACCGAACGCCTTGAAGCCGACCCAGAAATCGGTGCTCTGCGTGCGCCAGACGATCTCGTTCAGCACCGCCATCGCGGCGAAGAACAGCGCCCAGCGAAACGTCAGGATGCGCCAGCCCGCGGGCGTCAGATTGAACATCTGATCGAACATGATCGCGATGAAGGAGCGATTGAACAAGAGCCCGCCACCGAGCACGGCCGCGAACAGCCCGTAGATGATGGTGGGCTTGACCTTGATGAAGGTCTCGTCGTGCAGCACCAGGGTCAGCGTGCCGAACACGATGACGACGACGGCGGTCACCAGCGCCATCAGCGGGACGTGCCGCGTCACCACGTAGGACGCGATCAGCGCCGCAATGATCGCGACCATGAACGCGCCGGTCGCCGCGAACAGGTTGAACTTGGCATTGACCACGAAGAAGATGATCAGCGGACCGAGCTCGGTCGCGAGCTTGAACAGCGGGTGCGGCTGGGTCTTGTCCATTCCATATCCTGTTGGCTGCAGCCACGGCAGCGGTTGATCCGGTCGTCTCGATCTGGCGGTGGGCCGGAGCCCGGGCGTGGCGACGTCAATCCTCGATGCCGGCGATCGCCCGCGCAAAATCTCTCGCGGCGAACGGTGAGAGATCCTCGACCCCCTCGCCGACGCCGATGAAGTGCACCGGCAGCTTGAACTTCTCCGACAGCGCCACGAGGATGCCGCCGCGCGCCGTGCCGTCGAGCTTGGTCATCACGAGGCCGGTGACGCCTGCCGTACGATGAAACGCCTCGACCTGCGACAGCGCATTTTGTCCCACCGTCGCGTCGAGCACGAGCAGCACCGCATGCGGCGCCGACGTGTCGACCTTGCGAATGACACGCACCACCTTCTCGAGCTCGTTCATCAGCTCGGCCTTGTTCTGCAGCCGGCCGGCGGTGTCGATCAGCAGGATGTCGCGGCCCTGCTCCTTGGCCGCGGTGATGGCGTTGAACGCCAGGCTCGCGGAATCAGAGCCTTGCGCGCCGGCGACGACCGGCGCCCTGGTGCGCTCGCCCCACACCTTGAGCTGCTCGATCGCGGCGGCGCGGAAGGTATCGCCCGCGGCCAGCATCACCTGCTTGCCTTCGGAGGCAAATTTCTGCGCCAGCTTGCCGATCGTGGTCGTCTTGCCGGAGCCGTTGACGCCGACGACGAGAATGACGAACGGCTTGTGGCCAGCGTCGATCGTGAGCGGCTTCGCCACCGGCGACAGCACCTTCTCGACCTCGGTCGCGACCACCGCCTTGACCTCGTCGGCACTGATCGCCTTGTCGTAGCGGCCGTGGCCTACGGCTTCCGCGATCCGCGCCGCCACCTGGGTGCCGAGATCGGCGCGCAGCAGCACGTCCTCGATGTCGTCGAGCATCGCGCGGTCGAGCTTGCGCTTGGTGACGAGATCGGCCACGGCCGTACCGAGCGCGCCGGAGGTGCGCTTCAGTCCGGCCGACAGTCGCCGCCACCACGACAGCTTGGGTGTTTCGGAGGTGGTATCGTTCATGGCGTGGTGTTAGCCCTTTCCATTCGCAAACGAAAGCTCACACCCGCGTTACGGTTTCCATGGACATTAACCAACCCACCGACGAGGAGATGCTCGCCCGCGTGCTCCACCGCGACGGGCTGATGCTGGTGATCGACAAGCCGGCCGGCATTCCCGTACACAAGGGACCGAAGGGCGGGCCGAACCTCGAAGCCTCGTTCGACGCGCTGCGCTTCGGCCTGCCGCGCCCGCCGGTGCTCGCGCATCGGCTCGACAAGGAAACCTCCGGATGTCTCGTGCTCGGCCGTCATCGCAAGGCAACGGCGTCGCTCGGGCTTTTGTTCAAGCATGGCAAGATTTCGAAAACCTATTGGGCTGTCGTCGAAGGCGGGCCCGACGCTGACGAGGGCGTGATCGAGCTCCCGCTCGGCAAGCTCAACGCCGAACGCGGCTGGTGGCAGAAACCGGACCCGCAGGGCCAGCCGGCAGTGACGAAATGGCGGGTGTTGGGGAGGTCATATTCTCTCACTCCCCCACCTCAGATCTCGATCTCGACTTGCGACACCGACTCCCCTCCCCCTCGCGGGGAGGGGGCGGGGGCGGGGGTCCCCACGGGCAGTGTCGCCCGGAGCCACCCCCCTCCCCAACCCTCCCCCACAAGGGGGGAGGGAGCGCAGGGTGCCGGGGGAGAGAGCGAACCTCAATCCACCAAGACACCCAAGCTCACTTGGCTCGCCATGGAACCGGTCACCGGCCGCACGCATCAACTGCGCGTGCACTCCGCCGCATCCGGCTGGCCGATCGTCGGCGACAACATCTACGGCAACGGGCCGCGCTTCGGCGAGCCGCGGCTGCATCTGCATGCGCGGGAGATTTCGATCCCGCTGTCGAAGAACAAGCCCCCGGTGCAGGTCGTCGCACCAGCGCCGCTGCACATGCATGAGCGGCTGCGGCTGTGCGGGTGGAACGGGGAGTGAGCCCGTCTCTCTCCACTCGTCATGGCCGGGCTTGTCCCGGCCATCCACGTCTCAGTTGCCCAAGGCGGCGTGGATGTCCGGGCCTTCGCCGCCCCGAAGCGGCTACGGCCGCGCAGGCGGGTCAAGCCCGGGCATGACGGAGTCCTGGACTAACAGCCTCGCGCCATCATGCCCGACGATCATCAACCGCTGCACCGTCCCCGGCACAGCGCCGCGGACGGCCGCCGGCAGATAGTGCTCCGTCCGCCCCTGCGTCTCGCTCTCGATCAGCACCTCGCGCTCGCTGCCGATCTCGGCATCCAGACGCCGCAGCAACGCCGCCTCTCCCGCGGCCCGCAGCCTCTTGGCGCGATCGCGGATGACGGCGCCATCCACCTGCGGCATGCGCGCCGCCGGCGTGCCCGGGCGCAGCGAATACGGAAACACGTGCAGAAACGTCAGGCCGCATTCCTCGACCAGGTCGATCGAGCGCGAGAACATCTCCTCGGTCTCGGTCGGAAATCCCGCAATCAGATCGGCGCCGAGCGAGATATCCGGACGCAGCCGCCGCACTTGGTCACAGAACGCGATCGCGTCGGCGCGCAAATGTCGCCGCTTCATGCGCTTCAGGAGCAGATCGTCGCCGGCCTGCAGCGACAGATGCAGATGCGGCATCAGCCTGGCATCATCCGCGAGCGCATCGAGCAGGTCGGCATCGGCCTCGATCGAATCGATCGAGGAGATGCGTAGACGCTGCAGCTCCGGAACGTGGCGCAAGATCTGCTTGACCAATCTGCCGAGCTTCGGCGTCGCCGGCAGATCCGCGCCGTAGCTCGTCAGGTCGACGCCGGTGAGCACGATCTCGGCATGGCCGCGCTCGACAAGCGTCCGCACCTGATCCACCACGGCGCCCATCGGCACCGAGCGCGAATTGCCGCGGCCGAACGGGATGATGCAGAAGGTGCAGCGATGGTCGCAGCCGTTCTGCACCTGGACGAACACCCGCGGCAGGCCGCGCTGGAAGCCGTCGACCAGATGCGGCGCCATCTCCGTCACCGCCATGATGTCGGAGACAGCGACCTTCTCGAAAGCCTCGATGCCGAATCGTGGCGAGGCCAGCGCCTGCGCCGTCGCGCGCCACGCATCGGGCCGCAGCTTGTCGTCATTGCCGATGACGCGGTCGACCTCGGGCATGGCAGCGAACATGCCAGCCTGCGTCTGCGCGGCGCAGCCGGTCACGACGATGCGCGCCGCGGGGCGCTCGCGCTTCAATTTGCGGATCGACTGCCGCGCCTGCGCCACCGCCTCGTTGGTGACGGCGCAGCTGTTGATGACGATGGTGTCGTCGGCGCCGGCCGCTTCGGCATGCTTCGCGATCAGCTCGGATTCGAACGCGTTGAGCCGGCAGCCGAAGGTGACGACATCGACGCTCATGCGACGCTGGCGAACAGCTCTGGCTCGAACCGCCCCTCATATTCGAAGGTCGCGGTCCCGGTCATCAGCACGTGATCGTCGCGCTCGCGCCACTCGATCGTCAGCTCGCCGCCGGGCAGCGTCATCTGCACGATCCGGTTGGCGCGCTTCAGACGGGCCGCCGCGACCGCGGTCGCGCACGCCGCCGAGCCGCAGGCCCTGGTCAGCCCGGCGCCACGCTCCCAGGTCCGCATCGTGATGTGGTCGCGGTCGACGATGTGGGCCAGCGTGATGTTGGCGCGCTCGGGGAAGATCGGGTGGTTTTCCAGCAGCGGCCCGAAGCGCTCCAGATCATAGGCGTTTATGTCCTCGACCCAGAACACCGCGTGCGGGTTGCCCATGTTGACGACCGACGGCGAATGCAGGATCGGGGCGTCGATCGGGCCGATCTGCAGCTCGATGTAGCGGGTGTCGCGGAATTCCTCGGCGAGAGGAATCTCCTGCCAGCCGAACTTCGGCACGCCCATGTCGACGGTGTAGAGGTCGGGCGCCGGGCCCTGCCAGCAGTTCAGCAGTCCGGCGCGGGTCTCGAACGTCGCGCTGGTCTGGCCGGTCTTGCCGAACACCTGGCGCACCACGCAGCGCATGCCGTTGCCGCAGGCGCCAGACTCCGAGCCGTCATTGTTGTAGATGCGGATGAACGCTTCGGTGCCGTCGAGCCGCGGCGGCTGCAGCACCATCAGCTGGTCGTAGGGCACGCGGGATGCCACCGCCCGCGCCTCGTCCGGCGTGACGACATGCTTCACGTCGCGCAGATCGACCACGACGATCTCGTTGCCGATCCCGTTCATCTTGACGAAGCTGTGGTTGGCCAGCGCGCTCATGAAAATATCCAAATTGTGTCCGCCTTATATGGCGAATGGCGCGGCATTGACCAGCCTGCAGAGCGACATGACGCATCTGTCATGGGACGCCGCGCCGCCGAGCATGTTAGGACCGGTTCATTCGCCGGCACGAACCGGGCAAAGCAGCACGGCCACTGGAGAATAGTCGAATGAATCTCAGCACTTTCCGCCTTGTTCTGGCCGTGAGCTCGGTCGCGCTCCTGCTCGGCGGCACGCCCGCCCGAGCCCAGGCGCCGTCGGCCTCGCCGGCTCCGGCGGCATCGGCCACGCCTGCGCCAGCCCCGAGCGCGCTACCGGCTCCCTCGGCACCGGCCTCTCCTGCACCTGCCGCGTCGGCCAGTCCCGCGCCCGCGACCAGCCCGACGCCGGCCGCCAGCGCGAGCCCCGCGCCGTCGTCATCTCCGACCGCGGCCCAGTCCCCCGCCACGCCGCCGCCGGCCGCGGCGCCGGCCCAGGCGGGCGACGCCTTCGGTGACGAGATCAAGCTCGAGGCGAAGAAGGTCGTCCTCGTCAAGGGCACCGCCAATTGGGACAACGCATTCGATACGCTGATCGACTCCTTCAAGTCGCTGTCGGCCACGCTGGACAAGCAGGGCATCAAGCCCGCCGGCAACGGCATGATCGTCTACACCTCGACCGACGACACCGGCTTCACCTTCCTGGCCGAGATGCCGATCGAGCAGGAGCCGAAGACGCTCGGCAAGGGCATGAGCATCGGCCAGTCGCCCGAGGGCAAGGCGCTGAAGTTCGTCCATCGCGGCTCCTACGACAACATGGACAACACCTACGAGGCGATCACCAACCACCTTGATGAGCGCCGGCTGGAGGCCAAGGACACCTTCATCGAGGAGTATTTGACCGACCCCTTGAAGACGGCCGAGGACAAGCTCGTCATCAACGTCTACGTGCCGCTGAAGTGAGCACCATGATGATCAGATCGATGTTTGTTGCCACACTGGCGGCCGCTACGACACTGCCGGCGCTGGCGGACGACATCGCGCGCCAGGACACCCCGGCAATCACCGTCAGCGGCGAGGCCAGCGTGACGGCGCCGCCGGATCTGGCGCAGATCGACGCCGGGGTGGCGTCGGATGCGAAGACGGCGCGCGAGGCCGCCGAGGCCAACAATGCCGCGATGGCCAAGGTGCTCCAGGCGCTGAAGAGCGCGGGGATCGCCGACAAGGACTATCAGACGTCGCGGCTGTCGATTCAGCCGCAATATGCGCAGAACCGGCCGGGCCAGCCGGCCGTGACCGGCTATCGCGCCAGCAATCGCGTCACCATCAAGGTGCACGATGTCGGCAAGGTCGCCAGCGTCATCGACACGCTGGTCGGCGCCGGCGCCAACGACGTCGGCAACATCTATTTCAGCGTCGCCGAGCCGTCCAAGCTGCTCGACCAGGCGCGCGAGAAGGCCGTCGCCGACGCGCGCCGCAAGGCCGAGATCTACGCCAAGGCCGCTGGCGTGACGCTCGGCCAGCCGCTCAACATCGCCGAGGACGGCGCTCCGGCGCCGGTGTTCCGCGCCAAGACCTTCGCCGCGCCGATGGCCGCGACGCCGACACCGGTGGCACAGGGCGAGGAGACGCTGTCGATCACGGTCAACGTGACCTGGGCGATCAAGCCGGCGCAGTAGGTATAAGTCTGTCTCATACTGTGAGACGCGACGCGGCCACGACAAACTCAGTGTCGTCCCGGCCTTGAGCCGGGACCCATACGCCGCGGCGGATGTTATCGCGCGAGATGGAGCTGCCGGCCTTCGCAAAACTTGATTCGGTGGTTATGGGTCCCGGCTCAAGGCCGGGACGACACCATTGTTGTTGCGACAGCGGACTAAATCTCCAACACTTGCCCCGGCTTCAGCACGCCAAAACGCTCGCGTGGGATGCCGGCCGAATCGAGCGCGGCGTGCAGCGCGTGGACGGGCGCGTCGATCGCCTCGTCGGTCAGTTGGAACGTGCCGTGGTGATGCGCCAGCGCGGCCTCCGCGCCGCAATCCTGCAGCGCCTGCACGGCATCCTCCGGGTTCATGTGCTGGTCACGCATGAACCAGCGCGGCTCGTAGGCGCCGATCGGCAGGATCGCGAGCCTGATCGGCGCGTGCTGCTCCGCAACGCGGCGGAAATGCTTGCCCGTGCCGTAACCGGAATCGCAGACGATGTAGAGCCGGCCGCGCGGCGTCTCCAGCACGAAGCTCGCCCACAGCGCCTTGTTGCGGTCGAACAGGCCGCGCGCCGTCCAATGCCGCGTCGGCACCAGCGTCACCGCGACCTCCTCGTTCAAGGTCACGCGATCGTGCCAGTCATACGCCTCGGCGCGGATCTTGGCGTCAGCGTCGATCATCGTGAGGTCGTTGCCCAGCGGCGTGACAACCCGCGGCGAAAATCGCGCGGTCAGCTTCGACAAGGTCCGGATGTCGAGATGATCGTAGTGCCCATGCGACACCAGCACGACGTCGATGTGCGGCAGGGCGTCGAAAGCGATGCCGGGATCATTGTGCCGCCGGGGACCGGCGAACGCGAATGGCGACACCCGCTCCGACCAGACAGGATCGACCAGGATGTTGAGCCCGCCGGTCTGGACCAGCCAGCTGGCATGGCCGATGAAGGACAGCCGCACCGTCTCGCCGTCGATCCGGTGCGGCGGCGTGTCGGCGTGCGGGCTCGGCGCCCAGGACGGCCAGCGAGAACGCTTGCCGTTGCGGTCGAATTGCCAGCGCAGCACCTGGGAGAGGGATTTGGGCGGAACGCCGTCGGGATCGTAGAAGCGCTTGCCGTCGAAATGGTCGGTGACGGGGCCGGAATAGGTCCTGGAACGGCGCAGCAAGGTCGTCCTCGCGAAGGGAAAGCTGAACTGGCACAAGAGGTAAGCGGCCGTACAGGGTCCGGCAACGGGACGGCGAGAAGCAAGTTTCCTTGACTTTTCCGGCTGTGGAGGGTTTAACCCGGCCGAATTTCGGAAAGTTTCGTCTTTTCGAGCCACCGCCCGGCCCTGGAGGCCGGAGGTCACCGCCCGACAGCGCTGTGCGCCCTCGGGCGCAAAGGTGTTTGGATTGATGGTTTCGGCAGGTCTGCCGAGTTCTATATGGTCGTCATCGGCCGCAGCACGCGGCGATGACGGGCGGCAATGAAGCGAGCGCCCGGCAAGGGCAAAGGATACGGCATTGTTCGACAATCTGTCGGAAAGGCTTGGCGGCATTCTCGATCGGCTGACGGGGCGTGGTTCGCTCTCGGAAGCCGATGTCGACGCCGCGATGCGCGAGGTCCGCCGGGCGCTGCTCGAGGCCGACGTCGCACTGGAGGTTGTCCGCAGCTTCACCGAGCGCGTGCGCGAGCAGGCGATCGGCGCCACCGTGGTCAAGTCGGTCACCCCCGGCCAGATGGTCGTGAAGATCGTCCATGACGAGTTGGTCAAGACGCTCGGCGACGACAGCCAGACCATCGACCTCAATGCCGTGCCGCCGGTGCCGATCATGATGGTCGGCCTGCAGGGCTCGGGCAAGACCACCACCACTGCCAAGCTCGCCCGGCGCATGGTTCAGCGCGACAAGCGCAAGGTGCTGATGGCCTCGCTCGACGTCTACCGTCCGGCCGCCATGGAGCAGCTCGCGGTGCTCGGCCGCGACTTGGACATTCCGACCCTGCCGATCGTCGCCGGCCAGATGCCGCCGCAGATCGCACGCCGCGCCATCGAGGCCGCCAAGCTCGGCGGCTATGACGTGGTGCTGCTCGACACCGCCGGCCGCACCACGCTGGACGAGGACATGATGAAGGAGGCCGCCGAGATCAAGGCGGTCGCCAACCCGCACGAGATCCTGCTGGTCGCGGATTCGCTGACCGGCCAGGACGCCGTCAATCTCGCCCGCTCGTTCGACCAGCGCGTCGGCCTCACCGGCATCGCGCTGACCCGTATCGACGGCGACGGCCGCGGCGGCGCCGCGCTGTCGATGCGCGCGGTCACCGGCAAGCCGATCAAGCTGCTCGGCACCGGCGAGAAGACCGACGCGCTGGAGGACTTCTATCCCTCGCGCATCGCCGGCCGCATCCTCGGCATGGGCGACATCGTCTCGCTGGTCGAGAAGGCCGCGGCGAACATCGACGCCGAGAAGGCCGCGCGCGCCGCCGAGCGGATGCGCAAGGGCCAGTTCGACCTCAACGACATGCGCGAGCAGCTGCAGCAGATGGCGCAGATGGGCGGCATCGGCGGGCTGATGGGCATGATGCCCGGTATCTCGAAGATGAAGAACCAGATCGCCGCCGCCGGGATCGACGACAAGATCCTCAAGCGCCAGGTCGCGATCATCGATTCGATGACGCGCGAGGAGCGCAAGCATCCCGACCTGCTCAAGGCCAGCCGCAAGAAGCGCATCGCTGCCGGCTCCGGCCAGAGCGTCGAGCACGTCAACAAGCTCTTGAAGATGCACCGGAACATGGCCGACGTGATGAAGGCTATGGGCTCCGGCAAGCGCGGCCCGCTCGCCGGCATCGCCCAGGCGATGGGTTTTGGCGGCGGTGGCGGCATGCCCTCGCCGGAGCAGCTCAAGGCGATGGCCGAGAAGATGCCGGGCGGCATGCCCGGCGGCCTGCCGAATTTGCCGAAGGATCTTCCCGCTGGCCTGCGCGGCGGCTTGCCCAATCTTCCGGGCCTCACCGGTCTCAGCGGCAAGCCGACCCTGCCGGGTCTCGGCCTGCCTCCGGGGAAGAAGAAATGACCTCACTCCCGTCATTGCGAGGAGCGAAGCGACGAAGCAATCCAGAGTCGCGCACGCCGCTCTGGATTGCTTCGCTTCGCTCGCAATGACGACCCATCCAACTTCGTATCAAGACATCGACACCTAAGGAGAACTTTCATGTCCGTCGTCATTCGTCTCGCCCGTGCCGGCACCAAGAAGCGCCCGGTCTATCACGTCGTCGTCGCCGACTCGCGCTTTCCGCGCGACGGCCGCTTCATCGAGCGTCTCGGCTACTTCAATCCGCTGATGCCGAAGGACAACGAGGCGCGCCTCAAGCTCGACATGGAGAAGGTGAAGGGCTGGCTCGCCAAGGGCGCGCAGCCGTCGGATCGCGTCGCCCGTTTCCTCGATGCCGCCGGCGTCAAGAAGCGCGAAGCCCGCCAGAACCCGATCAAGGCCGTGCCGCGCAAGGAGCGCAAGGCGCAGGCCGAAGCCGCCGCCAAGGGCTAAGGTCCCTTGACGAGCGAGGCCTCATGCTTCGAGACGCACGGCTTGCGCCGTGCTCTTCAGCATGAGGTGATCGCTCCTCGTCCTGAGGAGCGCGCCGTTGCGCGCGTCTCGAAGGACGAGGCCCGCTGATGTCCAAGCTCATCTGCGTCGCCAGGATCGGCGCCGCGCACGGCGTGCGCGGCGAGGTCCGCTTATGGACCTTCACCGAGGATCCGCTGGCCGTGCTGCACTACGGCCCGCTGACGACCAAGGACGGCAGTCGTTCGCTCGAAGTCGCGAAGGCGCGCGAGGCGAAGGATCACCTCGTCGCCAGCTTCAAGGGCGTCACCGACCGCAACGCCGCCGAGCGGCTCAACGGGCTCGAGCTCTACGTGCCGCGCGACCGCCTGCCCGAGACGGATGACGACGAATACTACCACGCCGACCTGATCGGGCTTGCCGCCGAGACTACGGCGGGCGCACCCCTCGGCTGTGTGCTCGCCATCCATAATTTCGGCGCCGGCGACATCATCGAGATCGCCCCGCCCTCCGGCAGCACCTTGATGCTGCCGTTCACCAATCCCGTGGTGCCGACGGTCGATCTGGCAGGCGGCCGGGTGATCATCGAGTTGCCGGCCGAGATTGACGGCGAGGATCGAGCTTCGGCCGATGAAACGGCGTCGGCTGAGGACGATGCTGCCGCCCAAAACTCAGCTCGTCATCCCCGCGAAAGCGGGGATCCATAGCCACCGCAGCCGATTGGCTTGCGCGGAACTGGCCGCGTGCCACTTTCCAACATCACGCGGTATGGGTCCCGGATCGGCGCCGCGACGCGCTGATGCGCGTCACGGCTTGTCCGGGACGACACCGGTGGTGGAGCATCAGCCGCGAGATGACGGCGCCGCATTGAGCGATCGGGGCTCGATCTTGCTTCGCCGCTGCCGTAACAGAGCGCCATGACCACTTCGCCCTCTCCGACCGCGCCCTGGCGCGCGACTGTGCTGACGCTGTTTCCGGAGATGTTTCCCGGGCCGCTGGGCGTGAGCCTCGCCGGCCGGGCGCTGGCATCAGGCATTTGGGCGCTGGAGGCGCGCGACATCCGGGCCTCGGCGACCGACAAGCACCGGAGTGTCGATGATACGCCGGCTGGAGGCGGCCCGGGAATGGTGCTGCGCGCGGACGTGCTGGCCGCCGCGATCGATGCCGCCGCCGTCGCACCCGAACGGCCGAAGCTGCTGATGAGCCCGCGCGGTCGGCCCTTGACCCAGGCCTTCGTCCGCGAGCTTGCCGACGGTCCCGGCCCGCTGATCGTTTGCGGCCGTTTCGAAGGCATCGACCAGCGCGTCATCGACGCGCGCGAGCTGATCGAGGTCTCGATCGGAGATTATGTGCTGTCGGGCGGCGAGATCGCCGCGCTGGTGCTGATCGACGCCTGCGTGCGACTGCTGCCCGGTGTGATGGGCAAGCTCGAATCCGGCACTGACGAGAGCTTCTCCGACGGCCTACTGGAGTACCCGCAATACACGCGCCCGCAGCTGTTCGAGGGCCGTCCCATTCCGGATGTGCTCACCTCGGGCGATCACGCCAAGGTCGCGGCGTGGCGGCGCGCGCAGGCCGAGGCGCTCACGCAAGCGCGGCGGCCGGATCTGTGGGCCGAATGGCAGGTGCGCCAGACCCTGGAACAAAGCAGGACCAGCCAAAAAGCGCCAAAAAGCACGACAGACGGGTGACAAGCCTCGCGCTTTGGCTTATAGGAGCGCCCAATTCCGCAAGTGACGGCAGGAACAAGCGCAGCCCCCGCGTGACCCGGCTGGGCGCGCCGCCGATGGAGATTTACCCGTGAACCTGATTCAGCAGCTCGAAAAAGAGCAGTTCGACAAGCTGTCCGCCAACAAGACCATTCCGGAGTTCGGCCCGGGCGACACCGTGATCGTCAACGTGAAGGTGGTCGAGGGCGAGCGCACGCGCGTGCAGGCCTATGAAGGCGTCTGCATCGGCCGGTCCGGCGGCGGCATCAACGAGAGCTTCACCGTCCGCAAGATCTCCTACGGCGAGGGCGTGGAGCGCGTGTTCCCGATCCTCTCCCCGATGATCGACTCGATCAAGGTCGTGCGCCGCGGCAAGGTGCGTCGCGCCAAGCTGTATTACCTGCGCCAGCTGCGCGGCAAGTCGGCCCGCATCGTCGAGAAGCAGGACCGCCAGCAGGCCGCGGTGAACGAGTAATCGTTGCTTCCCATGGATTGACGAAGAGCGCGGGCTGGTCCCGCGCTTTTTTGTTTTGGGCACCGTCATTGCGAGGAGCGGAGCGACGAAGCAATCCAGAGTCCTCGCTCAGCCCTGGATTGCTTCGCTTCGCTCGCAATGACGGCGGGCGCAAACGCATCTCGCACTCCCTTGCCCGCGTGCTATATATCGCCCTGAAATGGTTCTAGATCGCACCAGCATGGCCTGCCGCCGCGTCGTCATCGACGATCATAGCCGGCTGCCCGGGCGGTTCTTCGGAAGGTTCGCGACGTCTGCGACGTCCGAGCTTAGGCGCGCGCTGTAAGCCGCAGCGCCTCTTCCTGATTGTTCGCGCGTGCCCGTCACGCGTCGTGTCTCAAACCTTAAATTCCCGGGAGCATTCGCTCATGTCGAAGCCGACCACCCTGTACGACAAGATCTGGAACGACCATCTGGTGCACGAAGCCGAGGACGGCACCTGCCTGCTCTACATCGACCGCCACCTGGTGCACGAGGTGACGTCGCCGCAAGCGTTTGAAGGCCTGCGCGCCACCGGGCGCAAGGTGCATGCGCCGGAGAAGACGCTGGCCGTGGTTGATCACAACGTGCCGACCACCGACCGTTCCAAGCCGAATCCGGATCCGGAGAGCATCGAGCAGATCAAGGCGCTGGCGGAGAACGCCAAGGAATTCGGCATCGAATATTACAACGAATTCGACCGCCGCCAGGGCATCGTCCACGTCATCGGCCCCGAGCAGGGTTTTACGCTGCCCGGCACCACGATCGTCTGCGGTGACAGCCACACCTCGACGCATGGCGCGTTCGGCGCGCTGGCGCACGGCATCGGCACCTCCGAGGTCGAGCACGTGCTGGCGACACAGACGCTGATCCAGAAGAAGGCGAAGAACATGCGCGTCACCGTCGACGGCAAGCTGCCGGACGGCGTGACGGGCAAGGACATCATCCTCGCCATCATCGGCGAGATCGGCACCGCGGGAGGTACCGGCTACGTGCTGGAATACGCCGGCGAGGCGATCCGCGCGCTGTCGATGGAAGGCCGCATGACCGTCTGCAACATGTCGATCGAGGGCGGCGCGCGCGCCGGTCTGGTCGCGCCCGACCAGAAGGCGTTCGACTTCCTGCGCGGCCGTCCCAAGGCGCCGCAGGGCGCCGCCTGGGACGCAGCGATGCGCTACTGGGAGACGCTGCGCTCCGACGACGGCGCGCATTTCGACCATGAGCTCAGGCTCGACGCCGCCAAGCTGCCGCCGATCGTGACCTGGGGCACCTCGCCCGAGGACGTGATCTCGGTGACCGGCGTGGTGCCCGATCCGGACAAGATCGCAGACGAGGCCAAGCGCATCTCCAAGCATCGCGCGCTGAAGTACATGGGCCTGACCGCGGGCACCAAGATCACCGACATCAAGCTCGACCGCGTTTTCATCGGCTCCTGCACCAACGGCCGCATCGAGGATCTCCGCGCCGCAGCCAAGATCGCCGAAGGCAAGACCGTCAGCGGCCACGTCAACGCGATGGTCGTCCCGGGCTCGGGCATCGTCAAGGAGCAGGCCGAGGCCGAGGGCCTCGACAAGATCTTCATCAAGGCCGGCTTCGAATGGCGCGAGCCGGGCTGCTCGATGTGCCTTGCCATGAACCCGGACAAGCTGGCGCCGGAAGAGCGCTGCGCCTCGACCTCGAACCGCAACTTCGAAGGCCGCCAGGGCTTCAAGGGCCGCACCCACCTGGTGTCACCCGCGATGGCCGCGGCGGCTGCGATCGCAGGACACTTCGTCGACGTGCGCGACTGGCGCTGATCAAGCCGCCCGGTCATCGCTTTCTGCGTTGCTCGACTTCAAAAGGCGACGTTCGTGTCAACGAACGTCGCCTTTGTATGCCTGCCGACGCCTTCAACTTTGCGCCGGAAACGTCGGGATGTCCGGCCATTTATTTCGAACTGATCGTCGACCTGCTGCGGTGCGAGCGGTTTACTGACTGCACTCTTCAAGGTTGCAATTCGAAGACAGGTCTCTTATGATTTGATCGGTCAGGCGCCGTCGGGCGGGAGAATCGTATGATTCATCCATTCAATGTCGATCCTCAAAATCCTTACGACGGCCCTGACTTCGACGAGTTCTGCATCGCAGAGAAGAGCTATTTGAGCGCGCGACGGGATCGCAGCGATTGCATCGCCTGCGCGCTTTCCAAGCTCTGCCAGGCTGGCTTTGAACATCAAGTCGACCTTGCTGCACAAGGCAAGGACCCCAGCCTTACCAAGGATTGCCAACTCACAGCCGAAGACCTGACCGCCGAACGTCTTTTCGATGGGCTTACGGATGAACAAGTCGACTTCGTAAAAATTCATATCCCCGGACTTGCGAAGGAGCACGACAATGTCTGATCCTGCATCAATGCAACTTGAGGCCAAGAAGCAGCTTGCGAGCAAAGCCGAAGCCGTTGCGAAACATCAGTTGGAAGCCAAGCGCCAACTCAGCGAGAAGGCAGCGCTCGCGAGCAAGACTCAATTGGAAGCCAAGAAGCAGCTGATGGAGAAAGCCGATCTGACCAGCCGGATGCAACTGGCCTCGAAGAAAGCAAAGTCCTGACATTCGCAGTGATCGTGAGGTCGGTTGCTTCTGACGATCCGCTCTGGCGCACGACGTGATGATCGGTACGAATCTTCAGTGAAGTCTTGGCAGTTCGGCAATACTTTCTTAGGACCGCGGGCGCAAAATCCTACCACCGGACGCGCCGCGTCTGCAGAGGAACGTGCCGAGGAGCCTGACATGGCCGACAAGCCGGAATACGTCGACCTCATCCGCGATGCGACACGCCAGCGCCGCAAGACACCGCCCGCCAAGATCATCGCCCAGCCGGAGGCTCCGAAGGAGGAGCGGCGGTTGTCGAACTGGCCGCCCGGCCGCTTTGCCAAATGGCGCATCGAGACGCTGGTGCCGTGGAAGCTGAGCGTGAAGAACTGGCAGTTCAAGGACTGGCTCTGACTGTCGCGCCTCACTCCATCCCCCTGAAATGAGAGAAGGGCGCCGTTGGGCGCCCTTCCTGTTTTGTCGAACTTCAAGCACGATCAGTAGTAGCGCCAGTGGTGGCGGTGGCGATGATGCCATCGGTGATGATGGCGCCAGTGATGACCCCGCCAATGCCGGTAGTGGCAGATGCGGCGTGGCCCGTAATGGGTCCAGACGACGCGGCAGCGACGGTAGGGATAGTAGTAGCCCGTCGTATAAATCGGCGTGTAGTAGCTGCGGTAGCCGTAGAAATGACGGCGGTGATGGTGGAAGTACGGCCGGTAGGCGTAGTGCGGACGATAATGATAGCCACCGCCATGGAACACCGGCCGCGGACCGAATCCGCCATGGAATGCCGGGCCACCACCGTGGAAGGCCGGACGCGGGCCACCACCGCCGAAGGCATGTCCTCCCCCATGAAACGCGGGACTGCCGCCGCCACCCCTGAACATGGCGCCGCCGCCATGGAACGCCGGGCCACCGCCTCCGCCGTGGAACGCCGGACCGCCGTGGAAGCCGCCACCGCCCCCACCGTGGAATCCACCACCGCCGGGATGCCCGCCGCCACCGGGGCCTCGGACCTGAACGGCCAACACGTCCGAAGGTGTCTGCGTGGCGGAGCCGGCACCGGGACTCACCGGCGACATCGCAAGCGCAGGCCGTCCGGACGCGCCCGCCAAGACAAACAGTGTGGCCGCCGCAAGACTGAGGCGACGAGCAAGACCAGCACGCTGGTCCTTCATCCTCATCATGGTCCCTTCTCCCTGAATGCTGTGCAACGATGGACCCATGCAGCGCCGATGCTGGTCGTCCGATCGGTGGATTCGCGCACCCCCATCATGAACGTAGAGATAGCGACGTGAATGCGGCATGAATGATGCACGTTGCACGCGCATCTGCGGCGTGGCGTCGCGGCGAAGGAGATGCACGGGAGCCTCTACGTCGTCCTGCAACTCAGGATCACGGATGACGGCACAACGGCTCACGTGCTGGTCGTGCGGGGACTTCGCAACTAACCACACGCAGGAAACGCAACGCGCCTTGCGGACACGGCCTCAATCGTAGAACGGCGTGAACAGAACCAAGGGTCCCGGCGGATAGGCTGGCGTGTAGTCCGTGGGACGGTCAAGATAATGCGGCACCTCTGCCGTCGCCACCACGGGCTTCGATCGGCGACCCTGCCGGCGCGGGCCAGCATCCGTGACGGTCTGACGCGCCTGCGTAACGGCGGGAGCTGCGGCGACAGGAGAGGTGGCGGCGGAACTTGCGAGCAGCATCGCCACCGTGACAATGCCGATCCCGAACCAGGTTCTGTCGACTGATGGTTTCACGGCGAATCTCGTTGCCAGCCCCCATCAACATGCAGGCCCGCAAAGCGGGCCTGCATGATTTCGGTCATTGTCTCGATCGGACGGAAAGCGCGACTTACCAGCGGCCGTGATGGCGATGTCCGTAGTGATGCGGCCGCCAGTGATGACGCGGATGGTAGTAATGCCGAGGATAATAGTGGCGCCGGGGATGCCAATGCCGGCGGCCGTGCCAATGCGCCTGAGTGGTCTCCTGCGCCGTGCCCTGCTGCACCGCGGTCGCGGCGCCCGGATTGATCAGCGACAGCGCCTGCGCGCGTTCGGCGGGGGCAGCCATCACGAGAACGGCGCCAACCGCCGCGATGCCCAACAGTTTCATCACAGTCATGAACTTCTCCCTCGATCGCCTGACATCACGTCCGGCTCCGTACATTCCGCCTTGTCAGTTGCCTGAATGGCGGCCGCAGCAGCGCGACGCAGATCAGTCTCGAACGAGCGACGTGAATGGGACATGAAGACCTGCGCAGGAGCAGAATGCCGAATGTCGCGCGTGGTTCCGCCGCAGTGCGCGACATATCGGCACTGTGTCCGGACGGTAACATCAGGGCAACGTCGCGATCGATCGCGACCAGATCATGTGCGCGCCTGCCGAGCCGATCAGTGCGGGGGACCCAGGAGTCAGCCGCGTCGCCAGATGCAACTCATATGCGGGACGATCACGGTGCCGCTCGGCCGATGCTCCGGAACATAGGTGGCATCGCATACCCGAACTGCGTTCGGCCCCGGATTGAAGCGCGGCACCACGTCGGGCTGCCAATGACCCTCGTAGCGCGGATAGATCTGGATGCGTCGTTGCCGGCGCTGCGCGGAGAGATCGGTGCTCACCTCACTCTGCACGGCGCCGCGCGCGCCGGCGGCCTGCTCCGCTTGCGCTGCCGCCGAGATCGAGACCACGACCGCCGCAGCCAGCGCCGCTCCGGCCAGCACCATCGACATCTGCCTCATCTGTCCCCCAACCCCCAGTTCGCGCGTCACGGTCGCCGGTTTCATCCCCTGCGTCAACCAGCTCCGCCACACATGTCATAGAACCAAGATGCAAGATGATCAAAGCCGGGCTAGAAGGCGGCAATGTGGACAGATCTGAAAGCCCCCTCGCTCGCCGACATGGAAGTCATGGCGCACGAGATGTTCGAGCGTCTGCCCGAGCATTTTCGCAGGATGTGCGAGGGCGTCGTCATCCGGGTCGACGACTTTCCGACCGAGGAGGTGCTCGACGAGATGCAGGCCGAAAGCGAGTTCGACCTGCTCGGCCTGTTTCAGGGCACGGGACTGCCGTTTCGCAGCAATGACGACCTGCCGCGCCTGCCCAACATGATCTGGCTCTATCGCCGACCGATCCTCGACTACTGGGCCGAGCACGACGAGAGCCTCGGCCACATCGTCCGCCATGTCCTGATCCACGAGATCGGCCATCATTTCGGAATGTCCGACGACGACATGGAGGCGATCGAGGCGTCCGTCGACTGACGATCCCGCCGATAGCACCGGGATTTTGACTTTATCCGTCCTGCCGTTCGGGCTAAACAGCGGCCTGCCCGTATTCTCGAAGGTGCCCCGATGGACAAGTTCACCACGCTGGAAGGCGTCGCCGCGCCGCTGAAGATCATCAATGTCGACACCGACATGATCATCCCCAAGCAGTACCTGAAGACCATCAAGCGCACCGGCCTCGGCAAGGGCCTGTTCTCGGAGCAGCGCTACAAGGACGACGGCAGCGAGAACCCGGATTTCGTGCTCAACCAGCCGGCGTACCGCAACGCCAAGATCCTGGTCGCCGGCGACAATTTCGGCTGCGGCTCGAGCCGTGAGCACGCCCCCTGGGCGCTGCTCGATTTCGGCATCCGCTGCGTGATCTCGACCTCGTTCGGCGACATCTTCTACAACAACTGCTTCAAGAACGGCATTCTGCCGATCCGCGTGTCGCAGGCCGATCTCGACAAGCTGTTCGACGACGCCGAGCGCGGCGCCAACGCGACCCTGACGGTCGACCTCGCCAAGCAGGAGATCCGCGGTCCCGACGGCGGCACCGTCAAGTTCGACATCGATCCGTTCCGCAAGCATTGCCTGCTCAACGGGCTCGACGACATCGGCCTGACGCTGGAAAAGAAGGCCTCGATCGACAGCTATGAGGCCAAGCTGGCCGAGCGCGCCTGGGCCTGAGCCCCGCCTGACAGCCGAGAGTTCACGGGCCCCGGACCTCGTCCGGGGCCTTGTTTCGAGAGCAGCCCAGCAGGTCCGCCGTTGACGCGTGTAGTGCCCGAGGTCGTGACCTTCTGGCGGGGGCCGCTCGACCGGCTGCGCCAGACCTGCCTGCGGTCGCAGCTCGCGGCCGGCCACAAGGTCACGGTCTACAGCTTCGATCCGCTGCCCGGCCTGCCCGACGGGGTCGGCAATGCCGAGGCCGAGGCGATCCTTCCTTACGCATTCTCCGAACGTCTCAGGCCGCCGCAGCCCGACGGCAGCTGGCGCGATTGGACCACCTTGCAGTTCAGCGACTTCTTCCGGATGCGGCTGATGGCACAACGCGCCGGCCTCTGGCTCGATGCCGACGTGCTGCTGCTCAGGCCGGTCGAGATTGATCCGGCTCTGCCCTACTTCGCCTGGGAGCGGCCGCGGCAGCTCGGCAATTCCGTGCTCTACCTGCCGCCGGAGGATCCGATCGTCGCCGAATTCACCGCGCTGATGGCGCAGGACGAGCTGACGCCGAACTGGCTGTCGCTGCGTCACCGCCTCACCTTTGCGCTGCGCCGCCTGCGCGGCGGCTCCGACCGCCTGTCGGACATCCGCGTCGCCATCTTCGGCCCGGCCGCGCTGACGGCGCTGGCCCGCCGCCATGGCTCGCTGCGCCATGCGCTGCCGAAGCGCAGCTTCTACGCGGTGCATGCCGAGCCGAAGGCGTTCTTCGATCCGTCCGACTTCTCCGGGTTGATCGCTGATCCCCAGATCATCGGCCTGCACATCTCGCCGAAGGGTCGCGGCGGCGAGGCGCCGATCCCCGGCAGCCTCTATGCGTGGGCAGCCGAGCGATTTGCCCCGCGCTGACCGTCGCCGCGCAGCTTTGCGGCCGGCGCAGGGCCGATTTGCTGCTTGATCTACCGCAACGTCCGCGCGTCCACCCGGTGATTGATTGCGGTCAATCATCGGAGACGTGTCATGACCGTAGACGCAAAGCCCTATCCGCGGGTCCAGTTCCTGATCGATACGTTCGCGCAATGGCTCCGGCATCGGCGTGAGCTGAGCGAGCTCCGGCAGCTCGACCGCGACGATTTCGAGCGCATCGCGATGGACCTGCAGGTCACGCCGGCAGATCTCGACGAGCTGGTCCGCCATGGCGAGCATGCCGCCGACGAGCTGCCGCAGATGCTGAAGGCGCTCGGCATCGACGAGGCCGCGCTGGGGCGCGCCGAGCCGCTGGTGCTGCGCGACATGGAGCGCGTCTGCGCCATGTGCAAGGACAAGCCGCGCTGCCATCGCGATCTTGCCGCCGGCACGAGCGCCGAGCACTACGAGGAGTACTGCCTCAACGCCCCGACCATCGACCGTCTGGGCGCCGCCGCGGTCAAGCACTGATCGCCGTCTCCCTCCCGCCCAGCGGAGCTACGCGATGAGCCTGCCGAATCTGCACCGCAACACCTGGCTCCATGTCGGCGCGGCGATCCTGCTCGCGCTCGGCGCGATGCTGCTGATCCGGCTGCACAATGCCGGCGGCGTGACGCCGGCCGCCGACAGCGTGCAGGCGGGGCGCAAGCTGGCGGAGGCCTGGTGCAGCACCTGCCACGCCATCGACGCCAGCGGAGCGAGAGCCCAGACCACGACCGCCCCCGATTTCGTGGCGGTCGCCAACATGCCGTCGACGACCGAGCTGTCGCTCAAGGTGTTCCTGCAGAGCAGCCATCCGACGATGCCGAACGTCATCCTGACGGCCGAGCAGCGCGGCGACCTCGTCAACTACATCCTCAGTCTGCGGCGCATCTGACGCCTCACTTCGCTGCCGCCGCGATCGCGTCGGCGATCGCGATCGTGCGCCGCGCCATCTCGGCATGCAGCCGCTCGACCATGCGGCCGTCGATCTGGATGGCGCCGCGCGAGGCATTCTCCGGCAGCGCGAACGCGGCAATGATCTTGCGTGCCGCAGCGACCTCGTCGGCCGGCGGGGTGAAGATCGCGTTGCAGGCGTCGATCTGGCCGGGATGGATCAGCGTCTTGCCATCGAAGCCGAGATCGCGGGCCTGGATGCATTCCTGCGCGAAGCCGTCGGTGTTGGCGAAATCGCTGTAAGGCCCGTCTAGAATCTCCAGCCCATGGGCGCGCGTTGCCAGGATGCAGTGGCTGATCATCGGCAGCATCGTGGAGCGGCCCGGCAGCATGCGGATGCGGGTCTCGCGCGAGATGTCGTTGGGCCCGAACACGAAGCCGGCGAGCCGCGAGCCTTGCTCGTGCACGGTGGCCGCGAGCAGATCGGCATCGAGCACGGCACGCGCCGTCTCGATCATCGCCCATACCTTCAGCGCCGGATCAGCCCCGACCTCGGCCAGACGATCCGTGACCAGGCGGAGGTCCTGGACGGTCGACACCTTGGGAACCAGGATGCCGTCGGTCGCCGCCTGTCCGGCCATGGCGACGTCGTCGCTCCACCAGGGCGTATCCAGGCTGTTGACGCGGATCAGCAGTTCCCGCTTGCCGTAGCCGTCGGCCGCCACCGCTTTGGCGATCTGGTCGCGGGCGGCGGCCTTGGCGTCCGGCGCCACCGAATCCTCGAGATCGAGGATCAGCCCGTCGGCCGGCAGGTTCCGCCCCTTCTCCAGCGCGCGCGCATTGGAGCCGGGCATGAACAAAAGACTGCGGCGCGGGCGGATCATTGCGGCGTTTCCCTTGGTTTATCGGCGCGGCCCGCGATACCATTTCGGGAGCCGGCCCGAAAGGCTTGTTCCCGGAAGCCGCATGTGTTTAGGCAGGATCCATGATCTCGTTTCCGCAACGCCTGCTCGAAGGCTACCGCGCCTTCACCACCCAACGCCTGCCGACCGAACAGAGCCGTTACCTCGAGCTCTCGGAGCGCGGCCAGTCGCCCGAAGTGATGGTGATCGGCTGCTGCGACTCGCGCGTCTCGCCCGAAGTGATTTTCGACGTCGGCCCCGGCGAACTGTTCGTGCTGCGCAACATCGCCAACCTGGTGCCGATCTATCAGCCGGACGCCAACGCGCATGGCGTCTCGGCGGCGCTGGAATATGCCGTCACCGTGCTGAAGGTGAAGCACATCGTCATCCTGGGCCATGCCCAATGTGGCGGCATCCGCGCCTTCGTCGACAAGGCCGCGCCGCTGTCGCCCGGCGACTTCATCGGCCGCTGGATGTCGATGTTCATCAAGCCCGGCGAGGTCGTCGAGCAGCGCTCGCATGAGAGCATGCAGGACTTCGTCACCCGGATCGAGAAGGCCGCGGTGTTCCGCAGCCTCGAGAACCTGATGACCTTCCCGTTCGTGCGCAGCCGCGTCGAGGCGGGAGACCTTCAGCTCCATGGCGCCTATTTCGGCGTCGCCGAGGGATCGCTGTTCGTGCTGGACAGGGCGACCAAGGAATTCAAGAGCGCGCGCGCTGGCCAATAGCGAAGGGGGAACAGCGAGTAGCTCACCTGCCCTATTCGCCATTCGCGCCTCGCTATTCGCCGCCCATCAATGGTCGCCCGACCAGCGGTCCGACAGCGCCAGCATCAGGGTCGACACCACGAAGGTCATGTGCACGCCGACCAGCCAGGCGAGCTTGGTCGAGTCGTAGCCGGCGTCGAGATTCATGAACGCCTTCAAGAGCTGGATCGCCGAGATCGCGACGATCGAGGCCAGCAGCTTCTGCTTCAGGCCGGCGAAGTCGACCTTGGTCATCCATTCCGGCCAGTCGGGATGGCCGCCGGGATCGATGCGCGAGACGAAGTTCTCATAGCCGGAGAACACCACGATCAGCACCAGATTGCCGGTCAGGCAGACGTCGATCAGGCTGAGCACGCCGAGGATGATGTCGCTCTCCTTGGCGGACGGCAGATGAACGATATTCTCCCACAGCAGCAGCACGAACTTGAACAGCAGCACGACGAGGCTGACGACGAGGCCGACATAGAACGGCGCCATCAGCCAGCGGCTCTTGAACAGGAAGCCTTCAAGCCCGCGCTCGAGCGGACCCGGCGCGTGCTTGGCAGGCACGGGCGCTTGCGCCGCTGACTCGGTCTTGCTGCTCTCAGCCAATTTCGACCCCACCCCGAATCCGCTCGGTCATCCCACCAGGTCTCGCCCGCGAACGACCCTTCTGATTAGTGACTCCGTCATGCCCGGGCTTGTCCCGGCCATGACGACTTAGAGACAGACGATCCCCAGACTTCCATTGTCATATGCGACGGCCATGACGCTTACCGGGGCGACGGCGCACCGTGCGTCTATTACGCCGCCTTCTTCTTGGCGGTGATCAGCTTGCGGTTGATCAGCACTTCCGCGATCTGGATCGCGTTCAGCGCCGCGCCCTTGCGCAGATTGTCGGACACGCACCAGAAGGCGAGGCCGTTCTCGACCGTGCCGTCCTCGCGGATGCGGCTGATATAGGTCGCGTCCTCGCCGGCCGCCTCATAAGGCGTCACGTAGCCGCCCGGCTCGTGCTTGTCGATCACGAGACAGCCCGGCGCGTTGCGCAGGATGTTGCGGGCCTCGTCCGCCGTGATCGGATTCTCGAACTCGACGTTGACGGCTTCGGAGTGGCCGACGAACACCGGCACGCGCACGCAGGTCGCGGTCAGCTTGATCTTCGGATCCAGGATCTTCTTGGTCTCCGCCATCATCTTCCACTCTTCCTTGGTGAAGCCGTCTTCCATGAAGACGTCGATCTGCGGAATGACGTTGAAGGCGATGCGCTTGGGGAACTTGTTGTTGATCAGCTCGTCGTTGGTGTAGACGGCCTTGGTCTGCGAGAACAATTCGTCCATCGCATCCTTGCCGGCGCCGGACACCGACTGATAGGTCGACACCACGACGCGCGTGATCTTCGCCTTGTCGTGCAGCGGCTTCAGCGCGACCACGAGCTGGGCGGTCGAGCAGTTCGGATTGGCGATGATGTTCTTCTTGTTGAAGCCGGCTGCGGCGTCGGCATTCACCTCCGGCACGATCAGCGGCACGTCGGGATCCATGCGCCAGGCCGACGAGTTGTCGATCACCACCGCGCCGGCGGCGCCGATCTTGGGCGACCACTCCTTCGATACCGAGCCACCGGCGGACATCAGGCAGATGTCGACATCGGCAAAATCGTAGTGCTCGAGCGCCTTGCACTTCAGGGTGCGGTCGCCATAGGACACCTCGACGCCGACGCTGCGGCGTGAGGCCAGCGCCACGACCTCGTCGGCGGGGAATTGGCGCTCGTCGAGAATATTGAGCATTTCCCGTCCGACATTGCCGGTCGCGCCGACCACTGCGACTTTGTAACCCATCGTTCACTCTCCGAAGAAATAAGGCCGGCCGGGTATGTCAGCGGAAACCGAAGCGGCAGCGCTTCTATGCGAGAAACGTCCCTGACACAACGTTACCACGACGTCTCGCATTCGATGCAGTCCAATTCGGCCAGAACAGCCGCAGCGCCCCGATCCGGGTCCGTCCTGCAAGGGCTCAAGAGCTTCGCGGACGAGGTCTGCGGCACGTTTGCGCGCCTGTTCGCCTATGTGGGGGCTCTGGCGCTGATCGCCATGCTCGGCGTGGCCGGCTGGAACCATCTCGACCGCGGCGATGACACGCCCGGCCGCGCCGGCTGGACCTTGGCCGACGCCGCAGTGCCGGCGTTCTCGCTCCGCCTCACCGACCAGCCCGACAGGACCGCCACCTATACCGTGCTCACCCACCCCGAAGGCGGCCGCAAGGACGTGCTGCGCTGGGGCGAGCCCGCCGATCGGCCGACTGCCGAGCTCGAGGTCTACCGGTTCGGATCGGAGCGCGATGCCAGGCGTGATCCGCGGGCCGATCTCGCGGTCCGGATGGGGCGCAGCACCGCCTCCGAACTCGAGACCGCGGGCGTGATCGACAGCCGGTTCGGCCCAGTCGGCCTGGTGCGCCGGGCCGGGGCGCCCGAGGGCGCCGGGGCCTGCCTCGGCTTTCTCAAGACCATCGCCGAGCCGAGCTTGCGGATCTCCGGCTGGTCGTGCCAGGGCGTGACGATGCCGGCGCGCCGCGCCATGGTCGGCTGCATGCTCAACCGGCTGACCCTGCTGGCGCCCGACCGGCACCGGGCCCTGAGCCAGCTGTTCACGGGGTCCGATCAGCGGCGCGGCGGCTGCGACGAACCCGCCGTCGCCACCGGCAGCCCCGATTGGGTGACGTCGACCGCCAATCCGAGGCTGCGCGGCGCGCTGTGAATGTCCGCCTGCGTCCGGATGTTGCTGGGCGTGACCGCGCCCCATTCGGGCGTCCGCATCGGCAGCCAAGTGACGGATTTTGATGCAACTTTCCCGCCACAGCGGGAATTTATCTTCGGTGCGGCCGCGGGAATGACCTTGTGATGCCACAGCCGACCCAGATATTGTGCGAGCCAAATCATGCGCATGGCGAGCGCCCGCCCCTTTTGGCGCGAGGAAGAGGACGTGATGATTGAATTTTCTGCTGCGACCCGGGTCATGGCCTTGGCGGTGATCGCCGCGACCGGTCTTGCCGTCACGTCTCTTGCCGTCACCTCGGCCGATGCCGCCCCCGCGAAGCGTCGCGTCACGACCACCTATAGCAGCGGCAATCCGAACTATTCCTACCAGTCCGGCCCGCGCACCCGCATCTACATCACCCGCCGCTCCTTCCTCGACGGCGGCACCGAGGTTCTTCCCGGCGACCGCAAGTTCTCGGATTACGCCTTCCCGCCGGCCGTCGGCTATCCGTCGTTCGCCCGCGAAAACCTGAACCGCCCGATCGACCGCCAGCCGCTGATGGCGCCGTCCGATCTCGGTGGCTACCCGACCCGGATTCCGATTCCCTACTGAGGACGGCCGCGTCATCTGATCATCGAGGCCGGGCCCTGCCCGGCCTTTTTGGTTTCTGGGGTGGTCGCCATGAACCTCTCTCCGTCATGCGCCGCTGGCGACCGTTCGGACAGATGGCTCACGGGCGTTCGGGGACATGGCTGACACATTGAACGCCATCCGCGAGCCCGCATCTACCACCTGCCGTTCAGTGTCATCCCGGCGAACGCCGGGATCCATAGCCACCGCGGGATCCATCGCCACCGGCGGCCGTTGGCGCATCATCGCGTCGCTCCAGCGTGCCTCGCATCGGCGTCGACAAGGATGGCTCCCCGCCTTCGCGCGGACGACAACCGAATTTTTGGCACGATGATTCATCCTCGCGCCCGCTTTCGCGTCCGAGCGTTGCGATCAATTCCGCCCTCTTCCGAAGCGAGGGCGCAGGGAAGGCCGAGCCTCGGCTGAGGCCCGTGGCCCCCGTGCGGAAAGAATGCACGGGGCAGGAACCACAGGTCAGCCGGACAGCCCGGCCCTCCCTGCGCGATGGGTTTAACGGCTGCTCCGTGCTCTTGTGTGTTCGAAACCTGCCAGAATGTGCGAAC
>NZ_JBNPUD010000017.1:0-110986 GCF_051167995.1 Bradyrhizobium sp. HKCCYLRH3073
GGCGCGCCTTCGCGCCAGCCTTGAGGCCGGCCGATCACCGGTCTACAAAAAAGACAGTTGCTCCCCGGGGACCGGCTCTCTTGCCCCCGTCGCCGGCGGATCATCACCGCCAGCTTGGCCTCAGCGTCGGGAGGCCAGGACCACACGCTTTCGCCGTCCGCGCCATGCCGTTCGTCGGCAGGTCCAGGACCCGCTGCAACATGTCGCGTCCATCGCATTCCGCTGCCAACGTCCGTGACGATCGCGATACGTCCCCTGCCGTGCAACGAAACGCAGGCATCATAAGCCTGATTTGGGCAGAGCACGAAATGATTTATGTTTTTCAGAAGACCTTGACAGCTTTTGTCGTCGCCGGCCGATTTGCCCGACGGGCTGCAGGGCGGTGCTGGGCGCGGTAACCGATCCTGCATCGTCGGCAGCCATCAAATTCGCAACGACGGGGTGAGGTCATCGGATGCGCGCCATCTCGTTCACGAACTCACGATGACGTCACGCTTCGTCGATCCTCGAATGATGGTGTGGTTCAGGTCTCGCGGTCGTGATCCCGGCGAGGCGACGACGCCGCGAATATTTCGTTTCCTCCGCGGTCAATACAGAGGCGGTCGTGCCTCGCTGATGACGGCTCTGACCAGGGCATCAATCGCGTGCGTGATCTCCGCATCCTGAGAACCTGGAGAACAATCATGACATCCTGGAAATCAAAGGCGGCAGCCTTGCTGCTGTCGATGGCCACTGTTGCGCCGGCATCGGCGCAGGGCTGGTTTTTCGGCGAGCAGGAGCCTGGGGCGTTTCAGGCGATGTATCCTGATCGCGACGTGCTCAACGGCGGCGCGCTGACGCCGGCGGGGAAAATGGGCATGGAGCGCGCCTCCGGCGCGGTGCTCGTGTTTCCGCCGCGGGCCCGTCTCAGCCCGTATGATCGGCTGCCGCTGCGGCGGTGACGCGTCGGACCGTCGGCACGAGTCATCCCTTCGCCAGCTCTGAGACATGAGCGCGCTCACGAAGGGTTATCGGCTCGCGCAGTCGTGATAGGAGGGCAGCCTTCGCCCGCCTACATGATCGCAAGCGTGAATTGGTGCACCACAGAGGGAAGACCGATCATGATCATATTCAGGAGCCTGGCGGCAGCTCTGCTGATGTCGACGCTGGCGGTGACCGCGGCATCGGCGCAATTCTCCGAGCCGGCGGCCTATGAGGCCATGCATCCCGAACGCGACGTGCTCAATGGCGGCACGCTGACGCCGGCGGCACAGGCGGAGTTGGCCCGTCGCGGCGCGCCGGGCCTTCCGAATGCCAATGCAGCGATGCGGCCGGCCGATATGGCGAGGCCGCACCGGCGTCATCGGCGCTGAGCGGGGTGGCTCAGCTCGCGTGCTCCTCGCGCTCGTGGATCACGCTGGCGCGGCCGACGATGAGGTCGTCGACCTGGCCGATGCGCGAGACGTCCTTGCCGGCATAGGGCAGCGAATGCAGCACGCAGCGCATCGCGTTCAGCCGCGCACGCTTCTTGTCGTCTGACTTGATCACGGTCCACGGGCAGTCGGCGGTGTCGGTGGAGAAGAACATCGCCTCCTTGGCGCGGGTGTAGTCGTCCCATTTGTCGAGCGAGGCGGTGTCGATCGGCGACAGCTTCCACTGTTTCAGCGGATGCGCCTCGCGCTCCTTGAAGCGGCGGCGCTGCTCGTCGCGGCTGACCGAGAACCAGAACTTGATGAGGTGGATGCCGCTGCGCACGAGGTTGCGCTCGAACTCCGGCACCTGGCGCAGGAACTCGTCGTACTCGATCTGCGAGCAGAAGCCCATCACGCGCTCGACGCCGGAGCGGTTGTACCAGGAGCGGTCGAACAGCACGATCTCGCCCGCGGTCGGCAGATGCTCGACATAGCGCTGGAAGTACCACTGGCCGCGCTCGACGTCGCTCGGCTTGTCCAGCGCCACCACGCGGGCGCCGCGCGGATTGAGATGCTCCATGAAGCGCTTGATGGTGCCGCCCTTGCCGGCGGCGTCGCGGCCTTCGAACAGCAGCACCAGGCGCTGGCGCGCATCCTTCATCCAGTTCTGCAGCTTCAACAGCTCGGTCTGCAGGATGAATTTCTGCTCCTCATAGTCCTTGCGGTACATGCGGAATTTGTAGGGGTAGCCGCCCTGGCGCCAATTGTCGGCGAGCTCGTCGGAGGTGTGGCGCTTGTCGGGCTTGGCCTTGCCCTCGATCAGCGCCTTCATCAGCCTGGCATCGTCCGGCGCGGCGCCGTCCAGCATCGCCCTGACCGGCGCGGAGTTGGGGTCGAGGGCCGGCGGACCGTTGAGCACGGTCTCGAACGCCGACAGCTCGGTGATCTGCGCGGCCTGCATCGATTCGTCCACAAGCGACTGACCGATCGGATCGAGCTTGGCTGCGGACTGCCGGCGCGCGACACGCGCCGTGGCGCTCGCGCGCTTGCGGCGCTGACCGTTGGAAGCCTTGTCTTTCGTCGACTTGCCTTTGGTCTTGCCTTTCGTGGTGTTGGACTTTGCCATACGATCCCGCCGTCTGCTGCTGGTTTAACAGAGATGTGAATCGATCTTTATCCGCCAAGGACCCTGCGTCAGGTTGACGTGGATCAACCTGCCGCAGGTGGGTACCAGCGAGGCGAGCAAAATCGTCTCGCGCGGTAAAGCCGGCGTTACACCACGATCGACAGCCGCTTCGCGGCGCGGGTGATGCCGGTGTAGAGCCAGCGAGCGCGGCTTTCCTGGAAGGCAAAGCTCTCGTCGAACAGCACGACGTCGTCCCATTGCGAGCCCTGCGACTTGTGCACGGTCAGCACGTAGCCGTAGTCGAACTCGTCATAGGGCTTGCGCTGCTCCCACGGGATGTCCTCGATGCCGCCGGCGAAGCATTCGCCGCGCACCGAGACTTTCGTGACCTTGCGTCCGAGATCCTCGTCGGGCGCGACCCGCATGGTGACGATCTTGGACTTCGAGGTCGCGCGCGACTTCACCCGCCACAGCCCGCCATTGAACAGGCCCTTCTTGCGGTTGTTGCGCAGGCAGACCAGCTTGTCGCCGGCGACAGGGAGGGCGTCCTCGATGTCGAGGCGCTGCCGGAAGCGGTTGTTGTAGGCGCGTCGGGTGGCGTTGCGGCCGACCAGCACCTGGTCGGCCTCCATGACGCGGGACGGATCGAGCTCGCGGCGCTCGACCACCTCGCTCTCGCCGTAGCGGCCGACGTCGAGCGTGTTGCCCTCGCGCACGTCCATCGACATCCGCACGATCGGATCGTCCTTGGCCTGGCGATGCACCTCGGTCAGCATCACGTCCGGCTCGCTGTCGGTGAAGAAGCCGCCCCCCTTGACCGGCGGCAGCTGCGCGGGATCGCCGAGCACCAGCAGCGGGCAGTCGAATGACAGCAGGTCGCGGCCGAGATCGGCGTCGACCATCGAGCATTCGTCGATGATGATCAGCTTGGCCTTGGAGGCCGGCGCGTCGTCCCACAATTCGAAGTTCGGCTGCTCCTCGCCGGTTTCTTGCGCGCGATAGATCAGCGAATGGATGGTAGAGGCGTTGTCGCAGCCCTTGCTGCGCATCACCAGCGCCGCCTTGCCGGTGAAGGCCGCGAACTTGACCTCGCCGTCGACGCCCTCGGCGATGTGGCGGGCCAGCGTGGTCTTGCCGGTTCCGGCATAGCCGAACAGCCGGAACACTTGTGGCGTGCCGCTCTGGCCGGGCTTGGCCTTCAGCCAATCGCCGACGGCCTTCAGCGCGGAATCCTGATGCGGGGAGAAGGTGGTCATGGCTCACAGGGATGGAGCCGCGCGGCGACTCGGGGACGTTCCGTGAACCTAAGGGCTGATGCGGGGAGATCAAGCGCTAGCTAAGGCAGGGGTGCCTCGCTTCAGAGAATGGAGGCCGAAAGCGTGCGGCGCGTACGGTGTGCTCCCTCCCCCCTTGTGGGGGAGGGTTGGGGAGGGGGGCTCCGGGCGACACCGCCCGTGTGGGCCCCCTCCCCAACCCCTCCCCACAAGGGGGAGGGGAGCCGACTGCGCGCGCGGCGACGGCTCGGCCATTCAGAGAAGTCGACTACTGCCAGCCCGGCACGCCCCTCATGTCCGGCAGATGATGCGCGATGCCCTTGTGGCAGTCGATGCAGGTCTTTTCGCCGGTGAACAGGAAGCGTTGATGCGCTTCGACGGCGCGCGGCGACTGCTTGGTGATGTCCATCGACTGGGAGCTGTGGCAGTTGCGGCATTCGAGCGAGTCGTTCGCCTTGAACCGCGCCCACTCATGCAAGGCGAGCTCCAGTCTGCGGTCGGTGAACCTCTCGCGGGTGTTGATCGAGCCGAACAGATGGCCCCAGACCTCCTTGGAGGCCTGCATCTTGCGCGCGATCTTGTCGGTCCAGTTGTGCGGCACGTGGCAGTCCGGGCAACTGGCGCGCACGCCGGAGCGGTTGGAGAAATGGACGGTCGTCTTCAGCTCGGCGAACACGTTGTCTTTCATCTCGTGACAGCCGGTGCAGAACTTCTCGGTGTTGGTGATCTCGAGCGCGGTGTTGAAGCCGCCCCAGAAGATCACGCCGGCGAGGAAGCCGGCGAGCACCAGCACGCCGAGCCCGAACACGGAGCTCGGCTTCAGCAGCACGTCGATGAGGTCGAGAATGAACTGCCAGGCGCGGCCGGCAAGGCCGAGCTGCTGCTCGGGGACGGGTGCCTTGGCGCCCTCCGGGATGTCGGCGCTGCTCATCGCTTGCCACCCGGCTTGTCGTGCGCCAGCAGCGTGTCGATGTCGACGAAGTCGTTGCTGACAGGCGGATTGGCGACACTCTGCGGCACGTGGCACTGGGTGCAGAAGTAGCGGCGCGGCGACACCGACGCCAGGAACTGGCCGTCGCGGTCCATGAAGTGGGTGATCGACAGCATCGGCGCCTTCGACTCCGCGATGCGAGCACGGGCATGGCAGGACAGGCATTTGTTGCCCTGCATGTCGACCTGATAGCCGTCGATCGAATGCGGGATCACCGGCGGCTGCTCCGGATAGTTGCGCACCTCTTTCTCGGCGGTGTTCTTCGTCGGCTGCATCGGCGGCGCCGGGCCTTCGTCATTGAGCGGCGTGGGGCCGCGCAGCGACGAGGAGACGCTCTGGGCGAGCAGGGCGCTCGAGCCGGCCGCAAGGCTGGCCGCGAGCAGCATCATGGCAAGTCTCTTGATCATGATCGTCACACCCGCTCGATGCGCACGGCGCATTTCTTGTAATCGGTCTGCAGCGAGATCGGGTCGGTGGCGTCGAGCGTCACCTTGTTGATCAGCTTGGACTCGTCGAACCACGGCACGAAGACGAGCCCGCGGGGCGGCTTGTCGCGGCCGCGGGTCTCGACGCGGGCGCGGATGAAGCCGCGCCGCGAGGCGACCTTGACCTCGTCGCCGCGCCTCAAGTTCGCGGCCTCGGCATCGTCCGGATGCATGAAGCAGACGGCTTCGGGGAACGCCTTGTAGAGCTCGGGCACGCGGCGGGTCATCGTGCCGGAATGCCAGTGCTCGACCACGCGTCCGGTCGACAGCCAGAACGGATAGTCCTTGTCCGGCGATTCCGCCGGCGGCTCGTAGGGCAGGGCGAAGATGCGCGCCTTGCCGTCCGGGAAGCCGTAGAACTGCACGCCGGTGCCGGACTTGACGTAAGGGTCGGAGCCCTCGCGGAAACGCCAGCGCGTCTCCTTGCCGTCGACGACAGGCCAGCGCAGGCCGCGCTCTTTGTGATAGGCCTCGAACGGCGCCAGGTCATGGCCGTGGCCGCGGCCGAACGAGGCGTATTCCTCGAACAGGCCCTTGTGGACGTAGAAGCCGAACGCCTTGGATTCGTCATTGGCATAGCCCGGCTCGATCTGGTCGACCGGGAATTTGTCGACCCGGCCGTTCCTGTAGAGCACGTCGAACAGCGTCTTGCCGCGAACCTCCGGCTTCTTGGCGATCAGCTCCTCGGGCCAGACCTCTTCGATCCTGAAGCGCTTGGAGAACTCCATCAGCTGCCAGAGGTCGGAGCGCGCCTCGCCCGGCGCCGAGACGAGCTGGTGCCAGAACTGGGTGCGGCGCTCGGCATTGCCATAGGCGCCTTCCTTCTCCACCCACATCGCCGTCGGCAGAATGAGATCGGCGGCGAGCGCGGTCACCGACGGATAGGCGTCGGAGACGACGATGAAATTGTCGGGGTTGCGGAAGCCCGGATAGGTCTCTTCGTTCGCGTTGGGGCCGGCCTGCAAATTGTTGTTGACCTGCACCCAATAGGCGTTGAGCAGGCCGTCCTTCAGCATCCGGCTCTGCAGCACCGCGTGATAGCCCGGCTTGTCCGGGATCGTACCTTCCGGCAGCTGCCAGATGTGCTCGGCCTTGGCGCGGTGCTCCTTGTTGGTGACCACCATGTCGGCGGGCAAACGGTGCGAGAAGGTGCCGACCTCGCGCGCGGTGCCGCAGGCCGAGGGCTGCCCGGTCAGTGAGAACGGGCTGTTGCCGGCCTCGGCGATTTTGCCGGTCAGAAGATGGATGTTGTAGACGAGGTTGTTGCACCAGACGCCGCGGGTGTGCTGGTTGAAGCCCATGGTCCAGAACGAGACCACCTTGGTCTTCGGATCGGCATAGAGCTCGGCGAGCGCCTGCAGCCGGTTCAGCGGCACGCCGGACATCTCGGCGGCCTTCTCCAGCGTGTAGTCCGAGACGAACTTCGCATACTCGTCGAACGAGATGTCGGTGGCGTCGTTCGGGTTGGCGGCGCCCTTGGCCTTCTTCTGCAGCGGATGCTCCGGCCGCAGGCCATAGCCGATGTCGGTCTGGCCCTTCTTGAACACCGTGTGCGCCTGGACGAAGTCCTTGTTGACGCGGCCTGTCGTGATGATGTGGTTGGCGATGGCGTTGAGGATGTAGAGGTCGGTCTGCGGCTTGAACACCATGCCGATATCGGCGAGGTCGAACGAGCGGTGCTCGAAGGTCGAGAGCACGGCGACCTTGACATGCGGCGTCGACAGTCTCCGATCGGTCACGCGGGTCCACAGGATTGGATGCATCTCCGCCATGTTGGAGCCCCACAGCACGAACGCGTCCGTGGCCTCGATGTCATCGTAGCAGCCGGGCGGCTCGTCGATGCCGAAGGTGCGCATCATGCCGGCCACGGCCGACGCCATGCAGTGCCGCGCATTGGGATCGATGTTGTTGGAGCGGAAGCCGGCCTTGAACAGCTTGGAGGCCGCATAGCCTTCCCAGATCGTCCACTGGCCCGAGCCGAACATGCCGACGCCGGAGGGCCCGCGCTTCTTGAGCGCCTCCTTGTACTTCTGCGCCATGATGTCGAAGGCTTCGTCCCACGTGACCGGCGTGAACTCGCCGTTCTTGTCGTACTTGCCGTTGGTCTTGCGCAGCATCGGGTGCGTCAGGCGATCATGGCCGTACATGATCTTGGACAGGAAATAGCCCTTGACGCAGTTCAGGCCGCGATTCACCTCGGCCTTGATGTCGCCATGGGTGGCGACGACGCGGTTGTCCTTGGTCGCGACCATCACGCTGCAGCCGGTGCCGCAGAAGCGGCAGGCGGCCTTGTCCCATTTCAGCTCGCTCTGCTCGCGCTCGGTGACGAGGTTCGCCGCGAGCGAGGCGCTCGGCATGCCGGCGGCGGCCGCGGCAATCGCGGCGGCTTCCAGCTTCAGCATCTGGCGGCGATCGATCTTCATGTCGGTCATTGGAGTCTCGTGTGATTAGCCGGCGTCGATGGCGTGGAAGACGAGGCAGGCGGAGTGCACGTGCGGCAGCAGTCCGATCCGGTTCATGGTGGCGCCGAGCGCGCCGGCATCGGGCGCATCGACGACGACGATCAGCTTGCCTCTGATGTCGCGGCCGTGGATCTCGCAGCCGGACAGCGCGAGGATGTCGGCTGCGACGCGGTCGAGCTGCTCGGGCCGGGTCTGCACGATGATGCTGGCGATCTCGCCCTTGGCTGGTGCGACGACGGGATCGGCGGTGAGGACGCGGCCGGTGATCAGCGCGCGCCGGTCGAGGGAGGTGCGGTGTGAGAGCACGGCGGGGTCCTTCCGATCAGTGCGCCGCGGGCGGCCCGGGCGGTCCGGCCATCATCTGGTAGACCCACACCGTGAGTCCGTAGGAGCCGACAGTGGCGACCGCGAGCGCAGGCATCAGCACGGCAGTGAGAAACAGGAAGGCAAAAATTTCCATGCGTCTGCGACGCGCACGCGCGTTCGCATCGCCGCCAATGAGCGACATGAGAGAATTCTCGGCTAGGGGGAGGTTCAGGAGGGGTTGCGGCATCCGGGCCGCGCCTGTTCCAACGTTAAGCAAGGAAGCCTTGCCAAAGGCTTGACCTGGATCAAGCGGCGGAACCGCGGGGACGATTGGTCGCGGATCGGCGAGCATGCCGGTGCGATCGTGGTTGATGGTCTGTGAAGACCCGTGATCGCGTTGTCGATCGCGAGAAATTCTCGCTGCTTTGCACGGGCGTCTCGATACGAACATCCCTTCGCCGTGTGACGAAACAGGACCAGCATCGCTATTTTTCCGGGGTGCTCGACACGCGTTTCGCCCGCCACCATCATCCCTTGCATCGCATCAATGCGGATGCGCAAGGGTCGGAGAGGGCAATGAAGCGTCGCGATTTTCTCAAACTGTCATTGGCATCAGCTGCGGTGATGAGCTGCGCGGCGCCGCTGCGCGCCGAGGACAGGCCGAAGGAGATCCGCATCGGCACCCAGAAGGGCGGCTTCTTCCCCGCCGTGAAGGCGCGCCGCACCATCGAGGAGACGTTCAAGCCTCTCGGCATCGAGATCGTCTGGGTCGATTTCCAGTTCGGTCCGCCGCTGCTTGAGGCCATCAATGTCGGCAGCGTCGATTTCGGCTATGTCGGCGACGCGCCGCCGATCTTCGCGCAGGCCGCGGGCGCCAAGATCCGCTACGCCGCCGCCGTCAAGCAGAACGGCAGCAGCCAGGCGATCGTGGTGCAGAAGGATTCGCCGATCAGAACGCTTGCCGATCTCAAGGGCAAGCGCGTCGCCTTCGGCAAGGGCTCGAGCGCGCACAATCTGCTGGTCGCAGCACTCGAGAAGGCGGGCCTGTCGTGGAGCGACATCACGCCGGCGCCGCTCGCGCCGGCCGATGCCACCGCGGCCTTCGTCAAGGGCTCGGTGGACGCGTGGTCGATCTGGGATCCGTACCTCGCGCTCGCCGAGCTGAAGGAGAATGCACGGGTGATCGCGTGGGACAAGGACGTGCATAAGCCGAACTCGTTCTACATCGTGGGCTCCGACTTCGTTGAGAAGTATCCCGCCATCGTCGCCAGGCTGAACGCCGCGTTCGCCGCCGAGGGCATCTGGGCCAACAGCCATCACGACGAGGTGGCCAAGGCGCAGGCCGAGGCGACCGGCGTCGACATCGCGGCGGTCAGGCGCTTCGTCGACCGTTCGGTCTACAGCGTCGTGCCGCTCGACGACGACATCATCAGGAGCCAGCAGGCGGTGGCGGATCGGTTCGCCCGCGTCGGCCTCATTCCGAAACAGGTCAACGTCAGCGACATCGTCTGGAAGTGGACGCCGTCCACCTGACGCCTGATCGCCATCCCAATCCGAAAGAGACTGACATGAGTAACGCTTCGAAGCCCAACGTGCTGTGGTTCCTGCCGACCCATGGCGACGGCCGCTATCTCGGCACCTCGCAGGGCGGCCGCGAGGTCAACTTCAACTATCTGCGCCAGGTCGCGCAGGCCGCCGATCAGCTTGGCTATTACGGCGTGCTGATCCCGACAGGACGGAGCTGCGAGGATTCCTGGATCGTGGCCTCGGCGGTGGCGCCGTTCACCGAGCGGCTGCGCTATCTCGTCGCGGTGCGACCCGGCCTGCAATCGCCGGCGGTGGCCGCGCGCATGACCGCGACGCTCGACCGCGTCAGCAACGGCCGGCTGCTGGTCAACGTCGTCACCGGCGGCGATCCGGTCGAGAACAAAGGCGACGGCATCTTCCTGTCGCATGAGGAGCGCTACGAGGTCACGCGCGAATTCCTGACCGTCTACAACGCGCTGCTCGAAGGCGAGGCGGTCAACTTCAGCGGCAAGCATATCACGGTGGAGGACGGCCGGCTGCTGTTCCCGCCGGTGCAGTCGCCGCGGCCGCCGCTGTTCTTCGGCGGCTCGTCGGATGCCGGCATCGACGTCGCGGTAGACACCGTCGAGAAGTATCTCACCTGGGGCGAGCCGCCGGCCGATGTCGCGGCCAAGATCGCCAAGGTGAAGGCCGTCGCCGACAGTCGCGGCCGCAAGCTGTCGTTCGGTATCCGCTTGCATGTGATCGTGCGCGAGACCAATGACGAGGCGTGGGCGGCCGCCGACGACCTGATCAAGCACGTCACCGACGACACCATCGCCTCGGCGCAGAAGATTTTTGCCCGCATGGATTCGGTCGGGCAGCAGCGGATGTCGCAGCTTCACGGCGGCCGACGCGACAAGCTCGAGATCAGCCCGAACCTGTGGGCCGGCGTCGGCCTGGTCCGCGGCGGCGCCGGCACGGCGCTGGTCGGCGATCCCGACACGGTGGCGGCGCGCATCCGCGAGTACCAGGATCTCGGCATCGATACCTTCATCCTCTCGGGCTATCCGCATCTCGAGGAAGCCTACCGCTTCGCCGAGCTGGTGTTTCCCAAGCTTGGCTTGAATGTGTCGGAGCGGACGGGCAACGTCACCAGGCTCCGCACCAATACCGGCCCGTTCGGCGAGACCATCGCCAACGAGCACCGTCCGTTGCAGAGGGCCTCGCAATCATGAGTCTGATCGAAAGTGTTCCCAAGGTCCGCAGGCTCGCGGTGCCGCGCGCGGATGGGCTGATCCCCTGGCTGGTGCCGCTCGCGATCATCCTGATCTGGCAGGCGGCCTCGGCCGCCGGCCTGGTCTCGCCACGCGTGCTGCCGGCGCCGAGCGACGTGGCGCGCGCCGGCTGGAAGCTGCTGTGGTCGGGCGAACTCGGCCGCAACATCTGGGTCAGCTTCTGGCGCGCCTCGATCGGTTTTTTGATCGGCGGCGGCATCGGCTTCGCCTTCGGTCTGGCCAACGGCCTGTCGCGACTGTCGGCGAAGCTGACCGACACCACTCTGCAGATGATCCGCAACGTGCCGCATCTGGCGCTGATCCCGCTGGTCATCCTGTGGTTCGGCATCGACGAGAGTGCCAAGCTGTTTCTGGTGGCGCTCGGCGTGTTCTTTCCGGTCTACCTGAATACGCTGCACGGGATTCGCACGGTCGATCCGCAACTCATTGAAATGGGCCGCGTCTACGGCATGTCCGACCGCGAGCTGTTTCGCCGGGTGATCTTCCCCGGCGCGCTGCCGTCGATCTTCGTCGGCCTGCGCTTCGCGCTCGGCATCATGTGGCTCACCCTGATCGTCGCCGAGACGATCGCGGCGTCCTCGGGCCTCGGCTACATGGCGATGCAGGCGCGCGAGTTCATGCAGATCGATGTCGTCGTGCTCTCCATCCTGATCTACGCCCTGCTGGGCAAGGTCGCCGACAGCGCCTCGCGGGTGCTGGAGCGGCTGACGCTGTCCTGGCATCCGGCCTTCAGCAAGCATTGAGGTTCTGGAAATGCAGCAAGCGCTCCGAATTCCCGTCTCCGGTGTGGAGGCGATCGACGGCCCCGATGTGATCGGGCATGCTGAGGCTTTCCGCCCCGTGAGGAAGCACAGCGTGAGTCCGGCCCAACCCGAGACACGCGGCCTGCCGCTCGTGATCCGCGATCTCCGCAAGGCGTTCGGCGACAACGAGGTGCTGCGCGGCATCGACCTGGAGATCGCGGCCGGCCAGTTCGTCGCCGTCGTCGGCCAGAGCGGCTGCGGCAAGAGCACGCTGCTGCGGCTGATTGCCGGCCTCGACAAGCCGACGTCGGGCACGATCAGCTTCGGCGAAGCGGCCGCGCGGCCCGAGGACGTCCGCGTCATGTTCCAGGAACCGCGGCTGCTGCCATGGGCGCGGGTGCTCGCCAATGTCGAGGTCGGGCTCGGCCGCGAGCGCAAGGCCGCCGGTGCGCATGAGCGGGCGCGGCGGGCGCTCGAGGAGGTGGGTCTCGCCGACAAGCGCGACCAATGGCCGGCGGTGCTGTCCGGCGGTCAGAAGCAGCGCGTCGCGCTGGCGCGCGCGCTGGTCAGCGGTCCGCGCCTGCTGGCGTTCGACGAGCCGCTCGGCGCGCTGGACGCGCTGACGCGGATCGCGATGCAGCGGCTGCTGGAGCGGGTCTGGGCCGATCAAACCTTCACCGCAATCCTGGTCACCCATGACGTTGCGGAAGCCGTGGCCCTCGCTGATCGCGTCCTCGTCATCGAGAGCGGCCGGATCGCCGAGGACATCAGCGTCGATCTGCCGCGCTCGCGCCAGCGCGGCTCCGCCGAGCTTGCGGCGCTGGAAGGCTCGATCCTGGGCCAGTTGCTTGGACCGGGCACGACGGGGTAGGAAAGGTCAACGCAATGAACTCCATCGTCCGTCACATGCCTGATGCCACGGCGCTCCAGCCGGATTTTCGCTCTGCGATGCGCCAACTGGTCGGAGGCGTCAGCGTCATCACGGTCGGACGCGGCGATGAGGTCACCGGCATGACGGTGAGCTCGCTGTCGTCACTTGCGGTCGAGCCTCCCTCCATCATCGTCAGCCTCAACCGCAACGCCTCGTCCTGGCCAATTCTGCAGCGGGAGGGCGTTTTTGGCGCCAATCTGCTGGCGGCGGATCAGATCGGCGTGGCCGAACGGTTTGCGGGTAAGGGTGGCTTGCGCGGCGTCGAACGTTTCGCAGGGGCGGAGTGGCGCAAACGGGTCACCGGTGTGCCGCTCCTCGTCGGAGCGCTCGCGACGCTGGATTGCGAGGTCGAGGAGATCATCGAGCGGCACTCCCATGCCATCGTGATCGGCAAAGTGGTCCATATCGATGTGGCGCCGCAGTCGGCGGCCCTGGCGTATTGGCATGGCAGCTATGTCGGGGTTGATCGCGACGACGGTCACGGTCGGCTCGCGGCCTTCAGCGTCCCGGATCCGCGGCTGACGCCGTAACGTTCCGACGCTCCGGGGCGAGCTGGCAACTTTCCTGCGGACGCCTTAAAAGCCGCTGTCGGCGTCAGCAGCGGAAATCATGAAGCGGATCGGAACCTGGGCTCTGTATGCGATCGGCACGGTCGCCATCCTCTATCTCGCGCTGTATGCGTACGCGGTCCTGACGCAGCGCGAGTTCACGCCCGGCGATCCCATTCACATCTTCCGCAATCCCGAGGCGCCGAACTATTCGTGAGGCTGTGCCCGGCGACGCCGCGCCGGCGTATTCTCGCGAACCCATGGATCCGCGGACTGTTCACAGTCCTGTAGCTGCATCCAATCGTCGGTCAGAAACTGCACGCGGCAGCGGCGCCACACTTTGATGTGTCCGCCATCCGGCGACGTCTCGACGTCGGATAGCGACAGCGTGGGCGGCCGCCAGCGATAGCTGCGTTCATTGTCCCAGCCGTCGCAGCCCTCCCTGTCACAGGCGATGGTTCGCGAGATCAGCTTGCCTTTTCCTGCGAAGCACCAGCTCCTGACGCCCCATTCCTGACCCGACGATGGGGTGACGAGCGGTGCGTGCGACGTCTGCTCCCAGCAGCCTGACAGCACGCCGCGCGTGGCGGCACCGGCCGGCGAAACGGCAAGCGGCGCGCCGAGGACCAGCGCGCCGCCGAGAACGATCCGGATGGGCAGATTATACGGGGCTCGGCATGCGCGGCGTGTCGCCGGAGCCCGGCGGCGGGATCGGCACGCCGCCGTCGGCATATTCGTTGAGCTTGTTGCGCAACGTGCGGATCGAGATGCCCAAGATATTGGCCGCATGTGTCCGATTGCCCAGGCAGTGCTTCAGGGTCTCCAGGATCAGGTCACGTTCGACATCGGCGACCGTGCGGCCGACCAGGGCGCGCGTGACCTGTTCCGCCGCCATCGTAGCATGCGCGACGGCGGGTTGGGTCTTGCCGATGTCGAGGCGGGCGCCGTCGGGCGTGAGGATGGCATCCGGCCCGATCTCGTCGCCCTGTGCCATCAGCACCGCGCGATGCATCGTGTTCTCCAGCTCGCGCACGTTGCCCGGCCAGCGGTTGGTGGTGAGGATGCGCTTGGCCTCCGCCGAGATCGGCCGCAGCGGGACGGCATTGGCCTCGGAATATTTGCGCGCGAAATGCTGCGCCAGTTCGAGAATGTCGGCGGGGCGCTCGCGCAGCGGCGGGATCTTGAGGTTGACGACGTTGAGCCGGAACAGCAGGTCCTCGCGGAACGTGCCCTCGCGCACGGCGTCGGCCAGGTTGCGGTTGGAGGTCGCGATGATGCGGATGTCGACAGGGACGGGACGGGTGCCGCCGACGCGATCGATCACGCGCTCCTGGATCGCGCGCAAGAGCTTGGACTGCAGCCGCACGTCCATTTCCGAGATTTCGTCCAGCAGAAGCGTGCCGCCATTGGCCTCCTCGAACTTGCCGATGCGGCGGGCGACGGCACCGGTGAAGGCACCCTTTTCGTGGCCGAACAGCTCCGACTCCAGCAGGTGCTCAGGGATTGCGGCGCAGTTGATCGAGATGAAAGGACGCTTGGCGCGGGCCGAGCGGGTGTGGACGTAGCGCGCCAGCACCTCCTTGCCGGTGCCGGATTCGCCGGTGATCATCACCGAGGCGTCGGAGCCGGCGATCTGCTGGGCGAGCTTGATCACCTTGGCCATCGCCTCGTCGCGATAGACCAGATCGCGGCTGTCATTGGCGACAGCGGCGAGCACCGCCGCGATCAGCTCAGGATCCGGCGGCAGCGGAATGTATTCCTTGGCGCCGGCATGGATGGCGGCGACCGCGGCGCGGGCATCGCTGGTGATGCCGCAGGCCACGATCGGCACGTGGATGTGCTCGGCATCGAGCCGCATCACCAGGTCGCGGATGTCGAGCGCGACGTCGACCAGCAGCAGGTCGGCGCCCTTGCCGCCGCGCAGCACCCGCATCGCCTGCTCGTTGTCCTCGGCATGGGTGACGGTGGCGCCGTTCTCCATGGCGATCTTGGTGGCCGTCGTCAGCTGGCCCTTCAGCGTTCCGACGATGAGAAGCCGCATGTTGGTCTCCTATTCGGTCGTGCCGCTCTCGATCGGCACGCAGGTCATGTCTGTCAGTTGCGGTCGGACTTGATGATTTCGGTCATCGTCACACCGAGCTTGTCTTCGACCAGAACCACCTCGCCGCGTGCCACGAGCCGGTTGTTGACGTAGATGTCGATGGCTTCGCCGACCTTGCGGTCGAGTTCGAGCACGGTGCCGGGCCCGAGCTTCAGCAGCTCGCCGACATCCATCTTCGAGCGGCCGAGCACGGCCGAGACCTGAACCGGGACGTCGAACACCGCCTCGAGGTCGGCCGCGATGCGCGCGGCATGCTCTTCTTCATTGTAGCCGACGTCCCCGCCCAGCGGAGGCGCGTCCGCCGCATTGAGGTCAGGAAGCGGAATCTCGTTGTCGCTCATGACTTAAACTCCCTCGGCCACCACGGCGGCCTAGTTCTTCTTGGACGCCATGTAGCGTCCGACCAGCTCGTTGATCTTGGCGTCGATCGCAGCGCGCTCCAGCACGACCCCGCCATCGGCCCATTCGATACGGCAGTCGCCGGTCGCGATCTCCGGCTCGGCGAGGATCACGAGGCGTCCCTCGAAGCCGCTCTGCTTGGCGAGCTTCTCGATCTTCTCGCGGGCGAGCTCGTATAGCGCGTCGTTGATGCGCAGCACGAGGTGCGGCGTCGCCACCAGATGCGCGAAGCAGTCGTGCACGAGTCCGGAGATCTCGCCGAGCGGCTCCGCCTCGACCAGCGCCGCGCACAGCTTGCGGGCGACGGCGACCGCGACATCGACGGCCTCGGTTTCCATCCGCTGCTCGATGCCTTCGAAGCGTGCGGAGATGCCCTGCAATTGGATGTTGATCTGCTCCAGCGCCGAGGCGACGCGGCGGTCGGCCTCGACCTTGGCTTCGCGCTGCGCCGCCTCGTAGCCGTTGCGATAGGCGGCGGCTTCGGCGGCCGCGACCTTCTGTGCGATCTCGGCGGAGGTGGCGGCAGCGCGCTCCCGCGTCGCCTTCTCCGGCGCGGCGAAGTCGGTATCGAACAGGAATTTCGCGGGCTGAGCCATCAATACACCAGTTCGTCGTCGGCGCGGTTCTTGCTGAGCATGATCTCGCCCTTGGCGGCGAGATCCTTGGCGAGGTTGACGAGCAGGGCCTGCGCCTCGTCGACGTCGCGCAGCCGCACCGGCCCCATCGCGGCCATGTCGTCCTGCAGCATCTTGGCGGCGCGCGACGACATGTTGCCGAAGAAGAAGTTGCGGACCTCCTCGTTGGCGCTTTTGAGCGCCACGCCGAGCTTGTCCTTGTCGACATTGCGCAGCAGGGTCTGCGCCGAGGCGGAATCGAGCTTGATCAGGTCGTCGAAGGTGAACATCAGCGCCTTGATGCGCTCGGCCGATTCGCGGTTCTCTTCTTCGAGCGACGTGATGAAGCGGGTCTCGGTCTGGCGGTCGAAATTGTTGAAGATCTCGGCCATCACCTCGTGGGCGTCGCGGCGACGGGTCTGCGACAGGTTCGACATGAACTCGACGCGCAGGGTCTGCTCGACGCGCTCGATGACCTCCTTCTGCACCGCTTCCATGCGCAGCATGCGGCCGATGACGTCGAGCGCCATGTCCTCGGGCAGGATCGCGAGCACGCGGGCGGCATGCTCCGGCTTCAGCTTGGACAGCACGACCGCGATGGTCTGCGGATATTCGTTCTTGAGGTAGTTGGCGAGCACCTCTTCCTGGACGTTGGAGAGCTTCTCCCACATGTTGCGGCCGGCGGGGCCGCGGATCTCGTCCATGATGCCGTTGACGCGTTCCGGCGGCAGGTATTGCTGCAGCAGGCGCTCGGTGGCGTCGAAATTGCCCATCAGCGCGCCGGAGGCCGACATGCGCGAGACGAATTCGAGCATCAGGTCCTCGACCACGTCGGCTTCGATGGTTCCCAGCGTCGACATCGCCAGCGACAGTTCACGCACCTCGTCGTCATCGAGCTGCTGCCAGATCTTGCCGCCGTACTGCTCGCCGAGGGCGAGCATCATCACCGCGGCGCGGCGCGGGCCGCTCAAGGGCTCGGTCTTCTCGCGCTGCGCCTGGCGGCTCGCCAAGGTCGCGATGACCGTGGAAATGTCGTTGTTGTTGGCGTTGGCGTTCTGGGTCTGCGGCAGCGACATGGCGTCTACGTTCTTTTCAGTTCAGGCGGTTCACGTCGATCGGGTCAGCTCTGCGGCTCGGCGAGCCACTGGCGGATGATGGCGGCGGCTTCGCCCGGGTTGCGGTCGGCCAGCTCGCCCACCCGGTGGACGGACTGAGCGTGGACCTGGCCCTGGACCTGGGCGACGTCGATCATGTTGGCGGTCTGCTGGGCGTGAGCGGCTGCCTGGATGGTTTCGTCGGTGAGCGCCGGCAGGCCGCCGCCCGGGACGGCGATCTCTTCGGTGGCGATGATCTTCTTCACCAGCGGCCGCACCACCATGAACACGACCACGATGCCGAGCAGCATCATCACCGCGAGCTCGATGACGTACATGACGTCATCCTTGGTGAAGTGGAGCATCCCGAGGAAGCCGGTGGGCTCGTTGATCTGCGGCACCGCGGGAGCGTCGGCGAATTTCAGGTTGACCACCTCGACCTGGTCGCCACGCTTCTGGTCGAAGCCGATGGCGGAGCGGACCAGTGCGGCGATGCGGTCGAGCTCGTCCTTGCTGCGCTCCTGATAGACCAGCTCGCCCTTCTCGTTCTTGGAATAGGCGCCGTCGACCAGAACCGCGACCGAGATGCGGTTGACCCGTCCGGCCTCGGTGACCTCGGTCTTGGTGGTGCGGGAGATCTCGTAATTGTTGGTCTCTTCGGTCTTCTTGCTCTGGTCCCGCGGCTGCTGCGGCGGCTGGTTCTGCTGGTTGCCCGGCAGCTCGTTGTTGACCGTGACCTGGCCGTTGTTCTCGTTGGTCGCCGACTGCTCTTCGCGTGTCTGACTCGAGCGCAGCACGCGGCCTTCCGGATCGTAGCGGTCGGAGGTCTGGGTGATGCGGTTGTAGTCGAAATCGGCGGAAAGCTGGACGCGGGCGCGGCCCGCTCCGACCACCGAGGAGACGATGTCCTCGACCTGCTTGCGCATCCGCTTCTCGAAGGCGTTGCGACGCTCGTCGCCGACCTGCTGGTCGATGTCGGTCTGGGTGCCGTCGGCGAGCAACTGTCCGGCCTCGTCGACGATCGACACCCGCTGCGGCTTCAGGCCGTTGACGGCGGAGGCGACGAGGTGGCGGATGGCGCGGATCTGCGCCGGCTCGAGGGTGCCGCGCACGCGCACGACGATCGAGGCGGACGGCTCCGGGGTCTCGCGCGAGAACAGCGGCCGCTCGGGCAGGACGAGATGGACGCGCGCGGCCTGGACACGGTCGATGGCGCGGATGGTGCGGGCAAGCTCGCCTTCGAGCGCGCGGAGATGGTTGATGTTCTGGACGAAGCTCGTGGTGCCCAGCGCGTCCGACTTGTCGAAGATCTCGTAGCCGACGCCGCCGCCCTTGGGCAGGCCGCCCTCGGCGAGCTTCATGCGCAGCCGGGTCACCTTGTCCTTGGGCACCAGGATGACGCTGCCTTCATTGCGCATCTCGAAGGGAATGCCCTGCCGCTCCAGATCCTTGATGATGCTGGAGGAGTCTTCCATCGTCAGGTCGGTGAAGAGGGTGGTCATCTGCGGCGCGGTCACGCGCATGATGACGAAGCCGAAGAAGCCGATCAAAGCAGCGGTCACCGCGATCATGGCGGTGAGCCGCGCGGCGCCCAAACCCTTCAGGAAGTCCAAGAGACCTTGCAAGCAACTGCCCCATAGTTCGGCATTCGACGGGTGGCCGCTGAAAGGCGATGTGAGCTTCGCGGGCCTTTACGGCCGGTTGCATAGATCGCGAAATTCAATCCTTAACCTTCACCAGCACCCGCATTCCAGGTGGCGATCCGATGTCAGCCGCCACGTCCGCCAGTCGCAGAGGGGGCGCGGAGGTTGGATCGAACCGCTGGGCAATTATTGCCTATGGGAAGGTTTCGATATGGTTAACGATGGTTAAAGGGTCCTAACAAAGTGTAGACATGCAAAAAATCGGCTTGGCGGGGCCAAGCCGATTTTCGAACAAATCCCGTCGCGTCGGTAACGCCTTATTGGCGATATTGCTGAATTCGGGTGGTGCGCAGGCCGGCGAGACCATGCTGGTCAATCGAGAACTGCCACGACAGGAATTCGTCGACGGTCAGGGTGTAGCGGCTGCACGCTTCCTCGAGGGACAGCAAGCCGCCGCGAACGGCGGCAACGACTTCAGCCTTCCGGCGAATGACCCACCTCTTGGTGCCTGGCGCAGGCAAATCCGCGATGGTGAGCGGGCTGCCGTCAGGCCCGATGACGTATTTCACCCTCGGGCGATGGGGTTCTGTCATGGCGTACTCACAAACTCTTAACCACTGAACTCACGGTAAGACCCTACGCCGCCTCGCTTAAAATTTGCCTAAGCGAAGGGCGCGAATCCGGCGCTATGCGCGAACGCCGCCACTTCCGGTGGCGCTGCGCCCCGGGAGCGGAATCGTGGTAAATGATTGGTTAAGAATTTCCGGCGCTTACGCTGACATGTCGCCGCGGCGGCTGAGCTTGTTCGAGCTCAGCCGGGATCGGTTCAGACGGGGCGGGAGCTAGCTCACGATCCGCTGGATCTGGTTCACCGTATAGGTCTGGCCGCCGATCGACAGCAGCGGCGGCTGCTGGGTCAGGTCGACCGAGGATACGGTGCCCTTGACCTGGGTCGAGATGGCCACCGGCGAACCATTCGTTGCGTCGGTGCCGACCACCGTGATCTTGTATTGCCCGTCCGGCCATTGGGTGCCGTCATTGCCCTGGCCGTTCCAATTATAGGTCTGGTTGTCGCCGGCGCTCGCCGAATATTTGCCGCTGAAGACGGTCTGGCCGACGCTGTTGGTGATGCTCACCGTCAGGTTGCTGTCCTTCGGAATGCTGAGATCCCAGCTCGCTTGCCCGTTGGTCATGGTCGTCGTCGAGCCGTTCACCACCGCTGTCTTGCCGACGAAGGCGAGCGCCTGGGTCGCCTGCGTCGTCTGCTGCATCGTGAGCAGCGATGCGAGCTGGTCGTTGGTCTTGAGCTGCTGCTCGACGCCGGCGAACTGCACGAGCTGCTGGGTGAACTGGTTGGTGTCCAGCGGATCCAACGGATTCTGGTTCTGCAACTGCGTCGTCAGCAGCGTCAGGAAGGTCTGGAAATTGCCGGCAATGGTCGAGCCTGCGCTCGAGCCGAGGCTGCTGTTGCCGGTTGACGAATTGGTGTTGGTCGTGCCCGAGACCGGCGGGGGTGCCGTGATCGCGTCGCCGATTGCCATGGAAGCCTCCTGTTAAACCCTGATATCCACGCCGCCTTGCGCGCCGAACATCCGTCCATAGGACCGTCCGGCGAGCTGGACCGGGACGTTTTCGTCCTCGGTCACGATCAGGCGTTGTGCGTTGCCATTCTGTTGATAATCGCCGCCATTCTGGCCGGACGAGTTCTGGTCGCGCAGCGAGAACTGCAATCCGCTGTTGTTGCTCTTGAGGCCGGCGTCCTGCAGCGCCTGCTGGAGCTGCGGCGCCGTCTGCTGCAGCATCGCCAGCGTCTCCGGCTTCTCGACCCGCAGATGCGAGGTCACCTGGCCATTGCGGTCGACGTCGATGCGGACGTCGATGCGGCCGAGCTCGGCCGGATCCAGTCGGATCTCGAAGCGGCTCTTGCCGTTGAGCGCGGAGGCTGCGATCTCGACGGCAAGCCCATGAAGCGGCACAGCGGCCGCCGTGGCGGCTGTCGCGGTCAGGTTGGCCGAGGTGATCTGGCTGGTCGATGCGGCCGGCGTCGACAGCTGGGGCTGCAACGCGGCCGTGGCCTGTGCACTCGGATCCGGCGCCGGCCCGTTGGTCTGGCTGGTCGTCGGCGCGGCGTTGCGATCATGTGAGGCCGGTGCCTGCACGTTGCCATTCGCCTTCCCATCGCCGGCCTCGACGGAGTCCGGCTTGGCTGCAACAGCCGGCTGTTGCGCGAGCGCGCCATGGCCCGGCTGCTGAGTGGACTGGACGTTGCCATTGCCCGTTTCGGTGACCTTGCCGGCTGCGCCGTCGGCGAGCCCCGTCTTGGTCTGGGTGCCCGGCTTGCCCGTCGTCTTGGTGCTGCCGGGAACGGTCGCATCGAGCGCGGCGGCGAAGCTCTGTTCGGCAGATGCGGCAGCGTCGCCGGAGGCCGCCGCTGTCGTCTCGGGCGTCGTCGCGGTGGATCCGGCTCCGTCGGCATCCTTGGCCGCCGCGGAGGATTTGGCTGCGGCCGCCAGCAGGCCTGCCGCGGCATCGACCGAGCCCTGCGGGCCAACACCGGGCACTCCGACGGGAGCGGCCGCACCGGGCGCATTGGTTTTGCCGTCGCCGTCCGCCGTGCCATCGCCGCTGGCGGGGTTGGCGAGGGTGATCTCCGGCTGGATGGCGACGGCGACCGGCGTCGGCACGGCCACGGTCGGCCCGGCTACAGCGGTCGTCGCGGCGCTTGCATCCGTGCCGGCCTGATCGCCGTCCTTCTTGTCGCCCGTCTTGCCGTCGCTGGTCTTGCCGTCGGCGGTCCCAGCCGCATCGGTTTTGGTCGACGTGCCGGCGGTCGCGTCGGCCGGGGTATCCGAACCGCTGTCGTCGGCGCGCGCGGTGCTGCCGTCGGCCTTGTCCGCCGGCTTGTCCTGCGACCTGGCCTGGGTGGTGCGATCGGCGTCGCCGGCCCGCGCCGGCTCGCGGCTCGGGGTGGAAGCGTTGGCGGCGCGCGGCGACGGCGACGCGGAGGTGGGCGGCGACGCTGTCGACGGATCCGGAGTCGCGGCGTCGACCAGCGCCGAGAAGCTGTCGGACGGCTGCGGAGCGTCCTGACGGGACTGTCTCGGCGCCGTGGTCTTGAGAACCGTGCCTGCCTGGATGTCTGACGTGACGCTGAACACCTTGGACCCTCTCGCGATGAACTCGACCAAGCAGTTCAGCAAGGAGCGGGCCAAGCCGGGGTTGCAGAGAATCGCCAACAAATTCAGGTTCTTATGGAATCAATCGGGGCGCGGGCCGCGGCCCTCGTCCTCGCCATTTCTGCCCGGCCGGCAAGATTTGCCGCCGGCATCTGCGACCGGCGCAATTGCTTCGCAGGAAGTGCGCCTATATTAGAGACAGATGCTTTCGTGTTGTTTCCGATCAGGACATCCTGTCCGGAGATCGCCCGAAGCAAGCCATCCGCAAAGACGGCGCATGCGAGGCGTTCCCGCGCCGGGAACCCGTTGCCTGACGCCGCGATCGCAGTGACCGGATCATGCTCAACAGTCTAGATCTCGAAGGCCGTCCCGAAGACACCAGGGTCGTCGTCGCCATGTCCGGCGGCGTGGACTCCTCGGTGACGGCCGCGCTGTTGAAGTCGGAAGGCTACGACGTCGTCGGCATCACTCTGCAGCTCTACGATCACGGCGCGGCGACGCACCGCAAGGGCGCGTGCTGCGCCGGCCAGGACATCCACGATGCCCGCAACGTTGCCGAGCGCCTCGGCATCCCGCATTACGTGCTGGACTACGAAGATCGCTTCCGCGAGTCGGTGATCGACAATTTCGCCGCCAGCTACGCTTCGGGCGAGACGCCGGTGCCGTGCATCGAGTGCAACCGCGCGATCAAGTTCGGCGATCTCCTGAAGACCGCGCGCGAGCTCGGCGCCTCCGTGCTCGCCACCGGCCATTACGTCGCCTCGCGGCGGCTGGCGGACGGATCGCGCGCGCTCATCTGCGCGGCGGACAGCGATCGCGACCAGAGCTACTTCCTGTTCGCGACCACGCGCGAGCAGCTCGATTACCTGCGCTTTCCGCTCGGCGACATGACCAAGCCGGAGGTGCGCGAGCTCGCGCGCCGTTTCGGCCTGGAGGTCGCCGACAAGCACGACAGCCAGGACATCTGCTTCGTGCCGACCGGCCGCTACACCGACATCATCGGCAAGCTGCGCCCGAACGCGATGGAGCCGGGCGAGATCGTCGATCTCAATGGCCGCGTGCTCGGCGCGCATCACGGCATCGCCAACTACACGATCGGCCAGCGCAAGGGCCTCGGCATCGCTGCCGGTGCGCCGCTCTACGTCGTCAAGCTGGACGTCGCCACCCGCCGCGTCGTGGTCGGCCCGCGCGAGGCGCTGCGCACGCATCGCATCACGCTCCGCGAGGTCAACTGGATCGGTGATGGCGCGCTCGACGCGGCCGCGCGCGAGGGCCTCGAATTGTTCGTGCGGGTGCGCTCGACGCGGCCGCCGCAGCCGGCCTGGCTGCGCGGTGCGGACGGCCGTTACGAGGTCGAGCTCGTTGCCGGTGAAGAGGGCGTCTCGCCGGGCCAGGCCTGCGTGTTCTACGATGCCGCGTCCGGCCGCGCCCGCGTGCTCGGTGGCGGCTTCATCCAGAGCGCTGTTGCGGAAAGCAGCAGCTTGGGCGGCAACGCGATCAGGCCGCAGCGCGTGGCCGAGCCGGTCCGCGGCTGATCAGCATCCATCATTCAGGGCAGGGGCATGGGGGACATCGACCGCGCGGGGGTCGAAAAGGCCTATGAGCGCTGGGCGCCGATCTACGATCTGGTGTTCGGCAAGGTCTTCGATCAGGGCCGCCAATCGACCATCGCGGAAGCCGATCGCATCGGCGGCCGCATTCTCGACGTCGGCGTCGGCACCGGCCTGTCATTGTCGGACTACGCCCGGACCACGAGGATCTGCGGCGTCGATATCTCCGAGCCGATGCTGCGGCGGGCGCAGGCCCGCGTCCGCGAGCTGAAGCTCTTCAATGTCGAGACGCTCGCGGTGATGGATGCCAAGCATCTCGCGTTCCCCGACAATTTCTTCGACGCGGTGGTCGCGCAATACGTCATCACTGCGGTGCCGGATCCCGAAGCGACGCTCGATGATTTCATCCGCGTGCTGAAGCCGGGCGGCGAGCTGATCCTGGTCAACCATATCGGCGCCGAGAGCGGCCCGCGCCGCATCTTCGAGCTCGCCTTCGCGCCGATCGCGCGCCGACTCGGCTGGCGGCCGGAGTTCCCCTGGGCCCGGCTGGTGAACTGGGCTGCAAAGCGTGGCGGCGTCACTTTGGCCGAGCGCCGGCCGATGCCGCCGCTCGGACACTTCTCGCTCATTCGCTACCGCAAGGGCTGATCACCGGATACCCTGGCCGTGCGCTTTGCCAGGCCATCCGCGCGGAACGCGAACGCGCGGTTTGCGTTGCCCCTCCATGAGCATCAGGCAAACCTTGTTCCTCTCGTTCGCACTGGTCTCGGCCGCGGCTGCGGCCCGCGCCCAGGCGCCGCCGACGCCGGCCACGCCGCCGCAGGCAACGGCGCCGGCCCCCAACGCGAATGCCGCTTGTGCGCCGAATGCCCGCGCGACGGCGACGCCTGACGGCATCACCACCGGCCGCGCCGGCGAGCTGCTCGGCGACAAGCTGGCGAAGACCAACGGCGTGTTGTGTCCGCCGAGCGGGGTCGACCCGGAAATGCACGCGCCGACCCCGGAGGGCGGCACGACCCCGGTGATCCCGCCGCCCGGCAGCCCCGGCGGCAATCCGAACGTACAGCCGAAGTGAGCCTCTTGTGATCCGCATTGCCGAGCAGCTGCTGTTGGTCGCACACGTCGGCGTGTGACCCTCGACGAGCGGCGGAGACATGCGCAAGGTCTTGGAGAGTCGTCCGGAAATCCCCTCGTGCGAAAACCGCTGCTGCCCGCGAGCTTTGCTTGACAGGGGCGGAGACGCCTCCTTATATGCCGCCCGTTCACAAGGCCCGGCGGCCCGCTTCAACCGGTCTTGCCTTGATCGAACACCGTGGCGGGGTAGCTCAGCTGGTTAGAGCACGGGAATCATAATCCTGGGGTCGGGGGTTCGAGTCCCTCCCCCGCTACCAACGGTCACCCCTCCACCCGAACGCTTCGTCCCCATTCTCCCGGTCCGCAAGGCTGGCGCGCCACGCCACGGCGCGGCCTACGATGCCAGCCGCGCGATCACCAGATCGAGCACAGCGCGCAGCCGCGCCAGCCGGCGCAGATCTCGATGATAGCCGAGATAGGTGTCCCGCCCCGGCGGCTGCTCGCCGACGTCGACCTGCTGGAGGCCGGGCGTAGCGTTTCCGAGCGGTCGGGGCAGGACGGCAAGGCCCGCTCCCTGCGCGCAGAGAATGGCCTGAACGTCCCGGTTGTTGCTCCGCATCGCGACCTCCGCCTTCGGGAGTTTCTTCGCCAGCCAGCGCGCGTCGGGCATGTCGGCGAAGGCCGTGTCCATGGTGACGACCCTGATCCCTTCGCCGTCGCCTCCGACGTTCCGGGGGCCGTGAACCGGGCCGTACACAGCATAGGGAATGTGCAAGAGCCGCCGCGAGATCACCTCCGGCTCGTCGAACGACCGAATGCGGAACACGAGGTCCGCCTCGCGGCGGGGAAGGCTGTAGAGCCGAGCATCGGTCAGCAGCTCGACACAAACGCGCGGGTGGAGACGGCCGAACTCGGCAAGGACAGGCGCCAGCATCAAGCGGCCAAACCAGTCCGACGATGAGATCCTGAGGAAGCCGTCGAGTTGCGCCTGCGTTCCGGCCAGGCGTCGCTCGAAGGCGAGCGCTTCCTCCTCCACGCGCTCGGCGTGGGCCAGCACGGCCGTGCCTTCGTGTGTGAGCACGAAACCCTCGGACGTCCGCTGGAACAGCGTCTGGTTCACGGCGGCCTCAAGGGCTGCGAGGCGGCGTCCCATGGTCGGTTGAGACAGGCCGAGCCGACGCGCTGCAGCACCGAGCGTGCCCTCGCGCGCAATGGCAAGGAAGATCCGCAGGTCGCTCCACTCCATGCCGGTCCTTTCAAAAACAGCCCGACGGGATCGCTGGACACCTATTCAGAACTGAATGAATTACGTACAAATTCGATGATGTCCATTCAGAAAATGAGGGATCATGGTCTCCGCCATCACAGCAGGAGGTCTCAATGACCCATTCGATGACGGCTGCCGTCCTCCACGAAACTGGCGCGCCGCTCCGCGTCACCCCGATCAGCCGCCCGACGCCGGGGCACCGTGAGGTCCTTGTGCGCATCGCCGCGGCGGGCACCAACCCGTTGGACGCCAAGATCCAAGACGGCCAGGCCGCGCATGCCAAGCATCCCGCGCCCGCCATCCTCGGGCTGGACATGGCTGGGACGGTCGAGGTCGTCGGCCCCGGCGTCACCCGGTTTCGCCCTGGCGACGAGGTGTACGGCATGGTCGGCGGCGTCGGCGGTCATCCCGGAACGCTGGCCGAATATGTCAGCGCCGATGAGGATCTGCTTGCGGCCAAGCCGGCCAACCTCTCCATGCGCGAGGCCGCGGTTCTGCCCCTCGTGACGATCACGGCCTGGGAGGGTCTTGTCGATCGCGTCGGCATTCGACAAGGACAGACGCTCCTTGTGCTGGGCGGAGCCGGTGGCGTCGGTCACATCGTGGTCCAGCTGGGGCTCGCATTCGGTGCAACGGTCCATGCCACGGGAAGCGCGGAGAGCAGGCCCGTGATCGAGCGCCTTGGCGCGACCTTCATCGACCGGCACGAGCCGATTGCCGAAGCGGTCGGCCGCGTGACGGGAGGGCGTGGCTTCGACGTCGTGTACGATACGGTTGGGGCTCTCGACGTCGCCTTCGCCGCGGTGGCGAGGTTTGGTCACGTGACCTCATCGCTGGGGTGGGGCACCCATCCGCTCGCGCCTCTCTCGTTCAAGGGCGGCACCTATTCCGGCGTTTTCACCCTCCTGCCGCTGATCGAGGGTGAAGGACGGCGGCACCACGGCGAGATTCTCAAGAAGGCCGCGCAGATGGTCGAGGCCGGCAAGCTCACGCCGCTGCTCGACCCGCGCCGGTTCGCACTCGAGGACGTCGGCGCGGCCTATGACGCCCTCAAGAAGGGGGGTGGCGCAGGCAAGATTGCGGTCGACATCGGGGCGGCGTGAGCTTGCTCGACCAATCACGGCTGCACAGGTTTCACTCGCAAATGGCAACGCCAAGGGATCGCGCGATGAGAGTCTGGTGCCGCGCCCGCTTCGACCACCTTGTCGACAAAGCCGGAGCAGGCCTCTTCGCCACCGTCGACCAGGTGACACCCGAGATGTTCGATAACCTGCTCGCCACGCATCTCAAGGGTTCGTTCTTCCTCGATCGAGTTCTCCGGTGGGGACCATATCTGAGAGGCGAGACATGGTGACGGCCAGCGAGACACGTCACGCGCGGGGCTTGCCTCAGGCGGCGGAAGTCACCTCGTTCCGCATGAAGCCGGGGATTGCGGCGAAGCAGGCCGTCGAAGCCGGCCGTGACATCGATGCTTGGCTTCGTCAGCAGCCCGGCTTCGTCTCCCGGCTCATGATCTCCAACGCGGATGGCTCGATCACCGACATCGTCGTCTGGAGGTCTGAGCGGCACGGTCAGAATTCGTCGAGAAGGCTAATGGCCGAGACCGCGTTCTCGCCCTTCCACGCAATGGTCGATGGCAAGTCGGTCGACTGGAGATTCGCTGCCGTCCTGATCTGAACGCAGGCGAGGACATGCGCAGCACGCCTGCAGTTGCCCGCACATTCACGGGTGAACGTGTCGCTCGCACCGGATTGCGCAAGGCGGGCTTCGACCTATTCTCTATCGACACCACCCAGACGACAACTCCACGGCGCCCTCGCTAGCACCGCCCGAGCTCGAGGTCGCGGACCTTCTGAACCATGTCCGTCACGGATGTCGCCTCGAGCTTTCTGAAGGCATTGCTTCGATGCATCTTCACCGTGATGAGGGAGATCCCGAGTTCGGCCGCGATCTGCTTGTTGACCAGGCCGCGATCGAGAGCCGTCAGGACCTCCATCTCTCGCGGCGTCAATCGGGTGGCGCGATCCCTCAAGTGATCCTTCGCGCGCTCCTCCTTCTGCCGTCGCGCCTCGATGTCAATGGCTTCGTCGACCGCCGTGAGGAGGTTCCGCGGCTGGAATGGCTTCTCCACGAAGTTGATTGCGCCGGATCGCATGGCGCTGACAGCGGTCGACACATCCGCGTCGCGGGCGCTCATGATGATCGGGGTTCGGACGTTGCGTGCAAAGAGATGCTGCTGCAGCGCCAAGCCGCTCTTGCCCGGCAACCGGACGTCGATCAGGAGGCAGCCGACTTCGCGATCAACGCCCCTGGTGAGCAGCGAAGCTATCGAATCGTGCCACCTGGACTCGAGACCCGCTGACATCAAGATGGCATCGAGTACGTCTCGCGACGTCGTGTCGTCATCGACGACAGCGACGACATGAGGTGGTGGGATCTCCGGCCTGGCCAACCTGAGATGGTGCAACTCGCCGCGGCCACGCGTCCGCGCACCGTGCTGCAGGAGAGGGGAGTCCGCAGCCGAATGCGAGGATGTTCGACGGCGAGGAAGCTCTGCCGTCATTCTGCGATGAACGCGAGAATGTCTGCGTTGAGGACGTCGGCATGGATCGTCAGCATGCCGTGCGGAAAGCCCTTGTAGAGCTTCAAGGTGCCATGCTTGAGCTGTTTGGCCGACAGCAGCGCGGCGTCTCGATAAGGCACGATCTGATCGTCATCGCCGTGCATGACCAGCGTCGGTACATCGATGAGCTTGAGGTCCTCGTTGAAGTCCGTTTCCGAGAACACCCTGATGCATTCATAATGCGCGTGGGCTGCGCCCATCATGCCCTGACGCCACCAATTGTCGACGGCACCCTCGATGAGGCGCGCGCCCGGCCGGTTGAAGCCGTAGAACGGAATCGGCACATCGCGATAGAACTGCGCCCGGTTGGCCGCGAGCTGGGCGCGGAGATCATCGAATACGGCGAGCGGCGTGCCGTCTGGATTCGCTGACGTCTTGAGCATGATCGGAGGGATCGCGCTGACCAGAACGGCCTTTGCAACGCGCCCCTGGCCGTGACGGGCGACGTAACGCGTGACCTCGCCGCCGCCGGTCGAGTGTCCGACGTGGACGGTATTGCGCAGATCGAGCGCGCGCGCGAGCTCCGCCACGTCGGCCGCATAGGTGTCCATGTCATGGCCGGTCGAGGACTGGCTCGACCGGCCGTGACCGCGCCGATCGTGCGCGATCACGCGATAGCCGCGATGCAGAAAGAATAGCATCTGGGTGTCCCAATCGTCGGCGCTGAGCGGCCAGCCGTGATGAAACAGGATCGGCTGTCCGTTGCCCCAATCCTTGTAGAAAATCTCGGTTCCGTCGGTCGTCGTGATGAAGGGCATGGATGCATCTCCAGTTGAGACCCGTCGAGGATTCCGATTGCAGCGCGGGCTACGGCGCGGCCTCGGACGTGAGCGTTCGTTCGACAACGACTTAAAAGAGACCCACCGGAGAAGTCTTCCGTGCGGACTTCCAATCTTGAAAGAATGCACGAGCACGCGCTGGGCAGCTGCAGCGGATGGAGCTACGGTTCAGCTTGTTCGATTGCGGGCGCCCAGCCGCCAAAGCGCCGGGGAGTTTCCGGTCATTCGCCGAAAGGCGGTGGTGAAATGGGCCTGGCTGCTGAAGCCGAGATCGAAGGCGATCGAGACGACTGGCTGTTCCGTCGCTCGAAGCCTCTCCTGGGCGCGGACGATCCGGCGGTGCAGGATATAGGCATGGGGCGGATGCCCGGTGGCGGCCTTGAACTGGGCGGCAAATCGAGATCGGGGAAGGCCAGCGATGTCACTGAGTTGCGACAGGGAGATCGTCCTACCAAGGTGCGCATCGATATAGTCGAGGGCGCGGCCGATACGGTCGGCCGCGGGCTTCGCCGCGTCGCCGGCGCTGATCGTGCGGCCATGATGTCGTTCGATCAAGCGCGAGCCGAACGCCAAGGCGAGCCCTTCCACGAAGGAGGGTCCCGCGATTCCGTCATAGAGGTCCGCGGCCCTGAATGCCAAGGCAAGCTGTCGGAGACCGTCGTCGACGATCCGGTCGGTCTCGAACAGACAGATGTCGCCCGATGGCAAACGCCCGAGCACGCTGTTCATGCACTCGCGCAGCAGATCCTGCGAGAGAAAAACCCTGAGATTGTCGAGCCGGCCCCTGGCCACCCCGCGCCAACGTCCCTGCCGCGGGCCGGTGATCAGCATGGCATTCGGCTCCTCGCCGCCGCTCCAGACGCCGCGTCCGGAGATCAGCAACTCTTGTCGCGCGCGCCGCTGCACCAGCGTCACGACGTGTGAATCATCCTCGCAATCGGAGCAGACTTCGATAGGACCGTTGTGCTCGCTTCGCCAGCGCGACAGGCCGACTTGAAGATGGCGGCCGTTTGCGAGCGTGGCGGGGGCAGGCTTGGCGCGCCATTGAGTTTCGTCGTGCACCAGCATGGAGAGACCTCGTCGAGAAATCGTTTAGTTAGACAGCGCCGACCGGATGCGAAAGAGGCCGTAGGCCGCAGCGCCATCGATTGACGTGCGAATTGGAAAGTCATTCGCACTTTCAGGAAGCAAGCATGGTCTCTCGTCCGCTAGATGTCGTGACCAGCCGTCGCAACGCTGCGCCGAGGCCAGATTGTGGTGGCTGCCGGGAGACGTTGCTGCCGAACGGGCAATGGGAGATCGCAAGATGACACTGGCTGAGAACCATTCCCGCCGAACGTTCTGCATCTGCTGTATCGCCGCAGCCGGTGCAGTTGCCGCGGGAGGCTGGCTCACGCCATCGCAGGCGTTTGCCGAAGCCCGCAACATCGTGGATACGATCCGCGACGCGGCGGCGCATGCGCCGATCAAGGTCCACGCGCTACGCGGCGATGTCAGCATTCTCGAAGGATCCGGCGGCAACATCGCGGTTCTCTCCGGACGCGACGGCAAGCTGCTTGTCGATGCAGGCATTACGGCGTCGCGTCCGAAGCTGCTGCAGAGTCTGAATACCATTGGCCGCGGCCCTGTGACGCGCCTGATCAACTCGCACTGGCATTTCGACCATACTGACGGGAATGCGTGGTTGAACGGCGAGGGAGCGGCGATCGTCGCCCACGCGAACACCCGCAAGCATCTGTTGTCAGCGCAGCGCGTCGAGGACTGGGACTACAACTTCCCGACATCGCCGCTCGCCGCAGTTCCGAGCGAGACCGTCAGCGCCGAGACGACGCTGAAGCACGGCGGCGCGACGGTTGTGCTCCGGCCCTACGGCGCTGCGCATACCGATTCCGATTTGTCGATCACGTTCACCGAGGCCGACGTCCTGCACTGTGGCGACACGTACTGGAACGGAATCTATCCTTTCATCGACTATTCGACCGGCGGCAGCATCGACGGCATGATCAAGGCCGCCGATGCCAATCTGGCCGCGGCGGGCGACAGGACGATCGTCGTTCCCGGACATGGCGCGCCCGTGAGCAACAGGAAAGAGCTCGCGGTTTATCGGGACATGCTCTCCGCCATCCGCGACAATGTCGCCAAGCTGAAGCAGCAGGGACGTTCGGTGGAGGAGGCCATCGCGGCCAAGCCGACCACGGCCTTCGACAGCCGCTTCGGCCAATTCCTGATCACGCCGGCGTTCTTTACCCGACTGGTCTACCAGGGCGTCTGACGTCCGCGGCCAAGACGAAATCATGGCACAGCGCGGCGCCAGCGTCCGGGCGCTTCTCCGACCAGGCGCCGGAACACATTGATGAAATGCGTCTCGCTCTTGAATCCGACGGAGATGGCAACATCCCGGATCGATCGCTCGGGATCGAGCAGCAGCCGCTTCGACGCATGAACCCGGCACTGGAGGACATACATGTGGGGCGACATGCCGGTGGAGGCCTTGAACTGAGCTGCGAAATGCATGCGGCTGAGACCCGCGGCGGCGCTCAGATCCGCCAGCGCGATCGGCTGTTGAAGATGAGCATCAATGAAGGCCTTTGCCCGATTCAGCCGCCACGGTGTCAGCGGCGACAGCTTTCGCTTCGGCGAATGCTCCTGCTTCAGGTGGTAGCGCCCGATCAGGTGGGCCGCGAAGCTGATGCTCAGGCTGTCGAGGAACAACCGGCTCGGGGCGGCGTCATCGGCGAAGGCGCGCATCAGCGACGTCATCAGGTGACGCAGCACCTTGTCGTCCGCTTCCTGCGGGCCGAACAACTCCATCGAAGGGTCGGCGGGCCTGCCGCTGATGTCCTCGTAACATTCCGTCACGGTAGCCGGAGAGACGAACGCCCGCAGGATCGCGTAGTCCTCGCGATAGATTGCCCGCGCATTGGGAAGCGCGGGCCCTGTCAGGACGATGGTGCCTGGAACGACGTCGCCATCGATCACGGACCGTCCGGCAATGGAGAGCGACAGGTTCGTGCACCGCACGGCGTAAGACACCGTGTAGGGCAGGTCGGCCAGATCGGCTTGCACCTCGAGTGCGGCTCTGTCGATCCTTCCGCTCCACATCGAGACCGAGAGTCGTGCTCCGCCGTCCGCGGTCAGCGATGGTGAGTGCGGTGGCTCGCGCCAGCATCGTTCGGCAGGGATGTGCGCCAGGCTTGGCAGCGAGGTGACCAGGGCCGGCACATGTCGGCCCGTGTGCGATAGTCGCGTCGCCGTGTTGGCTTCTCTGGCCTCGTTGTCCATTGCGCGCCTCCGTCCTTGACCGAGGGGGATGATCCATACAATCTGTCAGAAGAAGCATGCAATCAAAGGAATTGCGGAGAATTGCATGGATTGGCTCCCTACACTTTCCGAATGGCAAGGGCCGCTGTTCGTCCGCATCGTCGATGCGCTCGCCGCGGATATCGCGAGCGGACGGCTGCTGCGTGGGCAGCGGCTGCCGACGCACCGCAGCCTCGCGGCGGAGCTGAGGATCGATCTGACGACGGTCACACGCGCCTATAGCGAGGCGCGTCGTCGAGGCTTGATCGAGGGGCGCGTCGGGCAGGGGACGTTCGTGTCCGAGACCACGGCGCGTGCGTCTCCAGACCAGCCGGCCACGGTCACCATCGACCTCTCGATGAACCTGCCGCCACAGCCGGTCGAGGCGCAGCTGGAACGGCGGATCGAGCAGGGGCTTTCGACCATTCGCACGGAGGCCGGCTTGAGCGCGTTTCTGAGCTACGCGCCGCCGGGCGGCAGCGTGGACCAGCGCGAAGCTGCCGCCCTCTGGCTGCAACCGCGGCTGTCTCATGCCTCGCCCGAGCGGATCGTGATCTATCCGGGATCGCAAGCGATCATCTTCAATGCTCTGCTGGCGCTGACGCAGCCGGGCGATGTCGTCGTGACGGAGGCGCTCACCTTTCCCGGAATCAAGGCAGCCGCTGCGCAGCTCGGTGTGCGTCTCATCGGGGCTGCCATGGATCTGGAGGGGGTCCGGCCCGACGCGCTGGATGACGCCGTGCGCAAGCACCGGCCGAAGGCGGTCTATCTGGTTCCGACACAGCAGAATCCGACTACCGCGACGATGAGCGCCGGACGGCGGCAGGCAATCGCCGACATCATCCGCAAGCGCAACACCGTGCTGATCGAGGATGATGCCTATGGCCCGCTGGAGCCGCGCGTCGCGCCGATCGCGACCTTGATCCCCGAGCAAACCTATTACGCGGCCAGCATCGCCAAATGCATCGCGCCGGCCCTGCGTGTCGCCTATCTGCTGGCGCCCGACGACAAGGCCGAGCAGATGATGCGCGTCAACCTGCAGGCAACGATGCAGATGCCGGCGTCGCCGATGGTTGCGCTGGTCACGCACTGGTTGAAGTCCGGTGTCGCCGACGAGATCATCCGCGCCATCCGCAACGAGGCCGCCGCCCGTCAGCAGCTCGCGTCGCGTCTGCTGAAGGGAGTGACCTATGCCGCGCGTCCCGCCAGTCATCATCTTTGGATGCCGCTGTCGCCGCAGCTCGACGGCACCGACCTGCTGTCGCATCTGATGCGGAACGGCCTGGCCGTCGTCGGTGAGGTCGCGTTCGCGGTCGGCCAGCCGGCACCGCGCGGTCTGCGTCTCTCTCTCGGAGCGGCACGCAACCGGGCCGAGCTCGGCCAGGCATTGCAGGTGCTGTCGCGCGCAGTCACCGCGCGCCCCGTCAGACAGATCGTATAGCGCGATCCCCGGGCGTTCACATCCCCCGGTATAATGGAGGCGCCACCGAATTGCAGATAAGCCTCTGCGACCTCCGTCATCCTGAGGGCACGCATGAGCATCGAAAAGCCGTCTCACACCTGGCTCCGGTCCGATGAGGGAGGCGGCATCTCGCGTCGACGCTTCGTCAAGGCGTCGGCGGTCGCCGTCAGCGTCTCGATAGCCGGCGAAGCGCTCGCCGACGATCTGGCCGACGTGCCGGCGCGGGAGCCGGGTGATGCGTTGTCCGCCTTCAGCGCGCGCTCGCCCTATGTTCACATCGGACGGATTCCGGAGGCGACGCCCGGCAAGCGGAATGTCGATCCCGCCGATGCGATCAACTCTAAGACGCCACTCGACAGGCTCGTCGGCACGATCACCCCGTCGGATCTGCACTATGAGCGCAGCCATTCCGGTGTTCCGAACATCGATCCGGCCAGGCACAGGCTGCTCATCCACGGCATGACACGCGAGCAGCTTGTGCTGACGCCCGATGACATCGCGCGAATGCCCTCGATCTCGCGCGTCGTTTTCATCGAGTGCACCGGCAATGGCTGGGAGAACTGGAAGAAGGCCGACCCCAATCTGACGGTGCAGAATACCCATGGTCTCGTCAGCAGCAACGAATGGACCGGTGTCCCGCTTCGCCATCTGATCGAGCTGGTCGGCAAGGATCATCGCTCCGCCTGGATGCTGGCCGAGGGCGGCGACGCGGCGGGCGTTGCACGAAGCATCCCGCTCACGGATGAGATCATGGACGAGGCGTTCGTCGCCTATGGCCAGAACGGCGAGCCGCTGCGGCCGGCCCATGGCTTCCCGTTGCGTCTCATCATGCCCGGATTCGAAGGCAATCTGAACATCAAATGGCTGCGCCGCCTGAAGTTCGGCGACGCGCCCTGGATGACGCGCTGGGAGACCGCGCGCTACACCCAGCTGCTGGCCAACGGCAAGGCGATGCAGTTCCAGCTCAGGATGGAGACCAATTCCGTCATCACCTCGCCCTCGGGGACGATGACGATCCGCCCCGGCTACAACCGCATCACCGGCCTGGCCTGGAGCGGCCATGGTCGGATCGCAAAGGTCGAGGTGAGCACCGACGCGGCCCGAACCTGGCAGCAGGCCCGGTTGAACCATCCCGTGCTGCCGAAGGCGCAGGCGCGCTTCCAGCTCGACTGGCAGTGGGACGGCAAGCCCACCAGGATCGTCAGCCGCTCGACCGACGAGAAGGGCAATGTGCAGCCCGATCGCAAATCGTTCATCGCGAAGACCGGGACCAACGCGCTGTTCCACTACAGCGCCCAGCAGACATGGAGTATCAGCGGCGATGGGAAGGTCAGCAATGTTCTCGCCTGAGCGCCTTTTCGCTACCGCGCTGGCCGCGGCGCTTCTCGTCTGTCCGGCACATGCGGCCGAATTCGGACGCCCGGCAACGGCGCAGGAGATCAGGCTATGGGACATCGACGTCCGTCCCGACGGCAAGGGCTTGCCAGAGGGCAGCGGCACGGCCGCGCGTGGCAGGGAGCTGTTTGCCGAGAACTGTGCCGCCTGCCATGGCGAAGGCGGGCAGGGCGGCATCAAGGATCGTCTGGTGGGCGGTCAGGGGACGCTCGCCTCTGGCAATCCTGTGAAGACCGTCGGCAGTTTCTGGCCTTATGCCACGACCTTGTTCGACTACATCCATCGCGCCATGCCGTACCAGGCTCCGGGCTCGCTCAGCGTCGACGACTACTACGCATTGTCGGCCTACATCCTCAGCCTGAACGGCATCCTGCCGCCGGACGGCCGTCTCGATCAGGCCTCGCTTCCGAAGGTTAGAATGCCGAACCGCGACGGCTTCGTTCCCGTGCCGGAGTTCAGCAGGGTGCGGGCGCCAAAATGAGCGGATCAGGCTGCCGGCAATCCGCCGGCCGGGGCCTCGTGATCGGGTGGACGCTCGCTCTGCTCGGCCTTCTGACATTGTCGACAACGATCGGAGCACAAGCCATGGACCCGAACGGGCTGATCACGATTCAAAGCCATAATGATCCGAGCACCACGATGCGGAAGCTGCAGGACGCGGTCACATCGAGGGGACTGACGATCTTTGCTCATGTCGACCATCGGGCCGGCGCCGTCGAGGCGGGCATGACGCTGCGCCCGACCGACCTGCTGATCTTCGGCAGCCCCAAAGGGGGAACGCCGCTGATGCAGGCCGCACAGACCAGCGGCATCGATCTGCCCCTGAAGATCCTCGTGTGGCAGGACGCCGAGGGCCGCACCTGGTTGTCCTACAATGACCCGGCCTGGCTGCTGGGGCGTCACGGCCGACCGGCGGCGGCCGAGCCGGCCGTGCGGGCCATGACCGGCGCGCTCGAGGCGATTGCCGGAGCCGCGGCGTCCGAAGCGTCGCCGCAATAGGGGCGCATGCCATGCCGCGCATATCCTGGCGTTCGCTGTGGGGAGAGATGGCGTCGGATGCCCGCACCATGGGGGCCGGCGCCTATCTGCTCGTCGCAGCATTGCTGTCGATGCTGGTTGCGGTGATCGTCGTCGCGGTTCTCGGCTGGTCGTCCGCGGAAGGCACCAACGTGCCGTCGTCAGGCTATGCCGCGATGGCCATCGGCGTGCTGTTCTCGCTCGTATGCGGCATCGGGCTGATGGTGCTGGTGTTCTATAGCAGCCGTGCCGGCTATGATGAGCCGCCGACGATCGTGTCGCGGGACGCCGACGATCAGCCAGGTCCGCCGGGCCTGGTCTAGGCGGATGTTGCGGCGTGGCAAGATAGAGGCGGGGCTGATTAACCTCACACTGGACAACGTCCAAGCCCTGGCAGTAGCGCCCGGCGTTGAGCCCGCCGATATGCTGAAGTGGCCTCGTCAAATCTAAAAGCAGTCACGTTTAGAGGAGGGCTGGTGAACCCCTGGCTTGGCAATGCCGATCGCGCAAAACCAGATCACCGACGCAGCGGCCGATCGGTTTCGGGCCGTCTCAGCGACTGCCACGCGGAGTGGGTGTGGCGGCGGAGAAGAACCATATCGACGGCTCCGATTCCGGACTCTGCTGATTGACCGTTCCCAACAGAGGGGCAGGACCGATCGCAAGAGGAGCCTACGAGCCGGGATCGTCGATCAGCGGCTTTGGCCGGGCAAACAGCTCCAACTTCTCCTTGCGGTCGATGACGATCTCTCGTCCACGGATGCGAACCCCATGGCTCGTAAGTTGGGCAAGACTGCGTGACAGGTTTTCGCGCGTCGTGCCGATGTGGGAGGCCAGCGTGCCGCGGTCGAATGGAATGACGATATTCGGGTGCGCCGGTTCGCGCTGGGCTTCGGCAAGGATCCAGTTGGCGAGGCGCTCGATGCTCGACCGGGCCAGGTTGCCCTTCAGCTTCTTGACAGAAGCGCGATAGGCATACGCCAACTCCTGAGCGACAATCCGTGCGAATGCGATGTCTTCGTCGAAGAGTGCCCTTACATCGCGGGCCGGGATCAGCAGCACCCGCGACTCGGTCAGTGTGCGGGCTGAATTGAGATACGCCTGATCGACCACGACTGCAGCAAGTATGAAGGTCGACACGGGACGAAGCAGCGAGATGCCCCACTCGGCCTCATCCTGCTCGGTGTAGATTTCCACCAATCCGCCAATCAGCACATGCAGGAAGTCGGCCTTATCTCCCTCGCGAGCCAACCGCACTCCGGCCGGAAATTGCTGCAGCAGAGCCGCGCCGAGCAGCCGATTCAGATTCTCGTCGCTGAGGTCCGCGAACAGCGGCAGCGTCTTCAACTGGGCGAGTTCGTCGGGGCGCAAGCGAAGCTCCAGCGGTTACTCATCTGCTATCGCCCCGAACTGTGACAAAAGTCAATTGCATACGTGCGGTCTGATAATCCGATCTGGAGCATTTGGCAGATTGTGGCCGACCGGGCCGTCCGGTTGATGCATCGCAAAACCTTTCCCGGGTGCCCCGAATAACTGCTGTGGCGTCGAATTCATACGTCGAGGCCACCATGGACGCCGTAGATTCTAGCCCTGAGCACCGAACGCGAGCACTCTGGCTCTCAACAATCTCGTTCACGATCTGCTTCGCGGTGTGGACGATCTTCTCGATCATCGGCATCCGGATCAAGCAAGAGCTCGATCTGAACGAAACCGAGTTCGGCCTCCTGATCGGCACCCCGATCCTGAGCGGCTCGCTGATCCGGCTGATGCTCGGCATCTGGACCGATCAGTATGGCGGACGCCGCGTCTATACCGTCGTGATGCTCGCTGCCGCGGTCGCGACCTATCTTCTGACCTGGGCGCATACCTATCCGCAATTTCTCGTCGCCGCGCTCTTCGTAGGAATCGCCGGTGGCTCGTTCGCGGTCGGTGTCGCCTACGTGTCGCGGTTCTATCCGACGGCCAAGCAGGGCACTGCGCTCGGAATCTTCGGCGCCGGCAATGTGGGCGCCGCCGTCACGAAGTTCGTGGCGCCGTTCGTGCTGGTCGCCTATGGCTGGCAGACCGTGGCCCAGGTCTGGGCGCTCGCGATCGGCGTCATGGGAATCGTCTTCTGGCTGTTCTCCGAGGAGGACCCGGTGGTCCGCTCGCGAAGACAGCGCAACCAGAAGGCCGGCAGCGCCTGGCTCGAGCTCGCGCCGCTCAAGAACATCCAGGTCTGGCGCTTCGCGCTGTACTACTTCTTCGTCTTCGGCGCCTTCGTCGCGTTGTCGCTGTGGCTGCCGCAATACCTGATCAAGGTCTACGGCGTCGGAATCCAGTCGGCCGGCATGATGGCCGCCATGTTCTCGTTTCCGGCCAGCGTATTTCGCGCCTATGGCGGACACCTGTCCGATCGGTTCGGCGCCCGTCGCGTGATGTACTGGACTTTCCTGGTGGGTGTCGCCGCGACCTTCCTCCTGTCCTATCCGCCGACGGACTATGTCGTGACGACGGTGAACGGAAAGGTCGGCTTCCATCTGGAGATGGGGCTGGTCCCGTTCGTCGTCATCGTCTTCGTGCTCGGCTTCTTCATGGCGCTCGGCAAGGCTGCGGTCTACAAGCACATTCCCGTCTACTATCCGAACAATGTCGGGGCCGTCGGCGGCCTGGTCGGCATGATCGGCGGGCTCGGCGGATTCGTGCTGCCGATTGCGTTCGGCGCGCTGGTCGATCTCACCGGTCTGCGAACCAGCTGCTTCATGCTGCTGTTCCTGCTGGTCGCGGTCGCGCTGGTCTGGATGCATCTCTCGATCCGGCAGATGGAGCGCGGCGTCGCCGGCGAAGCGCTGAAGAGGCTGCCGGAGCTGCCGGAAATGGAGGAAATTCACCGGCCCGAGCACATCGGAGCTCTGTCCGGCGCGATCCTCACCGATTGGCGGCCCGAGGACGACACGTTCTGGAGAGAGAAGGGCCGAGCCATCGCGCGACGCAACCTCTGGATCTCCATTCCGGCACTGCTGTTGTCCTTCGCGGTCTGGCAGGTCTGGTCTGTCGTGGTTGCGAAGCTGCCTTCGGTCGGCTTCAAGTTCACGACCGATGAACTGTTCTGGCTGGCGTCGCTGCCTGGGATCTCCGGTGCAGTTCTGCGCATCTTCTATTCCTTCATGGTGCCGATCTTCGGCGGCCGGCTGTGGACCACGCTGGCCACGTGGTCGCTGCTGATACCCGCGATCGGAATCGGCTATGCGGTGCAGAATCCGGCGACGCCCTATCCGGTGTTCCTGATACTGGCTCTGTTGTGCGGCTTCGGCGGCGGCAATTTCGCCTCGTCGATGGCCAACATCTCCTTCTTCTTTCCTCGCGCCGAGAAGGGCAACGCGCTCGCGCTCAATGCCGGCCTCGGCAATCTCGGCGTCAGCGTCGTCCAGTTCGTGGTGCCGATCGTGATCACGGTCGGAGTCTTCGGCTGGTTCGGCGGAGATCCGGCGATGACGAGTGGGTCGCAGCCGACGCCGATCTGGCTGCAGAATGCCGGCTTCGTCTGGGTGCCGTTCATCGTCGCCAGCGCTTTCGCCGCCTGGTTCGGGATGAACGACATCGCCTCCGCGAAAGCGTCCTTCGCCGATCAGGCCGTCATCTTCCAGCGGCGGCACAACTGGATCATGTGCTGGCTCTACACCGGCACGTTCGGCTCGTTCATCGGCTATTCTGCGGGCTTCCCGCTGCTGGCAAAGACCCAGTTCCCGGCCGTCGACGCGTTGCAGTTCGCGTTCCTCGGGCCGCTGGTGGGTGCCTTGTCGCGGTCCGCGACGGGCTGGATGGCCGACAAATGGGGCGGCGGGCGGGTGACCGTCGGGGTGTTCCTGCTGATGATGGCCGGTGTGCTCGGGGTGCTCTACTTCCTCGGCATCAAGGATCAGCCCGGTGCATTCTGGGGCTTCTTCGCGATGTTCCTGCTGCTGTTCTTCGCGACCGGCGTCGGCAATGCATCGACCTTCCAGATGATCCCCAACATCATGCGCCAGGAAATGATCCGGCTCATGCCGACTGCGGACGCGGAGACGCGGCTGCGCCAGGCCGAGAAGGAATCCGCTGCCATCACCGGCTTCACCTCCGCGATCGCCGCCTTCGGCGCATTCTTCATTCCCAAATCCTACGGCACCTCGATTGACCTCACCGGCGGCGTGCAGGCCGCCCTCTGGGGCTTCTTCGGCTTCTACGTCACCTGCGTGCTGATCACCTGGGCCGTCTACACCCGCAAGGGCGGCGTCCTGCACGACGTCGAACGGCGCCGAGCGATCGCGACCGCTGCCCAACCCGCTGAATGAGGACGTAAACGATGAGCCATTTTCTCGATAGGCTGACCTTTTTCACCCGGGCCAAGGAGGAGTTCGCAGACGGACACGGCGTGACGACGACCGAGGACCGTTCCTGGGAGGAGGGCTATCGCAAGCGCTGGCAGCACGACAAGATCGTGCGCTCGACGCATGGCGTGAACTGCACCGGCTCCTGCTCGTGGAAGGTCTACGTCAAGGGCGGCATCGTCACCTGGGAGACCCAGCAGACCGACTACCCCCGGACGCGCCCTGATCTTCCCAATCATGAGCCGCGCGGCTGCGCCCGCGGCGCGAGCTACAGCTGGTACCTCTATTCCGGAAACCGGGTGAAATATCCGCTGGTGCGCTCGCGGCTGCTCAGGCTGTGGCGCGAGGCGCGGGCGCGGATGACGCCGGTCGCGGCCTGGAAGTCGATCGTCGAGAATCCGGACAAGCGCTCGGACTACGTGCAGAAGCGCGGACTGGGCGGCTTCGTGCGGGCGAGCTGGGCCGAGGTCAACGAGCTGATCGCGGCGGCCAATGCCTATACGGTCAGGGCCTATGGTCCGGACCGGGTGTTCGGGTTTTCGCCGATCCCGGCGATGTCCATGGTGAGCTACGCGGCCGGCGCGCGCTATCTGTCGCTGCTCGGCGGCGTCTGCATGTCGTTCTACGATTGGTATTGCGACCTCCCGCCGGCCTCGCCGCAGACCTGGGGCGAACAGACCGACGTGCCTGAAAGCGCGGACTGGTACAATTCGGGCTTCCTGATGCTCTGGGGCTCCAACGTGCCACAGACGCGTACGCCGGATGCGCATTTCTATACGGAGGTTCGCTACAAGGGGGCCAAGAGCGTCGTTGTCTGCCCGGACTATTCCGAGGCTGCGAAATTCGCCGATCTCTGGCTGTCGCCGAAGCAGGGCACCGACGCGGCGCTGGCGATGGCGATGGGTCACGTGATCCTCAAGGAGTTTCACATCGACCGGCAGACGCCATACTTCAACGACTATGCGCGCCAGTATACGGATATGCCATTTCTGGTGCGGCTGGTGAAATCCGAGGGACGGCTCGTTCCTGAGCGGTTCGTGCGCGCCTCGGATTTCGCCACATCTCTCGACGAGGCCAACAATCCCGAATGGAAGACCGTTGCCTATGATGAGATCAGCGGGGCCATTGTCGTGCCCAAGGGATCGGTCGGCTTCCGCTGGGGCGAAAAGGGCAAGTGGAGCCTGGAAGAGAAGAGCTCGGCGAACAACGATACCCGGCTGCGGCTGTCTCTGGCCGGCATCGAGGACGAGATCGCGCCGGTGGGATTCCCCTATTTCGGCAACCGTCAGCACGATCACTTCAGCGGCACCAATCATCCGGACGTGCTGACCCGCAAAGTGCCGGTGAAGCGACTTCGTCTTGCCGATGGTGAGGCGGTCGTGGCCACGGTCTTCGACTTGTTCGCCGCCAATTATGGTGTCGATCGCGGCTTCGGCGGCGACCATCTCGGCAAGAGCTACGATGATCTGGAGCCGTACACCCCGGCATGGGCCGAGGCGATCTGCGGGGTGCCGCGCGGCCAGATCATCGCGGTGGCCCGCGAGTTTGCCTCGAATGCGTCGAAGACCCGGGGGCGTTCGATGGTCATCGTCGGCGCCGGTCTGAACCACTGGTACCACATGGACATGAACTATCGCGGCATCATCAACATGCTGGTGATGTGCGGCTGTGTCGGCCAGTCCGGCGGTGGCTGGTCGCATTATGTGGGCCAGGAAAAGCTGCGGCCGCAGTCGGGCTGGACGCCGCTCGCCTTTGCGCTCGATTGGGGGCGCCCGCCGCGGCAGATGAATTCGACTTCGGCGTTCTACGCCCACACCGACCAATGGCGCTACGAGACGGTCAATGTCAGCGAGATTCTCTCACCGACCGCACCGGCCGGCTCCTGGGATGGCGCGCTGATCGACTACAATGTCCGCGCGGAGCGCATGGGATGGCTGCCGTCGGCGCCGCAACTGCAGGCCAATCCGATCGAGGTATCGAAGCGCGCCGCCGCCGCCGGCCTGGAGCCGAAGGACTACGTTGCGACGGCCTTGAAGTCGGGCGAGCTGAAGCTCTCCTGCGAGGACCCCGATGAGCCGAAGAACTGGCCCCGCAACCTGTTCGTCTGGCGTTCGAACCTGCTCGGCGCCTCAGGCAAGGGCCACGAATACTTCCTCAAGCATCTGCTCGGCACCAAGCATGGCGTGCTCGGCAAGGACCTCGGCGACCAGGGCCATAACAGGCCGGTCGAGGTCACCTGGCACGAGGAGGCCCCGGAAGGAAAGCTCGATCTGCTGGTCACGCTCGACTTCCGGATGTCGACCACGTGCATGTATTCGGACGTCGTTCTGCCGACGGCCACCTGGTACGAGAAGAACGACCTCAATACGTCCGACATGCATCCCTTCATCCATCCGCTCTCGGCGGCGATCGATCCGGTGTGGGAATCGCGCAGCGATTGGGACATCTACAAGGGCATCGCCGAGGCCTTCTCCAGGGTCGCGCCCGAAGTGCTCGGGGTCGAGAAGGACGTCGTGCTGACCCCGATCATGCACGACAGTCCAGGCGAAATCGCGCAGGCGTTCGACGTCAAGGACTGGAAGCAGGGCGAGATCGACCCGATCCCCGGCAAGACCATGCCGGCGGTCACGGTGGTCGAACGTGACTATCCGAATCTCTACAAGCGCTTCACCTCGCTTGGACCGCTGATGAACAAGCTCGGCAATGGCGGCAAGGGGATGGCCTGGAACACCGACCATGAGGTCGAGCTCCTGAAGCGCCTCAACGGCGTCGTCGCCGAGGACGGGCCGACCCGGGGGCTGGCTCGCATCGACAGTGCGGTCGACGCTTGCGAGGTGATCCTCAGCCTGGCGCCGGAAACCAATGGCGAGGTCGCGGTCAAGGCGTGGTCGTCGCTGGAGCAATTCACCGGCCGCGACCATGCTCATCTCGCCATTCCGAAGGAGGATGAGAAGATCCGGTTCCGCGACGTCGTTGCGCAGCCGCGCAAGATCATCTCGTCGCCGATCTGGTCGGGGCTCGAGTCGGAGAAGGTCTGCTACAACGCCGGCTACACCAATGTCCACGAGCTGATTCCCTGGCGGACGCTGACCGGCAGGCAGCAGCTCTATCAGGATCACCTGTGGATGAGGGCCTTCGGCGAGGGCTTCTGCGTCTACCGGCCGCCGATCGATACCAAGACCGTCAAGCCGGTGATCGATCGCAAGCCGAACGGCAATGCGTCCGTCGTCCTGAACTTCATCACGCCGCATCAGAAGTGGGGCATCCACTCCACCTATACCGACAACCTCCTGATGCTGACCTTGTCGCGCGGCGGTCCCATCGTGTGGATCAGCGAGATCGACGCAAAGGCTGCCGGCATCGCCGACAATGACTGGATCGAAGCCTACAACAGCAATGGTGCGCTGGTTGCGCGCGCAGTGGTCTCGCAGCGGGTCAAGCAGGGCATGTGCATGATGTATCATGCGCAGGAGAAGATCGTGAACGTGCCGGGCTCCGAGCAGACCGGGCAGCGCGGCGGCATCCACAATTCGGTCACGCGTGTCGTTCCGAAGCCGACGCACATGATCGGGGGCTACGCTCAGCAGGCCTATGGCTTCAACTACTACGGCACGGTCGGCGCCAACCGCGACGAATTCGTCATCGTCCGGAAGATGTCGAAGATTGATTGGCTGGACCAGCCGACTGCCGACCGGTCGGCCACGACCCCCTCGGAGGCTGCAGAATGAAGATCCGTGCTCAAATCGCCATGGTGCTCAATCTCGACAAGTGCATCGGCTGCCACACCTGCAGCGTGACCTGCAAGAACGTCTGGACGAGCCGCGAGGGGATGGAATACGCGTGGTTCAACAACGTCGAGACCAAACCGGGCGTCGGCTATCCCAAGGATTGGGAGAACCAGTCTCGCTGGAAGGGCGGCTGGTCGCGCAATCGCGACGGGTCGATCCAGCCGCGGATCGGCGGCAAGTGGCGGGTTCTGGCGAACATCTTCGCCAACCCTGATCTTCCTGAGATCGATGACTACTACGAGCCGTTCACCTTCGACTATCAGCACCTGCAGAGTGCGCCCGAGGCATCGGCGATGCCGACCGCGCGGCCGCGCTCGCTGGTGTCCGGAGAGCGGATGGAAAAGATCGAGTGGGGGCCGAACTGGGAAGAGATCCTGGGCGGCGAATTCGCCAAGCGCTCTCGGGACATCAATTTCGACGGCGTTCAGAAGGAGATCTACGGCCAGTTCGAAAACACCTTCATGATGTATCTGCCGCGGCTGTGCGAGCACTGCCTCAATCCGGCCTGCGTCGCATCCTGCCCGTCCGGCGCGATCTACAAGCGGGAGGAGGACGGCATCGTCCTGATCGACCAGGACAAGTGCCGCGGCTGGAGAATGTGCGTCTCCGGCTGTCCCTACAAGAAGATCTATTATAACTGGTCCTCGGGGAAATCGGAGAAGTGCATCTTCTGCTATCCCCGGATCGAGGCGGGGCAGCCGACTGTGTGCTCCGAGACCTGTGTCGGGCGCATTCGCTATCTCGGTGTCGTGCTGTATGATGCGGACCGCATCGCAGAGGCCGCCTCCAAGCCCGACGAGGCCGACCTCTACCAGGCCCAGCTCGACGTCTTTCTCGATCCGAACGATCCCAAAGTCCTTGCAGAAGCCGAGCGCCAGGGCATTCCGCATACCTGGCTGGAGGCAGCGATCCGGTCGCCGATCTGGAAGATGGCGATGGAATGGAAGGTCGCCTTCCCCTTGCACCCGGAATACCGGACCTTGCCGATGGTCTGGTACGTGCCGCCGCTGTCGCCGATCACGTCGGCGGCCTCGTCCGGCAAGATCGGGCACGATGGCGAGATGCCCGACGTCAAGTCCTTGCGCATTCCCATGCGGTACCTCGCCAATCTGCTGACTGCGGGCGACGAGAAGCCGGTGACGCTGGCGCTCGAGCGAATGCTGGCCATGCGTGCCTATATGCGGGCCAAGACCATCGATGGCGTGGTCGACGAGGCGATCGCGAGGCGCGTCGGCCTGAGCGGCGCGCAGATCGACGACATGTACCACATCATGGCGATCGCCAACTACGAGGACCGCTTCGTGATCCCGACCGCGCACCGCGAACTCGGTGCCGACGCGTTTGATATCCGCGGCTCCTGCGGCTTCTCGTTCGGCAACGGCTGCTCCGGGGGCGAGAGCGAAGTCAACCTGTTCGGGTCGCCGCGCAAGACCAAGAATCCGATGGAGGTCGCCTGATGAAGACGTTCAAGGTGCTGTCGGCGTTGCTGAACTATCCGAGCGGGGAATTGATCGCGGCCATCCCGGAGCTCGCGCGAGTGCTCGACCAGGAAGGCCTCGTCCAGCCTGGCATTCGCCGGGAGCTCGACGTGCTGCTGCAGGAGATCGCCTCGGGCGACGTCTACGACCTGCAGGAGCGCTACGGCCTGCTGTTCGACCGCAGCAAGACCCTGGCGCTGCATCTGTTCGAGCACGTCCATGGCGAAGGCCGCGACCGCGGCCAGGCCATGGTCGACCTGCGCGCTATGTATGACAATGCCGACCTCGTCATCGCCGGCAACGAGCTGCCGGATTATCTGCCGCTGTTCCTCGAATTCCTCGCCACCCGGGAGCTTGCGGACGCGCGCGAGCTGCTCGGCCAGACCAGCCACATCATCGCCGCGCTCGCGGAACGATTGGGGCGCCGGCAGTCGAGCTATCGGGCGGTGTTCGACGCGCTGCTCCAGATCGCCGCGGACCAGCCCCGCGCGGAGATCGTCGATGAGCTGCTGAAGGCGGCGGACGTGGATCCGATGGACCTGCACGCGCTCGACGCGGCCTGGGAGGACGAAGAGGTCAGGTTCGGCCCGGGAGGCGGCGACCGGGCAGCCTGTGGGCACGACAATCTGATCGCAAAACTGCGCCACGCCAAACGTGCGGTCAACGCGCCGCCGTCACAGTTGCAATGAGGGGATTGGCCATGCAAACGCTCAATGCCATCGTCTTCGGCTGGTATCCCTATCTCTGCCTGACCGTCTTTCTGATCGGCAGTCTGATTCGATTCGACCGCGAGCAGTACACGTGGCGCTCGGGCTCGAGTCAGCTGCTTCGGCGGCGCCAACTGATCTGGGGCTCGAACCTTTTCCATGTCGGGATCCTTTTCATTTTTGCGGGGCATTTCGTCGGGCTGCTGACGCCGATCTGGGTGTTTGACATGCTCGGCGTGTCGCACGGCTTCAAGCAGATGCTCGCGATCGTCGCCGGTGGCGGCGCCGGGCTGATGTGCCTGGTCGGCATTTCGCTCCTCGCGCATCGCAGGCTCTTCGATCCCAGGATCCGCGCGACGTCGTCTTTTGCTGACACGGGTATCCTTCTGGTCCTGTTCGTCCAGCTGCTGCTTGGCTTGGCGACCATCCCCGTGTCGCTCGGTCATCTCGATGGTCACGAGATGGTCAAGTTCATGGCCTGGGCGCAGGGCATTCTCACGTTGCAGCCTGGAATCGCCGCCAACATTGTCGACGTCCATCCGATCTTCAAGGCGCATCTGGTCCTGGGAATGACCATCTTCCTGCTCTTCCCCTTCACCCGCCTGGTCCACATCTGGAGTGCGCCGGTGTGGTATCTCGGCCGCCGCGGCTATCAGGTGGTGCGCAGCCGCGACGGACGCCGTCATCTTGTGCAACCGATTCAGCCTGCGGAGTAACCGATGGACTGTTCATTGGGCGCGGCGCTTCCAAAGCCGAAGATGGTCAGTGTGAACGGGGTCGTGATCGAACGCGACGTCATTGCCCGGGAAGTTCAGAACCATCCGTCGGACAAGCCGATCCTCGCCTGGCAAGCGGCGGCGCGCGCGCTTGCGGTGCGCGAATTGCTGAGACAGGAGGTCAGGAGGCTCGGCGTAACGGCCTCCCCTCTGCGTGATGCCGAAGGTCGCAGCGAAACCGAGGAAGAAGCGGCGATGCGGGCGCTGATCGCGCGCGAGGTTCTGATACACGAGCCGGACGAATCGACGTGCCGTCGCTTCTACGATCAGAACAGGCAACGGTTCCTTGTCGGCGAGCTCTACGAAGCGTCGCACATCCTGCTGATCGCGCCGAGCAGCGATTCGCTGGCTCGATCGGCTGCGCGAGACGAGGGGCGGACGATCATGGAGGCCGTGCGGAGAAGCCCGGAGGTGTTCGAGACCATCGCGCGCGATCGCTCCGACTGCAGGGTCTCGGCGGAGAATGGTGGCAGGCTCGGGCAGCTGTCGCGTGGGCAGACGACCGCCGAGTTCGACGCCGCGCTGGCCCGGATGTCGGTTGGAGAGGTCGGTCTGATTGAGACACGCTTTGGTATCCATGTCGTGCGCCTTGACCGGCGGGCCCCCGGACAAGTCCTGCCGTTCGACATGGCGAGGGCGCGCATTTCGCAATATCTCACCGAGCGTGTCCGGCACCAGGCGCTCGCGAAATATGTCGCCGATCTGGCAGGCCGCGCGGCGATCGTTGGCGTGACTTTGCCGGCGCCGCAATCGGCGCTGCCGCAGTAGAGGGGGCGATCATGCTGCTCGGGGATCTCATTCACGATCTCAGCGACGACGCGAAGTCGAGTGCGGTGTTGCAGGGGTGTGGCGACCTTACGCTCCTGGTGCGCGTCAGCTCTGTCGCGGATCGCCTCGGCGAGGATGTCGGTGAGTATGCGTCGGCTGCTGTCCGGCGCTTTGCAAATCTCGCCGAGAACGAGGATTGGCTCGGGTTGATGAGCGCCATCGACAGAGCCGCCGATCCCGCGATCGTCTGTCTGACGTCCATGATCAAATGGTCGCTGCAGAGGGATGAAATCGATCACTCCTAGGCCGGGTCCGCCACAGGCTATCTTTGCTGGAGGAGTGGGTTGGACATGTCGAAGCATCAAGCTGATGTTGGGATTCGCATGCACGATGAGATGGTAGAGAAGGTCGGTGTTGAGGCCGCGCCGCTCGTGGCGCTCGTCTACGACGACGGGAAATATCCCTACGAGACGTTCGATCACCTCGTGGATCACTCGCGTCGAGTGCGATTGAAGGTCGCCGGCGCACTGCAGCGAAGGCTGTTCCTCGACGAAAATCGCCGGTGCAACGTCCTGCTCGAGGAGATCGACACGGCCAATCAAACCCCGATCTTCGAGGATCGTGGATCGGGAGCGAGAGGTTGCCGGCTGGATGAATCGGCGCTGGCAGAGGTGACGGTTCGAGTCCTCGCCAGCCTGGATGCGCGTCCAAACATCCTGGTGTTGAACAAATTTGGCAAGGCAGAGTGCGAGGGACGCGGAACGCTTGATCTGATTGCCCGCGCGCTGGACCTCGCGATACCGACGATTGTCGGCGTGCCGCGCAGCAATATCGATGCCTGGAGAGATTTCTCCGGAGACATGGGAGTTGAGCTCGAAGCCCGAGGAGACGTGGAGCGGTGGCTGGAAAGTGTTCGTCAGGATCGAACTATAGACTCAGCCAGCCAGCTGCGCTGATCGCGAGCAATCGACGGGTCGGGGGACACAGAACTGCCGAGCCGGGCCGCCGAAGATATCTGCCGGCTGACATGGATGTTCCTCGACGCGACAGGGAGTCCGCCGGTCGTGCTGGAGTCGTCATCACGACGCTGATGACGCGAAATGTTGCGCTCCGACAAAGAATGGCCGGTCGGCCCCGTCTAGCATCTTTCCGATGGTCGGGAGATTGTACGGCGCAAGCTCATCGTTCGCGCTCCCTTCGGGCGTGAGGAGGCCGCGTTCCTCCGGGCGCCACGGCAACTGCCGAATGGCGCAACGTCGTCGCGAGTGCTGCGTCCGCGATCAAGAACTGGAGCCGCTCATGATTGGAGCGAAAATCTCGCGCTGGACGATGAGCTATTTCGCGGCAGCGCTGGGGTGGCTGCTCGTTGCCTTGGCAATGCTGGTCGGCGGACTCGGTTACCCCGCTGCAGACCTCGGCGCTCCCGATACGCTTGTCGTTGTGCATGCGGTCTGCATCGGTTGGCTCAGTCTCTCGGTATGCGGCGCCTTGTTCCAGTTCGTTCCCGTTCTCGTCGCAAGGCCGCTCCCCTTCGACAAATGGGCCTTGCCGGCCTTGTTCCTCATCAACGTCGGTCTAGTCTGCTTGATATCGGGTTTCCTCTCACTGGCCGGACGAATTGCTCCAGCCGCTTGGCTTCTGCCGGCCGGCAGCGTGGTGCTCGGCGCCGGTCTGGCGATGGTCGCGCTCGATCTGGGCCTGACGCTCTTCAGCCAGCCGAAGGGATCTGCTCTATTTGTCATCGCCGGACTTGGCTCGTTATGTGCGACTGTCGCGCTCGGCGCCGCGTTCTCGTTTGCTCTCGCCGGATCGGCGGGCGCCTTCGGCGCCGCGCTCCTGGCCGCGGCGATTCCGATCCATGCGATTGCCGGGCTGGGAGGCTGGCTGACCCTGACCGCCATGGGGGTGAGCTATCGCCTGCTGGCCATGTTCATGCTCTCGGCGGACCTCGGCGATCGACAGAGCACATCCGCGCTGAAATTTGGTGCGCTCGCGCTATCGGTGGCAGTCGTGGGCGGATTGTTCGCAATCGGCCTCGCAGCCGAGCTCGGAGCCGTGCTCATCCTCGCTGCTGGTCTTGGGGTGATCTCGCTTGCGCTCTATGGACGGGACATCGCGACGATCTATCGCTCCCGCAAACGGCGCCAGCTCGAGCTGAACATGCGGATGGCAACCGTGTCTTTCGCCAATCTGGCGGCGACGGTGGCGCTCGGCACCGTCATCATCGTCACCGGAAAGGTCGGCGTTCATGTCGGCGCGTTCGCGTTCTTGGCCGTGTTCGGCTGGCTGTCTGGTGTCATATTCGCGAAGCTCTACAAGATTGTCGCCTTTCTGACCTGGCTCGAAACCTACGGTCCCGTGATGGGGCGCGGCCCGACGCCACGGGTTCAGGACCTGGCGGTGGAACGCCGGTCCGAGAAGTGGTTCATCATCTATTTTCTAGGCGTCTGGGCGGCGACCATCATGTTGATGATGGGCGAGGACCAGGCGTTTCGCGGCGCCGCGGCGGTCATGGCCGTGGGCAGTATTGGAATCATACACGAGCTTGTGCGAGTCCGACGTCTTTCCGATGTTGCGGGCTCCCGGAGGCTTCCGGCCGGAGCCATCGCGCCAAGCCTGTTGTTCGCCAGAAACTAGGAGGGAAGCCATGATCGCGTACATTGACGTCGACGTCCGACCGATTCTCAGGGCCGGAGGCGAGCCGTTCTCCGTCATCATGGACGCGGTTGGCCGGCTGGCGCCAGGCCAGGGCGTGCGGCTGATCGCGAGCTTCAGGCCGGTTCCGCTGCTCTCCGTCATGGCAAAAAAGGGCTTCGCCCACACCGATCGACCGCTCGACGATGGCGACTGGGAAGTGCTGTTTTCGCCGCTGGCTGCCGAGGACGCCGGTCAGGAAGATGCAGGTGCCAGCCTCGCATTCGAGCGATGGCCAGATCCCGTGGTCACGCTCGACAACCGGGAGCTCGACCCACCCGAGCCGATGGTGCGCATCCTTGCGGCCGCGGAGGAGTTGGCCCCTGGAGAGACCTTGTCGGCACTTCTGGGCCGCGAGCCGGTGTTCCTGTTCCCTGAACTTGAGAAACGTGGCTTTCGCTGGCTCGGCGGGTTTACGCCGGATGGATCGACCTACGAACTGTCGGTGAGGGCTCCGCTATGAGCCGCGATGTCATCGACCGCATCCGCGACGCCATGCGCGTGGTCATCGATCCGGAGCTGGGAGAAAACGTGGTCGATCTCGGCTTCATCTACGACATCACGGCGACGGATGGCGTTGTGCATGTCACGATGACGGCCACGACGCCCGGGTGCCCCGCAACAGGTTTTCTCAAGGAAGGGGTCGCATGCAGCATTGCGGAGATTGCGGGCGTCGAAGCCGTGGACGTGACGATGACATTCGATCCGCCTTGGACCCCATCCAGAATTGATCCGGCCGTTCGTGCTGCGCTGGGTTTCGACAACGTCAATTGACCGAACGAAAGCGAAAAGCTGGTGGCTGCTCGGCCGGGAACAGTCCAGGTTCGCGCGGCAGCACGGAGAGGCGGCGTCTGTACTCCCGCTCGTCGAAGAACACGTCAACCGTCGCAGACGCCTTCGGCTCATCGCCCGAGTGCGTCTGTCGTGTTCTGTCTTCAAGTCCTATCGTCTGTCTTGCTTCGCTACCTCAGCAAGATTGCTTGCTTCGGTCGTCCGGTCCGGAAGCCACTCCCGCGCGTTGGCGCGGAGCCCGGGGACGTCGAGCAGGTTGATCGCGCGGCAGGCGATCTGCTCGATGACGTCATCGAGCGACTGGGGCTTCAGGTAAAACGCCGGCACTGGCGGCGCGATGATCGCGCCGATCTCGGTGGCCTGCGTCATCGCTCGGAGATGACCGAGATGCAGCGGGCTCTCCCGCACCAAGAGGATCAGCCGGCGGCGCTCCTTGAGTTGAACGTCGGCGGCGCGGACCAGGAGGTTGTCGAGCTGGCCCCAGGCGATCGCCGAGAGGGTGCGGATCGAGCAGGGCGCCACGATCATGCCGGCTGCAGAAAACGAGCCGCTGGCGATGCTCGCGCCGATGTCGGCGACATCATGAGCATGCGCCGCCAGATCACGCAGCCGCGCCAGGCTGCCCTGGCCGACCTCCTCGTGCAAGGTGCGCACGGCGGCGTCAGATACCACGAGATGGACCGTGCATTGCGGTTGCTCCGCGAGCCGTTCGACGATGCGCACACCGATCGCGGCGCCCGAGGCGCCGCTGATGCCGACGATGACGTGGTGCCGTCCGCTCATGCCGAGGCCACTCGACCGGCCCCGCCCTCGCCGAGGCCGAGGCTCGGCCACATCGCGTCGATGCGTGCCGCTACGGCGGGGTCCATCGCCAGCACCTCGCCCCAGGCGCGCTCGGTCTCGGCGCCGAGCTTGGTTGTGGCGTCGATGCCGAGCTTGCCACCGAGGCCGGATTTTGGCGAGGCGAAGTCGAGATAGTCGATCGGCGTGTTGGCAAGCGGCACGAGATCGCGCGAGGAGTCGCTGCGCGTCGCGACGGCCCACATCACCGCGCGCCAGTCGCGGACGTCGATGTCCTGGTCGACCACGATGAGGAGCTTGGTGTAGCTGAACTGCGGCAGCATCGACCACAGGCCGAGCATGATGCGGCGGGCTTGGCCCGGATAGCGCTTCTTGATCGCTACGACGGCGATTCTGTAGGAGCAGGCCTCTGGCGGCAGATGGCAGTCGACCACCTCCGGGAATTGCTGCCGGATCAAAGGGACGAACAGCGTATTCAGCGCCTCGCCAATTCGAGACGGCTCGTCCGGCGCGCGTCCCGTGAACGTCGACAGATAGAGCGGGCTGCGACGCGTGGTGATCGCGGTGACCTGCAGCACCGGAAAGTTCTCGACGGCGTTGTAGTAGCCGGTGTGATCGCCATAGGGCCCCTCCGGCGCGGTTTCGGTGGCCGACACGACGCCCTCGATCACGATCTCGGCGGCCGCCGGCACCGTCAGGGGCACGGTGAGGCATTCGACCAGCTCGGGGCGGTCGCCGCGCAGGATGCCGGCGAAGCGCAGCTCGGAGATGGTCTCGGGCAATGGCAGCACGGCGCTGAGGATGGTGGCGGGATCGGCGCCGATCACGATCGCGATCGGCATGTCGCGCCCCAGCGCCTGCCACTGCTGGTGGTGGCGGGCGCCGCCGCGATGAGCGAGCCAGCGCATGATGGCACGATCGCGGCCGAGCACCTGCATGCGGTAGACGCCGACATTTTCCTGCTCGCCGGTGGATGCGTCCGGCGGGACGGTGATGACGAGCGGCCACGTCAACAGCGGCGCCGGCTCGCCCGGCCAGCAGATCTGGGCCGGCAAGGTGGTCAGGTCGATGTCATCGCCCATGGTGACACATTCATGCACCGGCGCGGCTGATCGCAGCCTCGGCCGGGTCGACAGCGCCGCGCGCGCCAGCGGCAGCTTCTGCAGCGCTTCCCTGATGTCGCGCGGCGGTTGCGGGGCGCGCAGCTCCGCCATCATCTTGCCGAGCTCCGCCAATCGTTCCGGCTGCACGCCCATGCCCCAGGCCACCCGCTCCACGGTGCCGAACAGATTGGTGACGAGCGGCATTGCCGAGAGTGAGCCGCACGCCTTGATCGGCCGTTCGAACAGCAGCGCGGGCCCTTCGGCGGAGATGACGCGGCGATGGATCTCGGTGATTTCGTGGACGACCGAGACGCTGTCGCGAATGCGTCGCAGCTGTCCCCGCTCGTCGAGAAAGCGCAGGAAATCCGACAGCTCGCGGAAGCGAGGGACATCACGTCGCAACGATAGGCTCCGTTCAAAAAACGCCTCGTAGCTGGAACAATCAGTATGATCTTTGTTCCGGGTCAAATACTTCCCCCGCCGATCCGGCCAGAGCTTGTGCCATGAGTTCTCTTCAGGACGCGTCTTCGACCTCACTGCCACTGTTGCCGCCGCTGCTCAGGCAGGCGCTGCGTCCGTTGCCGTTGCTGCCGCTGCAGATTGCGCTCGGCGCTTTCCTGCGCGGGCTTCTGCGCCGGCATCCGCATCTGCTCGACCGGCTCGGGTCGCATCGCGGAAAGCGCTTTGGCATCAAGCCGACCGATCTGCCGTTCGCATTCGTGATTCAGGCGGGCCCGCAGCAGCCGCAACTCGCGGCGGTGCGCGAGTTGCCCACCGACCTCAATGCCTCCATCTCCGCGTCGATCGTGAGCCTGCTGGCGCTGGTCGAGGGCCGGCTCGACGGCGATGCGCTGATGTTTTCGCGTCAGCTGGTCATCGAAGGCGATATCGAGGCGGTGCTGGCGCTCCGCAATGCGATCGACGATGCTGGTCTGGATCTGGTCGCTGAGATCGCGACGCTTTCGGGGCCGTTCGGCGTGCCCGCGCAACGCCTGCTCGCGGCAGCGCGCGACTCGCTGCTGAGATCAACGACGAACGAAAGCGGGATGCGACGATGGAGCTGATCTGTCCGGCAGGGACGCCGGCGGCGCTGAAGAGCGCGGTCGAAGCCGGTGCCGATGCCGTCTATTGCGGCTTCGCCGACGAGACCAACGCCCGCAACTTTCCTGGGCTGAATTTCAGCCGCGCGCAGATGCGCGAAGGGATCACGTTCGCGCATCGGCGCGGCGCCAAGGTGCTGGTCGCGATCAACACCTTCCCGCGCGCCGGCGCCGTCGAGCTGTGGCGTCGCGCGGTCGATGATGCCGTCGAGGCCGGGGCCGACGCGCTGATCCTTGCCGATGTCGGGCTGATGGACCATGCCGCGCGGCGCCATCCCGAACAGCGACTGCATGTCTCGGTGCAGGCGGCGGCGGCGAATGTCGACGCGATCGCGTTCTACGTCGAGAATTTCGGCGCCCGCCGCGTGGTGCTGCCGCGCGTGCTGAGCGTGCCCGAGATCGCCGAGATCACCCGTGAGACGGACTGCGAGACCGAGGTGTTCGTGTTCGGCGGACTTTGTGTGATGGCCGAGGGCCGCTGCTCGCTGTCCTCCTACGCCACCGGCAAGTCACCGAACATGCAGGGCGTGTGCTCGCCGCCCAGTCACGTCGCCTATCAGGAGACGCCACAGGGAACGACCTCGCGGCTCGGCGGCTTCACCATCAACCGCTTCGGCCGCGACGAGCCGGCCGGCTATCCGACGCTGTGCAAGGGCCGCTTCTCGACCACGCAAGGCGCCGGCTACATCTTCGAGGATCCGGTCAGTCTCGATGCCACGACCCTGCTCGAGGGTCTGCGCGAAGCCGGCGTCACCGCGCTCAAGATCGAGGGCCGCCAGCGCGGCCGCGCCTATGTCGACAGCGTGGTGCGGCATTTTCGCAGCGTGCTGGCAGCGCTCGATGCCGGCAGGTCCACCGAGGCGGCCGACCTCACGGCGTTCACCGAAGGGCAGGCCACCACGCAGGGCGCCTACCGCAAGACCTGGCGTTAGACGACATGACAATGGCGGATCAAGGCGTAGAGCGAATGCAACTCACTCTGGGACCCGTGCTCTACAATTGGCAGCCGGAGCGCTGGCGTGATTTTTACTTTCGCATCGCCGACGAGGCCCCGCTCGACCGGGTCGTGGTCGGCGAGGTCGTCTGCTCGAAGCGCGCGCCGTTCTTCGAACCCCATTTGCCTGAAGTCATCGAGCGGCTTATGGCTGCCGGCAAGCAGGTGCTGCTGGGGTCGCTGGTCCTGGTGTCGTTGCGGCGCGAGCGCCGGCAGACGGCAAGCCTCGCCGAGTTCGGCCACGGTCTGGTGGAGGTCAACGACCTCACCTGCCTCAAATCGATCGCCGGCCGGCCGCATGCCATCGGGCCATTCGTCAACATCTACAACGAGGCCAGCGCCGCGTTTCATGCCGCCCAAGGCGCCACCCGGATCTGCCTGCCGCCGGAGCTGCCGCTGTCCTCGGTTGCCGCCATCGCCGGCGCCGTGCCGGAGGTGGCGATCGAAGTATTCGCCTTCGGCCGTGTGCCGCTCGCGATCTCCGCGCGCTGCTATCACGCCCGCCTGCACAAGCTCGCCAAGGACAATTGCCGCTTCGTGTGCGAGCAGGACCCCGACGGCCTCGTCGTAACGACGCTGGACAACCAGGCGTTCCTCACCATGAACGGCGTGCAGACGCTGTCGCATGGGTGCTCAAACCTGCTCGGCGATCTCGATCGTCTGAAGCAGAGCGGCGTGACATCGCTGCGGCTATCACCTCAGGCCTGCGACATGGTCGCGGTGTCCGAGCATTTCCAGGCGGTCCTGGCGGGGCGCGTGGAAGCCGAAGCCGCAACGGGCCGCCTGCGCGAGATCTATCCGGACGTTCCATTCGCCAACGGCTTCCTGCACGGCGCCCCCGGGGCGTCCTACGTCTCGGGATAGGTACTGCCGCGTCCTTTCGAGGTGAACTCAGATGTGCTCAGTCTGCATGTTGACTGACCACGGATGGACGACGTTGCGAGACGACGCGCAGCCCGTTCTTGCCGGCATGCTGCAGATTGCTGACCGCGCCAAGGCGGAAGCCCAGGAAGCCGGGGAAATCGTGGTCTGTCCCCGATTTCCCCTCCCAAGCCGGCTGACGTCCTACACGCCGACCGCAGAGCCCAGCTGACGGCCGGCGCCTCATCCCGACTTGTCGCTGAACGTGGCGGGAAGCGTCGCGAGGAACGCCATGACGCGCTGCGTGCGCAGGGGCGGCCGGCGGTTGGAGGTGCGCAGCATCCATAGGGGCTCCGCCGGCGCCCGCCAGGGCATAAGCACTTCGACCAGCTGGCCGGTGCGTAGGTCGTCATGAAAGAGCCACGCCGGCCCCCAGCCGATGCCGAACCCATTCGCGATCAAAGCGACCGACGCGTGCGCGTCGTCGCAAATGTGCTTGGGCTTGGGCGCGACGCGAACGAGCTTTTTGCTGCGCGGATCGGTGAAACGCCAGGTCAGGATCTGCCCGCTCGCGGGATTGCGGAAGCCGACGTGGTCATGTTCGGAAAGCTCGTATGGAGTCGCCGGCGCGCCGCGCGCGTTCAGATACGCGGGCGAGGCGCAAGCGATCCAGGAGAACGTGCAAAGCCGCCGCGCCAGATGACCGGGCGCGCGATCGAGGGGGCCTGAGCGGATGGCGATGTCGACGCCTTCCGCCGCGAGATCAAGAATCTCGTTGCGGAACTTGATCTCGATCTCGATTTCCGGCCGCTCCCGCAGGAACGCGGGAAGTCTCGGCAGGATGCAGGCACGCGCGAACGAGGCGGGGGCGGTCACTCGCACCCGTCCGCCATCGTTACGCGTGGCTTCGCCGAGCGCGGATTGGACGCGATCGAGACTTTCGGCCAGCGCGCGTCCCGCCGCCATCAGCCGCTCGCCCTCTTCGGTCAGCGCCAGCGAATGGGTGGTGCGATGCAAAAGCCGTATTCCGCGAGCCTGTTCGAGGCGGGCGACCGCCTTGGACATCGCCGAGGTGGTCGTCCCCGCCCGCCGCGCGGCTTCGGCGAAGGAGCCCGCCTCGACGACGCGGACGAAGGCGAGGAGACGCGAGAGGTCGGGAGGCAAGGCTGTTGTGGACATTCAGTCCACATAGTCATGGCGACGGGGTCGCTACAAGAGGCCGTTCCGATGGGCCAAATGGGGAGCGTCAGCGCGCATGCTGCGCCGCTAGAAACCGCGAGAAGTCCCATGAACGCCATCGAAATCACGCTGCAAGCCCTCGACGCCGCCGAGCGCGCGATTCCCCCCGGCCAGCCGGTCTACATGCTCAATCTGCTGCGCTACCGCGCGTATGCGCGTTACGAGGACGGCTTCGACGCCGCGCCCTGTTCGGGCCGCGAAGCCTTCAACGAACGCTATAGACCGGCCTTCCGGCGTCTCGCAGCCGGTAAGCCGCTGGTGCGGATGTTTTCCGTGCCGGTCCTGGCGAGCCTCGTCGGCCCGCAAGGCGAACGCTGGGACGAAGCGGCGATCAATGAATACGGCGATTTCGCCGCCTTCCGCTCGATCGTCGACACCGAGACCTACCAGCGCGAAGTCGCCCCGCATCGGCACGCGGCGCTCGAGGATTTCCGGTTGTTCGCGCTCGCCAAGGCGATGTGAACGCATCGGGGCGCCGGCCTTCATTTGGCATCTCAGGACGTGGTTGGATCGCGCGCAAATGCGGTATTGGCGGACTATCCAACCGCCGCGAGGCCAGTTGGGCCGTTCGCAGGCAAAGAAGCAGAGCTTCCAAAATAGTGGGTCTCGCGATGTAGCGGACCCCCGCTACCCGCTTTCCTCGCATTTCCCTTGCTGGCGTGATATGCCTCTGCGTCGATCAGCAGGTTGAGATGGTGAGACTGAGTCCGTTTCCACCAGGTCCGGATTGCTCCAGTTGGCTCTGAAAATCTTACTTGCCGGCTTTGCCGTGTTTCCCTTGGTGCTGCTCTGGTTCGGAGGTCCAATTGTCTGGACCGCCCTGCGAACCGGGCGGCTGCTCGCTCGTGGAGCCGTCTACGATCGCGAGGTGCAGCCTAAGATGTACTTTTTTGGGTTGGTATTCTGGTTTTGCATATTTTTCGTTATGGCAGGGATTAGCTCATCCGTGCTCGTGCATGTCGACGACTGGATTCTCAATTAGACGCTATCCTGCGATTCTTCGTTCCTTCCGCCGCGCTGCCGCGCATCGCCCCGGAATGACGGCGAGGCACCGAAAAAAAACGGCGGCCCGGGGGGGGCCGCCGTTGGAGTCGAGACCACGCGAAGCTAAGCGTGGTGCTCAGGAGGCTCGGAGCTGGACGCGCTGGATCTTGCCGACGATCAGCAAGTAGGCGCACGCCGCGACCAGGGCGTTGAGGCCGACGAACACTAGTGCGCCGTTGAAGGAGCCGGTGGCCGACAGGATGTAGCCGATCACGATCGGAGTGGTGATGCTGGAGAGGTTGCCGAAGGTGTTGAACAGGCCGCCGGAGACGCCGCCGGCTTCCTTCGGCGAGGTGTCGGAGACCACAGCCCAGCCGAGCGCGCCGATGCCCTTGCCGAAGAACGCCAGCGCCATCAGGCCGACCACCAGCGCCTGGCCGTCGACATAGTTGCAGCCGATGATTGCCATCGACAGCAGCATGCCGCCGACGATCGGGATCTTGCGGGCGAGCGTCAGCGATCCCGTCTTGCGCAGGATGGCGTCGGAGATGAAACCGCCGAGCACGCCGCCGATGAAGCCGCACAGCGCCGGCAGGGTGGCGACGAAGCCGGCCTGCAGGATCGACAGGCCGCGCTCCTTGACCAGATAGACCGGGAACCAGGTCAGGAAGAAATAGGTCAGCGTGTTGATGCAGTACTGGCCGATATAGACGCCGAGCATCATGCGGTTCGACAGCAACTGTCCGATATGCGACCAGGTCGGACCACCGGAGGTAGCCTTGGCGTCCTTCGCGCCCTCCATGTCGACCAGCGCGCCGCCGTCCTTGATGTAGTCGAGCTCGGCTTGGTTGACGCTCGCGTGCTCCTTCGGTCCGTACATGGTCCTGATCCACATCAGGCCCATGAGGATGCCGAGCGCACCCATCACTGTGAAGACGTGGCGCCAACCGAACGCATGCGCGATCCAGCCCATCAGCGGCGCGAAGATCACGGTCGCGAAATACTGGCCCGAGTTGAAGAAGGCCGACGCCGTGCCGCGCTCGTTGCTCGGAAACCAGGCGGCGACGATGCGGGCATTGGCCGGGAAGCTCGGCGCTTCGGCGAGACCGACCAGGAAGCGCAACGCGAACAGCGCGGTGACCGCGGCGGCGCCGGAAAAGAAGCCGATCCAACCCTGCATCATGGTGAAGATCGACCAGATCACGATGCTGCAGGCATAGACCCAGCGCGAACCGAAGCGGTCGAGCAGCCAGCCGCCCGGCACCTGCGCGAGCACATAGGACCAGCCGAAGGCGGAGAACACATAGCCCATCGCGACGGGATCGAGATGCAGCTCCTTGGACAGCGAAGGTCCTGCGATCGACAAGGTCGCCCGGTCGGCGTAGTTCACGGTCGTGACCAGGAACAGCATGGTCACGATAAACAGCCGCACGCGTGATCGGCGCAATTCGGCCGTGGTTACGATAGCGCTCATGCGCTCCACCTCTCTTGTACGTTCCTCGATGACTGTCCTAGAGGAGAGGGAGGGCCGGGGTCCAAACCGAAGCCTGTATCAATCGATGCAAATTTTGGATCGATCCCCGGGGTCTCCATGCCGGTTGAAGCCTGGGGCTCGTCACCAGCCGCGGCTTGCGATGCATGAGCTGGTCAGGCTTGCGCGCCGAGGTTTTGCAGATTTCGTGGCGCAGTCGACCGCCGTCGCGGCGGATCTCTCCCCACATCCACCGCGCCTCACGCGCCGGATCGCCTGGATCCCGACGCACTCGCTGCCGAGAAGATACGATGCACAGCGTACCGTTCCGCCGGTTGGAAGCTGCCGGCACGGACCGATCGACGTGCGAACCATCCGTGCTTGTATCCGTCGTGACTGCGTGCACAATCGTCGGTGCGAGCGAACAGGAGCCATTGCGCGTGAAGGCCGTCTACACCGAGCTGCATCGCAGCCATGATCCGCAATTCTATCTGGTGCGTGGCGTCGTCAAGCGCACCACCGAGCAGCCCGAGCGGGCGGATCGTTTGCTTGCGGGATTGAAGGCCGGCCATCACGAGTTGGTCGCGCCGCTTCATTTCGGCCAGGAAGCTCGCGCGCGCGTGCACAGTCCGGAATACCTCAATTTCCTGGAAGAGGCGTGGGACGCCTGGGCCGCGCTCGGCGATGCCGGTGCGGAAATGATCCCGAACATTCATCCCGTTCGCAATGCCGCCACCTATCCGACGCACATCGTCGGGCGGCTGGGCTGGCACACGACCGATACCTCAGCGCCGATCGGGCCGGGGACGTGGGAAGGCGCCTGCGCCGCGACCGACGTGGCTGCGACCGCAGCGCAACTGCTGCTCGACGGCGAGGATGCGATGTACGCACTGTGCCGGCCGCCGGGCCACCATGCGTATCGGGACATGGCCTCGGGCTTCTGCTTCATGAACAACTCCGCCATCGCGGCCGCGCATCTGCGTCAGCGCCACGAGCGCGTCGCCATCCTCGACGTCGACGTCCATCACGGCAACGGCACGCAGGGCATCTTCTACGAGCGGCCCGACGTGCTGACCATCTCGATCCACGCCGACCCCACGCATTACTATCCGTTCGTCTGGGGCTATGCGCATGAGCGCGGTGCAGGCGCCGGGCTTGGCGCCAACCTCAACATTCCGCTGCCGCTCAAGAGCGGCGACGACACCTATCTCAAGGCGTTCGAGACCGCGGCCAAGACGATCCATGCGTTCGCGCCCGGTGCGCTCGTGGTGGCGCTCGGCCTCGATGCCTCTGAGCACGATCCGCTCAAGGGGCTCTCCGTGACCACGCCAGGTTTCCGTCGCATCGGCGGCGCGATCGCGCGGCTCGGCCTTCCCACGGTGTTCGTGCAGGAGGGCGGCTATCTCTCGGACATTCTCGGGCAGAACCTGACCGCGGTGCTCGGAGGCTTCGAAGCGGCGCGGTAGGCCTTCATCTCGTCCTCGCGATCTCTTCCTGGTGTGCCTGCAGAACGCCATCGCAAATCATTCGCATGGCGGCGCTTGACGTGCGGAGGCGAGCCGCGACGCGACCACGCGAGGCTCGACAGAGCAGGTGACTGGCGAAACATCCGGCTCCAATTGCTGCACCATTTAGCAAGTGCTAGGCTTTGCGAACTACCCTCGGCTGTAGTCGGCTCGGAGGGACGTGATGAAGCGGCGAATGATCGGCCTGGATACCCTGGTCGGGGGACCCGAAGAGGCATTGGCCCAGCCGACGGCCAAGCTGACCCCGTCGGAGCTCAGCTCCGCAGCCTCGGCCGGCCGGCCATCCCGCCGAAGGCTGCTGGCCTCAGCCGGCCTCGGCGCTGCGGCATTTTCTTTTTCCTCCGGCCCGTCTTTCGCGCAGCCACGTGACGGCGCAAGCCTCGGCCGGCCGGTGCGCGTCAGCAAGGATCGGCTCGATGCGCTCGCAGCGAAGCTTCACGCCGTCTTCAATGAGCAGAATATCTTGCCGCCATTCTCGGCCGACAAGCACGGGGCGCGGGTCGACGTCGAACTGCGCCGGCTGACGACCTACACGCGCATCCCCGGCACCGGTGAGCGCGTCAAGGTCAGCGGCCTGCTCGCGCTTCCCGCCGATCACAAGGGCGCACTGCCGGTCGTGTCGTGGCAGCACGGCACCATCCTGTCGTTCGACCAGGTCCCGTCCAATCTCGTCAAGCTGGCCGATCCGAACTACGAGCCGCGCGACAATGTCGATTCGATCGAGACGCTGTTCAACGTCCAGCGCCTGGTCGGCAACGGCTTTGCGTTGATCGCGGCCGACTATCTCGGCAAGGGACCGTATCGCCAGGGGCGCGGCGAGGCCTATGCGGTGAAGGACGCGACCGTGCAGTGCTGCCTGGACGTGTTGAACGCGGGTCTGCTCGCGCTCGATCACCTCGGCCTGCGAAAGACCGGGCTGTTCCTGAACGGCTGGTCGCAGGGTGCCTTGAACACGCAATGGCTGCGCCAGGAGCTGCAGCGGCGGCGCGTCGCGGTGGCGGCGAGCGCCACGCAAAGTCCGTTCAACAATCTTGCGGATTCGATGCGCTATTGGGTGTCCGCCCAACCGGGCAGCGCGTCGACCGACAGCACCTATCCGAAGCAGCCGATCTGGATCACGCCGTGCGTCATCGTCCTCCTGGGCAGCTATCGCCAGTATTACCGGCTCGGCGACCTGTTCAAGACTGCGATCAAGCCGCACCACGTCGCGCTGGCCGAGAAATACTGGGCCGGCTATAGCATGGACGAGACGTTCGGCAAGTCGGTGCCGCAGCCCTCGGATCTGCTGGTCGACGGCTTCTTCGAGCGCTTCACCCACGAGACCAACAGCCGCTTCCTCCGCCGCCTGGCCGGCAACAGCTCGACCTATTGGGACTATGACGCCCCGATGCGGTTCTACTACGGCCTTCTCGACGAGGCGCTGCCGCCGAGCCTCGTCAAGATGCCGCTGGCGGCCGACGGGCGCTTTGCGCAAGGCATCGCGGTCGCCGGCGCCAGCCATCGCGGCACGTTCCTGGCAAGCCTCTATGGCGGCGGCGACGTCATCGGCGGCGCTTCGACCGTGCTGGACTTCTTCAAGACCAGTTCCTGAATTTCGGCGATGATCAACTTGCCAGCGCCTGCGGCCTGTGGGTCGCGAGCTCCCGCTCGGCGGTGCGGACGATCTCCATGGTGCGCACGACGCTCGCCGGATTGACGCTGATCGAATCGATGCCGAGTTCGGCCAGATAGCGCGCGACTTCCGGATAGTTGGCCGGCGCCTCGCCGCAGATGCCGACATGGCGATGGTTGCGGTGCGCGCCCTCGACCGCCATCCGCAGCATCGCCAGCAGGCCGGGATCACGCTCGTCGAAATCGAAGGCGACGATGTCGGAGTCGCGGTCGACGCCGAGCGTGAGCTGGGTGAGATCGTTGGAGCCGATCGAGAAGCCGTCGAAATGTTTGGCGAACTCGTCGATCAGGATGACGTTGTTCGGGATCTCGCACATCATGTAGATCTCGAGCCCGTTTTCGCCTCTCACGAGGCCATGCCCGGCCATCGCCGCAATCACCTTGCGTGCCTCCTCCACGCGGCGGCAGAACGGGATCATGATCTTCAGATTGGAGAGCCCCATCGTGTCGCGCACGCGCTGCAACGCCGCGCATTCCAGCGCGAAACCGGCGGCGTAGGCGGGATGCGCATAGCGCGAGGCGCCGCGGAAGCCGAGCATCGGGTTCTCTTCCTTCGGCTCGAAATCGGAGCCGCCGATCAGGCTGGCATATTCGTTGGTCTTGAAGTCCGAGAGGCGCACGATCACCGGCCGCGGGTAGAATGCCGCGGCGATGGTGCCGACGCCTTCCGACAGCCGCTCGACGAAGAAGTCGGCGGGCTTCTTGTAGCGCGCGGTCAGGCGCTTGATCGTCGCGCGATCTTTTGCCGTGGTTACCTTTGCGGGCGTCGCCAGCGCCATCGGGTGGATGCCGATCGCCTGGTTGATGATGAACTCCATGCGCGCAAGGCCCACGCCATCGTTCGGCAGCAGCGCGGTCTTGAAGGCCAGTTCGGGGTTGCCGAGATTGACCATGATCCCGGTGCGCGGCTTCTCCAGTCTGTCGATCGCCAGGCGCTCGACATCGAACGGCAGTGCGCCGTCGTAGACATGGCCGGCATCGCCCTCCGCGCAGCAGACGGTGACCGTCGTTCCGGTCTTCGCGCGCTTGCTGAAATCCTCCGTGCCAACCACGGCCGGCACGCCGAGCTCCCGAGCGACGATCGCGGCATGGCAGGTGCGGCCGCCATGATCCGTGACGATCGCCGCCGCGGTCTTCATCACCGGCTCCCAGTCCGGACTGGTCGACGCGGCGACCAGCACCTCGCCGGGGCGGAACGCGTTCAGATCCTTGGGATTGCGGATCAAGCGGATCTTGCCGGTGGCGATCTTTTCGCCCACGGCGCGGCCGGTTGCCAGCGTCCTGCCGGTCTTCTTCAGAACGTAGGTCTCGATCGCCTCGGGCCGCCGCTGCGAGGCCACCGTCTCCGGCCGCGCCTGGATGATGTAGAGCGCACCGTCGCGGCCGTCCTTGGCCCATTCGATGTCCATCGGTGTCGGCCTGCCGGCCTTCTGCGAGTAGTGCGCCTCCACGACGATGGTGGCCTGCGCCAGCTCCAGCACGTCGGCGTCGCTGATGCAGAATTTCGCCCTGTCGGCCGGCGGCGTCGTCTCGGTGCGCGTCGTGGGGCCGCGGCTTCGTGCGCCGGCCTTTACGCCGGCTTTGGCATAGACCATCCGCTTGTCCTTGGCGCCGAGCCGGCGCGACAGCACGCTGCGGAAGCCGGCCGCGAAGGTCGGCTTGTGGACGTAGAACTCGTCCGGATCGACCGTGCCCTGCACGATGGTCTCGCCGAGGCCATAGACCCCGGTGATGAAGGCGACGTCGCGAAAGCCGCTCTCGGTGTCCAACGAGAACATCACGCCGCTCGCGGCGCGGTCCGAGCGTACCATCTTCATCACCGCCACCGAAAGCGCGACCTTGTCGTGGTCGAAACCGTTGTCGATGCGGTAGGAGATCGCGCGGTCCGTATAGAGCGAGGCGAAGCAGCGGCGGCACGCCTCGAACAGGTCCTTGGCGCCGCGAATGTTGAGAAAGCTCTCGTGCTGGCCTGCGAAGCTCGCATTCGGCAGGTCCTCGGCGGTGGCCGAGCTGCGCACGGCAACCGCGACGCCGCGGCCATACTCCTGCTCCAGCTGCTTGTAGGCCTCTGCGACCTCGTAGCGCAGGTCGTCACGGTCGGTCGCCGCGAAAACGATCGCGCGCGCCTTCGCCGCGCGTTTGGCGAGATCGGCGATGCGGCGCTTGTCGAGGCCTGCGAGCAGCTTGCGCAGCTCGTCGTCAGCGCCGGTCGCGCGCAAGGCATCGCGATAGGCGGCGGCCGTCAGTGCGAAGCCGTTGGGTACGCGCACGCCCTGCGACGCCAGCGCCGAATACAGCTCGCCGAGCGAGGCCGTCTTGCCGCCGACCCCGGGCACGTCCTCGATACGAAGGTCCTTGAACCAGCGGATGTAGCCGGGTGCCGTCATCAGTGATCTCCCGCATCGCAGCGCGAGCTTCAGTTTGTCGCGACGGGCGGCGGCTGCCTTGCGCAAGATCAAGCAGGGCGCTCCGCGAGCCCCTTAAATCGCGAGATGACAACGGTTCCACCATAGGCAAGGATGTTTGGTAAGACTCATCAATCGCACCCATCCGGATCACCAATGATCTCCGACGACGAGAACGAGGACGGCAATCGCGAATGGTCGCGGTTCTGGCTCACGGCGCGGCAATTCTGGCTCGGATCGACGGCATGGCGGGTCTGGCTGCTCTGCGTCGCCCTGATCGTCCTCGTGGTGCTTCAGCTCTACGTGCAGTTTCGGTTCAATTACTGGAACAGGGATTTCTTCGACGCATTGGAAGGCCGCGATCCGACGCGGCTGCGGCAGCAGGCCACTCTGCTCATTCCGCTCTGCCTGGCGAGCGTCGTGCTGGCGATCGTCTCGGTGTGGGGCCGCATGGTGATGCAACGCAACTGGCGGCAATGGTTGAGCACCAAGGTGATCAACTATTGGGTCGAGAACGATCGCTATGCGCGGCTCGCGACGGTGCAGGGCGATCTGAAGATTCCGGAGTATCGTATTGCCGAGGACATCCGCATCGCCACCGATGCACCGATCGACTTCGTGGTCAGTGTGATCTCCTCGCTGCTGACGGCGGTCGTGTTCGTCCAGGTGCTGTGGCAGGTTGGCGGATCCATCGGTTTTGCCGTAGCCGGGCACCAGTTGTGGATTCCAGGCTATCTGGTGGTCAGCGTCGTCATCTATTCCGGGCTGGTGACCGGGGCGATGCTGTGGGTCGGTTCGCCGCTCACGCGCGTCATCCAGACCAAGAACCAGGCCGAATCGGAGCTGATTACCGCAGCACATCACTTGCGCGACATCGGCGAAGGCATCGCGCCCAAGCAGGAAGAGCGCAGCGTCATTGCTGGGCTGTGGATGGCGCTCGACCGCACGATCCGGCAATGGAAGCGGCTGTGCTGGCAGCTGATGCGCAATACCCTGGTGTCTCATCTGAATTCGCTGCTCGCGCCGATCATCGGTCTCGTGCTGTGCGCGCCGAAGTTCCTCGATGATCAGATGACGCTGGGCGAACTCACCCAGGCTGCCGCCGCGTTCACGCTGGTGCAGGGGTCGTTCAATTGGATGGTGGACAATTTCAACCGCCTCGCCGAGTGGATGTCGTCGCTGGAGCGCGTCGGCGGGTTGCTGCTCTCGCTGGATCGGCTCAACGGTGATACGGCAAGCGATGTCACGCCGTCTCGAGCCGCACATCAGCCAGCAGACGGCTGACGTCGGCGGGATCGGACAGCGCGGTGCCGGTGCGCAGCAGCGCCGCGGCACCTGCGGCGACTGCAAAGCGAAACGCTTCGTCCAGCAGCTCGCCCGCGGCGAGCTTCGCGACCAGCGCGCCGAGAAAACTGTCGCCGGCGCCGACTGCGTTGACCGGCACCATCGTCAGCGGCTGAGCGCGCAGCACGCGGTGGCGGGTGACCAGCAGGGCGCCGAGATGACCCATGGTCAGCGCGACGGCGCCGGCCTTGCCGCTCGCGACCAGCGCGTGGGCGGCTTTCTCCCAGGCCGTTGCATCGGGCAGCGCGCCGCCGACCAGCTCTTGCATCTCGTGCAGCGACGGCTTGATCAGGTCGACCCCGCCGGCAACCGCCGCAGCCAAAGCTGGTCCCGAGGTGTCGAGCACGAATTGCGCGCCGTTTGATCGTGCAAGCGTCGCAACGCGCGCGTAGAAGTCGGCCGGCACGCCACGCGGCAGGCTGCCGCTGCCGACGACGAACCGGGGGAACGGATCCTGGGCCGCGAGCAGGGTAAGGCCGGCCTGCCACTCGGCCTCGGTCAGCGTCGGACCCGGCAGGATGAAGCGATAGGGCTGGCCGCTGACGCGCTCCTGGACGAAGAAATCCTCGCGCGTGTCCTCGGCCGTTGCCCAGGTGTGGCTGGCGACGCCTTCCTTCTCGACGAGTTGCTTCAGCAGCAGGCCGGTCGGGCCGCCGACCGGATAGAGCGCAGTGACGTCGCCGCCGAGTCGGGCGATGACGCGGGCGACGTTGATGCCGCCGCCTCCGGGATCTCGCTGTTGCGTCGTGCCGCGCAGCTTGGCCACCGGCACGATTTTCTCGACGGTCGTCGAGACGTCGACGGCCGGGTTCGGCGTGATCGTGACGATGTCGCTCATTCGATCTCAGTGCGTCGGGGAGCCGCCGCTCGCGGTGATGCCGGCCTCGAAGAACGATTTGAGGCCGAGAAAGCTGATGTCGGGCTTGGTGACGAGATGAACCGGGATCGGACGCAGATAGCTGTCATAGCGCCCCTTGCTCTCGAACTGCCGGCGGAAATCGGATCTGGCAAAGTAGTCCGGAAACCGCGGCGGAATGCCGCCGGCGATGTAGACGCCGCCGCGGGCGCAGAAGGTGAGTGCGAGGTTGCCGGCGACAGCGCCGAGCCAGGCGCAGAACATGTCGAGCGTCGCGCGGCTGGTGGCGCAGCTGCCGTCGAGCGCGGCGTGGGTAATCGCTGCGGCATCGCGCTGCGGCACGTCGACACCATCCACTGCCGCGACGGCTCGATAGACATTCTCGAGGCCCATGCCGGACAATGCGCGCTCGATCGAGACATGGCCGAAGCGCTCGCGCATCTTCGCCAGCACGGTGGCCTCGCGCGCCGTCGTCGCCGGCAGCGTGGCATGACCGGCCTCGGTTACGGCAACCGTGGGGTGGCCGTCGCCCGGCAGATAGCAGGCGGCGCCGAAGCCAGTGCCCGGGCCGATCACCAGCATCGGTGCGCCGTCGACCGCGGCGCTTCCGCCAAGCGAAAACAGGTCGTCGGGATGTAGCGCTGGCAGCGACCAGCCGACCGCCTCGAAATCGTTCAGGAGCTTGGCCGAGCGCAGCTTGAACCGCTCCGCCAGCTCGGCGCCGTCGATCACCCAGGTCGAGTTGGTCAGCATGCCGCGATTGCGTTCGATCGGGCCGGCGACGTCGAGCACGGCCGCGTTGGGCGCTCCGCCGGTTGCTTGGCGCGAGAGGAAGTCGGTGATCGCGTCAGCGATGGTCGGAAAATCCGCGACCTTGAGATGAGCAACCTCGCCGATGGTGCCGCCGTCAAGCAGCGCGAAGCGCGCATTGGTGCCGCCGATGTCGCCCAGAAGAACGCGTTCGCTCATCCTCACTCTTCCGCCCGGTTGTGCCGCCCGGCGGGATCGTCGGATGCCCGGTGAGCCGCAATCATGTTCGAATACCACCGCGCCGACGCCTTGGGAATGCGGCGCTGGGTGGCGCGATCGACATAGACAATGCCGAAGCGCTGCGAATAGCCTGCCCCCCATTCAAAATTATCCAGGAGCGACCAGACGAAATAGCCGCGCACGTCGGCGCCCGCCGCGATCGCCTGTTCCATCGCGGTCGTATACGCCTTGAGATAGCCGATCCTGCCGTCGTCCTGGATGCTGCCGGATGCATCGACGATGTCATTGGCCGCCGTTCCGTTCTCCAGGACGTAGATCGGAAGCCGGAACCGGCTGTGGATGTCCAGGAGCGTATCGCGGAACGCCTCGGGCACGACAGGCCAGCCGATTGCGCTGCGCGGCACTTCCGCGGGAGGCGGTCCGAAGCTGGCGCCCATCAGGTTGCTGCCCGCCTTGACGTAGTGCGGCGAATAGTGATTGAGGCCGAACCAGTCGACGGGGCGAGCGATCTGCGCCATGTCGCCGGCTGCGATATAGGGTGCGACGGCCTCCTGGAGCTCCGGCGGGTAGCAGGCAAAGGCCTGCGGAAACGGGAAGGCATCGTTCCAATAGGCGGCGAGCCGCAAGGCGGCCGCGGCGTCCTCCGCACTGTCGCTCGCAGGGTAGCAGGGCTGCCGATTGTGGATGGCGCCGATCGAGGCGCCGGCCACGTCCCTGCGCAGCACGTCGACGGCGCGGCCATGGCCGAGATTGACGTGATGAATGGCCTTGTGCAGGGCCGCGCCGTCGGCGATCCCCGGCGCGTGCCAGCCGAGGCCGTAGCCGAACAGGGTGAACACGCACGGCTCGTTGAAGGTCGCGAAGCGCTTGACCCGGTCGCCATAGCGCCGCGCGACCAGCGCGGCATAGTCGGCGAACCAGCCGGCGATGTCGCGGTTCTGCCAGCCGCCGAGCGCCTCCAGCGCCTGCGGCAGGTCCCAGTGGTAGAGACAGAGCCACGGCTCTATCTCAGCGGCAAGCAGGGCGTCGATGAGGCGGTCGTAGAAGGCGAGACCGGCTTCGTTGGCCGCGCCGCGGCCCTGCGGTAGCAGCCGCGGCCAGGCGACCGAGAACCGATAGGCATTGAGGCCGAGATCGCGCATCAGCGCTACGTCCGCAGCGTAGCGATGATAGTGATCGCAGGCGGTCTCGGCGGTGTCGTTGTGGCTCACCCGGCCGGGGGCGCGCAGATAGACATCCCAGATGCTGTCGGCGCGGCCGTCGAGGTGCGCTGCGCCCTCGATCTGGAAGGCCGAGGTCGAGGCGCCCCAGAGAAAGCTCGGACGGATGGTCATGATCGAGATGGGCCCTTGCGTTGTTGCGATCAGCCGCATGATGGCGGTCGCCGGCGCTCCGCCGTTGACCGGGATCAAGCGGGAGATACCCCGGCCGGTGCGGTGTGCGAAGGTGCCTGCGTCGGGCAATGGCAATCATGCAGGCAACGGGCTTGCATCAGAGCCGAAAGCTGTGGAACGTGCGGCCGCCGAAAACTGGAGTCCCGGCGCGAATGAGCGTTTTTCTGCTGCGGCGCTTCCTGACCCTGCTGGCGACCCTCGTCGGCGCGTCGCTGATCATATTCCTGGTGCTCGACGCGCTCCCGGGTAACGCCGCCCAGATGCTGATGGGCGCGGATGCCTCGCCCGATGCGGTGAGGGCGCTGACCGTCAAGCTCGGGCTGGATCAGCCGCTGGCCTGGCGCTACCTGCACTGGATCGGCGGCCTGCTGACCGGCGATCTCGGCAACAGCTACGCCTATGGAACGCCGGTGGCCGAACTGATCCGCGAGCGGCTGGCGATGACCATTCCGCTCGCGATCCTGGCCATGGGACTCACGACCGCGCTGGCGCTCGCGGCCGGCATCTACACCGCCGCCAATCACAACCGGCTCGGCGACGTCGGCGTGATGTCGCTGACCCAGATCGGCATCGCCTTGCCGAACTTCTGGTTCGCGATCCTCCTCATCCTGTTGTTTGCAGTGAAGCTGCAATGGCTGTCGGCCGGCGGCTTCCCCGGCTGGGAGGACGGCATCTGGCCGGGCCTGCGCGCGCTGCTGTTGCCGGCTGTGGCGCTGGCCGTGGTGCAGGCCGCGATCCTGGCGCGGGTGACGCGCTCGGCCGTGCTCGACGTGCTGCGCGAGGATTTCGTGCGCACCGCGCGCGCCAAGGGCCTGACCAAGCGCGAGGTGCTGTGGCAGCACGTGCTGCGCAACGCGATGATCCCGGTGCTCACCGTGATGGGGCTGCAATTCGCCAATCTGCTCGCCGGCACCATCGTGATCGAGAACGTGTTCTATCTGCCCGGCCTGGGGCGCCTCATCTTCCAGTCGATCGCCAACCGCGACCTGATCGTCGTGCGCAACTGCGTGATGCTGCTGGCGGCGATGGTCATCATCGTCAACTTCGTGGTCGATGTGCTGTATGCGGTGATCGATCCACGCATCAAGGTGCACGAGTTGTGAGTTCTGCCGTGGTCGTTCAAACGGGCGCTGCGCCTGCGTCCAATGCGTTCTGGCGCCGCGCGCTGCGCCATCGCAGCTTCACGGTCGGCGCGCTGCTCTGTCTGCTGGTGCTTGGCGCCGCACTGCTGTCGCTGGTATGGACGCCATGGTCGGCCTATGAGATCGACGTCGCATCCAAATTGCGGCCGCCATCAGCAGCGCATTGGCTGGGCACCGACGTGCTCGGCCGCGACATCGTCTCGCTATTGCTGGTGGGTGCCCGCGCGACCATTCTGGTCGGCGTCATCGCCGTCGGCATCGGTCTCACCTGCGGCGTCTGCCTCGGCCTGGTCGCAGCCGCCCGGCGCGGCTGGACCGAGGAGCTGATCATGCGCTTCAGCGACTTCACCTTCGCCTTTCCCGCGGTGCTGTCGGCGATCATGCTGGCGGCGGTGATCGGGCCGGGCATGGCGACGTCGATCGCCGCGATCGGCATCTTCCAGATCCCGGTGTTCGTGCGGGTCACCCGCGGCCAGGCCGGCGCGATCTGGGCGCGCGAGTTCATCCTGGCGGCGCGTGCCGCCGGCAAGGGCCGCTTCCGCATCACCATCGAGCACGTGCTGCCGAACATCCTGTCGATCCTGATCGTGCAGGCGACGATCCAGTTCGCGCTGGCGATCCTGGCTGAGGCGGCGCTCTCCTATCTCGGCTTGGGTACCCAGCCGCCGCAGCCGTCCTGGGGACGGATGCTGAACGATGCGCAGACATTGCTGTTCCAGTCGCCGAGCCTCGCCGTGTATCCCGGCGCCGCCATCGCGCTCGCGGTGCTCGGCCTCAACCTGCTCGGCGACGGCCTGCGCGATCTGCTCGACCCGCGGCTGGCGAGGCAGCGATGATTGCAAGCGATCAGCCTCTGCTCGATGTCTCGGGTCTCGGCATCCGGCTCAATACCAGCCGCGGCTCGGCGCAAGCTGTGCGCGAGGTCTCCTTCGCGCTCCGGCGCGGCGAGACGCTCGGCATCGTCGGCGAGTCCGGCTGCGGCAAGTCGATCACCGCGCTCGCTCTGCTTGGGCTTCTGCCCGATAGCGCCGTCGTTAGCGGCAGCATCAAGCTTGATGGCCGCGAGCTGGTCGGTCTTGGTGAGGCCGATTACTGTAAGCTGCGTGGCAACCGCATCAGCATGATCTTTCAGGAGCCGATGACCGCGCTCAACCCGATGCACACGATCGGCCACCAGGTGGCCGAGCCGCTGCTGCGGCATACCGGCTGCACGGCGACCGAGGCGAAGCGCCAGGCAATCGCGCTGCTCGACCGCGTCGGTCTGCCGGACCCCGCCCGACGCTACGACGCCTATCCGCACCAGTTCTCCGGCGGCCAGCGCCAGCGCATCACGATCGCGATGGCGCTTGCCTGCAAGCCCGACGTGCTGATTGCCGACGAGCCGACCACCGCGCTCGACGTCACCATCCAGCGCCAGATCCTCGATCTCATCGCCGATCTGGTCGCCGAGCGCGGCATGGCAATGATCCTGATCTCGCATGATCTCGGCGTGATCGCCGAGAACGTGCAGCGCATGATCGTGATGTATGGCGGCACGGTGGTCGAGAGCGGCACCACCGACGCGGTGTTCTCGCGCATGGGTCATCCCTACACGCAGGGCCTGTTCAGGGCGCGGCCGCGGCTCGGGGCCCGCAAGGGCACGCGCCTCTCGACCATTGCCGGCACGGTGCCGGAGCTGGCCGATCTGCCGGCCGGTTGTCCGTTCGCAGATCGCTGTGGGCTGGTGATCGACGCCTGCCGCACCGCGCTGCCGTCTCTGGGCGAGATCGGCGCCGGGCACGGCGTCCGCTGCATCCGCGCCGATGCCGCGCTCGCGCGTGACCCGGTGGGAGTGGTCGCTTGAGCACCGCCGCGCAGATGTCGGCCGAGACGCCGCTGCTCGAGGTCACGGATCTCGTGCAGCGCTATGCGCTGCCGCGCGAGAGTCTGCTGCGGCCGCCCGGCGAGGTGCTCGCGTTGAACGGCGTGTCGCTGTCTTTGATGGCGGGCAAGAGTCTCGGCATCGTCGGTGAGTCCGGCTCCGGCAAATCGACCTTGGCGCGGCTGATCATGGCGCTGGAGAAGCCGTCATCGGGATCGGTGCTGATGGCTGGACGCGATCTCCACCGCCTTTCGGCGGATGAGTTGCGGCGCGCCCGCCGCGAATTCCAGATGGTGTTCCAAGACCCGTACGGATCGCTCGATCCGCGCCAGACCATTGCGCGCATCGTCGCCGAGCCGCTGACCGCTCTGGAGTCTCCTGATCGCGAAGTCCTGCGCACGCGCGTGGCCACGGTGCTGCGGCAGGTCGGATTGCGCGATGCCGACATGGACAAATATCCGCACGAGTTTTCCGGCGGCCAGCGCCAGCGCATCGCGATCGCGCGGGCGTTGATCACCCAGCCCAGGCTGATCGTCGCCGACGAGCCAGTCAGCGCGCTGGACGTGTCGGTGCAGGCGCAGGTGCTCAACCTGATGCAGGACCTGCAGGAGCAGTACGGCCTCAGCTACGTGCTGATCAGCCATGACCTCGCGGTCGTCGACTATCTCTGCGACGAGGTCGCGGTGATGTATCTCGGCCGCATCGTCGAGCGCGGGCGGCCGGAGGACCTGTTCGGCCAATGCGCGCATCCTTATACGCGCGCGTTGCTCGACGCCGTGCCTCGCGCGCAGGCTGGCGCTGTCAGGCGCCGGCGTACGGACGTTGCGATCGCCTCGCAGTCATCGGGAGCCGCCGGGTGTGCCTATGCGCCGCGCTGTCCGCTCGCCGATGCGCAGTGCCGCACGACGGCCCCCGCATTGCGAACGCTCACGGGAGCGCATTCGGCCGCCTGCCATAAAGCGGAAAGCGTGATGACGCTGCCGGCGCTCGTCGCAACGGAACAGCAGCCACTTGTCTCGAAGCCGCTTTGACGCGTAATTTGGTTTCCTCAGGGAGAAACAAACAATGTTGAAAAGACTATCGATCATCGTCTTGGCCGCGCTCGTTGCGGCCGCAGCGCCGGCTCTCGCGCAGAACAAGAAGGACAGCGTCGTCGTCGGCATGACCTTGGAGCCGCCGGGGCTCGATCCGACCAGCGCGGCCGCGGCGGCCATCGCCGAGGTGACGCTCTACAACGTCTATGAGACGCTGACCAAGATCAACGAGGACGGCTCGGTTTCGCCGCTGCTGGCCTCGAGCTGGCAGGCCTCGTCCGATCTGAAGAGCTACACCTTCAAGCTCGCCAAGGGTGTGAAATTCCAGAACGGCGAGGCGTTCGACTCCGCCGCGGTGAAGTTCTCGTTCGAGCGCGCCGGCGCCGCCAACAGCACCAACAAGGACAAGGCGCTGTTCCAGGCGATGGAGTCCGTGACGGCTCCCGACGCCGAGACCATCGTCGTCAAGCTGAAATATTCTGAGCCCAACCTGCCGTTCCTGCTCGGACAGGCCACCGCATCGATCATCGAGCCGAAGAGCGCACCGACCAACGCGACGCAGCCGGTCGGCACCGGGCCTTACACGCTGGGCGCCTGGGCCAAGGGCTCATCGCTGACCTTGAACAAATGGCCCGAGTATCGCAACGCCGCTGCCGTGAAGCTGTCCAAGGTGACGATACGCTTCATCTCCGATCCGGCGGCGCAGGTCGCGGCGCTGCTGTCCGGCGACGTGGACGCCTTCCCGCGCGGCACAACGGCGCGCACCTTGCCCCAGTTCAAGTCCGACCCGCGCTTCACCGTGCTGATCGGAGGCTCCAAGGCGAAGACCATCGTCACCATCAACAACAAGAAGAAGCCGCTCGACGACGTTCGCGTCCGCCGCGCGATCCTCGCCGCGATCGATCGCAAGGCGATGATCGAAGGCGCGGTCGACGGCTTGGGGACGCCGATCGGCAGCTTCTACGTGCCGGGCTCGCTCGGCTATGTCGACACCACCGACATCAATCCCTACGACCCGGAGAAGGCGAAGAAACTGCTCGCCGAAGCCGGCGTGACCACGCCGCTGCAACTGTCGTTGCGGCTGCCGCCGCCGGCCTATGCGCGGCAGGGCGGCGAGGTGCTTGCGGCTCAGTTGGCCAAGGTCGGCATCGTCGCCAAGATCGAGAACCTCGAATGGGCAGCGTGGCTGTCACAAGTGTTCAACGGGCCGCATGATTTCGACCTGACCATCGTCTCGCATGTCGAGCCGTTCGATCTCGTGAAGTTCACCGAGAAGAACTACTATTTCGGCTATCAGTCGGAGGCCTTCGACAAGCTCTATCAGAAGATCGTCGATACGCCTGATGAGACCGGGCGTGCCAAGCTGCTCGGCGACGCCCAGCGCATGCTGGCGACCGATGCCGCTGCGGGCTTCCTGTTCCAGCCGCAGTGGATCACGATCATCAACAAGAAGCTCAAGGGGGTCTGGAAGGACGTGCCGCAGTTCGAGAATGATTTCTCGAGCTGGTCGTGGGAATGATTGTCGCCGCTCTTCGTATAACACCGCAGTGAAGCTGCACGATACAGCGCCCTCTCCCCTTGTGGGAGAGGGCATCGCCGGCCTATCCGCGTGCGCGGTGGGGTGAGGGGTATTGCTAGCGGTATTGCTCCGAGTACGGCTCTCGCGGCGGGAGACCCCTCACCCAACCGCGTTTGCCGCTCTGTCCTACTTGTCTCTCCCACAAGGGGAGAGGGCGTATAAGCAGCGGCCGTGCTTTCGCAAATGATTGTCTGGTGGCTTCGATGAGCCACACGATCCTTGTCCAAATCAGTTCGGCCAATCGATCGGCGTGAAGCGCAACTGCCGCCGCCGCATCTCGGCCTGGAGCTCCTGCGCATACTGCTTGGCCCGATCACCGATCAGGCGGTAGGGGCCCCCGATCCGGCTGTCGGCGGCCACCTGCTTTCGGACACTTTCGTAGTACGCCATCAAGCTTTCATCGGTCGAATTTACAAATCGCATCCACGCGCCCTCGCAACAAATCCCCCTCGCTGCCAAGTTTGCACGGCTTTTCCGCCGCGGCAGCGACATAAGTTAACACTCGATGGCCGTGAATGGTTCCATTCTTGTTCCGGCGTCTCCGCCAGTTGACAAGAGGATCAGGAACCGTTCCGCCTCCCGACATTTGGTTCCGTTAGTTGAACGAGAGCGACAATGCACACCGAAGTACTTATCATCGGCGGCGGTCCCGCAGGCCTGATGGCCGCGATCTACCTCGCACGGTTCCGGCGCCGGGTCGTGATCGTCGACAGCGGCGCGTCGCGGGCGGCGCTGATTCCCCGGAGCCATAACCTGCCGGGTTTTCCGAACGGCATGCCTGGAAGCGAGCTGCTCGCACGGATGCAGCGGCAGGTCGAAGAACTTCACGTTCCGATCATCCGGAGCACGGTGAGCGCTCTCGACACGCGCGATGCAGATCTCGTTGCGACTCATGAGCGCGGAACGGTCACCGCACAGCGCGTCATCCTCGCAACGGGGATTGTCGACAAGCAGCCGCCGTTGGCCGATTGGCGAGCGGCGGTCGGTGACGGCGAGCTGCGCTATTGTCCCGTCTGCGACGGCTTCGAAGCCATCGGCCACAAGATCGCTATCGTGGGCGAGCTCGCCGATGCCGCCGGCAAGGCGCTGTTCATGCGCGTCTATAGTTCGGACGTCACCTTGATCCCGATCGATGATGCGCAGGATGCGGCGAAGCGGCAGGAGCTTGCCGCCGCCGGCGTTCGGGTGACGCCGCAGCTGCATGCGTTGCAGCGCCGGGACGGTGCGCTCGAAGCGTCGTTCGTCGATGGCAGCCGCGCGCGGTTCGAGATCGTGTATCCCGCGATGGGGGCCGATGTCCGCTCCGACCTCGCCATCCGGCTCGGCGCGCGGCATACGACTGAGGGCTTTCTCGAGGTCGATGTCAAGCAGCGCTGCGGCGTCGCAGGACTCTATGGCATCGGCGACGTCGTCACCGACCTGCATCAGATCGCGGTGGCGTTCGGCCATGCCGCGGTCGCCGCCTGTCACGCGCATCATTCATTGCCGATGCGCCATGCGGAACCATAGCGGCAAGGCGGCGTGGAATTGATCACAACCTGAAATCGCGATATCCCATGTGAGTGCCGTTTGCGTTGATGTGTCGGGCCATGATCTTATGGACAGAAGATCGGCATGCATGACTGCGGCATTGAGTTGTCGCGAGGAGGCCGAACGCGATCCGGCCCGCCGCGATCAGTGGTTGCAGCAGGCGTCGAAATGGATGGCGCTGGCGGGCGAGCAGGCGGGGCATGCCATGATCGTCTGCGAGCATGGTGCCGCGGCTCGTCACGACGCTAGCCGTTGACCATAGCTATTGCAGCGTCGGGTCGAGCCGGTCGCGCAGCCAGTCGCCGATGACGGACACGGCGAGCGTCGTCACAACGATCGTGACCGCTGGCGCCAGCATGATCCACGGCGCGCGCGTCAGATACTCGCGACCATAGCCGACCATGTTGCCGAGGCTCGTCATCGGCGGCTGCACGCCGAGCCCGAGAAAGGACAGGCCGGACTCCAGCAGGATGACTTCCGGAAACACCAGCGTCATCGACACGATCAGAGTCGAGGCGATGTTCGGCAGGATGTGCCTGAGATAGACCCGCTGCGGCGTCGCGCCGAGCTGGCGCACGGCGGCGGCGTAGCCTTGCGCATTGGCGGAGATGGCGAGCCCGCGCGCGATGCGTGCGTAGCGTTCCCAGCCGAACAGGCCCATCAATCCAATCAGCAGCGGCAGCGAATTGCCGAAGAAGGCGAGCACGGCGAGCGCCAGGATCAGGAACGGCATGCTGGCCTGGAAGTCCGCCAGCATCAGGACCGCCTGCTCGACGAGGCCGCGGAAATGCGCGGCGAGAAAGCCGAGCGTGGTGCCGGCGATGGCGGAGATCGCCGTCGCGCCGAACGCAATCAGCAGCGAGATCCGGATCGAGACGATCAGCCGTGACAGCACGTCACGGCCGAGCTCGTCGGTGCCCAGCCAATGCGCCGGGTTGCCGGGCAAGGACAGGCGATTGCGCAGATCGAACTTGGTGAAGCCGTATGGCGCGAGCTGATCGGCGAAGATCGCCAGCAACAGCATCGCGACGATCCAGCCGACGGCGATGGTCACGGAGACGGGAATATTCGGCCAGCGCGGCCGCCGCGCGGCGGGCGATTTCAATGCAAGGTCGGTCATGCCTCTGCTCCCTTGCTGCGCAGCCGCGGATCGAGCAGGCCGTAAAGGAAATCGACGATCAGGTTCGACGTGACCATCGTCATCGCCACCAGCAGCAGGATGCATTGCACGACCGCGAGGTCGCGGTTGGCGACGGCGACGACCAGCAGACGGCCGACGCCGGGCCAGGAGAACACGCTCTCGACCACGACAGCGCCGGCGATCAGGCTGCCGACCATGAAGCCGAGAATGGTGACGGTGGGGATCGCCGCGTTGGGCAGCGCGTGATTCGTGATCACCCGGCGCCACGGCACGCCCTTGGCCGACGCCGTTCTGATATAGGGCTGACCGAGGATTTCCAGCATGGCGCTACGCGTGAACCGCGCCAGCACCGCGGCGCCGCCGAAGCCGAGCGTCACGATCGGCAGGATGGCATGACGCCACGAGTCCTGTCCGCCCGAGGGCAGCCAGCCGAGCTGCACCGCGAAGATCAGCACGAGGATCAGCGCCAGCACGAAGCTCGGCACCGTGAAGCCCGCGACCGCCGTGATCATCACGGCGCGGTCGATCGCCGATCCCCGATGCAGCGCGGCGTAGACGCCAGCGGGAATGCCAAGCAGCACTTTCAACAGGAACGCCGGGGCGGTCAGCGCCAGGGTCGCGGGGATGCGCTCGATGACGAGCTGGATCGCGGGCCGGCCATCACGCATCGAGCGGCCGAGCTCACCCTGGCCGATCGCCCTGAAGTAGTCGAGATATTGCATCCAGATCGGATGATCGAGGCCCCAGGCCTTGCGGAACGCTTCGATGACCTCGGGCGGCGCTTCGGGCCCCATGATCATCAGCGCGGGATCGCCCGACAGCCGGAGCACGATGAAGGCAAAGGTAACGACGAGCGCGATCGTCAGCAGCGCACGCGCCAGGCGGATGGCGAAATAGCGCAGCATCACGCGGCGTCCTGGGTCTGCGATTGCTGCCCCGAGACGAGATGACAGGCCACCTGGCGCTGCTGATCCAGCGCGGTGAGCACGGGCTCCTCGTGGGCGCAGCGGGCGGTCGCGTGGCTGCAGCGCGGATGGAAGGCGCAGCCGGCGGGACGCGCCGCCGGATTGGGCGGGTCGCCCGTCAGCACGATGCGGTTGGTGCTGCGGCGTCCCGGAGCAGGGGAGGCTGATACCAGCGCCTGCGTGTAGGGGTGCTGAGGCCGCGCGAACAGATCGTCGGCGTCGCCATACTCGACGATGCGGCCGAGATACATCACCGCCACCTTGCTGCTGATCTGCCTGATGACGCGCAGGTCATGGCTGATGAACAGCATCGTCAATCCGAGCTGGGCCTGCAGGTCGACCAGCAGGTTCACGACCTGCGCCTGGATCGAAACGTCGAGCGCGCTGACCGGCTCGTCGCAGACGAGGAAGTCTGGCTTGGTCGCCAGCGCGCGGGCGAGCACGATGCGCTGACGCTGACCGCCGGACAGGGCGCCGGGATAGCGGGCGCCGTGGCTGTCGTTGAGATCGACCGCCTGGAGCAACTCATGCACGCGCGCGTCGCGCTCGGCTCTGGTGCCGATGTCGTGGATGTCGAGCGGCTCGCGGATCTGCAAGGCCACGGGAAGTCGTCGATCGAGCGCGCCGAGCGGATCCTGGAAGATCATCTGCATGCGCGCGCGCTGGGCGCGCCACGCCGCCGAGCCGGGTGCAGCGACCGGCGCGCCGTCGAAGCGCACGCTGCCGTGGTCAGGCGCCTCGAGACCGAGCACCATGCGGCCGGTGGTGGACTTGCCGGAGCCGGACTCGCCGACGATGCCGAGTGTCTCTCCCTTTTGGATCGAGAAGCTCAGGCCATCGACGGCGTGGACGGATGCGGGACGCCCGAACAGGCCGGACCGCATCCGATAGGTGCGCGAGATCCCGGAGACCTCGACCAGCGGCGCTGTCATTCGGCGGCGAGCTCCACCGGCAGGCGCTGCGGCCGCAGGCAGGCCACCGCGCGGTCTGGCTCCACCGGCGCCAGCGGCGGCACGCCGGCGTGGCAGCCGTCGCCGGCAAACGTGCAGCGCGGCGCGAAGGCGCAGCCGCTCGGCAGCGCGCGCGGATCAGGCACCGTGCCGGGGATCGCCTGTAGCCGCCGCCTGATGCCATCGAGCGGCGGCAGCGCGCCGATCAGGCCCTGCGCATAGGGATGCCAGGGATCGTCGAACAGCCGCGTGGCGGGGGCGCGCTCGACGATGCGGCCGGCATACATCACGCAGACGCGGTCGCAATTCTCGGCGACGACGCCGAGGTCGTGGCTGATCAGGACCATCGCCATGTTGAACTCGCGCCGGATGGCCGACAGCAGATCGAGGATCTGCGCCTGGATGGTGGCGTCGAGCGCAGTGGTCGGCTCGTCGGCGATCAGGAGGTCGGGCTGGCCGGCGAGCGCCATCGCGATCATGATGCGCTGGACCTGGCCGCCGGAGAATTCGTGCGGATAGGCCGACAGCCGCCTGACAGCATCGGGGATGCCGACGAGATCGAGCAGCCTCAGCGCCTCGATGCGCGCGGCCTCGCCGCGCAGGCTGCGATGCAGCGCCAGGCTTTCACACAGCTGGCGCCGGATCGTGAGCACCGGATTGAGCGCGCTGGCGGGATCCTGGAAGATCATCGCGATGCGGCGGCCGCGCACCTGGTCGAGCACCTTGCCGTCGGCGCCGAGCAGCTCGCGGCCTTCGAGCCTGGCCGAGCCTGATACTTGCGCTTTGCCGGGCAGGAGACCCAGCGCCGCGAGCCAAGTCACCGACTTGCCGGATCCGGACTCGCCGACGAGGCCGATGGCCTCGCCCTTGCCGATGTCGAGATCGATGCCGTGCAGCACAGGCGTGCCGTCGAAGGCGACCTTCAGGCCGGAGATGCTGACCAGCGGCGCCACGGCGTCACGCTCCGTAGTTGCCGGTGCGGAAGTCCATCGCGAAGGCCGGCGAGGCCTTCCATTTGATCGACTTCGGCTTGGCGGTGAAGGTCGCGTTCTGGTGCAGCACCGTATAGGCGGGGTCCTCGCGCTCGGCGATCTCCAGCATGCGGCGGAACGCCTTCTTGCGCGCCTCGCGATCGGTCGAGGTTTCCAGGAACTCCGACAGCCGGTTGAGCTCGTCGTTGCTCCATTCGCCGACCTGCTGCTGCTGGCCGTTGGGGCCGTGCTGGGCGACCAGCGACGACACCGGATCGTTGAAGGCGGCCGAGTTCGACCAGTCGCGCACCGCGCGGGTCGGGCCGCGCTCCAGGATCTGCGACCAGTTCTCCTTGGTCTCGATCTGAACGTTGAGGCCGACCGCCTGCCACATCTCGACCAGCACCTGCGCGGTCGCGACCTGGTTGGTGTAGTAGTTGTTGAGCAGGCGATAGGGGATCGGGTCACCCTTGTAGCCGGCCTGCTTGAGCAGGTCCTGCGCCAGCTTCGGATCGAACGCCGGCACGCTCCAGTCGGCGATGAACATGTCGCCGTAGAACTCCCATTGCAGGCCCTTCGGCACCTGCGTGCGGCCGGCCCACAGGCTGTCGACGATGGCCTGACGATCGATCGCATGGGTGAAGGCGCGGCGCACCAGGGGATTGGCGAGCTGCGGATGGTTCTTGTCGAACACGGTGAGACGGTGATTGAGGATGGTGCCGCCCTGGACCTCGAACGCCGCGTTCTTCTCGATGCCGGCGATCTGGTCCGGCGGGATGTCGCAGGCGAACTGGTATTCGCCGGACAGCAGGCCGTTGATGCGGCTCGCGACCTCCGGCACTTCCAGGAACCGGATGCGCTTCAGCGGCGGTCGGCCGCCCCAATATTCGTCATGAGCCTCGAGCGTCAGCGACACGTCGGGCTTGAACTCGACGATCTTGTAGGGACCGGTCGTGATCGGCTTGCGCGCCCAGTCGAGATAGCTCGCAGCCTCCTCCCAGCCGCGCCGGCTCATGATGTCGGAGCCGTAGCGCATCAGGCGGCCCTCGATGGTCACATCGGGCGTCGCGTTGACGAAGCGCACGGTGTATTTGTCGACGGCGTCGACGCGGACGAGGTCCGGCCACATCCGGCGCGCCACGCCGATCACGTCCGGCGGCAGCTCCTTGCCGGGGCGCGGCGTCGGGATCTTCTCGAACGCCTTGATGGTGGTGCGGCTCTTGGCTTCGCTGTCGCCGAACATGCGCTCGCGGCTGAACGAGAACACGACGTCCTCGGACGTCATCTCGTCGCCATTGTGGAACTTGACGCCCTGGCGCAGCTTCAGCTCGACGGTCTGGTCGTCGATGCGCTTCCACTCGGTGGCAAGGCCGGGGACGGCTTCGAGATTGCCGCGGAAGTTCTTCGAGATCAGGCTTTCCCACAGCGACGAGTAGAACACGCGCTCGCCGACATTGGACTGCTCGCGCAGCACGTCGAGCACGTTCGAGTTGGTCACCTTCTGCACGGCGATGGTGACCGAGGGACGGTTGTCGGCTTGCGCGATCGACACGCGCGGCAGGATGAAGCTGCCGCCGATCGCGGCGCCGGCGCCGAGCAGGCCGCGGCGGGTGAGCTTGGTCATGGCAATCTCTCTGTGGTCTGAGGTCGTCTGAAAGCGCGAACGTGGTGGCTTACTGAGCCAGCTCGAGCGAGGCGAGATACGCCGCGCCGGCCTTGACGTGATCATGGTTGCGCAGCTCGAGGATCAGGCGCGGATTGGAGGTGAGGCGCGCCAGCGCGCGAAACACCGCCACCCAGCGGATGTTGCCTTCACCGGGCGCCCAGTGACGGTCGGCATAGCCATCGGTGTCCTGGAGATGCACGTGGGTCAGCATGTCGCCGGCGGCGTCGACGTAGTAGTCGACCGGCGGTGCGCCCGTCGAATGATGCGCGTAGTTGGCATGGCCGGTGTCGAGCGAGACGCGCACCTTGCTGCTGCCCAGCGCCTTCGCCAGGCCCACGCGATCGAGCGGATCCTTGTCCTCGATGTTCTCGATCACCAGCTCGCAATTGGCCTGTTCGGCGGAAGCGATCACATCGGAGAGCGTCGCCCTGACACGCTCGATCAGCGCCTCGCGGTTGTCCGGCAGCATGTCGATGTTGTTGTAGTCCCAGGTCGTGTAGGGCGAGTGGATCACCATCTGCGTGGCGCCGAGGAACTCGGCGACCTCGAGCCCCTGCAGCAGGCGCTTGGTGACGGCGCGGCGGATCATCGGATCGTGGCTGTCGATCTTGAAGCCCCAGAACGGGCCGTGGATGCCGAGCCGGCCGGTGTGGCCCGACAGCATCGACTTGATCTCGTTGGCAGTGCTGCGCCAGTCGCTGTCGAGAAGATCCGCCCGGAAGAAGTCCTGGATTTCGAGATCGCGCTGGCGTTCGAGCAGCCAGTCGCGATGCGCGGGAATGGACTTGACGGAGAGGGCGGCGCCGAGCACCGGCAGCGTGGTGGTCATGTCGAGGAAACCTTTGGCCTGCGTGAGACCCGGCAAGCGCTAGCGGAGTTCGATGACGCTCCCATGAAGGGCTGTGGAGGACGACCGCGACATGTTGTGCCTGCGCCGGCACGAAGCCGGTCAGCAGATCAATCCCTGGGGTAGTCGCGCATTCGTCGCTGCTACTTGACGTAGCCGCGGGAATTGCAACAATGCGGCGAAAACGGGGAATTGGGATGACGGTGCGGCGGGCGATCCTTGGAACGGTACTTTCACTTCTGGCGCTGACGGCGATATCTGCGTTGAACGAGACTGCGCATGCGAAGGGGCCCTACGGCTCCGTCTCCGTGGCCGGTTGGTCGGGCGGCGCCTACACCGACGACAACACCGGGAAGTTCTCGAGCTGCATCGCATCCGCCAGCTACAAGAGCGGCATCAATTTCGGCGTTCTCGCGCTGCCGACCTACAACTGGGCTCTCGCCTTCATCCATCCTGGCTGGTCGCTCTCGCAGGGGCAGAAGTTTCCCATCGTGCTCAGCTTCGACGGGCGCAATTCCTACAATGTCGAGGGCTCGATGTGGTCGGCCAACATGGTCGTCGTGCCGATGCCGAACGACTCCAGCCTGATCAAATCGTTCAGGGCGGCTCGGACGATGTCGGCCTTCGCGCAGGGCAATCTGTTCCAGTTCGATCTGAACGGCACGTCGGTGCTGCTGCCGTCGCTGGCGAATTGCGTGCGCATGATCAATGCCGGCGGATTGGCGGCAGCGACGAATTTCACGGTGCAGCCCGGTGCTCACTCGGCGCAGCGTCAGGCAGCTCCTGCCGGCGCCGCGCCCGCCGCAACCGCCAGCACGCAGCCGTCACGTGCCGCGGAGGATTCTCCCGAGCTGCAGTTGGAAGCGATGCAGATCGCCTCCAACTTCATCCTCAAGGCCTCGCTGTCGCATCCGGCCATTCTGGGCGGAGGCGAGCGGCCGGTGTGGCTGACATCGGGCGGGGTCGCCTGGAAGGCGGACAACGCCACCGGCTTCGTTCGGATCGTGCCGCCACAGCGCAATGTCGACGGCCTGGAAGTCGCCGCCACGATCATCGGCAACGACGCGCGCGACTGCAAGGGCAAGTTCATCTCGGCGCGCAACAGCGAGCTGGTCGACAGCGCCGTGGTGTTCCGCGGCATGTCCTCCTGCGAGGACAGCGAGAAGTCGGATATCGCCGAATACTTCATCTTCCCGCGCAAGGCCGGCGGCTTCGTGCTGTTCTCGGTGGTCACGCCCACCAGGCCGGTCGGTGGCGGCGGTGGCCAGCAGCTGCAGACGCGCGAGGAGGCCAACGCCAATTTCCGCAAGGCGGCCTACACCTCGATCGGCAAGTAGGCCACTTCCTGTCGCGGAGCCGTCAGCGGCTCACCCTCGCGCCCGCTTCGGCCGCCTGATCGCGCGCACCTTGCCGCTGTCGCCGCCGCCGCAATACAGCGTCTCGCCGCCGTCGGATTCCATGCCGGAGACACCGGTGCCGGCGGGCATGTCGAGCTGATCGAGCACCTCGCCGGTGGCGGGATCGATGCGCCTGATGTCGCTGACGTCGTCCTCCCAGGTGCCGTGCCAGAGCTCGCCGTCGACCCAGGTGACGCCGGTGACGAAGCGCGTGCACGGAATGCTGCGCAGGATCTTTCCGGTCGCAGGGTCGATCTGGTGGATCTTGCGATCGCGATAGGCGCCGACCCAGAGCGATCCCTCCGCCCAGGCAAGTCCGGAGTCGCCGCCACCCGAGGGCGCCGGGATGGTCGCGAGCACGCGGCCGTCGTCGGGATCGACCTTGTGAATGCGATCTTCCGCGATCTGATAGAGATGCCGGCCATCGAACGCCGTGCCGGCGTGAGAGGGGAGATCGATGGACGTCCGCACCGTGCCGTCAGCGGGATCGAACGCCTTGATGCTGCTGCCGGTCGCGATCCACACCTGCCGGCCGTCATAGCTGACGCCGTTGACGCGCTCGGCGCCGTCGAAGGGGCCGTACTCGCGAGTGATCTCCGCGGCTGCTCGTGTCATGTCTGCCATCCTCTGCTTCCGATGGACCCACGCTAGTCGAGCGACGACCACGCGGGGAGTAACAACGCCGTCGCGAATTCCGGCACGACCGGACAGGTCCAGCGTTGCGCGCGGCCGCGGCCGAACGACTGCACCTTCCCAGACGATGCGAGTTCGTCGAGGGCACGCTGCACCGTTCGCTGGCTTGCGCCCAGCGCCAGCGCGAGGCCGGAGCTCGACCAGGCCTCGCCATCGGCAAGGCAGGCGAGCACGGTGGCGTTGTCGTCCTCGATCGGCTGCGCCAGCACGACGACCTCGCGATCGTCACACGGCACCAGGGCGAAGCCGTCGCGCGTGGCATGGATCTCGGCGAGGCCTTGGAGCAACTGGCGCAGCCGTCCGATCTCGACGCGCAGGCGCGCGCGGTGCGACTCGTCGGCCTCCTTGCCGCGGAACGCATGCGCGATCAGCTCGGCCCGCGGCACGTCGTCGGGCGCTCCCTGGGCCAGTCGCCGGGCGAGTGCAAACAGCACCGGGCGCCGCGCCAGCGGCACGATCTGGCTCGCCTGGCGTACCGCCAGGCGGCAGGCATCGATGATCAGCCGGTCCGACCGCAACAGCCGCTCGACGTCGTCGAGCTGCAGCAGGCGTTCCTCGCCACGCCGGATCATCCGCGCCGCCGGTGCCGACAGCGCCGACGAGGCCCGCTCGATCTCCGCCCGGAGCTCGGGAATGCGGGCCTGCTGCGCCGACCGCGCGGCGCGTTCGAGCGCCGATCGCGCGGTCTTCGTTTGCAGCCGGCGCAAGGCCAGTCCGGCCACGATCAGTTCGTAGATCGTGCGGGCCGCCGGCAGCAGTGGCGAGGGATCGAGATCGGCGAGGCCACGCTCGGCGTCATCGAGGTGCCCGACCAGCACCATGCGCCTGATCTCGAGGCTGCGCGCATAGGCAGCGTTGGCGCGGTCGCCGTGCTGCTCCAGGGTCTCGCGCGCCGCCGCGAGCGACTTCGTCGGCCAGCCGAGGTCGCGCGCTGCAAGGGCGATCTCGGCCTCGGCGACGGCGCAGCGGGCGCGGGCCAGAACCGCCTTGGGACCGAAGCTTCGCGCGGCCTGCCGGAGCAGCGCCTTCGCGCGCCCGAAATCGCCAAGCCGCGCCATCGCGATGCCGCGCAGCGCCAGCGCCGGGGGATCATCGCGCAACGCGACCCGGTTCAATGCGCCGAGCGGATCGCCCGCGGCGAGCGCCTGCGCCGCCGCCGAGATCAGCGAGTCCATGCAAATCCCGCCATACTTGTCACTCCCGGTCGCTCTCCTGCCGATCCTAGTCTGAGCTGCGGTCAACACGCAAAAAGGATGACGACCATGACCATGCATATCACCGGAACGCGCGAAGATTGGTTGAAGGCCCGGCTCGACCTGCTGCAAGCCGAGAAGGAACTCACCCGCCGCAGCGACGAGGTGGCGGAACGCCGCCAGGCCCTGCCATGGGTGCGCGTCGACAAGGCCTATCGCTTCGACACCGAGGACGGGCCGGCGACGCTGCCAGACCTATTCAAGGGCCGCTCGCAGCTGCTCGTCTATCACTTCATGTTCGGCCCCGACTTCCAGGCGGGCTGCCCGTCGTGCTCGATGATTGCCGACGGCTTCAACGGCTTCCAGGTCCATCTCGCCAATCACGACGTGATGCTGTGGGCGGTGTCGCGCGCACCATTGGCGAAACTGAAAGCCTACAAGGCGCGAATGGGCTGGAGCTTTCCCTGGGCGTCATCGGCGAGCAGCGACTTCAATTTCGACTTCAACGTCGCGATCACCGAGGAGCAGCAGCGCCAGGGCGGCAGCGAGTACAATTATCGCACCAGTCCTCCGCTCGGGGCGTCCGATGTGCCGGCGATGGTGGCAGAGATCGCCGCCGGTGCCGGGACCGACGGCGCGACCTTCATGCGCGACCGGCCGGGCATGAGCGCCTTCATGCTCGAGGATGGTGTCGTCTATCACACCTATTCGAGCTATGCCCGCGGCCTCGACGGCCTGTGGGGTGCCTATCAATGGCTCGACCGCGCGCCCAAGGGACGCAATGAGCAGGGCGTCTGGTGGCGCCGCCGCGACGAGTACGGCACGCGCTAAGGAGCAGAGCCATGGCGTTCTTCCCGACCAGGATGCGCGTGATGCCCGACATCGCCAATGGTCTCCGCTACGCTGCGGCGCCGACCTTCGCGCTGATGGCGGTGCTGAACGCCATGGCCCGCGACGGCCGATCAGACGTGATCTGCTCGGCCATGCCGGCGGGTGCGCCGCTCGGCGACATGACCGTGATGTATCTCCTGATGAGCGCGTTCCATCTGGTGCCGTGGTTGAAGCGAATTGGAGGAAGCCTCCATAGGAATCGATGCGATGTGAGCTGATCGTCGACGCAGCAGTGAGCTATGCAGCTAAGAGTGTCCTTGCGGAGAGAGACCCTCACCCAAGCGAGTGTATGGATGAGCCGGCGATGCCCTCTCCCACAAGGGGCGAGGGCACTGCATTGTGCAGTCTTGCCGCGGCCCCAATTGGAACGCGTCGCTCGAGATCGCTTCAAGCGCGGTGGCCACTATTGCGCCCTCCCCTTGTGGGAGAGGGCATGTACGACAGAGCGGCAAACGCGCTTGGGTGGGGGTCTGTCTCCGCGATCCCGCTCGCAGAGGCGGCGCTGAGCGAGGCCACTTAGCTGGCGGCCACTTCTCACGCCTCCGCCGCCACCTTCAGCGCTTCCGCGCGAATTTCTTCCACCAGCCGCTCCTTGAGCGCTACGAATTCCGGCGAGGTCTTGACCTTGTAGGAGCGCGGATGCGGCAGCTCGATCTTGATGTCGGCCTTGATGCGGCCGGGCCGCGCGCTCATCACCAGCACGCGGCTGCCAAGGAAGATCGCCTCCTCGATGTCGTGGGTCACGAACAGCACCGTCTTCTGGTCGCGCTCCCAGATGCCGAGCAGCATCTCCTGCATCAGCACCCGGGTCTGGTTGTCGAGCGCGCCGAACGGCTCGTCGAGCAGCAGGATCTTCGGATCATTGGCCAGCGCGCGGGCGATCGCGCAGCGCTGCTGCATGCCGCCGGAGAGCTGCTTGGGCCAGTGGTTCTCAAAACCCTTGAGGCCGATCTGCTGGATGAAGCGGTCGGCGATCGCGTTGCGTTCACTCTCCGGCACGCCGCGTTCGCGCAGGCCAAAGGCGATGTTCTCGCGCACGGTGAGCCAGGGAAACAGCGTGTAGGACTGGAACACCATGCCGCGATCGGCGCCGGGCCCTGTCACTTCACGGCCATCGAGCAGCACCTTGCCGCTGGTCGGATGATCGAGCCCGGCGACGATGCGCAGCAAGGTCGACTTGCCGCAGCCGGAGGGCCCCAGGATCGTGACGAAGTCGTTGTTGCCGATCGTGAGTTCGACCGGCTCCAGCGCGCGCGTCGGCGCATGTCCCTGGCGGGCCGGGAAGATGCGCGTGACGTTGTCGATGACGAGCGTGGTCATGCCAGCTTCCACGGGAACAGCCAGGCGTTGAACGCCTTGAACAGGAAGTCCGAGATCAGCCCGATCAGGCCGATGACGATGATGCCGAAGATGATCTGCCCGGTGTTGAGCAGCGCCTGGCTGTCGGTGATCATGTGGCCGATGCCGGAGGACGAGCCGATCAGCTCGGCGACGATGACGTAGGTCCAGGCCCAGCCCAGCACGAGCCGCAGGATCTCGGCGATCTCAGGGGCCGCTGACGGCAGCAGCACCCGGCCGATGATGCCACGATCGCTGGCACCGAGCGTATAGGCGGCTTCGACGAGATCGCGCCGCGTGTTGCCGACGGTCACCGTGATCATCAGGATGATCTGGAACACCGAGCCGATGAAGATGATCAGCAGCTTCTGCAGTTCGCCGATGCCGGCCCACAGGATCAGCAGCGGAATGAAGGCCGATGCCGGCAGATAGCGGGCGAACGAGACGAACGGCTCCAGGAACGCCTCGACCGGCTTGTAGGCGCCCATGAGCAGGCCCAGCGGAACGGCGATCACGGCCGCTAGCACGAAGCCGCCGACGACGCGCCAGACCGTCATGCCGATATCGTAGAGGAAGCCGAACTTGGTGAGCAGATCCCAGCCCTCGTGCAGCATGGTCAAGGGATCGGCCAGGAAGGTCTTCGGCACGTAGCCCCCGAACGTCGCCAGCGCCCACGCCGCGACGAACACGACGAAGAAGGCAAGGCCGAGCGCTGTTCTTGATCGGGCGCTGACGGGATCGAGAGGACGGATCACGGATCGGGCTTTCGGGTTGGATGCGGCCCGCGAGGTGACGCGGGCTGCGGATGGTGACCTCGAATGAGTGGCTTCAGGGGGCGGTGCTAATGCTGCGCACGATGCATCAAGCTCGTCATTGCGAGGAGCGAAGCGACGAAGCAATCCAGAGTCTCACCCCGGCCCTGGATTGCTTCCGCCTTCGCTCTACAAGCTTCGGCGGACACGTCGCTCCGCTCGCAATGACGACGTCATATAGAACGGGTTTCGGCCTACTTGATGAAGCTCGCATCATAGAGATCCTCGATCTTCGGGATCTGCTTGATGATGCCGACCTCGAGCAGGAGCTCGGCCGCGTCCTTGTTGAAGGTCTTGAACTCGGTCTCGAAGAACTTCCGGCTCGCAGCCTTGTCCTGCCAGCGCAGATATTTGGCGGAGTTGCCGAACTGCTCGCCGCTCTGCTTCACGTCGGCGCCCATGATCTCATAGGCCTTGGCCTGGTCCTTGGCGATCATGTCGAGCGCCTCGAAATAGCTGTCGGCGAGCGCCTTGGCGGCCTTCGGGTTCTCGGACAGGAATTTCGGCGTGCAGCCGAACGTGTCCATCACCATCGGATAGTCGAGCGTGGTGGCGATGATCTTGCCCTTGTCGGGGGCGGCGCGGACCGTCGAGAGATACGGCTCGTAGGTCATCGCGGCGTCGTTCTGGCCGGCGACGAAAGCCTGCGCGGCCGGGCCCGGCTCCATGTTGACGACGGTGACGTCCTTGATGCTCAGGCCGTTCTTCTTGAGCATCCAGGCCAGCCCGAAATAGGGCGAGGTGCCCGGCGCCGATGCCGCCACCGTCTTGCCCTTCAGGTCCTTGATCGAGGCGATGTCGTTGCGTACGGCCATGCCGTCGGCGCCGTAGCTCTTGTCGAGCTGGAAGATCTGCTTGGTGGCGACGCCGTTGGCGTTCCAGGAGATCCAGGTCTCGACCGTCGTCGCCGCGCACTGCACGTCGCCGGCGGCAATGGCGAGGTGGCGATCCTTCTGCGGGATCTTCTTGATGGTGACGTCGAGCCCGTTCTTCTTGAAGATGCCGGCCTCCTTCGCCAGCGTCAGCGGCGCGAAGCCGGTCCAGCCGGAAATGCCGATGCCGACCTTGACGTCGTCGGCGTAGGCGGTCGTCGAGGCCAGGAGCGCGGCCGTTACTGCGAGAAGCCCTAGTCTGCGCATCGTCATCGTCCTTTGCTGTGAGAGGAAGCTTGTCGTGCGGCTCGCAGCCGTGATGGCTGCGATCTCCGCTTGTCTTTGCATGCGTGCTTGCAAATCCCGTGCTCAGATCGGGCGCGCATGAGCCGTCTCATTCGCTGCCCCTGAATCGTGCTACCAGGCGGTGCTGCTCGCCGGGATAGATCAGCCTGACAGCCGTGAGCGGCTGCCCCTTGCGCCAGGTGTGGCGTTCGATCACGAGGCAGGGTGCGCCGACCGCGATGTCGAGGCTTTCGGCAATTGCATCGTCCGCGACGATGGCGCTGATCGCGTGCTCAGCCTCGGTCCAGGGCACGTGATGCAGCAGCCATGAGCCTGGCGGATCGATCTTGAAGTCGGCCTTGGCCGCATCGGGCACCGCGTCGAGATCGATCAGGCGATCCTCGATTGCGAACGGGACGTTGTCGGCGCTGTGCCGGCAGCGGATCGCAATCACCTTGCACGGTTTCTTGACGCCGAGCCGCTCGCGATCGGCCGCATTGGCCGTGCGGCGGGTCGAGGAGATCAACTGATAGCCGTAGGCGCGGCCGAGCGCGCCGATCTCGGCGCGGATGTCGGGGATCTTCAGCACCGCCGACAGGAATTGCGGGCGCCGCACGAACGTGCCGGCGCGACGTCGTCGCTCGATCAGGTCGGCCTGGGCGAGCTCTGAGAGCGCCTTGTTCACGGTCATGCGCGAGCAGCCGTAGCGCGCCATGATCTCGTGCTCGAACGGGATACGATGTCCGGGCGGCCATTCGCCGGTGAGGATGCGGCGCTCGATGTCCTGGCGGATCGTCTTGTAGAGCGTGCCGGCGCCCGGCTTGACGCGATCCTCGGCGAGGCTCATGCGAGCAGCCTCCGCACCGCCGTGTTGAAGCCGCGCCGGGCGGCCTCGCGCGAACGATGATGGCCGCCCTGGACGACCTTGGCGCCGCTCGCCCAGACACAGTCGATGGCGTCGTGCGATGTCGCGAAGATCCAGCCGTCGAGCAGCGCATCCTGCGTCCGCCCTGCGAGCGACGGATGCGACAGATCGAGCGTGACGATATCGGCACGGCCTCCGACCTGGAGCCCGGCGTTGGATTGCGCCAGCGCCTGAGCGCCGCCGGCGAGAGCGGCATCAAACAGCGTTCGGCCCGTCGACGCATGCGGGCCCGACGTCAGCACGTTGCGCTCGCGATGCGTCAGCCGCTGACCGTATTCGAGCTGGCGCAACTCGTCGCTGACGCCGACTAGCACGTTCGAGTCAGTGCCCACGCCAATGCGCCCGTGCGCGCGCAGATAGTCGCGCGCCGGGAAGATGCCGTCGCCGAGGCTGGCTTCGGTGATCGGGCAAAGGCCGGCCGTCGCGCCGCTCCGCGCGAGCGCCGCCGTTTCGTCGGCCGTCATGTGCGTGGCGTGGATCAGGCACCAGCGCGCATCGACGGTGTGGTGATCGAGCAGCCATTGCACCGGACGCCGGCTCGACCAGGCGAGGCATTCCTCGACCTCTTTGACCTGCTCGGCGGCATGGATGTGGATCGGGCCGCCGTCCGCGAGCGGCAGCAGGGCCATCAACTCATCCGGTGCGAAAGCGCGCAGGCTGTGCGGCGCGATGCCGAGATTGGCGCCGGGGAGCGCGCTGATCGCCTTGCGGGAGGCCGTCAGCAGCTTTGCGAACTGATCGACATCGCAGATGAAGCGCCGCTGGCCATCATGCGGCGCCGCGCCGCCGAAGCCGCCATGCGCGTAGAAGCTCGGCAGCAGCGTCAGGCCGATTCCGGATGTCTGGGCAGCCGCGGCGATGCGCACCGCCATCTCGGCGATATCGGCGTAAGGCGTGCCGTCGCGATGGTGGTGCAGATAATGGAATTCGCCGACCCGTGTGAAGCCGCGCTCGAGCATCTCGACATAGAGCAGCGTCGCGACCGCCTCGACATCCTCGGGACGCATCGACAGCGCGAAGCGGTACATCGTCTCGCGCCACGTCCAGAACGTGTCGGTGGAATGTCCGCTGACCTCGGCAAGCCCGGCCATGCCGCGCTGGAACGCGTGGCTGTGCAGACTGGCGATGCCGGGGATCGCGACCTCATGTTGTTCGTCGTCGGAGGTCGGAGGGACGCCCGCGGAGACTGACGTGATCGCGCCGTTGCTGATGACGACCTGCACGTCCTCGGCCCAACCCGTGGGCAGAAGCGCGGATGCGAAGTGCAGTGACGCCATGTTTGATAAGCCCGCTGGACAGAACGGCGGAAGCGAGTTTATGTATAGACATATCGCCCGTCAAGCTTTCGTGAAGGTGGGAGGCAACATGGCCGAGCGTTTCGACGGGATCTGGCGCAATGCGCGGCTGGCAACGCTGCGCGAGAGCGCGGCTGGTCTTGGCGTGATCGAGCAGGGCGTGGTCGCTGCCCGCGACGGCCGCATCGCCTTTGCCGGTCCGCAATCGGATTTCCCGGCCGACGCTGATGCACCCGAGCTGATCGACTGCGACGGCCGCTGGATCACGCCGGGCCTCGTCGACTGCCACACGCATCTTGTTTACGGCGGCGACCGCGCCCATGAGTTCGAGCTAAGACTGGCCGGTGCGAGCTACGAGGAGATCGCGCGTGCGGGCGGTGGCATCGTGTCCACGGTTGCGGCGACGCGCGCCGCAACCGAAGAGAAGCTGATCGCCGGCGCGCTGCCGCGACTGGACGCGTTGCTCGCCGAAGGCGTCACCACGATCGAGATCAAGTCCGGCTACGGCCTGGAGACCGCGACCGAGCTGCGGCAATTGTCTGCAGCCCGCGCGCTCGGCGGCAGGCGGCCCGTCTCCGTGCGCACCAGCTTTCTCGGCGCTCATGCGCTGCCGGTCGAAGCGGATGGCGACAAGGATCGCTATATCGATCTCGTCTGCAACGAGATGCTGCCGGCAGTCGCCAAGTCCGGGCTCGCTGATGCCGTCGATGCCTTCATGGAGACCATCGCCTTCTCAGCGGCGCAGACGACGCGTGTCTTTGCCGCGGCCAAGATGCACGGCCTGCCGGTCAAGCTACATGCCGATCAGCTTTCCAATCTCGGCGGCGCGGCGCTTGCGGCCGAGTTCGGCGCGTTGTCGGCCGATCATCTCGAGCATACCGACGAGGCTGGCGCGGCCGCGATGGCCCGGAGCGGCACTGTCGCCGTGCTGCTGCCCGGCGCGTTCTATTTCATCCGCGAGACGCAGAAGCCGCCAGTCGATCTGTTCCGCAAGCACGGCGCGAAACTCGCGCTCGCGACCGACTGCAATCCCGGCTCGTCGCCGCTGACATCCTTGTTGCTGGCCATGAACATGGCGGCGACGCTGTTCCGGATGACCGTCGACGAATGCATCGCCGGCGTGACGCGCGAAGGCGCGCGTGCCTTGGGCGTATTGGGCGAGACCGGCACGCTCGAAGCCGGCAAGCGGTGCGATCTGGCGATATGGGACATCGGCCGTCCTGCTGAACTCGTCTATCGCATGGGCTTCAATCCCCTTCATCAGCGCGTCTGGAGAGGGCGATGAGCACGATCGTTGCGGCGCCCGGCCGCGTCAGTCTCGACGACCTCGCGCACGTCTACGCGGGCGGGCCGCTTGCGCTCGATCCATCCTATTGGCCGCGTGTTGACGCTGCCGCGGCCATCGTCGCCAAGGCGGCGCAGGGCGCCGAGCCGGTCTATGGTATCAACACCGGCTTCGGCAAACTTGCCTCGAAACGCATCCCGCCGGAGCAGACCGCACAGCTCCAGCGCAACCTGATCCTGTCGCATTGCTGTGGTGTCGGGCCCGCCACGCCAGAGCCGGTCGTGCGGCTGATGATAGCGCTTAAAATCATCTCGCTCGGCCGCGGCGCCTCTGGCGTGCGCCGCGAGATCATCGAGCAATTGCAGGCGATGCTGGCGCAGGGTGTGTGTCCGTTTGTGCCACAGCAGGGCTCGGTCGGTGCGTCAGGCGATCTCGCGCCGCTCGCGCATATGACGGCGGTCATGATCGGGGAAGGCCAGGCCTTTCTTGACGGCCGGCTGGTGCCCGGGCGCAAGGCGCTCGCGTGTGCCGGACTTGCGCCGGTCACGCTCGGACCGAAGGAAGGGCTCGCGCTCATCAACGGCACGCAGTTCTCGACGGCCTATGCGCTCGCCGGCCTTTTCCGCGCGCATGATCTGCTCGACGCGGCGCTGGTGACGGGCGCGCTGTCGGTCGATGCCGCGATGGCCTCGACCGCGCCGTTCCGTCCCGAGATCCAGGCGCTGCGCGGCCATCCCGGTCAGATCGCGGCCGGCCGCGTTCTGACCGTGCTGCTCGACGGCAGCGATATCCGCTTATCGCATCTCGAAGGCGACGAGCGCGTGCAGGATCCGTATTGCCTGCGGTGCCAGCCGCAGGTCGCCGGCGCGGCGCTCGATCTGCTCACCCAGGCGGCGCGCACGCTCGTCACTGAAGCCAACGCCGTCACCGACAATCCGCTGGTGCTGGTCGAGACCGGCGAGATCATCTCGGGCGGTAATTTCCACGCCGAGCCGGTGGCGTTTGCCGCCGATCAGATCGCGCTGGCGCTGTCCGAGCTCGGCGCGATCAGCGAGCGGCGCATCGCGACGCTGGTCGACCCCGCGCTGAATTTCGGCCTGCCGCCGTTCCTGACGCCGGAGCCCGGACTCAATTCCGGTTTCATGATCGCGGAGGTGACGGCGGCAGCGCTATTTGCCGAGAACAAGCAGCGTGCGCTGCCCTGCTCGATCGACTCCACGCCGACCAGTGCCAATCAGGAAGATCACGTCTCGATGGCCGCGCACGCGGCGCGGCGGCTGCACGACATGGCAGACAATCTCGCTGCGATCATCGGCATCGAGCTGCTCGTCGCCGCCCAAGGCATCGAGCTGCGAGCGCCGCACAGTACCAGCGCGGCGCTGTCTGCTGTCATTGCCGCGCTTCGCGCGCATGTGCCGGCGCTGGAGCACGACCGCTACATGGCCGACGATCTCGCCAAGGCCACCGCGCTTGTCAGCGGCGGTGTGCTGGCCGGGGCTGCGACGCATGCACTCGGACGCGATCCGTTCCCCAAACTTGGATGAGAGGGACCCATGAACCGACGCCTGGACAATGAACGGGTGATCCGCGCGCCCCATGGCAGCGAGATCAGCGCCAAGAGCTGGCTCACCGAAGCGCCGCTGCGCATGCTGATGAACAATCTCGATCCTGACGTGGCCGAGAAGCCCAGCGAACTGATCGTCTATGGCGGCATCGGCCGCGCCGCGCGCGACTGGGACAGCTTTGATCGCATCGTTGCCTCCTTGCGCAAGCTCGAAGCCGATCAGACGCTTGTCGTGCAGTCCGGCAAGCCGGTCGGCATCTTTCGTACGCACCCGGACGCGCCGCGCGTCCTGATCGCCAACTCCAACATCGTGCCGCATTGGGCGACGCTCGATCACTTCAACGCGCTCGATAAAATGGGCCTGATGATGTACGGCCAGATGACGGCCGGCTCCTGGATCTACATCGGCAGCCAGGGCATCGTGCAGGGCACCTACGAGACGTTCGTCGAGGTCGGCCGTCGCCACTATAAAGGCGATCTCGCCGGCAAATGGATTCTGACTGCTGGCCTTGGTGGCATGGGCGGCGCGCAGCCGCTGGCAGCCACGATGGCCGGTGCGTCGATGCTCGCCGTCGAATGCCAGCCGAGCCGCATCGAGATGCGGCTGCGCACCGGCTATCTCGATCGCCAGGCCGCGACGCTCGACGAGGCGCTGACACTGATGGCCGAGGCTGCCAGCACCAAGAAGGCGGTGTCCGTCGGCCTGCTTGGCAACGCCGCCGAGATCTTTCCGGAGCTGGTGCGCCGTGGCGTCCGTCCCGACATCGTCACCGATCAGACCAGCGCGCACGATCCGATCAACGGCTATCTGCCCAAGGGTTGGACGCTCGCCGAATGGGAGGCCAAGCGAGCGTCTAATCCCAAGGCGGTGGAGCAGGCGTCCAAGACGTCGATGGTCGGCCACGTCCAGGCCATGCTGGATTTTCACGCCATGGGCATTCCGACGCTCGACTATGGCAACAACATCCGCCAGATGGCGAAGGACATGGGCCTCGCCAATGCCTTCGATTTCCCCGGCTTCGTGCCAGCCTATATCCGTCCGCTGTTCTGCCGCGGCATCGGCCCGTTCCGCTGGGCGGCTTTGTCCGGCGATCCCGAGGATATCTACAAGACCGACGCCAAGGTGAAGGAGCTGCTGCCCGACAACAAGCATCTGCACAACTGGCTCGACATGGCGAGGCAGCGCATCAAGTTCCAGGGCCTGCCGGCGCGGATCTGCTGGGTCGGGCTCGGCGACCGCCATCGCCTCGGGCTTGCCTTCAACGAGATGGTGGCCCGCAGCGAATTGAAGGCGCCGATCGTGATCGGCCGGGACCATCTCGATTCCGGCTCGGTGGCGAGTCCGAACCGCGAGACTGAGGCGATGAAGGACGGCTCCGACGCCGTGTCGGATTGGCCGCTGCTCAACGCACTGCTCAATTGTGCGAGCGGCGCCACCTGGGTGTCGCTGCATCATGGCGGCGGCGTCGGCATCGGCTATTCGCAGCATGCCGGCATGGTGATCGTCGCCGACGGCACGGCGGACGCGGCGCGGCGGCTGGAGCGCGTGCTGTGGAACGATCCGGCCACCGGCGTGATGCGCCACGCCGATGCCGGCTATGAGGACGCGATCGCCTGCGCCGACGCCAATGGTCTCGATCTGCCGAGCCTCGCTCGTTGAAGCGCTGATGGGTTGAAGAGCGGCCCCTGATTGTGGTCTCATGCTGGCAACGCGGCGGGAACGCGTCGCGGCGCAGGGGACGCTCATGGGAATCGCCTTTCCGTTCTCGGCCATCGTCGGCCAGGACGAGATGAAGCTGGCGCTGATGATCGCTGCCGTCGATCCGAAGGTTGGCGGCGTGCTGGCCTTTGGCGATCGCGGCGCCGGAAAATCCACCGCGGTGCGCGCGCTCGCCGCGCTCTTGCCGCCGATGAGCGCCGTGATCGGCTGTCCCTATCAATGCGATCCGGCCGACGTCGCCGCGCAATGCGCCGCGTGCCGCGCGCGCTCCAAGCCGAGCGGCAAGGCGAAAAAGCCGGCGGCGTTGAAGGCGCATCAGGTGCCGATTCCGGTCATCGACCTGCCGCTCGGAGCCACCGAGGACCGCGTCGTCGGCGCGCTCGATCTGGAGCGTGCGCTGGCTCATGGCGAGAAATCGTTCGAGCCGGGATTGCTGGCGCGCGCCAACAGAGGCTTTCTCTATATCGATGAGGTCAATCTGCTGGAGGATCATCTCGTCGATCTCCTGCTCGACGTCGCCGCCTCCGGCGAGAACGTGGTCGAGCGCGATGGCCTCAGCATCCGCCATCCCGCCCGCATCGTGCTGGTCGGCACCGGCAATCCGGAGGAGGGCGAGCTGCGGCCGCAACTGCTCGATCGCTTCGGTCTCTCGGTCGAGGTCAAGACGCCCGCTGACCTGCCGACGCGCATCGAGGTGATCAAGCGGCGTGACGCGTTCGAGACAAATCCCACGGCGTTCGTCGGGCATTGGGAGAAGGAGGAGGCCAAGCAGCGCAAGCGCATCCTGGCCGCGCGCGAGCACATCGGCTCGGTGAAAGTCGCCGATCGCGAGCTGGAGCAGGCGGCGCGGCTGTGCATGGCGCTCGGCACCGATGGCCTGCGCGGCGAGCTCACCTTGATGCGTGCGGCGCGCGCCGCGGCGGCGCTGGACGGCGTTAAGGCGGTCGATGACGGCCATCTCAAGACGGTGGCGCCGATGGCGCTGCGGCACCGTCTCAGGCGCAATCCGCTCGACGATTCCGGCTCGTCGGTGCGGGTCGAGCGCGCGCTCGCCGAGCTGTTTGCAACGTGAGCGACGGCGCTACGATCTGGGCCGATGCGATGATCGCGGCCGCGCTGGTGGCGATCGATCCGCCGGCCGCGTCGGTGCTGTTGCGTGCGGGCGCGGGACCGGTGCGCGATCAGTGGCTCGATCTGTTGCACGACTTGATGCCGTCGTCGACGCCTTTGCGCAAGCTGCCGCCGTCGATCTCCGACGATCGCCTGCTTGGCGGCATCGATCTTGCCGCGACCTTGCAGGCGGGGCGGCCGGTGCTGCAACGTGGGCTGCTCGCCGATGCCGATGGCGGCGGGCTGATCGCCGTGATGGCCGAGCGCATGTCGCAGTCGACGGTCGCACATCTCTGTGTTGCCCTCGACACCGGGGCTATCAGCATCGAGCGCGATGGCATGTCGCTGCGCGCGCCGGCTCGGCTCGGACTGATTGCGCTCGACGAGGGCATCGGTGATGAGCGCGTGTCGCCTGCCTTGGCCGACCGCCTGGCCTGCCATCTCGATCTCAGCAAAGTTGCGCGCGTCGATCTCGGCGAGAGCCTGTTCGACTCGTCCGACATCGCAGCAGCGCGTGCGCTGCTGCCGCAGGTCCGTTTGCCGGACGAGGCGATCACGGCGCTGACGACGACGGCCTGTGCGCTCGGCATCGACTCGCTGCGCGCGCCGCTGCTCGCCTGTCGCGTCGCGCGCATCGCAGCGGCGCTTGATGGCAAGGTCGAAGTCGCAGACTCGCACGTCGCCTGCGCCGCGCGGCTGGTGCTGGCGCCGCGCGCCACCCGGCTGCCTGCAGCGGATGACGAGACCGAGAACAGCGAGGCGCCGGAGCCCGAGAATGAGTCGGCCGAGAGTGAGGACGACGACCGCAGCGAGAACGGTCCGCTCGAGGATCGCGTGCTCGAAGCGGCGCAGGCGGCCATTCCACTCGACCTGCTGAAGCGGCTGCAGGAGGAACGCGCGACCCGCGTCCGCAGCAGCAGCGTCAGCAAGCAGGGCACCGCTCAGAAGGCGCCGAAGCGCGGCCGTCCGATCGGCGCGCGACGCGGCGAATGGCGCGCCGGGGCGCGGCTCAACGTGCTCGAGACTCTTCGCGCGGCAGCGCCGTGGCAGCCGCTGCGGCGGCGGACGCAACGTTCCGGCAAGAGCGGCCGGCTGATCGTGCACAAGGACGACATTCGCATCACCCGCTTCAAGCAGCGCTCGGGCACCACGACGATCTTCGTCGTCGATGCCTCCGGCTCGTCGGCCTTGCAGCGCCTTGCCGAAGTCAAGGGCGCGGTCGAGCTGCTGCTCGCCGAATGCTACATCCGCCGCGACGAGGTCGCGCTGATCGCGTTTCGCGGCAAGGGCGCCGAGCTCCTGCTGCCGCCGACGCGCTCGCTGACGCGCGCCAAGCGCAGTCTCGCGGCGCTGCCCGGCGGCGGCGGCACGCCGCTGTCGGCGGCGATCTTCGCCGCGACCGAGCTCGCGCTCGCCGTGAAGGCCACGGGCCAGGCGCCGACCATCGTGCTGATGACCGACGGCCGGGCCAATGTCGCGCGCGATGGCGGCGGCCGCAGCGAGGCCGAGGCGGAGGCGCTGGTCGCTGCGAAGCAGCTCGCGCTGACCGGCATTCCGGTCGTGCTGGTCGATTCCTCGCCTCGCCCGCAGGACAAGGCCGCGCAGCTCGCCGGTGCGATGCAAGCGCGTTACGTCGCGCTGCCTCATGCCGATGCCGCACGGTTGTCGCAGGCCGTCATGGCGCAAGCCGGCCGCGGCTGACGGCGCTGGAACCCGCGGCGTCAAGCGGCGTTCCAACGGTGACTGACAAGACGTTCGGTCATCGCTATGCTCGTCCCGGTCGGTCGGCAGTGGTGGACTCTGCTATCCGCAGGAAAAAGCCAGACAGGAGCACGCCATGCAGGTCGCTTCGACCACACAGAGTGATCATGCCTCTGCTCCGGGCGTGGTCACGATGCCCCCGCCGTTGTCCGCGCCGCGCTTCGAACTTACGGATGCGCGCGTCGGACGCATCACCTGCTATGGCGATGGCCCGGCGGCGCCGGGCGATCGACGGCCGCTGTTGCTCATTCACAGCGTCAACGCCGCGGCGACGGCCTACGAGATGAAGCCGCTGTTCGAGCACTACCGCCAGACGCGTCCCGTCTATGCGCTCGATCTGCCGGGCTTCGGCCTGTCCGACCGTGCCGATCGCATCTACACACCGCGCATCATGACCGACGCGATCCTGCTCGCGGCGAACGAGATTCGCCGCCGTCATGGCGACGCCGCGATCGACGCCGTCGCGCTGTCGCTCGGCTGCGAGTTCGCCGCGCGCGCCGGCACCGAGGCGCCGAACCTGTTTCGCACCTTGGCGCTGCTCAGCCCGACCGGCTTCGATCGCCGCGCCGAGGCCGCGGCCAAGACGGCTGGCAACAAGGACACGACCCGCGCCATGCCGTGGGTGCGCAACATCCTCAACGTCTCCCTGTGGAAGCACGGATTCTTCACCCTGCTGACCTCGCGCGCCAGCATTCGTTTTTTCCTGCAGAAGACCTTTGGTCGCAAGGACATCGACGAGGGCCTTTTGGAATACGACTACATCACCACGCACCAGCCCGGCGCCGAGAACGCGCCGTATTCGTTCGTCTCCGGCTATCTGTTCAGCACCAATGCCGTGAAGCTCTACCAGGCACTGGCGATGCCGGTCTGGATGGTGCATGGCGTGCGCGGCGATTTCGTCGACTATCACGGCAAGCACGCCGTCGAGGCTCTGCCCAACTGGCGGATCGAGGTGATGCGGACCGGGGCGATGCCGCATTTCGAACAGCTTGATAAAGTCGTCGCCAGCTATGATGATTTCCTGACGCGCGCGGCCGATCGTTGACGGTGCCGGCGGCGTCCAACCGCGTGGGCCGGCATGAGCGACAAGCCGAACTGGAGCGTCGACGGCAGCGACTGGCCCAACCGGGTGGCCAGCCGCTTCGTCGAGGCCGCGGGCCTGCGCTGGCACGTTCAGATCATGGGCGAGGGGCCAGTCGCGCTGCTCGCCCACGGCACCGGTGCCGCGACCCATTCCTGGCGCGATCTCGCGCCGCTGCTCGCCAGGCACTTCACCGTCGTCGCGCCGGATCTCTCCGGCCACGGCTTCACCTCCACGCCGCATTGGCGGCGGCTGTCGCTCGACGGCATGTCGCGCGATCTCGCTGGTCTCTGCGAGAAGCTTGCGATCGCGCCTGAAATCGCGATCGGCCATTCCGCGGGCGCGGCGATCCTGACCCGCATGACGCTCGATGGCCTGATCACGCCGAAGCTGATCGTCAGCCTCAACGGCGCCTTTCTGCCGTTCGGCGGCGCGGCCGCGCAGTTCCTGTCGCCGCTCGCCAAGATGATGGCGCTCAATCCGCTGGTGCCGCGGCTGTTCGCCTGGCGGGGCCGCGATCCGGCGGCGGTGCATCGGCTGCTGAAGGGGACCGGCTCGACGATCGACGCGACAGGCGAGCGGCTGTATCGGCGGCTGGTCGGCAGCCCCGGCCATGTCGGCGCCGCGCTCGAAATGATGGCGAACTGGGACCTGCATCCGCTTGGGCGCGAGCTGCCGCGGTTGAAGACCGCGCTGCTCCTGGTCGCGGCCGCGCATGACCGTGCCATTCCGCCAGACGTCGCGCGTCGCGTCCAGCAATCGGTGCCTCAGGCGCAGCTCGAACTCATTGATGGCCTTGGTCATTTGGCCCATGAGGAGCAGCCGGCGAGGATTGCGGGCCTGATCGTCAACGCCGCCGAGCGCGCGGGCGTGCTCGCGGTGCAGCAGGAAATGTCAAACTAGATTGACATTTTTTGGCTAGCGAAAACGTCAGTTTCAATTTACGCTTTCGCCCATGCTCGACGTCTCCACCATCAAGGCCGCTGTCCCGGCTGCGCTCGGAGACCGGCCGCATGCGGTCGTGATCGGCTCCGGCTTCGGCGGCCTCGCCGCAGCGGTCCGGCTCGGTGCGCGCGGCTATCGCGTCACCGTCTACGAGCAGCTCGACGCGCCCGGCGGCCGCGCCTACGTGCATCGCCAGGACGGCTTCACCTTCGATGCCGGCCCGACCATCGTCACCGCGCCGTTCCTGTTCGAGGAGCTATGGCAGCTGTGCGGTCGGAGGATGTCCGACGACGTCACGCTCAAGCCGATCTCGCCGTTCTATCGCATCCGGTTCGACGACGGCACCGTGTTCGACTGCTCGGGCGACCCGGCCGAGATGCGCGCCGAGGTGGCGCGGCTGTCGCCCGGCGACGTCGACGGCTACGAGCGCTTCATGAAGGCGAGCGAGGCGATCTTCAGAAAGGGCTTCGAGGAGCTTGGCGACGTGCCGTTCCTGTCGTTGATGGACATGGCCAAGATCGCGCCGGCGATGATCAAGCTGCAGAGCTTTCGCTCGGTCTATGGCCTCGTCTCGCACTATGTCCGCGACGAGCGGCTGCGCGTGATCCTGAGCTTCCATCCGCTGCTGATCGGCGGCAACCCGTTCACGACCACGTCGATCTACTGCCTGATCGCCTATCTCGAGCGGCGCTGGGGCGTGCACTTCGCGATGGGCGGCACCGGTGCGCTGGTGACGGGTCTCGTCGGCTTGATCGAGGGGCAGGGCGGCAAGGTGCGCTGCTCGGCACCCGTCGCCGAGATCACGACCAGGAATGGCGTCGCCACCGGCGTGCGGCTGGCGTCGGGCGAGACCATCGCCGCGGATGTCGTGGTGTCCAATGGCTGCGCGGCCTGGACCTACAAGCATCTGCTGCCGAGCATGCGGCGCCGGCGCTGGACCGATGCGCGCATCGACCGTGCGCGCTATTCGATGAGCCTGTTCGTCTGGTATTTCGGCACGAAGCGCCGCTACGACGACGTTCAGCATCACACCATCCTGCTCGGCCCGCGCTATCGCGAGCTGCTCGACGACATCTTCCGCCGCAAGGTCCTGGCGGATGATTTCAGCCTCTATCTGCACCGGCCGACCGCCACCGATCCGTCGCTGGCGCCCGATGGCTGCGATGCCTTCTACGTGCTGTCGCCGGTGCCGCATCAGCAGAGCGGCATCGACTGGTCGGCGACGGCCGAGCCGTTCCGCAAGCGGATCGAGACCGCGCTGAGCGACACGCTGCTGCCGGACCTTGCCGGCGAGATCGTCACGTCGCGGCTGCTGACGCCCGATGATTTCGAGCATCGCCTGTCGTCCTATCGCGGCGCGGCGTTCGGGCTCGAGCCGGTGCTGATGCAGAGCGCCTGGTTCCGGCCGCACAACAAGAGCGAAGAGGTCGAGCGGCTCTATCTGGTCGGCGCGGGCACCCATCCTGGCGCCGGCCTGCCGGGCGTGCTGTCCTCGGCGCGTGTGCTCGATGATCTCGTGCCCGCGCCGCATGAGCTGGAGCGGCGATGAGCTGGCAAACGGACATTGCGATCTGTCGGCGGATGTTGCGGGGCGGATCGAAGACGTTCTTTGCCGCCTCGAAAGTGCTGCCCCGCGCGGTCGGCGATCCCGCCGTCGCGCTCTACGCGTTCTGCCGCGAGGCCGATGATGCGATCGACGGGCCCGGCCGCCGCGTCGACGCCGTCGAGCTGCTGCACGAACGGCTCGACCGGATCTATGATGGCGCGCCGGACGACAGTCCCGTCGATCGCGCGCTGGCCGGCGTCGTGGCGCATTTCACGATTCCGCGCGCGCTGCCGGAGGCGCTGCTCGAAGGTCTCGCCTGGGACGCCCAGGGGCGCCGCTATGAGACCCTGAGCGACGTGCTCGCCTATGCCGTGCGCGTCGCCGGCACGGTCGGCGTGATGATGTCGCTGCTGATGAACCGGCGCGAGGCCGGGACGATCGGACGCGCCTGCGACCTCGGCATCGCCATGCAGCTCACCAACATTGCCCGCGACGTCGGCGAGGACGCGCGCGCTGGCCGGCTCTATCTGCCGCGGCAATGGCTGCGCGAGGCGGGCCTCGATATCGAGACCTGGCGTGCCGCGCCGTTCTTCGACGACCGCATCGGCCGGGTCACCGCGCGACTGCTCGCAGTCGCCGACGTGTTCTATGCGCGCGCTTCCGCAGGCATCGCCGATCTGCCGTGGAGTTGCCGGCCCGGCATCCATGCGGCGCGGCTGATCTATGCCGAGATCGGCCGCGAGGTCGCACGTGCCGAATTCGATTCGCTGTCGCGGCGCGCATTCGTCTCGATGCCGCGCAAGCTGCAGCTTCTCGGCAAGGCCGCGGTGATGTCGCTGCTGCAGGAGCAGCCGTCGCTGGCGCCGCCGCGGCCGGAGGCGCGCATTTTGATCGAGGCGGTCGTCGCGGCGGATGCGCAGCGCCCGCACGCGATCGCGCCGCCGCGCCGGACTGTTCACGATCGCGCGCTGTGGGTGCTCGACCTGTTCGAGCGCCTGGAGCGACGCGATCAGTTGTTGCGCTCGGGGCGGTCGTCGTAGCGAGGCGAGGTCGTCGGCATGACGGTAAGGCGGCCGGCGCGGATTGCAGCGCTCGGAAAGTCGCGCGTGAGACGCTCAGATGCAGAAGGCCAAGGTCAGACCCGCGAGTGACGCGCCATGAGCGAGATGGGGGGCCTGCTCGAATTCGTCGTCGTCGCGATGTGCATCGCCGGCTGGCTCGTCCTCGAATGGCAGGGCCGCCGCCTCGACCGCCAGCGCGCCGAGCGCGAGGCCAGGGAACGCGAAGCGGAGAAGCGGTAGGGTGGGGGGAGGCGGATTCACGTCTCAAACAGCGATCGACATAGCTTCGCGTTCTCGCGGCAGATGTTGCCCGAGCTTTGCGATCAGGTCGTCCCTCGCGAGAGTGCAGAGGGCGCAGGGAATGCCGGGTGAAGGCCCCACCCATGGCCCGCCTGCAGAAAAAATGCAGGCGGCAGGTACCACAGGCAAAGCCGGTTCAACCGGCATTCCCTGCGCGACGGTCTTCACGCTTATACGCAGTCTCCCTGGTGCGCCGGGCTTGTTGGCCACCATCACCACGCGGCACATCAGCGCCATCGCGGCTTGATACCAGCGTCGGGGTATCAGGACGCTGCGATTTCACGTCCGCAAGCTGCCGTTCGTCCGCGCATCCGAAGACACGCTGCGGCAAAATCGCGGCCATCGCATCCCCACCTCGCGTGTCGTGACGATCGCGCGCTACGCCCCTCTGCGGTGAGGCGGGATGCGCGGAGATAATCATGATTCACGAAAAATCGCAAGAGATTTATTTTTATCGGAAGTCGGCGCCATGTTCTCAGTCGTCGTCCCAGCGAACGCCGGGACCCATACCCCCAGGGAGCGGTTTGAGGCAGGCTGGCTATTGGCATTTTGCCCATCATTAAGGCCGCGGCGTATGGATCCCGGATCGGCGCTGTGACGCGCTGGGGCGCGTCACGGCTTGTCCGGGACGACACCTGTTGGTTTGTCGCGAAAGCACACGCCCTGGGGCGAAGCGTTTGCGTTCTTATCGGCCTCTTGATCAACCTCGTCCTCTCCGGCCCTCACCACCGCGGCATCCGGAACGGCAGCATGGCCTGCACGATCGGCATGTGGAAGCGGTCGAGCGACAGGCTCTCATGCATCACCGCGACATCCTCGCCGTGCAGACGGGCGGCGAGATGGGAGCGCGCGTAGAACGGGGCGTCCTCCAGCGTGCTCACGACGCGCACCGGTGCGTCGGCGTCGGCGCGGGCGCTGCGGTCGACGCGCCACAGCGTCTTGCGCAAAGGCGCCTCCGTGAGCGGCGTGATCGATTCCAGACGGCCCGCGGGGTCGACGTGCAGCGCGAGCGACGTATCGGCGCCGTCGCGCGCGACCGTGTCATAGGAGATCACGGTGCCGGTGCGCGTCGCCGCGCGCGACCATTGCCAGCTCTGGAAGTCGCGCTCCAGCGGCGCGTCGCCATGGTTGATGTCGAAATAGCCGTCGCCGCGCCAGTGCAGATCCGGATGATCGAAATCGACCGACACGCGGCAGCATGGCGCGATCGGCTGCCAGCGGTGGCGTCCCTCGGCATCGAGCGTGAACGCGATCTCGTTCAGCGCCGTCGGTACGACGCGGACGCGACCGCGCAGTGGCAGCGGCCAGGGCACGCTGACCTCGCTGATCTCGATGGTGAGCTCGCGGCCGTTCCAGGCGAGGCTGCTCGGACCGAGCCCGAGGCTCGCAGGCTCGCGCGTGATTGCACCGCGTCCGCGCTCGGTCATGGCCCAGCGCCGCGCGCGCGCGCCATAGAGCGCAACGTTGAGCGCACAGTGATTTTCGGGATCAGCCGCTCCCCGCCGCCGCACCCACGCGTAGTACGGCGAGAACACGCTGCCGACGAAGGCGATGAGCGTCATGCCGAAGCGGCCGTCATCGCTCAGCGCGTCGACATACCACCACGCATAGCCGTGGTCCGGGACAATGCGGTCGAAGCGAGGTCCGCGGTCGCCCGTGCAGCGGCCATCCGGCCCGACAGCGCCGCCATCGGCACGCCCGGTCCCGGATGCGCGCTGCCCCCCGCCACGTAGAGCCCCGGCAGCCTGGTCGGCGCGCCCGGCCGCTGGAACGATGCCATCCAGCCGTGCGAGCTGCGGCCGTACAGCGCGCCCCCCGTGCCCGGAAACATCCGGTTGAAGTCCGTCGGCGTTGTCACGCGGGTCAATTCCGGCGTCGTCGCGATGCTGAGGCCGCAGCGCTGCAACAGGTCGAAGGTCTGGCGGGCACATTGGCTGATCTCCGAGGGAGCGAAGCGATGATGATCACCTGACGCGGGCGCGTTGATCAGGACGAACAGCGGCTCGTTGCCGCCGGCCTCGCGCGGCTGGTCGTCGCGATCCTGCGCGCAGACATAGACGGTGGGCTCGGCCGGCATCGCGCGGCGGTCGATCAGCTGATCGAACTCGGCGCGGTAGTCGCGCGAGAAGAACACGTTGTGCCGCACCAGCGGAAAGCCGTCGGCCCGCGCGAGGCAGCTCCAGGTCATCGCCGAGAGCGAGCGCGCGGCCTGCGGGATCGCCGGTAGCGCGCGCGCGGCGTCCACACCAAACAGCCCCTGCGCCAGCGCGGCGACATCGGCCGTCGCGATGACGGCGTTGGCGGTGATCTGCTCACCGGTCGCGAGCCGTACGCCCGCGGCGCGACCGGCGCTCGTGACGATGCCGGCGACCTCGCTGTCGTAGCGGATGCTGACGCCGTGGCGCCGCGCCAGCGCGGCCAGGCACGCGGCGAGCTCGTGCATGCCGCCGTCGATCAGCCACACGCCGGCCTGCTCGACATGGGCGACCAGCATCAGCGTCGCGGGCGCATGGAAGGGCGACGAGCCGCAATAGGTCGCGTAGCGGCCGAACAACTGCTGCAGTCGAGGATCGCGAAAATAGCCGCCGAGCGCCTTCCACAGCGTCTGGAACGGACGGATCGCGGTGAGATCGCGGAAGCCGGCATTGCGCAACAGATGCGTCATGCTCGGCGCCGGCGTGCGGATGAAGGGATCCCTGAGCACCTCGAAGATGCGGCGGGCGTCGCGGCAGAACGCGCGATAGCCCTCGGCCTCGCTGCGTCCGGCGAAACGACCGATGGCGTCAGCGGACCGGTCCTCGTCGGCGAACAGATCGAGCGTGCGGCGATCGGTCCAGGCGTGGCGGGCGAGAACGTCGAGCGGGGTGAGGGTGAGGTGATCGTCGAGCGATGTGCCGATGTCGGCGAACAGCTCGTCGAACACCCAGCGCATCGTGAACACGGTGGGGCCGGAGTCGATCCGGGCAGGGCCGATCGCGATCTGGCGCATCTTGCCGCCAGGCGCGGCGGCGCGCTCGATCACGGTCACCTCGGCGCCACGCGCGGCGAGGGTGAGCGCGGCGCTGAGGCCGGCGATGCCGGCGCCAACCACGATCACGCGGTGATCGGCCATTGCTTTGCACTCCTGTCCGCCCGGCCTGACGCAGGAATGTCTAGCATGATTTACAATGTTGGTGTAAGTTGAAATTTACATAGGCGAGGGCCGGCATGGGCCTCGCGGCAGGGGAGGCTGGCATGGACGTGATGGCCCGGATCGAGAAATCCCTCGTCACAGCGGTCGCCCTGGCCGACCGGCCCGGATGCCCGCCGCGCCTCTCGGCCGCCATGCAGGCCGCGGTGTTTCCCAAGGGGGCGCGGGTTCGTCCGCGGCTCTGTCATGCGGTGGCCAGCGCCTGCGGCGACGACGAGCCGGCCGCGACCGATGCGGCGGGATCCGCGATCGAGCTGCTGCACTGCGCCTCGCTGGTGCATGACGATCTGCCGTGCTTCGACAACGCGGCGCTGCGACGCGGGCGGCCCTCGGTGCATGCCGCGTTCGGCGAGCCGCTCGCGGTGCTCGCGGGCGATGCGCTGATCGTGCTCGCATTCCAGACGCTCGCCAAGTCGCGCTGCTCGCCGCTGCGGCTGGCGCAGCTGATCGCGACCATCGGCGATGCCGTCGGCGTGCCGCATGGCATCTCGGCCGGGCAAGCCTGGGAGTGCGAGCCGCAGATCGACCTGTCGCGCTATCACCGCTCCAAGACGGGCGCGCTGTTTGCGGCGGCCACTGTGTCGGGCGCCGCTGCAGCGGGGCATGAGAATCCGGAGGCGTGGCGTACGCTGGGCGAGACCATCGGCGAGGCCTATCAGGTCGCCGACGACATCCGCGACGCAGCCAGCGACGAGGAGGAGGCGGGCAAGCCCGTTGGCCAGGATGCTGCGCTCGGGCGGCCGAATGCCGTGCTGATCTATGGCCTCGCCGGCGCCGTCAGCTATCTGCACGATCTCGTCGCCGACGGCATCCGCACCATGCCGCCCTGCGCCCACGCGCACGAGCTGCGCATGCTGATGGAGCAGGAAGCCAAGCGCCTGGTGCCGCGCCGCCTCGCGGCGTCGGCGGCGTGATGTTTCGGCCGCGTTGAATGGCAACGCTCGCGCCGCGCGCACAGTGCCCACCCTCCCCTGGAGGGGGAGGGGCGCCGAGCATGCGCGCAGCGGCATGCGCGGCGGGGTGGGGTGACGGACTGTCCGCGCCTGTGGTGCTGATGGCTTCGCGGGCGCCGGTGCCGGCAAACCTGATGTTGCCTCGAGCCATCCTCACCTGTTTCCGGGCTCACCCCACCCCACCGCGCGCGTTGCGCGCGGTGACCCTCCCCCTTCAGGGGAGGGCAATCGCATGTGGAAATTCCGGGCTGTCGCGACGAACGATCCTGCAAGTTAGTTACTCCGTCATGCCCGGGCTTGTCCCAGGCATCCACGTCGTTCTCAGCATGCCGGCCGACGTGGATGGCCGGGACAAGCCCACGACTGTCCGGTTCAGCTTCCGCATATTGCGAGGCTCAACTGTTGTGGGTTTTTGGCAAGTTGGGGTGGCCCCGTGAGCA
>NZ_JBNPUD010000018.1:0-104954 GCF_051167995.1 Bradyrhizobium sp. HKCCYLRH3073
CATTCCCTGCGCGACGGTCTTCACGCTTATACGCAGTCTCCCTGGTGCGCCGGGCTTGTTGGCCACCATGCCGCGACCATGCTTGCGCATTGCGCGGGTGACACCAGCGTCGGGGTGTCAGGACGCTGCGACTTCACGTCCGCGAGGTATCGTTCGTCCGCATCCTCGTCGAAGAGAATGCTGCGATCACTCGCGGCCATCGCATCCCCACCTCGCGTGTCGTGACGATCGCGCGCTACGCCCCTCTGCGGTGAGGCGGGATGCACGGAGATAATCATGATTTCCGATAATGCGCAAGTGAATTATTTTTTCCGGAAGTTGCGCCGGGCGCTGCGCTGTCGTCCCGGTCGGGACATGGTTTGGACTGCCGCGACAAACTCCGCTGTCGTCCCGGCGAACGCCGGGACCCATACCCCCAGGGAGCGGTTTGAGGCACGCTGGCCGTTGGCCTTTCGCGTCTCGCAACCGCCGCGGCGTATGGGTCCCGGATCGGCGCCGCGACGCGCTGGCGCGCGTCACGGCTTGTCCGGGACGACAGCGGAAGGGAGAACGGATTTACGATTCAAACAAGGGAGGGGAGAACGGAGTCACCACGGCAATCCGCAGAGGTCGATGGTGCCGCGGGTCGGCGCGGTGCGCTTGACGTCGTGGACCAGCGCGGACAGCCGGTCGAAGCGGATGCGGCCCTGCTCGGGCTGCTCGGCGTAGACGTCGCCGTCGAACGGGATGAAGCCTCTCGCCGTGTAGAAGGGGATGCGATCCGCCGCGCAGAATAGCACGGCGTAGTTGATCGAGTCCTCGTGCCGCAGGGTCTGGATCGCCGCGTTCAGTCCCACCGTGGCGAGGCCGCGGTTGCGCATGTCGGGACGCGTCAAAACGCCGCCGATGCCGGCGACATTGACGTTCTGGCCGTTCCACTTCACGAGTCGGCGATAGATGCCGACATGGCACAGCACCTCGCCCCTGTCGTCCTGCACCAGCACCCGCAGGTCGGCATGCGCAAATGTGATACCAGCCCACGGCAAACCGGCGACCACCTCCGGCGGCCAAACCGCGTCGTAAAGCGGCTTGACCAGCGGCCAGGCGGCGTCACCATTCAATACGTCGATCTCGATGCTCATCAAAGCGGCTCGCTTTTTCCAAATTCACGGTGTTTTACGGTGTCGGAACCTTCTATAAGAAGGTCCCGTTAAATCCCGTCTTCCACAAGTTGCGGAACCTCCCCCATGACCTTTACGCTTCCCCCCCTGCCTTACGCCTATGAAGCCCTCGGACCCTACATGTCCAAGGAGACGCTCGAGTACCATCACGACAAGCATCATCAGGCCTATGTGACCAACGGCAACAATGCGATCAAGGGGACCGAATTCGAAGGCAAGTCCCTCGAGGAGATCGTCAAGGGCTCGTTCGGCAAGAACCCCGCCGTCTTCAACAATGCCGGCCAGCATTTCAACCACATCCATTTCTGGTCCTGGATGAAGCCGAATGGCGGTGGCTCCAAGCTGCCCGGCCGGCTCGAGAAGAAGATCGACGAGGATCTCGGCGGCTTCGAGAAGTTCAAGGCCGACTTCGCCGCCGCCGGCGTCGGCCAGTTCGGCTCGGGCTGGTGCTGGCTCTCGGTCAAGAACGGCAAGCTGGAGATCTCCAAGACCCCGAACGGCGAGAACCCGCTGGTGCACGGCGCGACCCCGATCCTCGGCTGCGACGTCTGGGAGCACTCCTACTACATCGACTATCGCAACCGCCGTCCCGACTATCTGAAGGCGTTCGTCGAGAATCTCATCAACTGGGACTACGTCGACGAGCTCTACGGCAAGGCTGTCTGATCGCTTATGATCCACGGAGGAGGGCGGTGAGCTCTAAGCTCGCCGCCCTTTTTCGTGACAGGATATTGACGCGACCGGTCCTTGCAAGCGAAGGCGCGTTTCGGCAAGAATTTTGCTGGTGAGGTGCGGAGGGTAGGGCATCCGTTCTCCGGCGCCGTGTGCAAGGTCAGGTTCTGTGAATCAATTGTTGGGCTATCTTCTCGTCTTCGTCGGCGGTGGCTGCGGCGCCTCGCTCCGGCACGCGATCAACATGGCGAGCGCCCGCGCGCTCGGCACCGATTTTCCGTGGGGCACCTTCATCATCAACATCACCGGCTCCACCGTGATGGGGCTGATCGCCGGCTACCTCGCCTTCAAGGGCGGCGCCTCTCAGCATTGGCGGCTGTTCCTGATGACCGGCATCCTCGGCGGCTACACGACCTTCTCGGCATTCTCGCTCGATACCGCGCTGCTCTATGAGCGCGGCGCACCGGGGCTGGCGGCGTTGTATGTGCTGGGCTCGGTCGGCATCTCCATCGCCGGCCTGTTCGGCGGCCTGGCGCTGGTGCGGGTCTTGAGCTGAGGCATCTTCGGCTCCCGCTGGCGCTAATGGCCCCGGAAACATTCCGGGCCTCATGGTTCGAGACGCGCCTTTCGGCGCTCCTCACCATGAGGGGCAGCTTCGTAGCCAGCGTGGCACGTTGATCGGAAACAGCGTGTTGACGGCGCGAGGGCCGCTGCGATCTGCTCAGTCCAGTCCAGAGTGCGAACCTTCGCTCCTCACCCTGAGGAGCCCGCCGCAGGCGGGCGTCTCGAAGGGCGAGGCCCGCACGAGCGGGCGTCAATGGTGACGGCCTTGGCATAGCGCGCGGCCGGTGGACAGGGGTGATGTTATAATGTAACATTATAACGAAATGACCCAGTCCGCGCTCCAGAGCCACGATCACAGCCATGCGCATGGCGCGCACGGGCATGGCCACGGCCACAATCACGCCCACGGTCATGGTCCGGGCGCGCCGCATCCGGCGCAGCCGGCGTCCTGGTCGATCCTGCGGATGCCCGTGACGACACGGCTGGGGGCCGCGATCGCGGCCAGCGCGGTGCTCTGGGTCATCGTCATCATGGCGATGCGGTGAGGATGGCGATGGTGCAGCTGCAGTTCCGGGACGTCACGCTCGGCTATGACCGGCACCCGGCCGTGCATCATCTTTCGGGCGACGTGGCGGAGGGCGCGCTGCTGGCCGTGATCGGTCCCAACGGCGCCGGCAAATCGACCTTGTTCCGCGGCATCGTCGGCCTGTTGAAGCCGCTCGCCGGCAGCATCACGGCCGCCGGCCTCAAGCCGCGCGAGATCGCCTATCTGCCGCAGATCGCCGACATCGACCGCTCCTTCCCGATCTCGGTGTTCGATTTCGTCAGCACCGGACTGTGGCGCAGCACCGGCATGTTCGGCGGCATCGGCGCGGCCGCGCGCGAGAAGATCGCCCGGGCCATCGCCGCCGTCGGCCTCACCGGCTTCGAGGGCCGCGGCATCGGCACGCTGTCGGGCGGCCAGATGCAGCGCATGCTGTTCGCGCGCGTGCTGCTGCAGGATGCCCGCGTGATCGTGCTCGACGAGCCGTTCAACGCGATGGATTCCAAGACCTCGGCCGACCTTCTGCAACTGATCGAGCACTGGCATGGCGAGCGGCGCACCGTGCTGGCGGCGCTGCACGACATGGACATGGTGCGCGCGCATTTCCCGCAGACCCTGCTGCTGGCGCGCGAGGCCGTGGCCTGGGGGCCGACGGCGGAGGTGCTGACGACGGACAATCTCGCGCAGGCGCGCCGGATGTGCGAGGCGTTCGACGACGCCGCCGCGCCCTGCGTGCCCGCGCCAGCCTCCAAGGCGGCATGATGCTGCGCGAGGTGCTGTTCGCTCCGTTCTCGGATTTCGAGTTCATGCGCCGCGCGCTCGCCGCGGTCATCGCGCTGTCGCTCGGCTCCGGACCGATCGGCGTCTTCCTGATGCTCAGGCGCATGAGCCTGGTCGGCGACGCCATGGCGCATGCGATCCTGCCGGGAGCCGCGATCGGCTTCCTGCTGTCGGGGCTCAATCTGTTCGCGATGACGACCGGCGGGCTGATCGCAGGCTTCGCCGTGGCGCTGCTGTCGGGCCTGGTGTCGCGCTCGACCGGGCTGAAGGAGGACGCGTCGCTCGCGACCTTCTATCTGGCGTCACTGGCGATCGGTGTCACCATCGTCTCGGTCAAGGGCACCAATATCGATCTGCTGCACGTGCTGTTCGGCAACATCCTGGCGATGGACGATCCGACCCTGCTGATGGTGGCCTTCAATGCCACGCTCACCTTGGTCGTGCTCGCCGTGATCTATCGCCCGCTGGTGGTCGAGAGCGTCGACCCGCTGTTCCTGCGCACCGTCAGCCGCGCCGGCGCGCCGGCGCACCTGATCTTCCTCGGCCTGATCGTCGTCAATCTGGTCAACGGCTTCCAGGCGCTCGGCACCTTGCTCGCGGTCGGCCTGATGATCCTCCCGGCGGGCATCGCCCGGTTCTGGTCGCGCGACGTCACGCCGATGATCTGCATCGCCGTCGCCTCCGCGATCGTCTCCGGCTATGTCGGCCTGGTGCTGTCGTTCCAGACCCGCATTCCCTCGGGGCCAGCGATCATCCTGGTCGCGTCGCTCCTCTATCTCGGCTCGGTGCTGTTCGGACGCGTGGGCGGCGTGCTTCCGCAACTGTTTCCGGGACGTCACCTCGAAGCCTGAAGTCCATCCCCATGAAACGTTTGCTGTCCGTCCTCACTCTGCTGCTGTCGCTCGTCGCCCCCGCATCGGCCGAGACCCGGCTGAACGTCGTCACCAGCTTCTCGATCCTCGCCGACTTCGTCCGCCAGGTCGGCGGCGACAAGGTCAGTGTCGCCTCGCTGGTCGGGCCGGACAGCGACGTGCACGTCTACACGCCGACGCCGCATGATGCGAAGGACGTCGGCGCCGCGCGGCTCTTGATCGTCAACGGCCTCGGGCTGGAGGGCTGGCTGCCGCGGCTGCAGCAGGCCTCCGGCAGCAAGGCGCCGATCATCACGGCCACGCAGGGCATCAGGCCGCGCAAGCGCGGCACGGATGCCGATCCGCATGCCTGGCAGTCGGTCGGCAATGCCAAGGTCTACGTACGGAATATCCGCGACGCGCTGGTGGCGGCCGACCCCGCAGACGCGGAGGTCTTCAAGGCCAATGCGGAGCGCTACCTCGCCGAGCTCGATGCGCTCGACCGCGAGGTCCGCGCCGAGATCGACAAGATCCCGGCCGAGCGGCGCAAGGTGATCTCGACCCATGACGCCTTCGGTTATTTCGCCGATGCCTATGGCGTCGCCTTCATCGCCCCGCTCGGCGTCTCCACCGAGACCGAGCCCTCTGCCCGCGACGTCGCCGAGATCATCCGCCAGGTGAAAAAAACAGGGATTCCGGCCGTCTTCCTGGAGAATTTCAACGATGACCGGCTGGTCGGCCGGATCGCCGCCGAGACCGGCGCCAAGATCGGCGGTACGCTGTATTCCGACGCACTGAGCGATGAAAAGGGCCCCGTTCCCACTTACATTGCCATGGTCAGGCACAATATAAGGGCCTTGACGAGCGCGCTGGTCCGTTAGGGTTTTCAAGCCCTCGCGGCCAGCGCTTTTGAGCCATTTTCGATGCGATCTGAGGTTTTCGGAGTGAGCATGTCCGACGCGAGCAAGACACCAGTGACGGTCCTGACCGGCTATCTCGGGGCGGGCAAGACCACGCTTCTGAACCGCATCCTCTCGGAAGACCACGGCAAGAAGTACGCCGTCATCGTCAACGAATTCGGCGAGATCGGCATCGACAACGATCTCATCGTCGGCGCCGATGAGGAAGTGTTCGAGATGAACAATGGCTGCATCTGCTGCACGGTGCGCGGCGACCTCGTGCGCATCATCTCCGGCCTGATGCGGCGCAAGGGCAAGTTCGACGCCATCATCGTCGAGACCACCGGGCTCGCCGACCCCGCGCCGGTGGCGCAGACCTTCTTCGTCGACGAGGACGTGCAGAAGAACGCCCGGCTCGATGCGGTGGTGACGGTGGCCGACGCGAAGTGGCTGTCGGACCGGCTCAAGGATGCGCCGGAGGCCAAGAACCAGATCGCGTTCGCCGACGTCATCGTGCTCAACAAGACCGATCTCGTCAGCAAGCCGGAGCTCGCCGAGGTCGAGGCGCGCATCCGCGCCATCAACCCCTACGCAAAGCTGCATCGCACCGAGCGCTGCCAGATCGCGATCTCCGATGTGCTGGAGCGCGGCGCGTTCGATCTCGATCGTATCCTGGAGATCGAGCCGCAATTCCTCGAAGCCGGCGACGACCACGATCATCACCATCATGATCACGACCACGGTCATGATCATCATCACCACCATCACGATCACGGCCTGAAGCACTATCACGACGAGGAGATGCAGTCGCTGTCGCTGCGCTCCGACAAGCCGCTCGATCCGTCGAAGTTCATGCCGTGGCTGCAGAACCTGGTGCAGACCGAGGGCGGCAAGATCCTGCGCTCCAAGGGCATCCTGGCGTTTCAGGACGATGACGACCGCTACGTCTTCCAGGGCGTGCACATGATGCTGGAAGGCGATCATCAGCGGAAGTGGAAGCCGGATGAGGCGCGCCAGAGCCGCGTCGTCTTCATCGGCCGCGAGTTGCCGGAAGACGCCATCCGCGAAGGCTTCGAACGCTGCATCGTGACCTGATGACGTCGTTCGACCAGGGCGGCGAGGCCGCATCCATCGTCTCCGTCACCGACAAGGTGAAGCAGGTCGCGCTCGGCATGGCCGTCGCGGCCGTGCACTATCTCGGCGACCGCGCGGTCTTCGTCGGCACCGAGGAGAGCGTCGCGGTTGTCGACGCGGAGGGCGAGATCAGCAAGATCGAGGTATCAGGCGGCGGCATCCTGTCGGCGGTGTCGGACGGATCGCGCATCCTGTTCGGCGGTGATGACGGCAAGGTCTCCGCGCTCGACAAGGCCGGCAGAGTCAGCGTGCTCGCCACCGATCCGAAGCGGCGCTGGATCGACAACGTCGCGGTTCACCCCGATGGGGCGATCGCCTGGTCGGTCGGCAAGACCGCGTTCGTGCGCGCGCCGAAGGGCGAGGAGAAGTCGCTCGAGGTGCCCTCGACCGCGGGCGGACTGGCGTTCGCGCCGAAGGGCCTGCGGCTTGCGATCGCGCATTACAACGGCGCCACTCTGTGGTTTCCGAACATGGCGGGCGAGCCGGAATTCCTCGGCTGGGCCGGCTCGCATCACGCCGTCACCTTCAGCCCGGACAACAAGTTCCTGGTCACGGCGATGCACGAGCCGGCGCTGCATGGCTGGCGGCTGGCCGATTCCCGGCACATGCGCATGACCGGCTACCCGTCGCGGGTCAAGTCGATGTCGTGGGGCAGCGGCGGGCGCTTTCTCGCCACCTCCGGCGCCGACATGGTCATCCTCTGGCCGTTCGTCGGCAAGGACGGCCCGATGGGCAAGGAGCCGGCGATGCTGGCGCCGATGAAGGCCAAGGTCACCGCGGTCGCCTGTCATCCCAAGCAGGACATCCTGGCCTGCGGCTACGAGGACGGCACCGTGCTGATGGTGCGGATGCAGGATGGCGCCGAGATCCTGGTGCGGCGGAACGAGACACCGCCGGTCGTGGCGCTGGGCTGGAATGCCGCGGGAACCTGGCTGGCGTTCTCGGATGAGAGCGGCGAGGCCGGGCTGCTGCGGCTATAGGGCCCGTTCCGAAAGGTTAATGGGGCATAGCGGCGCAGGCCCAAATGGGAACCTGGCCGCTATCAGTCCGTTGTTCCCAGGCATGATCTGATGCGAGCGCCACATCCAGTGGCGTGTTGCGCATCGGACGATGCGGAGGACGAGCGATGGCCCCGATCAACAGCAAACGCACCCTGCGCCGCGACCTGTGGCTTGCCGGCGGACTGCTCGGCCTCGGCGCGCTGGTCGCGATCATCTCCTTCACCGAGATCAAGGCCGGCCATCTCGACCGCATGGCCCAGGCGACGCCCGAGCCGTCGGCGACGCCAGCCGAATCCAAGCCCGGCGGCACCCGCCCGACCACGCCGGCACCCGAGCCCGCGCGTCCCGACATCGAGGCCCAGAAGGAAGGCGCCAAGCCGGCGCTGCCGCCGGCGCCCGCCGAAAAGGTCGCGCCGCCGATGGAGAAGAAGTAGTTCGGTCAGCCCGTAACGCGGCGGCGAACTCCGCCGTCGTCCCGGCGAACGCCGGGACCCATAGCCACCGGCCGTCATGAGACGGGCCGCTGACAGCCAACTTCCCCGATAGCGTCCGCGGTATGGGTCCCTGCGTTCGCAGGGACGACACCGTTGATTGGGCCGCCCCGCCTGTTGTGGAGCGCGGTTGTAGGGCACGCTTCCGCAACACACTCCGCTGTCGTCCCTGCGAACGCAGGGACCTATAACCACAGGGAGTGGTTTGAGGCAGGCTATCAGCTCCACCTCCCGCCTCATACCCGCCACGGCGTATGGGTCCCGGGTCGGCGCTGCGTCGGCGTTGCCGTCGCAGCTTGCCCGGGACGACGGGGGAGGTTGGCGCAGACGGCGACGGCTTACCGTACCAGAATGTTGCGGAACTGCCAGGGATCGCTCGTATCGATGTCCTCCGGGAACAGTCCCGGCCGATCGTTCAGCGGCGTCCAGTCCGTGTAGTAGCCCTTGACCGGGCCGAGATACGGCGACTGGATCTCCAGGCAGCGGCGGAAGTCCATCTCGTCGGCCTCGACGATGCCGGCGGTTGGGTTTTCCAGCGCCCAGACCATGCCGGCGAGCACGGCCGAGGACACCTGCATGCCGGTGGCGTTCTGATAGGGCGCGATGCGGCGGGTCTCTTCGATCGACAGCTGCGAGCCGTACCAATAGGCGTTCTTGCCGTGGCCGTAGAGCAGCACGCCGAGCTCGTCGATGCCGTCGACGATCTCGTTCTCGTCGAGGATGTGCCACTTCTCCTGCATCTTGCCGGTGGCGCCGAAGATCTCGTGCAGCGACAGCACCGCGTCGTTGGCCGGGTGATAGGCGTAGTGGCAGGTCGGGCGGTACACCACCTTGTCGCCGTCGCGCACGGTGTAATAGTCGGCGATCGAGATCGACTCGTTGTGGGTCACCAGGAAGCCGTATTGCGCGCCCGGGGTCGGGCACCACGAGCGGACGCGGGTGTTGGCGCCGGGCTGCAGCAGGTAGATCGCAGCGCCGCAGCCCTCGGTGTGGCAGCGGCCGTTCTCTGGCATCCACTTCTCGTGCGTGCCCCAGCCGAGCTCGGCCGGCTGCAGACCCTCGGACACGAAGCCCTCGACCGACCAGGTGTTGACGAACACGTCCATCGGCTTCGGATTCTTTGATCGCTGGGTGTCGCGCTCGGCGATGTGGATGCCCTTGACGCCGAGCTTCTGCATCAGCTGCGCCCAGCCCTCGCGGCTCTTCGGCTCGACGATCTCGGTCTTGGTGTCCTTGGCGATGTTCAGCAGCGCCTGCTTGACGAACCAGGAGACCATGCCGGGATTGGCGCCGCAGGTCGAAACGGCGGTGGTGCCGCCCGGGCTCTTGCGGCGCGCAGCCAGCAGCGTCTCGCGCAGCGCGTAGTTGGAGCGCTGCTCGACACCCTTCTGCTTGTCGAAATAGAAGCCGAGCCACGGCTCGACGACGGTGTCGATGTAGAGCGCACCGATCTCGCGGCACATCGTCATGATGTCGACCGAGGAGGTGTCGACCGAGAGATTGACGCAGAAGCCCTGGCCGCCGCCTGCGGTGAGCAGCGGCACCAGGAGCTCGCGATAATTGTCGCGGGTCACGCCCTGCTGGATGAAGCGCACGCCATGCTTCTTCGCCAGCGCGCCATCGTCATGCGGATCGATGATGACGAACCGGCTCTTGTCGTAATCGAAATGGCGTTCGATCAGGGGCAGGGTGCCCTTGCCGATCGAGCCGAAGCCGATCATCACGATGGGGCCGGTGATCTTCGCGTGGATCTGCGAGCTCATGAATGGTTCTCCGCGAAAGGTGCGTGGGATGGATGGACTCAGGCGGCGCGCGCCTTCAGATGCCTCGCCGCGTTTAGGTGCCGCGGCGCTTGGCGGTGACCTCGATCTCGACCTTCATCTCCGGCTTCAGCAGCGCCGCGACGACGACCATCGTGGCGGCGGGGCGGATGTCGCCGAGGACCTCGCCGCAGACCGCAAAATGCGCGTCGGCGTCGCTGACGTCGGTCAGGTAGTAGGTCGCGCGGACGATATCGGCCATCTCGAACCCGCCCTCCTGCAGGGCGGCCGCGATGGTCTTGAAGCAGTTGCGTGACTGGCTCGTGACATCGGCCGGCATCGTCATCGTGCTGTAGTCATAACCGGTGGTCCCGGCGACGAAGGCGAAGTCGCCATCGACGACGGCGCGGCTGTAGCCGGCGGTCTTCTCGAACGGTGATCCGGTAGAGATCAGGCGGCGGGACATGACGGACCTCGTGGGGGATTTTCGGGGGTTAAAGAGCTTTTGCTGCACCTGCGCAACCCCTCGCGGGGCTGCTGCGGCGCCCGTTGCCGGAATGCCTAACGCAGGCGGGTGACGTCGGGTCCGGCGGGCGGGCCGCTGCTCCAGCGCCGGACCATGATGTCGCGAACGATCATGATCCCGAGCAGGATCAGCAGGAGCGTTGGCAACAGCGTTCGCCGCCGCGGCGTGGCCGCCGCCCTGGTCCTCACGCCGCGCACGATATCTGCCGCTCGCGGCGCGAGCGGCGGGCCTTGCGCTCGGCCGCTCCCGTGGCGACGATCATGCCGGTCGCCCCGTGCAGCGCGCCATCGACCAGCTCGAGCCCGAGCAGGCGCTCGCGCGCGAACGCACCAGGCAGCTCCAGCTCGGCGGTCTGCGCGACCGAGAAGCCGAAGCGGGCGTAGTAGGGCGCATCACCGAGCAGGATCACCGCGCCATGGCCGCGCGACGCCGCGATCATCAGCGCGGCATTCATCAGCGCCGCACCGACGCCGAGGCTGCGCGCCTCGGCGGCGACCGCCAGCGGGCCGAGCATCAGCGCGTCGCGTCCGCCGGCGCTGACGTGCCACAGCCGCAGCGTTCCCACGAGGACGCCGCCGCGCGTCGCCGACAAGGCGAGGCCTGCGGCGGGCGCGCGTCCGTCGCGCAGGCGCTGGCAGGTGCGCTCATGGCGATTGTCGCCAAAGCAGGCATCGAGCAGCGTCTCGCGCGCCGGGACGTCGGAGGCACGCTCGGCACGGATCACGAACGGAGCGGCAGTCCGAAGCGGCGTGGTCGAAGGGATGCGAAAAGCGGTCATGGCACGTCAGTCCCCGGCCTGCGCGGCGGACCTTGGGCTCGCGCGCAAACACGTGATGTCAGGTTGAAGATGACGGTGGATCGCTCCCTCCCCCGCTTGCGGGGGAGGGTCGGGGTGGGGGCAGCCCCACCCGAGGCTCTTGCCCATCTCACCCGCGCAGGGGCGAGGGCAGCCAGATCAGATGTGATAGGTCTTCAGCGGGGGGATGCCGTTGAAGGCCACCGACGCGTAGGTCGAGGTATACGCCCCGGTCCCCTCGATCAGCACCTTGTCGCCGATCGAGAGTGTCACCGGCAGCGGATACGGCAGCTTCTCGTACATCACGTCAGCCGAATCGCAGGTCGGGCCGGCGAGCACGCACGGGGTCATCTCCGCGCCCTCATGCGGCGTGCGGATGGCGTAGCGGATCGACTCGTCCATCGTCTCGGCGAGACCGCCGAACTTGCCGATGTCGAGATAGACCCAGCGCAGCTCGTCCTCGTCGCTCTTCTTCGAGATCAGCACCACTTCCGACTCGATGATCCCGGCATTGCCGACCATGCCGCGGCCCGGCTCGATGATCGTCTCCGGGATCTGGTTGCCGAAATGCTTGCGCAGCGCACGGAAGATCGAGCGGCCGTACTGCACGACCGGCGGCACGTCCTTCAGGTACTTGGTCGGGAAGCCCCCGCCCATGTTGACCATGGTCAGGTTGATGCCGCGCTCGGCGCAGTCACGGAACACCGTCGAGGCCATCGCCAGCGCGCGGTCCCACGCCTTCACCTTGCGCTGCTGCGAGCCGACATGGAACGAGATGCCGCACGGCTCCAGGCCCAGGCGCTTCGCCAGGTCCAGCACTTCGACCGCCATCTCGGGATCACAGCCGAACTTGCGCGACAGCGGCCACTCGGCGCCGGCGCAATCGTACAGGATGCGGCAGAACACCTTCGCGCCCGGCGCTGCGCGCGCGATCTTCTCGACCTCGGCGGCGCAGTCGACGGCGAAGAGGCGGATGCCGAGCGCATAGGCGCGCGCGATGTCCCGCTCCTTCTTGATGGTGTTGCCATAGGAGATGCGGTCCGGCGTCGCACCGGCGGCCAGCGCCATCTCGATCTCGGCGACGGTCGCCGTGTCGAAGGACGAGCCGAGCGAGGCGAGCAGCGACAGCACTTCCGGCGCCGGGTTGGCCTTGACCGCGTAGAACACGCGGCTGTCCGGCAACGCCCGAGCGAAGCTCATGTAGTTGTCGCGCACGATCTCGAGGTCGACGACGAGACAGGGCTCGTGGTCCAGACCTTCCTCGCGGCGGTTGCGCAGGAATTCCCGGATACGTTCGGTCATAGCACCCTCCAAACGGCCCCAGCGACGAGACCCGTTCAAAATGATCCCGACACGGGTGCCTTGGCGTTGCCGCCCGATGGAAAGGCGACAAAACCTCGAACCCGTAGCCGAATTGTGCTGCCGTGGATTGGTTGGGAATTTCCCGCCCGCACACCTGGCAATGAAGGACAAGCCTTTTCAGTAGCCCGCGCCGGCTTTGGACTGCCGGTAGAGACCAAAAAAGCCCGATCCGTCGTTGCTTTAAGTCGCGTCCCCCGTTGAGAGCGGGGTGCGCCGGTTCGCCTCCGGCTGCCAGTCACGGTTGCAAAAGATGGGGTGACCTTCAGCGGCATCTCTTGAGAGAGATGCTGGGCTCTGGAGCATGACGATCTCGATCATGATGATCTTGACCGCAACGATCCGAGGGCCCCTCGGTTCCTCATCCCTTGGCGGCTGTCCGGCCTCTTGTCCGGATACCTACCGACTGACACACGACCACAGGCACGTGCGAAATTGGGCAGAAGCGGAAATAAGCGTTTTGAATTTCGTTCGCAAGGCATTTTTGGACGCGGGGAAAGATTTCCCTCATCTGTGCTTGCGCGACACACAGAGCGGCGTCGATGTCTGAACGAACGTTAAGCGAGCTTAAACTTTCGTAACGCGTTCACGCTTGCAGGACAGTGTTTTTGTGCTGTTCACGCGCGCTTGGTGAAAGGCTCGATGCGCTGCGCGCCGCGGATGAAGCCGATCATCACGAACACGCCGATCGCGAACAGCACGGCCTGAACGATGTGCGCGCCGCTATCGCCGAGCCCGAACAGAATCGCCAGCGCCCAGCCGCCGGCGAAGGCCGCACCGAACACTTCGGCACCGATCAGGATCGCCGCCGAGATGACGGTGATCACGGTCGGCCAGGCGATCTGGCGGCCGGCTTTGGAGGTGGTCTCTGCGTTCATGGTCCAGGGTCCTGTTGCGGGCCGCAATCTCTCCGAAAAGGCCCGGCCCTTCAAGGGGAAATGACCCAAAAAGGGCCGGCTCCGTGATATGAGGGCGCATCGAACTTCCGGGAGAGGACGGACCCCAGCCGATGTCAGACACCACCGCTGTGATCGACGCCCAGACCAACCCGCTGCTCGTGGCCTGGGAGACCCCCCACCAGACACCGCCCTTCGACGCGATCAGGCCCGAGCACTTCCTGCCGGCCTTCGAGCGCGCCTTCGCCGACCATTCCGCCGAAATCACCGCGATCACTCACGATCCGGCCGAGCCCGACTTCGCCAACACCATCACGGCGCTGGAGCGCTCGGGCAAGCTGCTGTCGAAGGTCGCGGCGGTGTTCTACGACTTGGTGTCGGCGCATTCGAACCCGGCGATTCTGGAGATCGACAAGGACGTGTCGCTGCGGATGGCGCGGCACTGGAACCCGATCATGATGAATGCCGTGCTGTTTGGCCGCATCGCGCTGCTCTACGACAACCGCAAGGACCTCAAGCTCACCGGTGAGGAGCAGCGGCTCCTGGAGCGCACCTACACCCGCTTCCGCCGTGCCGGCGCCGGCCTGTCCGATGACGACAAGGTGCGGATGGCCGAGATCAACGAGAAGCTCGCCCAGCTCGGCACCACCTTCAGCCACCACGTGCTCGGCGACGAGCAGGACTGGGTCCTCGAGCTCGGCGAGGACGACCGTGCCGGCCTGTCCGAGAGCTTCGTGGCTGCCGCCAAGGCTGCGGCGGAAGAGCGCGGCATGCCCGGCAAGGCGATCGTGACCCTGTCGCGCTCCTCGGTCGAGCCGTTCCTGCAGAGCTCCGCCCGCCGCGACCTCCGCGAGAAGGTGTTCAAGGCGTTCACCGCGCGCGGCGACAATGGCAATTCCAACGACAACAACGCCGTCATCGGCGAGATCCTGGCGTTGCGCGAGCAGGCCGCCAGGATCATGGGCTTTCCCAACTTCGCCGCCTATCGCCTCGAGGATTCCATGGCGAAGACGCCGGAGGCGGTGCGCGGCCTCTTGGAGCGGGTCTGGAAGCCGGCCCGCGCCAAGGCGCTGGCCGACCGCGACCAGTTGCAGGCGATGATCACGGCGGAGGGCGGCAACTTCAAGCTCGAGGCCTGGGACTGGCGTTACTATGCCGAGAAGCTGCGCCAGGCGAAGGCCAACTTCGACGACGCGGCGATCAAGCCGTATCTTTCGCTCGATAACATGATCGCGGCCGCCTTCGATTGCGCCACGCGGCTGTTCGGGATCACCTTCGCCGAGCGCAAGGACATCCCGGTCTGGCATCCGGACGTCCGGGTGTGGGAGATCAAGGCGGCCGATGGCAGCCACAAGGCGCTGTTCTATGGCGATTACTTTGCGCGCTCGTCGAAGCGCTCCGGCGCCTGGATGACCTCGCTGCGCGACCAGCAGAAGCTCGACGGCGACACCGCGCCCTTGATCATCAACGTCTGCAACTTCGCCAAGGGCGCCGACGGCCAGCCCTCGCTGCTGTCGCCGGACGATGCGCGCACGCTGTTCCACGAGTTCGGCCACGGCCTGCACGGTATCCTGTCCAACGTGACCTATCCGTCGCTGTCGGGCACTGCCGTGTTCACCGACTTCGTCGAGCTGCCGTCGCAGCTCTACGAGCACTGGCAGGAGCGCCCCGAGGTGCTGCAAACCTTCGCGCGTCACTACCAGACCGGCGAGCCGCTGCCGCAGGACCTGCTCGACCGCTTCCTGGCGGCGCGCCGCTTCAACCAGGGCTTTGCCACGGTCGAGTTCGTCTCCTCGGCGCTGATCGACCTCGAGTTCCACACCCAGTCGGCATCGGCTTCGAAGGATGTGCGCGCGTTCGAAAAGGCCGAGATGGAGAAGATCGGCATGCCGCAGGAGATCGCGCTGCGCCACCGGCCGACTCAATTCGGCCATATCTTCTCGGGAGACCATTATGCGGCGGGCTATTACAGCTACATGTGGTCGGAGGTGATGGATGCGGATGCCTTCGGCGCCTTCGAGGAAGCCGGCAACATCTTCGATCCCACCGTCGCCAAGCGGCTTCACGACAACGTCTATTCCTCGGGCGGCTCGCTCGATCCGGAAGCGGCGTATGTCGCGTTCCGGGGCCGCGAGCCCGAGCCCGACGCGCTGCTCCGCCGGCGTGGCCTGCTCGATGTCCCCGCGGCGGCTTGAGGTGAAGGGGATGGCGGTGGTTCGTTTCGTTCTCGGTGCGCTGATGCTCGTGCTCGGCGCGAGCGCGGCGAGCGCCCATCCGCATGTCTGGGTCACCGCGACCAGCGAGCTGCTCTACGCGGCCGACGGTTCGCTGACCGGCGTGCGGCACGCCTGGACCTTCGACGACATGTTCGCGACCTACGCGTTGCAGGGCCTCGAGACCAAGCAGAAGGGCGTCTACACCCGCGAGGAGCTGGCGCCGCTGGCGCAGACCAATGCCGAGTCGCTGAAGGAATATGCCTACTTCACCTTCATCAAGTCCGACGGCCGCAAGCAGAAGCTCGAGGATCCCGTCGACTACTACCTCGAATACAAGGACACCAAGCTGACCTTGCACTTCACTCTGCCGCTGAAGGCGCCGGTGAAGCCCAGGGAGCTCCAGGTCGAGGTGTACGATCCCAGCTATTTCATCGATTTCCAGATGGCGGAGAAGGATCCCGTCAAGCTGGTCAGTGCTCCCGCGGGCTGCAAGTTCGGCCTGGTGAGACCGAGCGACGGCGGCTCCGTCGCGCAGACCATGAACGAACAGACATTCCTGAGCGGCGGGGCGAACGCCAATTTCGGAATGAATTTCGCCAACAAGATCTCAGTGGAATGTCCATGACACCTCGCCCCAGCTCCGCCCGTCCGCTCCTCACCTGCGCTGCGATCCTCGCAGCGCTTCTCGCCGCCGACGCCGCCTCGCATGCGCTGCTCGCCAAGCCGCCATTCGGCGCGCCGGCGGAGCCGCAGGTCGGCGGCATCGTCGGCTGGCTGCTCGCCAAGCAATCGGAGTTCTACCGGCAGATGTCGGGGGCGATCCGCTCGGCCAAGCAAGATGGCTCGGCGGTGTGGTGGCTGCTGGCGATCTCGTTCGCCTACGGCATCTTTCATGCGGCTGGTCCCGGCCACGGCAAGGCCGTGATCGCGTCCTATCTCGTCGCCAACCAGGAGACGGCAAAGCGCGGCATCGTGCTCTCGTTCGCCTCGGGCCTGATGCAGTCGCTGGTCGCGGTCGTCATCGTCGGCATCGGTGCCGTGCTGCTCAACGCCACGGCTGCGAACATGTGCAGCGCCGAGAAGGTGGTGGAGATTGCAAGCTACGGCCTGATCGCGCTGCTCGGCGCACGTCTGGTCTGGGTCAAGGGCGCGGCATTCCTGCGCACCTGGCAGCCGGCGACGCCGGCGCTGGCCTTGGCGGGCGCGCCTGCGGCGGCGGTGGCGCCGTCAGTGCATGATCATGGCCATGCGCATGATCATCAGCACCGCGCGCCTCATCATGATCATCACGGTCATGATCACCATCATGGTCACGACCACCACGGCCACGATCCTCATCACCACGATCGTGCGGACGCCCATGCTGCGGCGGCGCATGGTCACGCTGCTCACGATCACGTTCACGGCGATGATTGCGGTTGCGGCCATTCCCACGGGCCCGCGCCGAGCGAGCTCGCCGGTCCCGGCGGCTGGCAGCGCGGCTTCCAGGCGATCTTCGCCGCGGGCATCCGCCCGTGCTCGGGCGCGATCCTGGTGCTGGTGTTCGCGCTGGCGCAGGGCCTGTTCTGGGCCGGCGTCGCTGCGACCTTCGTGATGGGCATGGGCACGGCGGTGACCGTCGCCACCATCGCCGTCATCGCGGTCGCCGCCAAGGACATCGCCCGCCGCCTCAGCGCCGGCCGCGACGGCGGCGGCGCCCTGATCATGCGGGGACTGGAGTTCGGCGCGGCCGGGCTGGTGCTGCTGTTCGGTGTCGGCCTGCTGTTCGGCTACATGGCGGCGGAACGCACGACCTGCTTCTGAGCGGGGTGCGGTCAGCTACTCCGCTCCTGCGCAACAGTCCGCCGCGGCGTACTGGATGCGCCTGCGCGGGGCATGACAGCGGTGGGGTGGGCCGAGATCGCGCAAAACTATCGGTGTCGTCCCGGCCTTGAGCCGGGACCCATACTCCGCGGCGGCTGTGATTGAGCGAGCCTTTAACTACACGCCTGCCTCAAACCGCTCCCTGTGGTTATGGGTCCCGGCTCAAGGCCGGGACGACAGCGAGGGTGCGGATGCGGTGTTGCCATGCCCCTGCGGCCGCAGCGCGCGGCCGAGCGCCATCAGCGGGAAGTAGTGGCGGTACATGCCGTAGCGGAGCATGAAGGCGCGGGACAGCTCGGGGCCCTGCATCAGCCGCTCCTGCAAAGAGGGATCGTTCAGCTTGATGGTCTGGCCGACGCCATAGCCGGGGAAGCCGGTGCCGGTGAACTCCGGCTCGTCCCAGGTGCCGGCGGACTGGCGCTCGACCAGCCACATGCAGCCGCGCTCGATCGCCTCCTTGTCATCAGGACGGTTGGCGGCGAGCAGTGCCATCAGCGCCCAGGCGGTCTGCGACGCGGTGGTGGTGCCGCGCCCGACCGCGCTGACATCCATGTAGGAGGCGCAGCTCTCGCCCCATCCGCCATCGGCCTGCTGATTTGCGACGAGCCAGTCGCAGGCGCGGCCGATATAGGGCTGCGTCATGTCCTCGCCGATCGCGGCCAGCGCCGGCAGCACCGCGCCGGTGCCGTAGACGTAGTTGACGCCCCAGCGGCCGAACCACGGACCGCTCGGCTCCTGCTCCCGTCGGATGTAGTCCAGCGCGCGCACCATGGCGGGATGGCTGCGCGAGATGCCGAGCTTGCCGAACGCCTCGACGATGTGGGCGGTGACGTCGACCGACGGCGGATCGAGCGCCTCGCCGTAGTCGCAGAACGGAATCTTGGTCAGGATCTGCTGGTTGTTGTCCTTGTCGAACGCGCCCCAGCCGCCGCCCTGGCTCTGCATGCCGATCAGCCAGTCGACGCCGAGCTGAATGGCCTCGTCGATGCCCTTGGTCTTCCACTTGGGATCATGGCGCAGCGGCGCCAGCGCGATCAGCGCGACGGCAGTGTCGTCGGTGTCGGGATAGTAGTTGTTGGCGTATTCGAACGCCCAGCCGCCGGGCTTGACGTGCGGCAGCTTCATCGACCAGTCGCCGGGCACCCGCACCTGGCGCTCCAGCACCCAGTTCACCGCCTTGTCGACGGCTTCCGGATAATCGCCGAGCACGCCGGCGTCGTCGAAGGCGAGCAAAGTGAGGATCGTGTCCCACACCGGGCTGTTGGTCGCCTGGATGTAGGTGGCGTCGCCAACATCGACCCGCCAGCCGGGATCGTTCAGGGCATCGAGGCCCTTGGCGAGAACGGGGTGATTGAGCGGATAGCCCTCGGCGTAGAGCGCCATCAGGCCGTAGATCCAGGGCGGCTGGATACCGCCCCAGGCGCCGTCGAAATCCTGATGGCGGATCATCCATTCCAGCACGCGGCTGGTCGCCGCCGGGCGAAACAGGCCGAGATTGAGCTTGTTGCCGAAGTTCTGCAGGGCATGCAGCACCTTGTCGGCGCCGCGGAAGAACTTGTCCCAGCCGCCGGCGTTGGCCTTGACCGGCAGGTTGTAGTCGAACGCGTTGCGTCCATGCGGAAACAGCGCGTCGAGCCGGTTCTCGGGCGGCAGCGGCCGGCTCGGGCGCCGCGCCGACAGCACGGCGATCGGCATCAGGGTGGCGCGTGCCCATTGCGCGAAATTGTAGATCGAGAACGGAAACCAGAGCGGAAACCAGATCACTTCGGGCGGGATGTTCGGCGTCTTCTCCCACGGCCATTCGCCGATCAGCGCCAGCCAGTAGCGCGTGAACACGCGGATGTTGCGCAAGCCGCCCTTGGCCTCGATCCATTCGCGGGCGCGGCGCACCGGCGGCTCATCGTCGCGGAAGCCGAGCGAGCGCAGCGCGGCATAGGCCTCGACGGTCGCGTTGATGTCGCCATTGGGCGCGCCGAAATAAACCTGCCAGGCGCCGTCCGGGCGCTGGCTGTCGAGCAGCGACTGGCCCAGGCGCTTGCGCAGCGGATGGTCCTCGAGCCCCATGAACCACAGCGCCAGGCACCATTGCGCTTCCATGCAGGCGTTGGATTCGGCGCGGCCGACCCAGTGGCCGTCCGGCTTCTGGTTGGCGATCAGCCAGTCCGAAGCCGCCCGCACCGTCGATTGCAGGGCGGTCTGGTAATTTCCCGGGTCGCGCGGCGCGCGCGCGGAAGCCGAGCTGGTCAAAGTCATCATCATCCCTCTGGCGGCCCGATAGCGCCGCTGCAGCCGTCGAATTCACCCCGCCCTATAGGGAATTTCGCCGTCAAATCCAATCAACTGGCCGTACCAGGCCGGATCAAAGCGGAAACGAAAAGCGTACGGACCGAGGTCTTCAGCGCTCGTGGTTAGCACCTCGGCGGGGACAGGGATGTGACACCGCTCACGCGCGGGGGCCGCGGCTTCCGCTCAAACCGGCAGGTAATTGCGCAGCAAAGGCAGGAAGAAGATCGCGACCGTGATCAGGAAGCCGATCGCCCACAGGATCGAGCGCAGCGACGGCCGGTCGCCGACGTAGGTCAGGACGTAGGCGATGCGCACGATCAGGAACAGCACCGACAGCTCGTTGATCAGGTTCTGCGGCGCGCCGCGGAACTCGGCCAGCAGTACCGCCGCCGCAAAGAACGGGAACGCCTCGATGCCGTTCTGGTGGGCGCCCAGCGCCCGCTCGCGGATGCCGCCGGCGTAGAAGGCGGGATCTCGCGGCCGGGCGTTGTCATAGCGCCCGGCGCCGTCGACCTTGATCCATTTCGCCGGCACGATCGTTAAAAGGTAGAGCATTACGCTGGCGAAAATGCACCATTCTGCAATCGTCATGGCTCCTCCAGCCCGATGACATCGGTGAAATGGCCCTTATCTTGACAATGTCGAAACAAGCCGCCAAGCCACGCCCTTCACCAGTCACAGGCATCATGACCGCCGCCATCTCCCTCGACAATGCCAGGCCTGTCGATGCCAAGGCTCTTGATGCCAAGGCTCTTGATGCGAAGCCGTTGCCGGCCGCGAGCACGTCACGCGTCGGCGTGCTGCTGGTCAATCTCGGGACGCCCGATACGGCCGACGCCGCTGGCGTGCGGGTGTATCTGAAAGAGTTCCTGTCCGACCGTCGCGTCATCGAGGACCAGGGCCTGCTGTGGAAGATCATCCTCAACGGGATCATCCTCAACGTCCGGCCGCGCAAGAAGGCCAAGGACTACCAGTCGATCTGGAACACCGAGAAGAACGAATCGCCGCTGAAGACGATCACCCGCGCGCAGAGTGAGAAGCTGGCCGCTGCGATCGCCGACCGCAGCCACGTCCTCGTCGACTGGGCGATGCGCTACGGCAATCCGTCGATCAAGGCCGGTGTCGATGGCCTGATGGCCAAAGGCTGTGACCGCATCCTGGTCGTGCCGTTGTATCCGCAATATTCGGCCGCGACCTCGGCCACCGTGTGCGACGAGGCGTTCCGCGTCCTGACCGAGCTGCGGGCGCAGCCGACCATCCGGGTGACGCCGCCCTATTACAACGACGATTTCTACATCGAGGCGCTGGCGGTCTCGATCGAGGACCATCTCAAGACGCTGCCGTACACGCCCGAGCTGATCGTGGCGTCGTTCCACGGCATGCCGAAGGAATATGTCGACAAGGGCGACCCCTATCGCGAGCAGTGCGTCGCCACCACCGAGCTGCTGCGCAAGCGGCTCGGCATGGACGACACCAAGCTGCTGTTGACCTTCCAGTCGCGTTTCGGCTTCTCGGAGTGGCTGCAGCCCTACACCGACAAGACCATCGAGAAGCTCGCCAAGGACGGCGTCAAGCGCATCGCCGTGGTGATGCCCGGCTTCGCCGCCGACTGCCTGGAGACGCTGGAGGAGATCTCCGGCGAGAACTGCGAGATCTTCAAGCACAATGGCGGCGAGGAATTCTCCGCCGTGCCGTGCCTGAACGACAGCGCGCCGGGCATGGAGGTGCTGCGGCAGCTCGTGCTGCGCGAGCTGCAGGGTTGGCTGTAACGGGCTGGCTCTGAGCCGGCCCGCCGGCGCTTCTCTGCCTTCGGCTAGGTGAGCCGTGCGGCGGCGCAAGGTTAATGCCGCTGCAACCTTCGAAAATACTTTCCTGAACCGCGCCTAGCGAATCCCCGACAAAATCATGCAGCAATCCCTAGATTGTGATGGCTGCAGAGGCTGGTGAGGGGACGACCGTCTCCTCCCTTGGAGGATCCATGAGCGGTTTCGACATTTTCGCCATAGCGCTGGTGCTGCTGGTCATCTTCACGTTGTATTCCGGCGTGAAGACCGTGCCACAGGGGTTCGACTGGACCGTCGAGCGGTTCGGCAAATACACCCGCACCTTGTCGCCGGGCCTCAACATCATCGTGCCCTTCTTCGATCGCATCGGGCGCAAGATCAACATGATGGAGCAGGTGATCGACATCCCCGAGCAGGAGGTCATCACCAAGGACAACGCCACCGTGACGGTCGACGGCGTCGCCTTCTACCAGGTGTTCGACGCCGCCAAGGCGAGCTACGAGGTGTCGAACCTCAACCAGGCGATCGTCACGCTGACCATGACCAACATCCGCTCGGTGATGGGCGCGATGGATCTCGACCAGGTGCTGTCGCATCGCGACGAGATCAACGAGCGGCTGCTGCGGGTCGTCGACGCCGCGGTGTCGCCGTGGGGCCTCAAGGTGAACCGGATCGAGATCAAGGACATCGTGCCGCCGGCCGATCTGGTCGAGGCGATGGGCCGTCAGATGAAGGCCGAGCGCGTCAAGCGCGCCGACATCCTGCAGGCCGAGGGCCAGCGCCAGTCGGAGATTCTGCGCGCGGAAGGTGCGAAGCAGAGCCAGATCCTGCAGGCGGAGGGCCGCCGCGAATCGGCCTTTCTCGATGCCCAGGCGCGCGAGCGCGCGGCCGAAGCCGAGGCCAAGGCGACGCAGATGGTGTCGGACGCGATCGGCAAGGGCGATGTCGCCGCGCTCAACTACTTCATCGCGGACAAATACATCAAGGCATTCGGCCAGCTCGCCGATTCACCGAACCAGAAGGTGATCATGCTGCCGCTGGAGGCGACGGGCATGCTGGCCTCGCTCGCCGGCATCGGCGAGATCGCCAAGGCGACGTTCGGCGAGAGCGCGGCTTCGGCCGTGGCCGCCGCGCGCCGCGGCGGTTCGGTGCCGTCGGCGGGGACGCCGCCGGCGCCGCCCGTGCCGCCGCGGACGTAGAGCGAAGGAGGCGATCATGAGCGACATGTTCGTCACGCTCGGCACCTGGAACTGGCTGATCTTCGGCGTCCTGCTGATGGCGCTGGAGCTGCTGGCGCCCGGCATCTTCCTGTTCTGGCTAGGCCTCGCGGCGCTGCTGGTCGGCCTGATCTCGTTCGTCGTCGCGCCGGGATGGCAACTGCAGATACTGCTGTTCGCGCTGTTCGCGATCGCGGCCGTGCCGCTGTGGCGGCGGCTGGCGCGCGCCAACGCGGCGCCATCGCAGGACAATCCGTTCCTCAACCGCCGCTCGGCCGCGCTGGTCGGCCGCGAGTTCACCCTGGAGAAGCCGATCGTCGGCGGCAACGGCACCGTGCGCATCGACGACACGGTGTGGCGCGTCGCCGGCCCGGACACGCCCGCCGGCAGCCGCGTGCGCATCGTGCAGGCGGACGGCGCACATCTGACGGTGACGGCGGCGTAAGCTCCGGGTGATGTCGCCTGATTGAAGCAACGCTCTCACCACGTCATTGCGAGCGCAGTGTTCAGCCCGGGGACATGGCTGACAGGTGTTCGGAGACATGGTTGACACCTCAAAATTGGCTCGATTCGTCAAGCAAAGGGGCGAGCGATGCCGTGGCGAGAGGTGTCTGTCATGGACCAGCGACGAGAGTTTGTGATGCTTGCCAAGCAGGAGGGAGCCAACCGGCGGCAGCTGTGTCGGCGGTTCGGCATCAGCCCCCAGACCGGCTACAAATGGATCGAGCGGTCTGACGCCGGCGATACGACGCTGGCGGACCGGTCGCGGCGGCCGCATCGAAGTCCGGAGCGCACCGCAGCTGCGACTGAGCAGCAGATTGTCGCGTTGCGCGATGCTCACCCGGCCTGGGGCGCGCGCAAGCTCGCGCATCGTCTCGATCGCGATGGGCAAGCTGTCCCGGCGATCTCCACCGTGCATAACATCCTGCGCCGCTACGATCGGGTGACGGAGCCTGGCGGCACGCCCGGGCAGCCCTACACGCGGTTCGAGAAGGATGCGCCCAATCAGCTGTGGCAGATGGACTTCAAGGGACACAGTGCGCTGGAGAACGGTGTGTCTTGTCATCCGCTCACCGCGCTGGACGATCACTCGCGCTTTTCCTTGTGCCTGGCGGCCTGCGACAATGAGCGCGGCTCTACGGTCAAAGGACATTTGGAGACGACGTTCCGCCGCTATGGACTGCCGGATGCGATGTTCGTCGACAACGGTGGCCCCTGGGGCTTTACTCTCGAAGACCCCTGGACCGCGTTGACGGTCTGGCTGCTGAAGCTCGGCGTTCGAACGATCCATAGCCGGCCCTATCATCCCCAGAGCCGCGGCAAGAACGAACGCTTCCACCGCAGCCTGAAGGCCGAGGTCTTTGCCTTCAAGCGTTACAGGGACCTTCCCGATGTCCAGCGGGCACTCGACGAATGGCGAGCCGTCTACAATCTCGACCGCCCCCATGAGGCTCTCGACTTCAATGTGCCGGCAAGCCGCTATCGGCCCAGCCAACGCACCATGCCGGATCGCCTTCCGACGGTGGACTACGACGAGGGGGAGATCGTCCGTTCCGTGTCGAGCACGAAGGCCTATGTCAGTTTCGAGGGACGGCTCTGGAAAGTCCCTCAAGCCTTTCGCGGTGAGCGACTCGCTATTCGTCCACTCAGCCAAGACGGAAAATTCGGAGTTTTCTTTGCCGCTCATCAGATCGCAGCGATCGATTTGCGTGACCCCAAAAGTGTCAACCATGTCCCCGAACAGGTGTAAGCTATGTCTCCGGGCTAAACAGCAGCGAAGCAATCCAGAGTCGTTTCCAAAACCCTGGATTGCTTCGTCGCTGCGCTCCTCGCAATGACGGAGGAGAGAGCGGGGATCAGTTTTGCAGCCGCACGCCCAGCATCACCACCGTGCCCGACGAACCGGCGCCGGCAATGTTGGAGTCCAGCTTGTCATAGCGCAGCGTGCCCTTGACCCAGACGTTGCGCGACATCTTGTAGACGAGGTTGCCTTCGGCCGAATAGGTGCGGTCGCTGCGGCCGTAGCCCTGATAGTCGAGCGTGCCGAAGCTGAACTTGCCGATGCCGGTCAGCCAGCGGCGGAAATCGTGATCGACCTGCACCGTGTAGGTGCGCACCAGCACGCCGGAGGCGCCGGCCACCGTGGTCTCCGCGAGCTGCGTGTCGGAGAGAAAGCGCGCGGTGGTCAGCGGCGTCGCCGACCACACCAGCGAGGCCGTGGTCAGGAAGCCCTGCAGCCGGTTCAGCCGCGGGTCGACATAGCTGCGCGTGGCATAGCCGAGCGAGACCTCGCCGGTCAGCAGCCGGGTGAACTCGAACGAGGTGCCGGCCTTGGCGTAGCCGCCGGATGAATCGCGCTGATAGCCGGAACGGTCGATCCGCTCATCGTGCACGCGGCTGTCGCCCTGGATCTCGGCGAACGGCTTCAGGCCGGGCATGACCTCGTAGGACACCCGGCCGATGCCGCCGAACTGGTTGTAGTTGCGGTCATCGTTCGACGTCATCGTGCCGTCGGTCAGCTTGCTCTGCTGATAGCTGGTGCGATCGGCGGTGGCGCCGGCCGAGACCTGCAGCCGGTTGAAGCGCTGGTCGATGCCTAAGGTGGTGCCGAGCGTGGTGTAGACCGGATAGCGCGACAATCCGGCCTGCACGCTGGGGCTGCCGGGATTGTCGGTCGCCGCGCGCAGGCGGAGCTGGGCGCCGATCGAGGTGTCGCGCGTGATATCGAGGCGGCCGTCGACATGGCCGGTGAAGTCGGGGCGGTCGAGCGTGGTCGGTGCCGAATTGATGCCGCCGTCCATGACGGCCGGCAGGGTGCTGCCATAGCCGGTGAAGGATCCCCTGAGGTCGGCGACGAGGGCGTGACGATCCCAGTTCGACACCGCCAGGAATTCCGGCGCGATCACCCAGGCCGGCATGCCGCGCGGCCTGGCGAGGCGGGCCGGGTTGCTGTCATAGCCGGCGGAGAGCTCGACCGCGCCCTTGATCAGGAACGGCCCGGCGTAGTCGCCGACCGCGCCGAACGGGTCGTCGTCGATCCTGAGGCGCTTGCGCGGCGGCTGGCCGGGGACGGTGCCCGCCATCGCGGGCGGCAGCGGCTGCCGGTTGGCGGAGGCCGAGGGCGGCAAGGTCGGGCGCAACTGGCCGGTGAGCTCGCCGGACGGCGGTGTGCCGGGGCCCGGCGCCGGCTTGGGCCGCGCCTGGGCGGGATAGTATTTCGGCTTCTTGCGGGTGCGATTCAGCGAATCATAGCCGACATCGGATGCGCCGCTGGCCGCGGGCACACCGGGCAGGGGGACCAGATTTCGTCGTGCGGCCGAGCTGGCCGGCGCAGGCGTCGCGGGCAGCCCTGGCGTCGGGACGGCATCGGTCAGGCCGCTGACCACGGTCCGCCGCAACGGGGAGTCCTGCGGAGCCAGGAAGCCGTCGCGCACCGGCCGGAACACGTCGATGGTCTGGGAGCGGGCGGCCTCGGGGCCGAGCGCGGCGAGCAGCAGGCATGCGGCGGACGCGCCGCGCCACACCGCGCGCCTTCGCGCGCGCCTCGCGCGGCCGCTGTCAGGCCTCCACCCCACGATGAAAATACTCCAACAAAATCAATTGCGTCGTCGGGACGCCCGCGCCGCCGGCAAACCGCGTCGTTAAGGGAGTAAAAACAAATATGGTTAATGGGCTGTTGATGGCGCCTTGCTGCCTTACCCATGCTAAAGAGCGGCGCCTGACTGTTCAGCCCTGGAAGTCCGCATGCCGAGATCGAAGCCGTTGCCCGACACCGCTCCCGCCAACGCAGATATCCAGTCGGCACTGCGCACGCTCGACGCCGGCAGCAACGGCATTGCCGCGATCTCCGCGGCGCTATCCGGGCCCTTGGGAGCAGCCTTCGCCGCTGCCGTCGAGCTGATCCGCCAAGCCAAGGGCCGGGCGATCCTCACCGGCCTCGGTAAGTCCGGCCACGTCGCCCGCAAGATGGCCGCAACCCTCGCCTCGACCGGCACGCCCGCCTTCTTCGTCCATTCCGCCGAGGCCGGCCATGGCGATCTCGGCATGATCACCTCGGACGACGTCGTCATCGCGCTGTCGTGGTCCGGCGAGCAGCCGGAGATGAAGACGCTGGTCAACTATACCAAGCGCTTCGCCATCCCGCTGATCGCGGTCACCTCCAATGCGCAATCGTCGCTGGGGGAGGCGGCGCGCATCGTGCTGGAGCTGCCGAAGGCGCGCGAGGCCTGTCCGCACAATCTGGCGCCGACCACCTCGACCCTGATGCAGGCCGCGATCGGCGATGCGCTCGCGATCGCGCTGCTCGAAGGCCGCGGCTTCACCGCGCTCGAATTCGCCAATTTCCATCCGGGCGGCAAGCTCGGCGCCATGCTCAAACATATCTCCGATCTGATGCGCTCGGGCGACGCGGTGCCGCTGAAGCCGCTCGGCACCGGCATGGCCGATGCGCTTGCCGAGATGTCGGCCAAGGGTCTGGGCTGCGTCATCATCGTCGATGGCCGTGGCCATGTCGCCGGCATCATCACCGACGGCGACCTCCGCCGGAAGATGCGTGCCGACCTGCTGTCCGTCTCGGTCGACGAGATCATGACCGCGAACCCGCGCACCGTGCGCCGCGAGGCGCTGGCCTCCGAGGCGCTGGAGATCCTGAACTCCGCCAAGATCACGACCCTGATCGTGACCGACGGCGCCAAGCCGGTCGGCATCCTGCACATGCACGATCTGTTGCGGGCAGGGGTGGCGTGACCTTCCCACCATGACCGACCGTTTCGATCTCGACAGATATCTCGCCCGCATCGGCTATCGCGGCCCGCTGACGCCGACGTTCCAGACGCTCGCCGGATTGCAGGCCGCCCATGTCGATGCCATCGCTTTCGAAGGCATCGATCCGCTGCTCGGCCGGCCCGTGAACATCGATCTCGCCTCGGTCCAGGCCAAGATCGTCGACGGCCGTCGGGGCGGCTATTGCTTCGAGCAGAACGCGCTGTTCAAGGCCGCGCTCGAGGCGATCGGCTTTGCGGTGACGCCGCTCTCGGCGCGGGTGCGCTGGCGGCTCGATGCCGACGCGCCACTGACGCCGCGCACGCACATGATGCTGAAGGTCGACCTGCCGGAGGGGCCGTACATCGCCGATGTCGGTTTCGGCTCCTGCCTGCTCGATACGCCGCTGCAGATGGTTGCCGACATCGAGCAGCCGACCGCGATGGGTACGTTCCGTCTGACGCTCTCCGATGGGCTGTATTGGCTCGCGGCGAGGCAGCCGGCCGGCTGGCGCACGATGTACGTCTTCGACCTCGCGCCGCAGATTCATGCCGACTACGTGCTCGGCAACTGGTTTACCTCGACCAGCCCGTTGACGCCGTTCACCTCGATGCTGATCCTGGAGCGGTTGACATCAGAGGCGCGCTACAAGCTGGTCAATCGCCGCCTGGTCATCGAGGCGCGCGATGGCGAGGTGAGGAGCGAGCAGATCATCGAAACGCCCGAGACGCTGCGCAGCGTCATCGAGGAGGTGTTCGGGCTGACACCTCCGGTGTCCGTCGATGTGATCTGGGCGCGCATCGAGGGTTGACGGGAAGGCGTTGCGATGGCGGATGAGTTTCAGCTGGATTCCTATCTTGCCCGCATCGACTATCGCGGGCCGCTCGCGCCCGACCTGGCGACGCTCGCAGCGCTGCAGGCCGCGCATGTCGACGCGCTGCCATTCGAGGCGCTCGATCCGTTGATGGGCCGTCTCGTCCATGTCGACCTGCCGTCCGTGCAGCAGAAGCTCGTGCTCGGCCGCCGCGGCGGCTACTGCTTCGAGCAGAACGTGCTGTTCCAGGCTGCGCTGGAAGCGATCGGATTCAAGGTCAACGGCCTGACGGGGCGCGTGCGCTGGCGCTCGGCGCCATCAGATCCGCTCGGGCCGCGCCAGCACATGATGCTGCTCGTCGAGGTCGACGGCCATCCGCATCTCGTCGATGTCGGCTTCGGCATCTGCATGATGGATGCGCCCATCCGTCTCGAGATCGGGCCCGAGCAGCAGACGCCGATGGGGACGTTTCGCATCGGCACGTGGGACGGACTCTACACGGTCAGCGCAAAGCAGCCGGCGGGCTGGCGCATGATGTACGCCTTCGATCTCGCGCCGCAGATCCATGCCGACTACGTGCTCGGCAACTGGTACACCTCGACCAGCCCGAACGTGCCGGCCACGCATACGCTGATGATGGAGCGTGTCGAGCCTCGTGTGCGGCACAAGCTGGTCAGCCGCCGCTATCAGCGGCAGGCGCGCGATGGCGAGGTGATCGAGGAGCGGATCATCGAGAGCGCCGGCGAGCTTGGCCGTCTCATCGACGACATCTTCCGTGTGACGCCCCCGGTGCCGGTCGAAGACATCTGGGCGCGGACGTCGAGCTGATCGCGTTGCAGGTTGCACGCGATGTTCTGTGATCGAACGTGCGTTGCGGCCGCGCATGCGAGCACGAGTCGCTGCGGACCTTTTTCGCGTGTCGTGCGGAATTTGACGGGAATGCCGGCCCTCTCATTGTGTTTATGTTAAGAGTCGCACCCTTAGGTTGCGGGAACCTGAGGGGCTCGCGGCTGCCAGCCGTCGAACAATGGGGATCGTCCAGCATGACTGACATCGTGATGCACGCGACGCGATCAATCCTGCCGAGTGTGTCCGCGCGGGGCTGCCCTCACCGAACACGGCCGCATCCTTCCTGACATCGGAGCCGCGCACCGCGGCTCATCCGAGCTGGCCTCACGGCCAGGACGGGTGGGGGCTTCACGGTTGCAACGTCGACCCTGACGCTTCGACGCTCATCCGATCGATCATGAGACCACGGCCTGACCTGCCACTTCAGGCCGAGCGGAGACTCTCGTCGAGGAAGCCCCCATCCCTTTTTTTGTTGTCCGTGCAATGAATGCTGCAAATTGGATTGGAGCTGCAAGCGACGCAATCGGTGCGCTCCCCTCCCCCTTGCGGGGAGGGATCGGGGGTGGGGGTCCCCGAGTCACGTTCGATCTGATGAGAGCTGAATTCTCTATCCGTGAGTAGGGCGCATGCTGAGCTCGATAGTCTCACCGCGTCATTGCGAGCGCAGCGAAGCAATCCAGAGTCGGTTGCGCGGCTCTGGATTGCTTCGTCGCTTTGCTCCTCGCAATGACGGAAGCTCATAGCTGACTTCAGAAGAAGAGGGCGACGAAAGCGGTGACTGCCTTGGGCATGTTCTTCGGCATGTTCTTGGGCATGTTGAAGCGCCGGCGGATCCAACGCTGTTCGGCGCCCGGTGACCCCCACCCCCGACCCCTCCCCGCAAGGGGGAGGGGAGCGCACCGGCGTCGGGGTGGGCAGTCGGGCTAAGGCTGATCTACAGCACGTCCACTACACTCCGCGCTCAGCGCGGCAGCTCGGTCTTGCCCATAAGGAACTTGTCGACGGCCTGGGCGCACAAGCGGCCCTCGCGGATCGCCCAGACCACCAGCGACTGGCCGCGCCGCATGTCGCCGGCGGAGAAGACCTTCGGCAGCGAGGTCTGGTAGTCGGTCAGGTTGGCCTTGACGTTGCCGCGCGGGTCGAGGTCGACGCCAAGGCTCTTGAGCAGACCCTCGTGCACCGGATGCACGAAGCCCATCGCCAGCAGCACGAGGTCGGCTGCGAGTTCGAACTCGGTGCCCGGGATCGGCTTGAACTGGGCGTCGACGCGGACGCAGTGCATCTTCTTGACCGCGCCGTTCTCACCCTCGAACTTCTGCGTCAGCACCGCGAACTCGCGCATCGCGCCCTCGGCCTGGCTCGACGATGTCCGCATCTTCAGCGGCCAGTTCGGCCAGGTCAGCGCCTTGTCCTCGCGCTCCGGCGGGGCCGGCATGATCTCGAGCTGGGTCACGGAGAGCGCGCCCTGGCGCAGCGAGGTGCCGATGCAGTCGCTGCCGGTGTCGCCGCCGCCGATCACGACGACATGCTTGCCGCCGGCGAGGATCTCGGTCGCATTCACCGGCTCGTTGCCGACGCGGCGGTTCTGCTGCGGCAGGAAGTCCATCGCGTAATGAATGCCGGCGAGATCGCGGCCGGGGATCGGCAGGTCGCGCGGGGCTTCCGCGCCGCCGGTCAGCGCCACGGCGTCGTAATCCTTCAGCAGCGTCTTGGCATCGAGGCCATCCTTGCCGCCGACATTGACGCCGTAGTGGAAGACGACGCCTTCGCCCTCCATCTGTGCGATGCGGCGGTCGATGATACCCTTCTCCATCTTGAAGTCGGGAATGCCGTAGCGCAGCAGACCGCCGGCCTTGGCGTGCTTCTCATAGACATGCACCTCGTGTCCGGCGCGCGCCAGCTGCTGCGCGGCTGCGAGACCGGCCGGACCCGCGCCGACGACCGCGACCTTCTTGCCGGTCTTGACGGAGGCCGGCTCCGGCTTCAGCCAGCCATTCTCCCAGGCCTTGTCGACGATGGCGCATTCGATCGTCTTGATGGTCACCGGGTTGTCGTCGATGTTCAAGGTGCACGACGCCTCGCACGGGGCAGGGCAGATGCGGCCGGTGAACTCCGGGAAGTTGTTGGTCGAGTGCAGGTTGCGCGACGCCTCTTCCCAGTTGCCGTTGTAGACGAGGTCGTTCCAGTCCGGGATCTGGTTGTTGACCGGGCAGCCGGTGGTGCCCGGCGCGGCCGAGCCCGTGCCGTGGCAGTAGGGGATGCCGCAATTCATGCAGCGCGCCGCCTGGTCGCGCAGCTCCTTTTCGGAGAGCGGCACCACGAACTCGTTGAAGTTCTTCAGACGCTCGGCAACCGGCGCGTACTTGCGATCGTGCCGCTCGATTTCGAGAAAACCTGTGACCTTGCCCATGACCTACGACGTCCCTGACTGCTCGGGCCTCATGGTTCGAGACGGCGCTTTCGCACCTCCTCACCATGAGGATTTGCTCCTACTTCTCCTCACCCTGAGGAGCGGCGTCTTCGCCGCGTCTCGAAGGGTGAGGCCCCGCTCTCGGCCTCATGGTTCGAGACGGTGCTGCGCACCTCCTCACCATGAGGGTTTGCTCCTATTTTCTCCTCACCGCTAAGGAGCGGCGTCTTCGCCGCGTCTCGAAGGGTGAGGCCCCGCTCTCGGCCTCATGGTTCGAGACGGCGCTACGCGCCTCCTCACCATGAGGAGAGTTATCAAGCCCCGATCGCGATCTTCGGCTCGGCGTCGGCGTTGGCCGCCATTTCCTTCAGGGCGCGGCGGTACTCGACCGGCATCACCTTGCGGAACTTCGGCGCATAGTCCTTCCAGTTCGCCAGGATTTCTGCGGCGCGCTTCGAGCCGGTGGCCTTGGCGTGACGCGAGATCAGGATGTGCAGGCGCTCGATGTCGGACGCCAGCAGGTTCTTGAACACGTCGACCCGGCCATGCGCCTCGAGATCGCCCATCTGGTGATAGGAGGCTTCCGCGATCATCTCCTCCGACAGCACCGGCTCGAGCTCGACCATCGCCATGTTGCAATGCTTGTCGAAGTCGCCGGCCTCGTCGAGCACATAGGCGACGCCGCCGGACATGCCGGCCGCGAAGTTGCGCCCGGTCTTGCCAAGCACGACGACGATGCCGCCGGTCATGTACTCGCAGCAATGATCGCCCGCGCCCTCGACGACGGCGACCGCGCCCGAGTTGCGCACCGCGAAGCGCTCGCCGGCGATGCCGCGGAAGAAGCACTCGCCGGAGATGGCGCCGTACATCACGGTGTTGCCGACGATGATCGACTCCTCCGGCACGATGCCGGAGTTGCGCGGCGGCTTGACGATGATGCGGCCGCCCGACAGGCCCTTGCCGACATAGTCGTTGCCTTCGCCTTCGAGCTCGAAGGTGACGCCGTTGGCGAGCCAGGCGCCGAACGCCTGGCCGGCGGTGCCCTTCAGGCTGACATGGATCGTATCCTGCGGCAGGCCGGCATGGCCGTAGATCTTCGCCACCGCGCCGGAGAGCATCGCGCCCGCCGAACGGTCGGTGTTGTTGATCTCGGCCTCGATCTTGACCGGCGCGCCGCGGTCGAGCGCGGGCTTGGCCTGCTCGATCAGCTTGCGGTCGAGCACGGCGTCGAGGTGATGGTCCTGCTTCTCGGCGTGATAGACCTTCTGGCCCGGCTCCGCCTTCTGCTTGACGAACAGCTTCGAGAAGTCGAGGCCCTTGGCCTTCCAATGCGCCACCAGCCTGGACTGGTCGAGCATCTGGGTTTGTCCGACCATCTCGTTGAACGAGCGGTAGCCCAGAGCGGCCATGATCTCGCGGACTTCCTCGGCGACGAAGAAGAAGAAGTTGATGACGTGCTCGGGCTGGCCTGTGAAGCGCTTGCGCAGCACCGGGTCCTGGGTGGCGACGCCCACGGGACAGGTGTTGAGGTGGCACTTGCGCATCATGATGCAACCGGCCGCGATCAACGGCGCGGTGGCGAAGCCGAACTCGTCGGCGCCAAGGAGTGCGCCGATGACGACGTCGCGGCCGGTGCGGAAACCGCCGTCGACCTGGACCACGATGCGGCTGCGCAGCCGCTCGCGCACCAGCGTCTGATGCGTCTCGGCAAGGCCGATCTCCCACGGCGATCCCGCATGCTTGATCGAGGTGAGCGGGGAGGCACCGGTGCCGCCCTCGAAGCCCGCGATCGTGACGTGGTCGGCGCGCGCCTTGGCGACGCCGGCCGCAACCGTGCCGACGCCGACCTCCGAGACGAGCTTGACCGACACCTGACCGTCGGGATTGACGTTCTTCAGGTCGTAGATCAGCTGCGCGAGATCCTCGATCGAGTAGATGTCGTGGTGCGGCGGCGGCGAGATCAGGCCGACGCCGGGCGTCGAGTGGCGCACCTTGGCGATGGTGGCGTCGACCTTGTGGCCGGGCAGCTGACCGCCTTCGCCGGGCTTGGCACCCTGCGCCATCTTGATCTGCATCATGTCGGAGTTGACGAGGTACTCCGTCGTCACGCCGAACCGGCCCGAGGCGACCTGCTTGATCGCCGAGCGCATGGAATCGCCGTTCGGCAGCGGCTTGAAGCGGTCGGCCTCCTCGCCGCCTTCGCCGGTGTTCGACTTGCCGCCGATCCGGTTCATGGCGATCGCGAGCGTCGTATGCGCCTCGCGCGAGATCGAGCCGAAGCTCATCGCGCCCGTGGCGAAGCGCTTGACGATCTCCTTCGCCGGCTCGACCTCGTCGAGCGGAACCGGCTTGCGCTTGTCGTCCTCGGCCGACTTGATCCGGAACAGGCCGCGCAGGGTCAGCAGCCGCTCGGACTGCTCGTTGAGCAGCTTGGCGAACGCCTGGTAGCGCTCCCTGGAGTTGCCGCGCACGGCGTGCTGCAAGGTCGCAACCGACTCGGCCGTCCACGCATGGTCCTCGCCGCGGGTGCGGTAGGCATATTCGCCGCCGACATCGAGCGCGCTCTTGTAGACCAGCGCATCGCCGAACGCGTCGCGGTGACGGCGCGTGGTCTCCTCGGCGATCTCGGCGAGGCCGACGCCCTCGATGCGGGTGTGGGTGCCGGCGAAGAACTTCTGCACGAACTCGGCGCGAAGGCCGACCGCGTCGAAGATCTGCGCGCCGCAGTAGGACTGATAGGTCGAGATGCCCATCTTCGACATGACCTTGAGCAGGCCCTTGCCGATCGACTTGATGTAGCGCTTGACGACCTCGTAGTCGCTCAGCGCGCCCGGCAGCTTGTCCTTGAGCGCGATGATGGTCTCGAAGGCGAGATACGGATTGATCGCCTCTGCGCCGTAGCCGGCCAGACAGGCGAAGTGATGCACCTCCCGCGGCTCGCCGCTCTCGACGACGAGGCCGACCGACGTGCGCAGGCCGGTGCGGATCAGGTGATGATGCACGGCGGCGCAGGCGAGCAGCGACGGGATCGGAATCCGGTCGGCCGAGACCATGCGGTCGGACAGGATGATGATGTTGACGCCCTCGCGCACCGCGGCTTCGGCGCGGCCGCAGAGATCGTCGAGCACCTGCTCGAAGCCGGCCGCGCCCAGGCTCGCATCGAAGGTGGTGTCCAGCGTGCGTGAGACGAAGTGGCTGTCGGAGACCTCAGAGATCGAGCGGATCTTCTCCAGGTCCGCATCGGTCAGGATCGGCTGATGCACCTCGAGCCGCTTGGTCGAGGCGACACCCTCGAGGTCGAACAGGTTCGGTCGCGGGCCGATGATCGAGACCAGGCTCATCACCAGCTCCTCGCGGATCGGATCGATCGGCGGGTTGGTGACCTGTGCGAAGTTCTGCTTGAAGTAGGTGAAGAGCAGCTTCGGCTTGTCCGACAGCGCCGAGATCGGCGTGTCGTTGCCCATCGAGCCCGTGGCCTCCTCGCCGGTCGCCGCCATCGGCGTCATCAGGATCGCGATGTCTTCCTGGCTGTAGCCGAACGCCTGCTGCCGGTCCAAGAGCGGCAGGTTGGTCCGCGCGCCCGTGGTCGGCGCATCCGGCAGCTTCTCGACCTGGATCTGCGTGCGGCCGAGCCACTCGGTGTAGGGATGGCTGGCGGCGAGCTGCGCCTTGATCTCGTCGTCCGGGATCAGGCGGCCCTGCTCGAGATCGACGAGCAGCATCTTGCCGGGTTGCAGCCGCCACTTGGTGACGATCTGGTCCTCCGGGATCTTCAGCACGCCCATCTCGGATGCCATTACGATGCGGTCGTCCTTGGTGACGAGATAGCGCGCCGGCCGCAGGCCGTTGCGGTCGAGCGTGGCGCCGATCTGGCGGCCGTCGGTGAAGGCGATCGCGGCCGGGCCGTCCCACGGCTCCATCAGGGCGGCGTGATATTCGTAGAACGAGCGGCGCTCCTCGCTCATCAGCGGATTGCCGGCCCACGCCTCCGGGATCATCATCATGACCGCGTGTGGCAGCGAGTAGCCGCCCTGCACCAGGAACTCGAGCGCGTTGTCGAAGCAGGCGGTGTCCGACTGGCCCTCATAGGAGATCGGCCAGAGCCGGCTGATGTCCTTGCCGAACAGCTCCGACGACACCGACGCCTGCCGCGCCGCCATCCAGTTGACGTTGCCGCGCAGGGTGTTGATCTCGCCGTTATGCGCGATCATCCGGTAGGGATGCGCCAGCGACCAGGTCGGGAAGGTGTTGGTCGAGAAGCGCTGATGCACCAGCGCCAGCGCGCTCTCGAAGTCCGGCTCGTGCAGGTCGGCGTAGTACTTGCCGAGCTGGTCGGCCAGGAACATGCCCTTGTAGATCACGGTCCGGCAGGACATCGAGCACGGGTAATAGCCCGACATGCCGCGGTCGCGGCGCTGATAGATCGCCTGCGAGATCGACTTGCGCAGGATGTAGAGCTTGCGCTCGAACTCGTCCTCGGTCTTGGCGGCGCCGTTGCGGCCGATGAACACCTGCATGCTGCGCGGCTCGGTCGGCTTGACCGTCACGCCCAGCGAGGAGTTGTCGGTCGGCACGTCGCGCCAGCCGAGCAGGACCAAGCCTTCCTCCTCGATCTGGTCGGCGATGATGCTCTTGATGACGTTCCGCCAGGAATCGTCGCGCGGCATGAACAGCGCGCCGATGGCGTATTCGCCGGGGGCGGGCAAGGTGAAGCCGAGCTCCTTCGCCTTGCGCGAGAAGAAGGCGTGCGGGATCTGCACCAGGATGCCGGCGCCGTCGCCGAAGCGCGGGTCGGCGCCGACGGCGCCACGATGCTCGAGGTTGCACAGGATGTTCAGCGCGTCGGCGACGATCTGATGCGACTTCTGGCCCTTGATGTTGGCGATGAAGCCGACGCCGCAGGAATCCTTCTCCTGGCTCGGGTCATACAGACCTTCGGCCTCCGGACGCCAGGTGTGCAGCTCGCGGGTGATCTCGGCCGGTTTCTCGTGCGAATCCACAGCCAGCACCGCGCCGCCCAAAATTCCGTGCTCGACCTTCGATCCGCTCATATCCGTCCCCATCAGTTATTGGTCAGGGCCTTCACCACAGTCCGGTACACAGTCCGGCGCACCCCGGGCGCTGCGCGGCCCCTCTCCGGAGCCAACGCTCGTCCTTTTTCAGCGAGCCGCATTTGCAGAATTCAGGCCAGCCGCCGGGGGACCATGTCCCCGCTGGACGACCGCGGCCTGTTAATGTCGCAGCGCCCTCAGGCGCCGTAACATCATTGCAAAGTCTCGGTCACCTTTGCAACGAAATTTTAGACAGCATTTCTGTCCTAAACCGCAAGATGCCAAACTTTAACCTATCACACAAGCACTGCGGAGTCCTCGAGTTCGGGCGCCGCAACACGCTCATTCCCCGGCAAATCTTCCGTTTCTGCCGCTGACCGAACGATCCGGCCGGGCCGGCGATCACGCGCCGCGCTCGATTTTGAAACCTAACGCCCCGATCCCGCCCCTTCGCCGACCCAGGACCGCCGGAATCGCGGCAGAACTTCCGCCGCACTTGAGAAGAAGCGAACAGCTTCACGTGCGGGGGCATGCAGGAGCTTTGAACCATGAAGTTGCTAGTTGGAGTCGTCTCAGCCGCGCTGGTCGCGACGTTCGCCGCCGCGCAGGCCGAGCCGCTGCCACCGTCCGGCCTCCACGGGCCGTATACGGCAGTCTCCGATTTCGATGCGCCTTATTCGGACTTGCCGCCGCCGGCCGTCGTGCCTGCGCCACCGCCGCGTTACGGCTACCGGCCGGGCCCTGACTACGGCTACCGCGACGAGCGCTATGTGCCGCCGGCGCCGGTCTACCGTCAGGACAATTACAGAGAGGGCTATCAGCAGGACTATGGCTATGCGCCCGCGTTCCTGCCGGTGCATGAGGTCTATGCCATTCTGCGCGACAACGGTTTCTCGCCGCTCGGCGCGCCGCGCCAGCGCGGCAATGTCTGGATCGTGGCGGTGCTCGATCGCCAGGGCGAGGACGGCAAGCTCGTCGTCGATGCCCGCTCCGGCCGCATCATCCGCTTCGTGCCGGCGTTCCAATGGGGCGAGGAGTACGAGCGGATGCGCTATGAGCCCGCCCCGCGCGGTGGCCTCGACCGCCTGCCGCCGCCGAGCGTGATCCGGGCCGATCCGCGCCTGGTGCCGCCGATGCCGGCTGCGCCGCGCGTTGCCACCGCGGCGCCGATCCAGCCGAAAGTGCCGACGCCTGCCGCGCGGCCGAGTGCACCGGCACCGCAGACCGCAGCGCTCAATCCGAAACCGGCGGACGCACCCAAGGCCCTTCCGCCCAAGCCCGCGGACATCAAGCCGGCCGAGGCCAAGGCTTCGGACGCCAACACCTCTGACGCGAAGCCTTCAGACGCCAAGGCTTCAGAGGCCAAGGCTTCAGACGCAAAACCCTCTGAGCCGAAGCCCGTGCAATCGGCCGCGGCTACGGCCACGCCGCAGACGACTGGCTCCGTCGCGGCGCCCGCGGCGAAGCCGGTGCCCCAGATCCTGCCGACGGCAAAGATGCCGGCTGTACAGGGTTTGGAATAGAGGCAGTCAGACGGTCTGCCCGGCCGCTTGCCACCCCCAACGCCGTCATCGCCCGGCTCGACCGGGCGATCCAGTCAACACCGGCATCTCGGTCATTCACGACCGCCGCCGCGGACTGGATGCCCGCTTTCGCGGGCATGACAGGTCGTTTGGAGCAGCCGATGAGACCCCAGCACCATCGGTCGCACTACTCGTGCTGACCGGCGGCCTTCAGGATCAGATCAGCGATCTCCTTCGGATGCGACACCAGCGACAGGTGCCCGGCGTCGAGCTCGATCGTGGTCGCCTTCATGCGGTGGGCCAGGAAGCGCTCGAAATCCGGATCGATGGTCTTGTCCTGCTTCGACACTGCATAGAATGACGGCTTGTCGTGCCATGCCGCCTGGGTGGTGCGGTTGCCGAAGATCGTCGCCGCGGTCGGCCACTGCACCGCATAGAGCTCCTTTGCCGTCGTCGCATCGACGCCGTTGGCGAAGTCCGTCAGGAAGGCGTCCTCGTTGAGCTTGGTCTCGCCGTCATGGTCGACGATGCCGGCGCGCGCCGGCGGCGTCGGATATTGGCCGGCGAGCTTGACGAAATCCTCGCCCGCATCGGGGGCGCGGGCGGCGACATAGACCAGCGCGCTGACCTTCGGATCGGTGCCGACCTCGCTCACGACCGTGCCGCCCCAGGAATGGCCGACCAGCACGGCCGGCCCATCCTGCTCGGCCAGGGCGCGGCGGGTGGCGGCCGCGGAGTCTGCCAGCGAGGTCAGCGGGTTCTGCACGGCCGTGACCTTGAGGCCGGCCGCCTGCAGATAGGGGATGACCTTGGCCCAGCTCGAGCCGTCGGCCCAGGCGCCGTGCACCAGCACGACGTTGTGGACCTTGGGCGGCGGCGCGGGCTGCGCCAGAGCAGGGCCGGCCAATGCCGTCAGGGCGGCGACGAAAGTGAGGGTGCGAACGACGTTCATCGTTGAGGCTCCAGTGGCTCGGGTGAGTGAGGTCATCACTGGCGTCTTCGCTGGCCGGGTGCAGGCCGTTACCGCCCGTCACGATCGTTTGATTGCACTGCAGCAACGCACAAAAAAACGCCCCGGCTGCCCGGGGCGTTCGCATTCTCAAGTCTGAGTGCCGGTTAAGCGGCGGCCTTCTCGGCCGATCCCTCGATCACCGGCTGCTCGGAGCCTTGCGCGCCGGTTGAGATCGGAATCGAGCGGGGCTTCTTCGCTTCCGGAATCTCGCGTACGAGGTCGACGTGGAGCAGGCCGTTTTCGAGGCTGGCGTTCTTCACCACCACGTGGTCGGCGAGCTGGAACGAGCGCTCGAACGCCCGGGCGGCGATGCCGCGATACAGCACCTCAGCCTTCTTGCCGTTCTCATTGGCGGCCTTCTCGCCCTTGATCGTCAGCGTGTTTTCCTTCGCGACGAGGGAGAGCTCATCCTTGCCAAAGCCGGAGACGGCGACGGTGATGCGGTAGGCGTTCTCACCGGTGCGCTCGATATTGTAGGGCGGATAGCCGGGGGTGGGCTCGGCGGTGGCCTGATCGAGCATCGAGAACAGACGGTCGAAACCGACGGTGGAACGATAGAAGGGGGTGAGGTCGTAGGTACGCATGGTCAAAGTCCTCCATTGAGCGACTATTGGGCAAACCCGCCCGCCATCGGGCCGGGCCGTCGTGCAGCCATCAGAGGCCTGCACGATCTCGATGTAGGGCAGGCGTTTCGACGTTCAAGGGCGTTCGGGACCTGCTCTTTTTGCCGTTCCACCCCTTGATTCCCGCTGCCTTTCACCTATTCGATGGGTGCCTCATGACGCTCGTCTCGATTCCCGCCAATCCCGTTCCCGAAAACGTCACTGCCGGCACCATCAAGACCCCTGATGGCGCCGAGCTGCGCTTTGCGCGCTGGGCGCCGCCGGCCGGGCGCAAGGGCACGGTGTGCGTGTTCACCGGCCGCAGCGAGATGATCGAGAAGTATTTCGAGACGGTGCGCGATCTGCGCGATCGCGGCTTTGCGGTCGCCATCATCGACTGGCGCGGCCAGGGCCATTCGTCGCGGCGCCTGCGCGATTCCCGCAAGGGCTATGTGCGCTCGTTCTCCGACTACGAGACCGACGTGGAGACCTTCGTCACGCAAGTCGTGCTGCCGGACTGTCCGCCGCCTTATTTCGCGCTGGCGCATTCGATGGGCGGCACGGTGCTGCTGCGGCTCGCGCATGCCGGCAAGCGCTGGTTCGATCGCATCGTGCTGTCGGCGCCGATGATCGACCTTCCGGGCAGCCGCACAGCGCTGCCGGCGCGGCTGTTGCTGCGGGCAATGCGCATCGCCGGGCAGGGCGGCCGCTACGTGCCGGGCGGCAACGACGAGATCAGCGGACTGGCGCCATTCGTCAACAATCCGCTGACCTCCGATCCGGTCCGCTATGCCCGCAACGCCGCGATCCTCGAAGAAGATCCGACGCTCGGCATCGCCTCGCCCACGGTCGCCTGGGCCGACGCCGCGTTCTCCGCGATGATGACCTTCCGCGGCATGAGCTATCCGTCGCAGATCCGCCAGCCGATCCTGATGCTGGCGGCCTCCAGCGACACCGTGGTGTCGACGGCTGCGATCGAGGAGTTCGCCTATCATCTGCGCGCCGGCTCGCATCTCGTGATCGCCGGCGCCAAGCACGAGATCCTGCAGGAGCAGGACCGCTACCGCTCGCAGTTCTGGGCCGCGTTCGATGCCTTCGTGCCGGGCACCCCGCTGTTCGGCTGAGCCGTCGCGCCGTCCGCTGGACACCCCTGGGCGGGCGGGCTAGCTAGACCCGACGTCCTCCTCGGAGCTTGGCGGCAGACGTGAGTGAACGGCGGAAAAATCAGCAGGCGCAGGCGCTGCAGGAGGCGATCCACGCGCTGCGTGCACGGCAGTTCGCCCGCGCCGAGCAGATCGCCGCCTCGATCCTGCGCACGGCCAGGACCGATCGTGCCGCGCTGCTCGTTCATGCCCATGCGCTGCTGGGCCAGCACCGCGCAAACGAGGCGATCGTGCCGCTGGAGAAGGCGGTGCTCCGCGGCAGCGATCCGGAACTCGAGACGCTGCTCGGCGCCGCCTTGTGCGAGTCCAGACGCGCCGCCGACGGCATCGCGCAGCTGCGCAAGACCGCGGCGCGGCGGCCGCCTTTTCTGCCGGCGTTCCAGGAGCTGGCGGGGCGGCTTGCCAAGTCGGGGCAGCTTGGTGAATCCATCGCCGTGATCGAGGAGGCGCTGACGCTGTCACCCGACAGCGTCGACCTCCAGCTCGATCTCGGACGCCTCTCTCTTCAGGCCAATGACCGCGTTCGTGCCCGCACGCACCTGCTGGCGGCGCGCGAGGCCGCGCCGGGACGGCCCGACATCCTGATCGAGCTCGCCTGGGTGCAGTTCCTCGACGGCGACTATGCCGAGGCCGCAGGCACCTACCGCCATGCGCTCGGGCTGCGGCCGGAGGACACGCAGACCCGCGCCAATCTCGCGATGTGTCTCGCCGAGATGGGGGATCGCGATGGCGCCCAGGCTGCGCTGCGCACGGCGGTGCGCGGCCGGCCGCATCTGCTGACCCGCGCGGCCTATACGCTCGCCGTCACCTCGCACGGCCGTTTCTTCTTCCGTCCGAGCGACGCTGCCAGATTCCTGCAGATCGACGGCGCTGCGACAGCTAAGCCCTGAACCGCTTGCGATAGACGCCGGTCTCGCGCTTCAGCGCATCGCGCACCTCGTGGATCTCGGCGATCTCCTCTTCGGTGAAGGCCGAGGTCTGCATCGCCCATGCCTGCCGCTTCACCGGAATGCATTGCGCGACCGGCGTTCCTCTCGGGATCAGGCCACGGAACGCCGTGTCATGCCAGTGCGCCGGGAAGTGCACGAACGAGTCGTGAAAGCGGTCGCTGTCGACCAATCCGGTCAAGGTGGTGAAGGGCAGGTCGAAGCGGTTGACGGGATGCGTGAACAGCAATGCCCAGCCCTCCGGCGACTCGATCGTCCACAGATTGTGAAACTTGAGCAGGAAGCGGTCGGCCTCGAACAGCGGCGAGCCCGTGACCTGGGCGACGTCGTGGAAGCTGATCGGCGAGCGCGGAAAATCGATCGCACCGCCCGGCGGCAGCTCGTTGTCCCAGCTGATGCCGCCATCCTCGACCGTGAGATCGCAGATCAGCGGAATGAGGAAGCCGGTCGTCATCGCGTCGATGAAGGGCGGGCAGCGCTTGACGGTCTGCTCCTCGGCCTGGTTGAGCGCGCTGAACGCGGTGGCCGGCATCGTCTTGACCCAGTCGGGAACGCCCATCGGCGCCGGTACCGGCTGCGGAATGAGGTCTTCGAGCTCCTTCGGACACCGGAATTTCAGCATGAGCGGTTCAGTCTCGGACATCGGCGCCGCGGTTCTCCTGGGGACGACGGCAGATGTCTACGCCTTCGCCGCCGAAAGTCCAACCGGCCGAGCCTGGGCCTGGCGATGCTCTATCTCGTCAGATGCGCCTCGGACACCGCATGATTGAACATCGCGTTCAGCGCCGACGTGATGTCGGCGGGCGTGTTCGCAGTATAGAAGAATCCTGGCGAGGCGCAGGCCTTCAGGCTCGGCGGAATCGAAGGAATGTTGCTGTTGGCATAGTCGTCTTCGTCACCGGCGAAGGATGCGTTCACCGGATTGATCACCTGGTAGGGTATGTAGAGCACGGAAATGATGATGCCGCGGTTCTTCAGCGGTGTGCAGGAGGTGTTCGGATCGATCACGGTGGCATGGTTGCTGCCTGACCATGAGCCATTGGGGACGCCCTTGACCTGCGGGTCCTGTGCGCCGTCGGTGACCAGGAATACGTAGGGCAGGGTGTTGGTCGAAGCGCTGCCGTTGCCGACACTGACGATCAGGTTGTTGACGCTGGAGAGGGCCGTGTCGATGTGCGTGCCGCCCGAGCCCAGAGATGCGTTGGTGTTGGTGTCGAGCAGGGTCGCGAGGTTGGCGGCTGCATAGTTGATGGTGGTCGAATCCGACGTCGAGCCGTTGATGCTGCTGGTGAGCGGGAAGTAGGAATAGAGATAGCGAATGAAGGGATAGAGACCGATCCGGAACTGGTTGCTGACCTTCTTGGTGTTGTTCGCAGTGACGAACAGCTGGTTCACGGCATAGCCCACCGCATCCAGCCGCAGCTGGATGCAAGAATCCGTCCCGTCGGTCGGACAGTTCGCAACGGTCGCCAGGTTCTTGTACAGCGAGTTCGGCAGGCCGGACACGATCGACGACGGCAGTTGAACGCCCTTGGGGTTGTTCTTGTTGGTGGTCAGCAGGCTCTTGTAGCCGCTCTGGCTGACGCGCGAGATCGCATAGCCCAGGCAATAGTTGTTGGTAGGATATCCCTGGGTCCCCGTATCGGTGCACGCGCTGTTCTGCGGCGAGAAGTGGCACGCCAGCGTGCACCCCGTGGGGTATTGCCGGTAGTTGTCCGGGCTGATCGCCTGCATGCGCTGCGCTTCGGCCGATGTCGACGGCAGGCCCATCGAGCCGGAGACGTCCAGCGTCAAGTAGAAGTCGAGATAGAGCGGCAGGGTGACGGAGGAGGACGATTGGCCGCTGACCGTCAGATTCTGATAGCCGATCACCGTCAGGAACGTGGCCGGCACGTTGGCGGTGAATTGCACCTGCGACGTCAGTGTGGACCCACTCTTGGTGACGGTGCTGGTCTCAGACGTCAATGTGTAGCCTTGAAAGGTAGAGGCGTTGCCCTTGAAGATGTTGTCCGCCTCGGAGACCCCGGCGGTAACGGTTCCGTCCGACGTCATCGCCATCGCCGCTGCATAGCCTGCCGAGTTGACCGAGATCGAGGCGATGCTCGCGGCATCGGCCGCAGACTGGAGCCTGATCTTCATGCGCATGGCCATGGAGTAGTCGGTCGCGCATCCGATCGCCGTGAGAATCGGCAACAGCGCCAGCGCGAATGTGACCGCGATATTGGCCTTGCTGTCGCGGGAGAAGCGCGCGATGGCGGCGATCGCCCGGCTCGCTGGTCGGCTGATATCCGTCATGCTCTTCCTCAAAAGATCCCGTTGGGGCGGTGAGGACCTGTATTCTTTTCCTTGTTGGCGCTTCCCTGCGGCGATCATCTCCGCGACTGCTTCAAGGAGACCTGCAGTGAGAACCGGGCACGAGCTCCGCCCGCTCCCCGGTCGTGAGCAGAGGGGTACGCCGTCGCGCGCGGGACCACATGTGGATGTATGCGGACGCCGATTGCGAATTCGGTTGACCTGCGACGAAACATCGCAGGCGACTGTTGCGATTTTGTTTACGTGGCGAGAGAGAGGCGCCGTCCTCCAATACCGTGCCAGCCCATGCATGCACCTGTCGTCAGCGCGGAGCCGCGCCGACGATCCACGGAGCAGCCGCCGCTACTTGGTCGACAGCACCTCGCCGAACCGCTCCCACTGCTTGCCGGTGAAGCGCATGAACTGCACCTGCTCGACCGGGAGGTGGTCGCTCTCGCTGGTGCTGACCTTGATGCCCGGCAGCAGCATCGGCAGCTCCAGATCCTTGATCGACAGCGCCTGCCGCAAAATGTTCTCGCGCGACAGATCGTTGCCCGCGGCCTTCAGCACCTGCTCGAGCACCATGCCGTTGTTGTAGCCGTTGACGTAGTTGGAATCGCGGATGTCGCCGTCCGGCACGTATTTCGCCATGTATTCGCGCCAGCCCTTGACGCCGGCATCGTCCGCCCAGGCCGGATCCAGAGGATCCTTGACATAGGCCGTCGAGATGATGCCTTTGCCGGCTTCGAGGCCCGCGGGCTCCATCACTGACGACATCCACACCGAGACGTTGGTCAGGAACGTCAGCGGGCGCCAGTTGATCTCGTGGATCTTGCGGATCGCCTGCGCGGCGAATTTCGGCGTCGCAGCGATGATCAGCGCATCGGCGCCGGTCGATTTCAGTTTCACGATCTGCGAGTCGATGGTCGGATCGGTCGACTCGTAGCTTGCGACGGTCACCGCGCTGTCGAAACGCTCGCCCAGCACGTCCTTCAGCCCGGCGAGATAGTCGCGACCAAAATCGTCATTCTGCGCGAGAATGGCAAAGGTCGCATCCGGCTTCTTCTGCAGAGCGTAGCGCGCATACATCCGAGCCTCGTTGCGGAACGGCGCCATCACCCCCATCAAGGCCAGCGGAAACTGCTGGGGATCACCGAACTTCGAGGCGCCCGAGGCCACGAACAGCTGCGGCACCTTCTTGCCCTGGAGATACTTGGCGATCGCAGTGTTGTGCGCGGTGCCCATGGTCGAGAAGATGAACGACACCTCTTCGCTCTCGACCAGCCGTCGCGTCTGCTCCACGGTCTTGGGCGGCACGTAGCTGTCGTCCAGCGAGATCAGGTTGACCTTGCGGCCGTTGATGCCGCCGCGGTCGTTGACCATCTTGAAATAGGCCACCTCGCCTTTGCCGAGGATGCCGAAGGCGGACACCGGCCCGCTATAGGGCATGGTCTGTCCAATGCGGATCTCGGTGGCGGTGACGCCCGGCTGATCCTCCGCCCGCACGGGCGCGGCGTGGACGGACGCGACGACGAACAATCCTGCCGCTGCGATGGCGCTTCGCATGGAGACCTCCCTGATGGCCGCGCTGTCGGCGGCGTTTTGGCGCTGAGCATAGGGGGAGGTTGAGGGCCGTGCAATTAAAATATACTTTTTTATAAAAATGTACTTTCTGGCTCTGCTAGTATGAATTGTTTCGCGAAAGTGAGTCGATGTCCGGCAGCGCCACCCAGACCGTCTACGAGCAGTTGCGTGCCAGCCTGCTCGCCGGCCTCTATCGTCCGGAGGAGAAGCTGAAGATCAGCGAGCTCGGATCAGCTTTCTCGGTCAGCACCGGGGCGATCCGCGAGGCGTTGGCGCGGCTCACGGCGGAGGGGCTGGTGACGGCTACGCCGCAGCGCGGCTTTCGCGTGGCGCCGGTCTCGGTGGCCGATCTGCGCGATCTGACCGACATGCGCGTCGAGATCGAGACCAAGTGCCTGCGCCGCGCCATCGCCAACGGTGATCTCGCCTGGGAGACCACGGTCGTTGCCGCGCATCACCGTCTGACCGGGACGCCGATCGCGGCCCATGACGGCAGCTTCTCGCCGGCCTGGATGCTGGCGCACGCCGATTTTCATGCCGCGTTGGCCCAGGCCTGTGGCAGCGCCTGGATGATGCGGGTGCGTGATCTCCTGTTTGCGCACAATGAGCGCTATCTCGATCTTGCCCGCAAGACCGATCGGGGCAACCGCGATGCCGCGCGTGAGCATCGCGAACTGATGGAGGCGGCGCTGTCGCGCGACACCGAGCGCGCGGTGATGCTCATGACGGCGCATCTCGACAAGACCCGGGACACGATCGAGGCGGCGCTGCTCGCAGCGACGGCGATGAACGAGGCGAAGTAGGACCCTATCAGGACGCAGACGGCGAACGTCTTCGACGCGATCCGTCCCTAACCGGATGTCACCAGCCGAATGAATGAGGGTAGCCTGACGGCTGCGGACACTTCATTCGGGGGGCGATGTACTTCCGCTGAGAAGCGTCGAACTAAGCGCGCCGCGCGTAGATGCGATCGCTCGGCGCGACGCGAACCACCATGCCTCGAGCGCGGTCGTAGTCCACCCTTGTCGTCGACATCATCCGTCAAGCGCGAGCTGTTAAGAAGGTTCAACCTTTTCGAGCGCCGACGCTTCCCTCGTCCCGATGCATTTGTGAATCCGCCGTCAGTGTTAATCGGGCTTCATGCCGGGCTTGCTGTGCATTCAAGGATGCATTCACCACGCGCCGATCTCTCCAAGTTTGGAAACGTCCCGGTAACGCGCCGTCCCGCTAGTGGCGTCCACTAACGACATTCCTGGAGGAGACATTGATGATTATGAAGATTGCGCGGAAGCTGGTTGGTCCCCACGCGCTCAATTCCGGCTTCGGTCTGGTGACCATGTTCTCATTGACCGGCGTGGTCGCTTCACTCGTGCTGGTCCAGCACGGGGTGAATGTCAGCCCGCCCGCGATGTTCTGATCGGACTGCTGCCGACCCGGCCCCAGTCGGTAGTTGGTCCGCAGGACTCACCCGTCCCGAGGCGGGCTGCCTGCAACCTCTCTCGAGACAAGCTGTCACCGACAGTCATTCGGGCCGTGAACCGGTCTTCCTGGCGCGCGATCCGATCAGCTCGGCGACGAGCGGATTGGCGTAGCGGCGCTGCTGGCTCACGGCAAAGAACTGCTCCTTCAGCGCACTCAGCCGCGCGCGCTCGACGAGCGTGCCGGAGCGCAACTCGTCGATCACGACGATCGACGGCACCAATGTGACGGTGCCGCTCTCGCGGGCCATCAGGCGCAGCATCGCCATGTCGTCGACCTCGGCGGCGATGATCGGGCGGATCCCGCCCGATCCGACTAGCGCATCGAAGGCCGAGCGCAGCGCGCTGCCTCGGCCGGGCAGGATCACGGGCGTCGTCGCGAGATCCTGCGGAAAGCGGAATCGCGCGGGCCTGGTCGGCTTGCGGCCGACGAGGCTGACGCGCTGTTCGTCGATCAGTGTGTTCTCGAAACTGCTGCGCATGTCCGGCGCTGCCGGATGGTTGGCGAGCACGAGGTCGAGCTTGTGGGAATCGAGCTGCTCCAGGAGCTCGGCGAACTGGCCGGTGCGGATGATCAGCTCAACGTCGACCCGCGCGATCAGCGGCTTCAGGAAGGCGATCTGGAAGTTGCGCGACAGGTTCGCCGCGGCGCCGACCCGCAGCAACTGTCGTCCCGGCCGTAGGCCCGACAGCGTCTCGATCAGCTCATGGCCGGACTTGAACACGCTGCCGGCATAGTCGAGCGCGATGCGCCCGGCCTCGGTGAGCTGCAGAGTGCGGCCGGTGCGCTCGAACAGCTTCTGCCCGAGCTGCGCCTCCAGCGCCTTGATCTGTACCGAGAGAGAGGAGGGCGAGACGTTGAGCCGCTGCGCGGCGCGGCTCATGCTGCCTTCGCTGGCGATGACCCAGAAATAGCGCAGGTGATGGTAGTTCAGGTGCGGCATGGCATCGTTCTATATTTTATAACGATCAGGTTCAATCATTGAAATTTTAAGAAGCATCGTGGGCCGGTAAAGCAGGGGGCAGCCGTCTCATTTGATCAACCTGTCGAGCCGTCATGAACCCGCTCATTCCCTGCCTCGCGGCGCTTGCGCCGCTCACGCTGTGTGTCGCCGCACTTGTGGGCATCCACGCCAGCGCCCGTGACGTTGCTCGCCGCGCGATCCTCGCCGCGGCGATCGCCTTCGGCATCGCGACGGTCGCGAGCCTCGCTGCGGCCGTCGTCGGGGCAGGGCGGACGCCGCTGCTTGGCGGATACGACCTCGGGCTGTCGCTTCAGCTCGACGCGCTCGGCGCCATCCTCTCGGTTCTCGTCAGCTTCATCGGCATGGTCGTGGTGCGCTACAGCCGCAACTATCTCGACGGCGATCCAGGTCAGGTCCGGTTCACGCGCTGGCTGCTGCTGACCCTCGCCGCGGTGCTGACACTGCTGATCGCGGGCAATCTGGTGCTTCTGCTCGCCGCCTGGGTCGCGACGAGCCTTTCGCTCGGCAAGCTGCTGTTGTTCTACGAGACCCGGCCGGCTGCGATCCGCGCCTCGCGCAAGAAGTTCGTCGCGAGCCGGCTCGGCGACGCCTGCCTCGCACTCGCTGCGCTGCTGCTCTACATCCGGTTCGGCACGCTGGAGATTGCCGGCCTCGTCGCCCACGCCCGGGCGGGCGAGGGGGTTGGCTCGGCGATCGTCACGATTGCAGCGCTCCTGATCGTCGCGACCGCCATGCTGAAATCCGCCCAGCTGCCGCTGCATGGCTGGCTGATCGAGGTGATGGAGACGCCGACGCCGGTGTCGGCGCTGCTGCATGCCGGCATCATCAATGCCGGCGGCTTCCTGGTGCTCAGGCTCAGCGACGTGCTGCTGCTGGCCACGCCCGCGCTCGACGTCCTCGCGATCGTCGGCGGCGCCACCGCGCTGTTCGGCTCGCTGGTGATGCTGACGCAGACCTCGGTGAAGGTGCAACTGGCCTATTCGACGGTGGCGCAGATGGGCTTCATGCTGCTGCAATGCGGGCTCGGCGCCTTCTCCGCGGCGCTGCTGCACATCGTGGCGCACTCGCTCTACAAGGCGCATGCCTTCCTGTCCTCGGGCAGCATCATCGATCTTGCCCGGGCGTCCTGGACACCGAGCCCCGGCGGCCAGCCGCACGCGGCACGGCTGATCCTGGCGCTGGTCGCCGTGATCGGGCTCGCGCTGCTCACCGGGTTCGCCTTCGGCATGACCTTGCGCACCAACCCGGCGCAGATCGCACTCGGCTCGGTGCTGCTGATGGGGCTCGTTCACCTGATGGCCAACGCCATCGACGAGCGGCCGAACGCCTTCGTCGTCGCTCGCGCCGCGGTCACCGCGGCCGGTGTCGCGATCGTCTACTTCGCGCTGCAGGCCGCGATGGCCTGGCTGGTCGGGGGCAGCATCCCGGCTGCACGGCCGGTCGACGGCATCGTGCCGATGCTGATCGCGGCCGCCGTCGTCGTGTCGTTCGCGGCCGTCACCGTGTTCCAGAACCAGATGATGCGCCGCGCCGACGCGCCGTTCTGGATCGCGGCCTACGTCCACCTGCGCAACGGCCTCTATCTCAACACGCTCGCCAACCGTCTCGTGCTGACCTTAGGGCCGAGGCATTCGACCGCACGTCTCCCGTCCAACCAGTGATCCGAGATCTCCGATGACCCAGGCCGCCCTCGCCATGTCCATGGCCGATCCGCTCGACACCCCCGCCGATGCCGGGCTCATGGCCCGCATCGACAGCGCCTGTCAGCGGGTCGCGCCGCTGTGGCCGCTGAAGCACTTCGTCGCGGTCAATCCGTTCCTCGGCTTCACCGGCCAAAGCTTCGCGGCGACCGCCGCCACCTTCGAGCGCGTGGTGCGCACGCGCATGCTGATGCCGCGGGCGTATTACCGGCAGGCGCTCGATGACGGCCGGATCGACGATGCCGCGCTGACGCAGGCTCTCATGTCGCATCCATCCATGGGCCTCGACGTCGAACAGCTCAAGAGCAAGGCTCTTGCCGAGGCCGCGCAGTCGTCGCCGCCCGCCGTGGTCGCGACCGTCGCCGAGGTGCTCGACCGGCTCGCCGAGGGCGACCGCTACGTCTCGCTTGTCGCCTTCATGATCGACGAGATCTCGGCCTTCTGCGCCACCTATTTCGACGAGGGGCAGGCGAGCTGGCCGAGCCCAGTGCGCAAGCTCAAGCCCTACGCGGCCTGGCGCAAATTCGCGGCCTACGATCGCAATCCCGAGGCGATGGGCCTTGCGGGATTCCGCAAAGCTGTCGCCGAGCTGCCGGCGGATCCGGTGCAGGCGATCGGCCTGATCGTCGACCGGCTGGGAATCCCGGATCGCGCCGTCGAGGACTATCTGGTGCGGGCGCTGTTCGATCTCGGCGGCTGGTCGGCCTATGCGCGCTATATCGGCTGGAACGCGCAGCTCGATGGCCGGCGGGACGATACGCTGCTGGAGCTCCTGACGATCCGGCTCGCCTGGGGCTTTGCGCTGTTCCAGGCCCGGACCGATGAGGCGTTCAAGGCGGCCTGGGCGCAGGCGATGGCCGAGGCCTCCCGGCTGCCGGCCGATCATCGCCTCGAGGAGACGCCAGAGCTCGCGATCGATCTCGTCCTTCACGAGGCCTATGAGATCGCATTTCGGGAGAAGCTTGTCGCGCGGCTCGCCGCGCACGGCGCGCATGGCTCGATCACGCAGCTGCCGGCCCGGCCGCTGGTCCAGGCCGCGTTCTGCATCGACGTGCGCTCGGAGATCTTCCGCCGCGCGCTGGAGACCGCCTATCCGGAAGCCGAGACCATCGGCTTCGCCGGTTTCTTCGGCTTCCCGATCGAATACGTGCCGATTGGCCACACCAGAGGCGGCGCGCAATGCCCGGTGCTGCTGAAGCCCGCCTTCATCGTCTGCGAGGCCGTCAAGGGCGCCGACGATGTCGAGGAGGCCGAGGTGCTCGGCCTGCGGCTGCTGCGGCGGCGCGCGGCCAAGGCATGGAAGTCGTTCAAGGTCTCGGCCGTGTCGTCGTTCTCCTTCGTGGAGGCTGCGGGCCTCGGCTTCGCCGCCAAGATCGCGACCGATAGCGCCGGCGTCACACGGCCGGTGCCGTCGCCGGTCGTAGATGGTCTCGATCCGGAGGTCGCCTCGCGGGTGATGCCGCAACTGACGCCCGGCGAACTCGGCGGGCGCGTGACCGGCTTCGACGACGTGCAGCGCGTCGCGATGGCGGAGGCGGTGCTGAAGGCGATGTCGCTGACCGGGCCGTTCGCGCGGCTCGTGCTACTGGCCGGCCACGGCAGCACGACGGTCAACAATCCGCACGCCTCCGGGCTCGATTGCGGCGCCTGCGGCGGTCATACGGGCGAAGCCAACGCGCGTGTCGCGGCAGCCGTGCTCAACGACCGGCGCGTCCGCGAGGGCCTCCGTGCCAAGGACATCGACATTCCCGCCGACTGCTGGTTCATCGGCGCGCTGCACGACACCACCACCGATGCGGTCACGCTGTTCGATGAGGACGACGTTCCGGCGGCGCTCGCGCAGGACCTCGCGCGGCTGAGGGCGCGGCTGACCGAGGCCGGACGGCTGGCGCGGCTCGAGCGCAGCGCGCTGCTCGGCATCCGCGACGCCTCGGATGTCGACGAGGCCGTCGTCGCGCGCACCCGCGACTGGTCGCAGGTGCGGCCGGAATGGGGGCTCGCCGGCAACGCCGCCTTCATCGCCGCGCCGCGCAGCTTCACCCGCGGGCTTGACCTCGGCGGCCGCGTCTTCCTGCACTCCTACGAGGCGGGGCGCGACGAGGGACATCGGACGCTCGAACTGATCATGACGGCGCCGATGGTGGTCGCGAGCTGGATCAATCTGCAGTACTACGGCTCGACCGTGAACAATGCCGCCTTCGGCAGCGGCAACAAGGTGCTGCACAACATCGTCGGGCAACTCGGCGTGCTCGAGGGCAATGCCGGCGATCTCCGGGTCGGACTGCCCTGGCAGTCGGTGCATGACGGCACCCGCTTCATCCACGAGCCGGTTCGCCTGAACGTGTTCATCGCCGCGCCGGAGAGTGCGATGGACGAGATCATGCAACGCCACCAGGGCGTCCGCGATCTCGTCGCCAACGGCTGGGTGATGCTGCATTCGCTGAGCGAGCAGGGCACGACCATCCGGCGGTGCCTACGCCCCGGTCTCTGGAGAGCGGCATGACGCGCTGGCGCGCCTCGCCGTCGGCAAGGCGCGCCGCTTCACATCCTCACAACGTCTTCAGATATTCGATGAGGTCCCAGCGCTCGTCCTCCGAGAAGGCACCGCCGATGATGCCGTTCGGATAATCCTTGTTGGGCTTGGTCGGGCCTTCGAAGGAATGACCGAGCGTGCTGTTGCCCTTGATCGGCTTGCCGTTGGAATCATTGGCCATGAACAGCGTCTGTCCGACCTTGCACGCGCTCTCGCCGCCCTTCGGCACGGCGAAGCCGACCGGCTTCGGGTCATAGTCGCGCGCGCCCTGGCAGAACGACGTCGGCCGCTCGGCAGCCGGCGTCAGCAGCCAGTACAGCGACGGCACTGAGCCGTTGTGCAGATAGGGCGCGGTCGCCCAGACGCCGTTGAGCGGGCGGGCGCGATAGCTCTTGCCGGCCGGGTTGGGGCAGTTCCTGCGATCGCCCCACAATGCGGCCCGCTCTGCCTCGGAGAGCTTGCGGTCTTCCATCCATTTGTCACTGGCCTTCTGCACGACGGCCATCAGCGCCAGCGCATAGGGCATGTCTGTGGTCGAGTCCTGCGGCAGGTTGCAGCCCTTCAGGTCCTTGGCCGGATCGACCTCGAGGAAGCCTGCCACCCTGACCTTGCGGTTGGCGAGAATGCTCGCCTGTCCAGGGTCGGTCTGCATCGCGTCGACCGGCTTCTGCACGAGGTCGAGGATCGGGCCCTTGGCATTCCAGCCCTTGCTCTCCCAGTCATCGGCCGGCTTGATCTTCCAGAAGCTCTTGTCCGGATAGGTCTTGTCGAACACGGTGTCGGCGACCGGCCCGAGATGGCACTCGACGCAGATCGTTGCATAGAGCTTCCGGCCGCGTTCGACGCGGGCCGGATCGATCTTCCAGGCGTCGTCGCCGGCGAACAGTTTCTCCGGCCATTTCGGCGAGGTCAGCCCGCCGAACGCGGGCGTCGTCGTCGCGAACGGATCGGGACCGCGCAGCATGTTCTCGATGTAGAGCAGATTTTCGATCGCCATCGACGAGCGCCACAGCTTGTCCCGTGCGGTCTCCGGCGAGAGGTTGATCTGTGCAAACACGCCGAGCGCCTCGCCGGCATTGCGGATCAAGGGCTGCGCGATCGAGCCGTCATACTGCGCCCAGGAGAACCACGGCACCGTCCAGATGGGCGGATACGACACCGGCGCGTCGATGGCCTCCTGGTTGCCGAGCATGTTCGGCAGGCCGCTCACGGCCATGTCGAGATAGAACACCTGGTTGCCGATGCGGTTGAGTGCATCGAGCCTGCCGAAGCCTTCCTCGGTCTCGATCTGCTTCTTGGCCTTGATCGTGTCCTTGTAGTTCTTGGCCTGCATGTTGAGCGCGAAGGAGGTCGCGTCCTTCAGCCCCTTCTTCAGGGCGTCGCGATCGGCATCGGTTGCATTGGGCCCAAGCACGCGATCGGCAAAGCGCGAGAAGCGTCCGGGCACGTATTGCGTGAAGATCATCGCAAAACCCATGGCTTCTTCCAGCTTGCGCAGGTCGACCATGCCGGGGCCGCCGTCGAAGCGCACGCTCACGCCTTTGTAGTGAATGCTGCCGGCGTGGCAGGCCGCGCAGGTGAGGCCGATCTTGTCGGATTGCGGCGCACCGGTGGTGGGATCGGCAGCGCCAGTGAGCCGCGCGAAGCCGACCGGCAGGCCGCCTTCATTGCCGGCCGGGGTCGGCTTGAGGCCGGCGGGCAGCGGCGCGGCGGGTTCGGTCTTGGCAGCCGTGGCGGCGTAGCCGAACGGCCGGAGGACGCTTGGGTCGCCGTCGACGCTCTTCGGGCTCGGGATGAAGCCGAAACGTTCGAGATAGGCGCTGTCGGAGATCAGGCCGGGCGCGCCGAACGGCGTCAGATAAGGCTGCTCCATCGCCATGAACCAGGCGTAGGGAATCGGGAAGGTCGCGGTGCCCTGCGTCACGTGGTGAAACCAGTGCCGGTCCTGCGTGCTCCAGCCCTGGTCGAGCCAGTAGGCCGCCTTGGTCGGCTCGGTCTCGGGCAGCGCGGGCGGCACCAGGGCCGCGGCATCGGACGGCAGGATGGAGCGTAGCTTGTCGCTCACCGCGTCCGGCGCGGCCACCCAGAGCAGCAGCAGCGCCAGCGCCGCGGCGACCGCGCCGCCGACGAGCGCCTTGCCGATGCGCCAGACGATGTTCGCGGGCTTGGGTTTGGCCATCAGCCGCGCGGCGATACGCTGCGGCAGGCGACGCTCGACGAACAGCGTGCGGACCTCGGCGACCGAGAGATAGCGGCCATCGCCGTCGCCCTTGCCGAGGATGTTCAGCAGCACCGGCCATTCGCCCTGCATCAGGATCGGGAAGTACCAGCGTGCCTGGTCGCCGTCGCGCGTCAGATTGGCCTTCATGAAGGTCTGGATCTGGGCCGCGTTGAGGCCGCGCTCGGTGCCCCCGTTGGGATCGGGATAGTCGCTGCCAAAGCTTGCGAAGCGGTCGATCTCCTCGGGATGGACCTTGGCCTCGGCGTCGAGGATGCGCGAGCCGCCGCCATGCTTGTCGAGCGGACCGTTGCGCAACTGGTCGAGATCGGCGCCGGACCACAGGCTCTTCAGGAGCCGCAGCGGCGACAGGCCGTTCGCGATCAGCGCCACGCCGAAGGTCTCGATGCCGACGAGCCGCTTCTTGAAGCCGGTCTCGCCGCTTGCCGCCTCGACCCGGTCGCCGATGGTCTTCAGCGGGACGCTGTGGCCGTCGACGAAGCCGCCGGCGACGAGCGCGCGCAGGAAGGGGCACGGGTTGTCGGACGAGACCGGAAGCTGTCCGGGCAGGGCGTCACGGGCGCGGGCGCTGTCTTCTTGCATCGAAGAACATCCTTGGAAAGCACCTGAGTGATGAAAACGAAATCACGCAAACAAACGAAGGCGGCGCCGAATTGCGCCGAGGAACGGGCGGGTCGGCCGCCGTCTGAACGCTACAATGCAATCGTGAATGATTGGAGTAACCCGCCCAAGTGTCAACCTCAAGTGTCAACCTCAAGTCGCGATCGCGCTATTCGCCCGCGAATTTGGCCTTGGTGTCCACGAGGGTGAGCTTGGTCAACGGGATGCCGGCCTTGGTGAGGCCGTCGCGATAATGCGCGATGTCAGCAGGATTGCGCCAGCGGATGTTGCTCAGGAGGCGCTCGATCGTCATCCACGGATGCTGGCTCAAAAGCGCCGCGACGGCCTCGCCGGCTTCGACCGAGCGTCCGAGCTGCGCCAGCGCGGCGGCGCGGATCGCGAGGCACTGAAGATGGTTCGGATTCTGATAGTGCGACTCCCGCGCCCAGGACAGCGAGGCGTCGTACTGGCCGAGCATGTAGTGGCTGAACGCGCTCAGCACCGACCATTGATAGCGCGGATCGCTGTTGCCGCGCTGGGCAGCGACCGAGAACAGCTCGATCGCCTGACGGTGCTCGCCGCCGACGAGATGGCAGACGCCAAGCACGCCGCGCGCACCCATGTCATAGGGATTGAGCTGCAGCGCCTTGCGCGCCGCCTCCATCCCGGCCTCGACCCGGCCCTGCATGGCATGGACATAGGCCAGCAGCGAATAGGAGAACGACGAGCGGGAATCGAGCCGGACACCGGCCTCGGCCAGCGCCATTGCCTCGTCCCACAGCTCCCGTGAATTCCTGATCCAGCCGAAATGGATGCCCTGCAGCAGGATGGTGCCGAGATAGGTGTGGGCGATCGCGAGACCTGGGTCGATCCTGATCGCCTCGCGGAACAGCGCGATCGAGCTCTCGTAGTCGGCCTTGGTCGGTTGGTAGTAGTGCGACAGCCCGCGCAGGAAGCGGTCCCACGCCGTGAGGTCGGTCGTCTTGGACCGCACCGGCACCGCGGCCTCGGCGCGGTAGATCTCGGGGATCAGCGCGGTGCACAGGTTGGCGGTGATGTCGTCCTGCACGGCAAACAGGTCGCCGATGTCGCGGTCGTAGCGGCCGGCCCACAGCTGCTCGCCGTTCTCCGGCGCGACCAGCTCGGCGGTGACCCTGATCTTGTCGCCGGAGCGCCGCACCGAGCCCTGGATGAGATAGGTCGCATCGATCTCGCGTGCGATCAGGCGGGCGCTCATGCCGGCATGCTTGAAGGCGAAGGTGGAGTTGCGGCTGAGCACCCGGAAGAACGACTGCAGCGACAGCGCATGGATGAGGTCCTCCGCCAGGCCGTCCGAGAAGTACTCGTCGGTCTCGCCGCTGAGATTGGCGAATGGCAGCACGCCGACGATGGCGGTCCGGTATTGCGCCGGCAGGGCCGTGGCGGACCGCTGCTCGCGTCTCTTCTCCGGCGAGGACGGATCCCAGGTCCAGACGTTGATCGTGTCTTCGATGTTCTTGAAGCGGAACGGCCCGCGGTCGACGAAGGTGACCGTGAGGTGCTTGCTGGCTTCCTGGTAGGCCTTGTGGGAGACGGCAATTCCGCCAGGCGGTGCTGCGGCTTCAAGTCGCACCGCAGTATTGACGCCGTCGCCGAATACCTCGTCCTCATCGAAGATGACGTCGCCCATGTTGAGGCCGAGGCGAAACTGCATCACGCGGTCGGCCGGCAAATGAGCATTGCGCTCGGCCATCAGCTTCTGCACCTCGACCGAGGCCGCGATGGCGCCGACGACGCTCGGAAATTCCAGGAGAAACCCGTCCCCTGTGTATTTCACGATGCGGCCGCCGTGATTGAGGATGATCGGGTGGATGGCGCCGCGATGCGCCTTGAACGCGGCATGGGTTCCCGCCTCGTCGGCGCCCATCATCCGCGAGTAACCGACCACATCGGCACAGACAATCGCGGCCAGCCGTCTCTCCATTCCGTCTTTGCTCCCACACACGGCGATACCACGGCAACAGCGGTCGAATCCAATCAATTTGCGGAAGCAATGTGTAGGCCATGTGGCGGGCCGGCACCATGCGGCCCGATTGGCTCAAACCAGCCCGGCCCTGATCAGTCCGTCGCGGTAGTGATCGATATCCTCCCGGCGTTTCCATCGGATGTTCTTGATGTGGCGGTCGAGCGTCAGCCAGGGATATTGCGCGCGCAGCACGTCGACGGCGTCGCCCGCCTGATCGGTCGCGCCAAGCTGCGCCAGGGTCGCCGCGCGGATCGTCAGCGCCTGCAGATGGTTCGGGTAGAGAAACAGCTCCTCGCGGGCCCAGGACAACGCGGCCTCGTAGCGGCCGAGCAGGTAGTGGCTGTAGGCGTTCAGCGCCGGCCATTGGTAGCGCGGATCGCTGTTGCCGCGCTGGGCCGCGATCGAGAACAGATCGATCGCCTGCTGGTGCTCGCCGTTGACCATATGGCAAAGCCCGAGCACTCCGCGCGCGCCCATGTCGTAGGCATTGAGCTCGGTCGCCTTGCGCGCCGCCTTCATGCCGTCCTCATGGTCGCCCTGCATGGCCTGCACGAAGGCAAGGATCGCATAGGCGAACGACGAGCGCCCGTCGAGCCGCACGCTGTCCAGCGCCAGATTTTTCGCCTCGTCCCAGAGCTCGCGCGAGCCCTTGATCCAGCCGAAATTGATACCCTGCATCAGAATGGTCGCAAGATAAGCGTGGGCGAGCCCGAGAGTGGGATCGAGCGCAATCGCCTGCCGAAACAGCGAGATGGAGATCTCGTAGTCGGCCTTGGTCGGTCGGTAGTAGTGCGACAGACCGCGCAGGAAGCGGTCCCAGGCGGTCGGGTCGGTCGCCGGCGCACGGACCGGAATCGAGGCTTCAACACGATAGATCTCCGGCATCAGCGCCGCGCATAGGCTGGTGGTGATCTCGTCCTGCATCGCGAAGAGATCACCGACGTCGCCGTCGTAGCGACCGGTCCACAATTGAGCGCCGGTCTCGGGCGCGATCAGCTCCGCCGTCACGCGGAGCTTGTGACGAGAGCGCCGCACCGTTCCCTGAATCAGGTAGGTCGCATCGATCTCGCGTGCGATCAGGCGGGGATTGAGGCCGCGGTCCCTGAAGCGAAACGTCGAGGTGCGGCTCAGGACGCGAAAGAACGATTGCAGCGACAGCGCATGGATCAGGTCGTCCGCGAGCCCGTCGGCGAGATACGCGTCGGCGCCGTCGGAGAGGTTGACGAACGGCAGCACGCCGACGATCGCGGAGCGATATTGCGGCGGCAGGCCGGTGACGCTCGTCCCGCTCCGGATCGCCGCGCTACCCGGCTCCCATGTCCACGCCTGCACCGGCTCCTGAAGGTTCTTGAACTGAAAGCTTCCAGCGCTGGTCAGCTTGATGGGCAGTTGCGGGCCGGCCTCCTCATAAGCCTTGGCCGAGACGGCAACACCGCCCGGGACGGCGATCGATTCCAGATTGACGGCGACATTGATGCCGTCGCCGAAGGCCTCGCCGTCATCGACCGTGAACTCACCCTGATGGATTCCCAGCCGGAAGCGCATGTTGCGGTCGGACGGCAGATCGGCGTTGCGCTCCGCCATCAGGGACTGCATCTCGATCCCGAACTGGATGGCGCTGGCGGCGGTGGCGAATTCCAGCAGAAAGCCGTCGCCGGTGTGTTTGACGATGCGGCCGGCGTGGTTGAGGATGATCGGATGGATGGCGCCGCGATGAGCCTTGAAGGCGGCGTGCGTGCCGTCCTCGTCGATACCCATCATGCGCGAATAGCCGGCGACGTCGGCGCAAAGGATGGCGGCGAGGCGTCTTTCCATCACATCGTGCTCCCGCCTCGCGCATACCACGGCCGAGGCGGCCGAATCCAACGCTTTTCCGGAACCCATCGCGGCACCTCGCCATGCGGCCCCGCGCCGGCCTCTGCGGGGCGAGACGGCAATGCCGAGGCCAGGTATGGTTAGACCAGTATTGTTAGGAAATGCTCAATCATGCTCGGCATTCACGATCTGCCTTTGTTTCTTGTCTCCGGGCTGCTGCTCAACATCACGCCGGGTCCCGACACCGCCTATATCGTCGGCCGCAGCGCGCAGATGGGCTGGCGCGGCGGGGCCGCTGCCGCCTTCGGCATCAGCACGGGCTGCCTGATCCACGTGTTCGGAAGCGCGATCGGGTTGTCGGCGCTGCTCACAGCCTCTGCCACGGCCTTCGCTGCGGTGAAATGGGCCGGTGCGGCTTATCTGGTCTATCTCGGCATCACGCAGCTTCTGGCGCGGCGGCCGGACGCCGCCAGGACGAGTGATGCGACGTCGATGCCGGTGGTGACGCTGCACCAGGCGTTCTGGCAGGGCGCGCTCACCAACATCCTCAATCCGAAGGTCGCGATGTTCTTCCTCGCCTTCCTGCCGCAATTCGTCGCAGCCGAGGCGCCGCACAAGGCGATCGCCTTCCTGCTGCTCGGCACGATCTTCATCGTCAACAGCACGATCTGGTGCCTCGGCGTCGCCGTCGTCGCGGCCCGTGCTGCGCGCCGCGTGCGCGGCTCGTCCGCCACACTGCTCTGGCTCAACCGCGCGATCGGCGGGCTGCTGATCTATCTCGGGGTCCGGATCGCGATGCTCGAGGCGCGCTGACTTTACCAGAGCAGCTCGATGACCGCCGTGCCGGCGAGATACAGGCCGAGCAGGATCATGGCGATCAGGAACACACGGCGGAACGCCTCGGCCGGCAGCCGGGATCGCGCCGCCTGGCCGGCATACATGCCGAGAAAGGCGCCGGCCATCGCGACCGCGCCGGGCAGGGCGGTGGCCGTGCTGAGCAGGCCGGAGCTCGTCAGGTTGAAGGCCAGCGTGACCGTGGCGACCGTGAAGAACACGCCGAGGGCCTGGACCAACTCGTCCTTCTCGAGCCCGATCGCCTGCATGTACGGTACCGAGGGTACGACCTGCACGCCGGTGGCGGCCGAGATCAGCCCGGTGACGAGCCCGACGATGCCGCCGACCCATTTCTCGTGCGGCGGAGCGACCTTGAAGGCGAGCTTGGTGAGGCCGAGCAGGGCATAGAGCATCAGCAAGACGCCGAGCGCGACGTTGCCCCAGCGGGTCGAGGCATGGCTGAGCGCGCCGGCGTTGAGGCAGATGCCGATCGCGGTCCCCAGCATCAGCGGCCACAGGCGCCTGGCGATATCGCGCAGGTAAGGTCCGGCGAAGGTCTGCCAGATGTTGGTGATCACGGCCGGCACGATGACGATGGCGAGCGCGCGGCCCGGCGGCATGGCGACCGCGAGCAGTCCGACGGAGATGGTCGGTAGGCCGAGGCCGAGCGCGCCCTTGACGAAGCCGGCCAAGGTGAGCGCGAAGGCGATGAAGATGAGGATGGGGTCGATCATGGTTGTCACATTGACCAGACTGCGCCGGCGGCACAATGTGGAGGTTACGGAGCAAGCCTTCGTCCAGGACTGAGGCAGGATGACCATGCGTTTCGATCTGGTCGATCTCAGGCTGTTCATTGCCGTGGCCGAGGCCCGCAGCATCACCGGGGGCGCCGACCGGGCGCATCTGGCGCTGGCCTCGGCGAGCGCGCGGATCAAGGGTCTGGAGGACTCGTTCGGCGTCGAGCTGTTCAAGCGCGGCCGGCGTGGCGTGGATCTCACCGCGGCGGGCGAGAGCCTGCTCGATCACGCCCGCATCATCATGGCCAATGTCGAGGCCATGCAGGGTGAGCTCTCGGGCTTCGCATCCGGCCGTCGCGCCAACGTGCAGCTGCTCGCCAATACGGTCGGCCTCGCCGAGCATCTGCCGAAGGCGCTGGCGGCCTTTCTGCGCGAGCATCCCGACATCAACGTCGATGTCGAGGAGCGCGAGAGCACCGAGATCGCCGAGGCGATCGCGTCCGGCCGGGCGGATCTCGGCTTTGCGGCGGAGCACGCGCTGCCCGAGACGATCGAGCGCTTCGCCTTCGGCGAGGACCGGCTGATCCTGGTGGCCGGACGGCGCAGCCCGTTCGCGGCCCGCCGACAGATCGACTTCAGCGAGACCGCGGGGGAGGATTTCATCGGCCTCACGCAGGGGACGGCGCTCAACGTCCATATCGGCCGGCACGCCGCGCGGCTCGGCATCCGGCAGCACGTGCGGGCCAGGCTGCGCGATTTCGACGCGATCTGCCAGATGGTGGCGGCCGGGATCGGCATTGCCGTGGTGCCCGAAGCGGCGGCGCGACGTTGCGCGCGGTCGATGCCGATCAGCCTCGTCGCGCTGCGCGACGCCTGGGCCGATCGGCGGCTGGTGATCTGCGCCCGCAGCTTCAAGGCGCTGCCGCGTCCCGCGAAACTGCTCGTCGAGCATTTGCGCCGGGCCGCCGCGTGAAGCGCCCGACGACAGGCCGGATGTCCGTTCTGCACGAGGCGGAGCCAGGCCGGTGGAGGCGGGATCAGTCCGCGGCCAGCCGTTTCAGCGCCGCTTCGTGGACGCGCTTGTCGCCGGCGGCGACGATCCGGCCGCCGTTCTGCGCCGGGCCGCCTTCCCAGTTGGTGACGATGCCGCCGGCGCCGTTGATGATCGGGATCAGCGCCGCGATGTCGTAGGGCTTGAGCTCGGTCTCGATGACGAGATCGAGATGGCCCGCGGCCAGCATGCAATAGGAGTAGCAGTCGCCGCCATAGCGCGACAGCCGCGTCTCGGCCTCGACCCGGCTGAAGGTTGCGCGATCGGCCTCGTTCATCAGCAGCGGGCTCGTCGTATAGCACACCGCATCCCCGAGACGCTCGCAGCGCCGCACCGAGAGCCGGCGCTCGCCGCCGCCGTTCTTGTAGTTGGCGGAGCCGTTGTCGCCGGCGAAGCGCTCGCCGATGAAGGGCTGGTGCATCATGCCGAACACCGGCGCGCCCTTGTGCAGCAGCGCGATCAGCGTGCCCCAGGTCGGAAAACCGGCAATGAAGGACTTGGTGCCGTCGATCGGATCGAGCACCCAGACGTAGTCGGCGTCCTCGCGCTCATTGCCGAATTCCTCGCCGACGATGCCGTGCTGAGGAAAGTTCGCCTTGATCAGGCGGCGCATCACCGCCTCGGCGGCGCGGTCGGCCTCGGTCACCGGGTCGAAATCCTGCCGGCTGCTCTTGTTGTCGACCAGCAGCGAGGTCCGGAAGAACGGCAGGATGGTTTCGCCAGACGCGGTCGCCAGACGACCGATGAAGGCGGAGAAATCGATGACCGTCACAGCGCGTCCTTGGGTGAGGGAATCGGGTGGCAATGAGCCGCTATGCCTAGCTCAAAGCGGTTCGGGGTGCATCCGGATATGGAACACCAGCGTGGCATCATGGATACCGTTTGGTGTCCGGCCGCGCTGACGGGGCGCGATTGAGCCGTCGGAGCCCCTGATGTGAAAGTGAAAGCGAAACCGGCGTCCCTCTCCGATCGTTTGGAATCTCCAATCAAGCCATTGACTTTTATGATGAAAAGCAAAGTTGTTTCGCGCTGAACGCAACCCGGCCTATGTTTTTTTGCATGGAGAAAGGCGGAAAAACCCTTGCGCTTTGTGCAGCGCGATTGCATATTGTTGCGGTGCGGTAGCGCTTCGCGTTATCGCTGCCCTCCTTGGGCGTTTCCTCCCTAGACTTGGGCCGCTTGTCATTCAAGCGGCCCTTTTTTTTGCGCCGGCGCCACCGGCCGGAATCCTTCGGACCGAGGGCGCTGCCCTCTATTCGGCCGCCGCCTGGAAAGGCCCGAGGTCGCCGAGCGGCACCGTCGCCAGCACCTCCGCGAGCACGGCGAGATCGGAAGCGACCTGGGCGAAGCGAGGTCCGCGCTCCCTGCGGCGCTCATCCATGTAGATCGCGCGGTTGAGCTCGATCTGGATCGCATGCAAGCCCGTGGCCGGATTGCCGTAATGCTCGGTGATGAAGCCGCCGGCATAGGGCTTGTTGCGGCCGACCGAATAACCGAGCCGGCCGAGCACGTCCTCGACCAGATCCGGCAGCAGCGACGCGCAGCTCGTGCCGTAGCGGTCGCCGATCACCATGTCGGGCCGGCGCGGCTCGTCGCGCGAGACGCCGACCGACGGCATCGAATGACAGTCGACCAGCACCACGGTGCCGAACTGCTGGTGCACGCGGTTGATCAGCCGGCGCAGCGCGCGGTGATACGGCTTGTACAGCGTCTCGATCCGGTGCAGCGCCTCGTCGACGCTCAGCCGGTCGCGATAGATCTCCTGGCCGTCGCCGACCACGCGCGGGATCGTGCCGAGGCCGCCGGCCACCCGCATCGAGCGGGTGTTGGCAAAGCTCGGCAGCCGCCCGGTGAACATTCGCGGATCGAGCTCATAGGGCTCGCGATTGACATCGACATAGCAGCGCGGGAAATGCACGCGAACGACCGGAAAGCCGCGCGACAGGAGATCGGCGATCAATTCGTCCATGAACGAATCTTCGGAGCGCCGCAGCGCCGGCAGATCGATTCGCGAGGCCCTCAGGAAATCGTCGGGGTAGGCCGATCCGGAGTGAGGGGAATTGAAGATGATGGGCGCGCGCCATTCGGTCGGCTCCATGATCTCGAACGGCGGCAATTCGCCATCAAAGTCCGTCATCTCTGGGCGCCGTCCCCTTGGTCACGTGCGTCGATGTCACGTCCGTTGATGCGCCGGTATCCTCCGGCCGATTCGCTCTGGACAACGCAGGTACTGCTCTCGCCAACGCGCATCTTCGATAATCCCAGCCGGTCTGCCAAGCGAAAAGCAATGAAAAAGTTCATCCCGCGTTTGGAACAACTCTGAGCTGGCATGCTGCTTCGATCGAAGACCGCGGCTTCAGCCCTCAAAATGCCTTGCCGATGTCGGATCAAAAGGCGCAATCTTTCACCCGAAATTTACCGCCCGTCAGGCTTAGTGGCGGCAACGCTCCGCCTCTCACCCGGACCAGACAACCCCTCGCCATGCACAAAATCCTGCTCGCCGAAGACGACAACGACATGCGCCGCTTCCTGGTCAAGGCATTGGAAAATGCCGGGTTCCAGGTCTCGCCCCACGACAACGGCATGTCGGCCTACCAGCGGTTGCGCGAGGAGCCGTTCGAGATGCTCTTGACCGACATTGTGATGCCGGAGATGGACGGAATCGAGCTGGCGCGCCGCGCCTCCGAGCTCGACCCGGACATCAAGATCATGTTCATCACCGGCTTCGCCGCGGTCGCCTTGAACTCCGATTCGGAGGCGCCCAAGAATGCCAAGGTGCTGTCCAAGCCGGTGCACCTGCGCGAGCTCGTCAGCGAGGTCAACAAGATGCTGGCGGCCTGAGCCGCCGGGGCCGGCGTCGCGAAGTTCAGGATTATTCCCATTTTCGCCTGTTTGCGTCCTTGCCTGCCTGCGTGGGAGCCGATATAGGGACCCCCACCCGACGAGACCTTTTGGGTTTAGGGCACGTAGCTCAGCGGGAGAGCACTACCTTGACATGGTAGGGGTCACAGGTTCGATCCCTGTCGTGCCCACCATCGGCCGGTCCGGCCGGTGACCCAGCTTGGTCTGGTTTTCCGATCGTTGAATATCCTCCCTTGTGAACGCGAGGCGCGCGTGACGATCGCGGGGCGACGCAACCGCGGGCTCCGCCGCCGCCGCGTCGTCGTGACGGCGGCAAGCCGGCTTGAACCGGCCATCCATGAGGAGTCTCTTCGGTCAAGTTCTCCGTCATTGCGAGGAGCGTAGCGACGAAGCAATCCAGAGTCGCGCGCGCGACTCTGGATTGCTTCGCTTCGCTCGCAATGACGGCGGTTAGATTGTGATGAGGGCGCTGCGACATGGCTTCGCTGCCTCGCGGCGCATTCTCGCGTCCGAGCTTTGCTGATCGATGTCCCTCTCTTGGAAGAGGGCACGGGGAATGCCGGGCGCTGGCCGCACCCATGGCCCGCCTGCAGAAAAAAAGCAGGCGGCAGTCACCACAGGTTCAGCCGAGATCACCCGGCATTCCCCGCACGATGGTTTTGACGGCTGCTTCGCGATCTCCCCGGTGCGCCGGGCTTTCTGGCCACCGTTGCCCGCGCCGCGCGTGAGCGCCAACGCAAGCGTGACACCAGCGTCGGGGTGTCAGGACCACGCGACTTGACCGTGCGCATCGCCGCCGTTCGTCGGCGTGGAGAACCACGCTGCGACATCGACACGCCCACCGCATCCCGCCTCGACGTTCGTGACGACCGCGAAGCGCCCCTCTTGTGAGACGGGATGGAGAGAGAAGATCATGATTTCTGGAAAAAAGAAACAAAAATCTTCAGGCCGGGAGGGCTGGATAGAGAGATGTGTTTGAACCCGCAGGCGAATGAATTTTTCTGACGGAGGCGTTTTCTTGGAGCGTGGGCTCCGGGTGATGGGCGGATGTGCTGGGCGTACGCGAGTCTCGCAGCAGTGATTTGCCCGTCGGGTCGCGTGCGCTCCTCGCTTTGCCGATGCGTCGTTTGAAGTTCGTGCCCGGAGAATAGATAGAACCTGGTCCGCCAGCCGAAGCTCGTCACGTGTGCGAAGGTTTCTCAGATCGACGGCGCCTTCATCACCAAGACAGCGAAGAGTCCAGCGGCACGGTGACGAACATGCCGGCTTGGATCTGCCCTTCTGCTATCTCGCCAGCCAGAACAAACAACCGAAGATGCAGGCAGTCGGGGGCCCAGATCACACCCGGCGGCGCCCTTGTAGAAGCTGGGATCGCCGTCGGCAGTCTCGTCGTCGATGGGGTGGGCCGGCCAGAATGATCGGGATCGAATTGGGCGATCGCGTCGGCCGCGATGTCTAAGATCGCGACCAGGGCAGTCGCTTCGTCCAAGGGAGTCTGGATCAGCGGCCGATGTCGTCCCAGGGTGATCATCGTATGGACTCCCGGGTGCTGTTCGTCGGTCGCGTCAAGCGGCAGGCCGCATCATCGGCAACGAGCCTATCCAAAAGCCTGCCGCCGGTACACCATCGGTCCTATCGGATGACGGTTCGAGACGATGCGCAAGGTCAGCAGGGAATGAACATGGACGAGACCCTTTCGATACGGCGCTACATCGCCGCGCCTCGGTCGGCGGTCTATCGAGCGCTGCTCGATCCACGCGCAATTGCAAAATGGAAAGTGCCGGACGGAATGACCTGCGAGGTGCATGCGTTCGACGCCCGTGAAGGCGGCTCGTTGCGGATTTCGCTCACCTATGACGTGCCGACCGGGGCGGGCAAGACGACCGCGCAAACGGACACATATCGCGGTCGCTTTGTGAAGCTCGTCCCGAATGAGCAGGTTGTCGAAGTGGACGAGTTCGAGACCACGGATCCCGCGCTACGCGGCGAGATGACGATCACCATCACGCTTGCCGACGCGGATGGCGGGACCGAACTTCACGCCACCCACGCTGGACTGCCACGCGCGGTATCGCCGACCGACAACGAGACTGGCTGGCGGATGGCACTCGCGAAACTCGCGGCGCTGGTCGAGGCGCGATAAGCCCGGTTTTCCGCTCATGCCCGAGGCAGACATGCGGATGCCGATCATAAGGACATGCCGTCGACGGCAACCGCTGTTCGCCGAAGCAGAGGAAGAAAAAGCCGCTCAGAAAAAGCCGGGGCTCAGATCTGTTCCGTAGGTCAGCGCCATCGCCGCCACCAGCAATATGGCGGCACCGAGCAGCAAGAGGTGTTTGAGCAACGCGTGTTTGCGACCCTCGGATGTTTCAGAAAATGCCTTATAAAATACCTTGGTCAGAGCCGTCATTTGCGACCTCAATCTCCTCCCGCCCTGAGGTAGGTCAAGACGGGAGGCAGAAGGTTCATCGCAGGACAGGCGCTGACCGACAGCAGGCGCGAGAATCCGGCTCTCCGAACGCCGCGCGATCCTTCAGGGCGCGGCAGCGGCAAGCCCGAGCAGGACGACGAATCCGCCGATCGGCGGCAGGTGCCGGACATCGCGATGGCGCAGAACGGTCACCGCTGCCGCGGCGATGATCGCCGATCCAAGCGCCAGGCCGACGATGCGAGCCTGGGGAAGCGCAATCAGAATGGCGGCGACGATCTCCAGCCCGCCGGTCAGTCTGCCCCACGAGGCGGGGTAGCCCCAACGGGCGAAATCGCGCCGCGTGTCGGCCGTGCCGACCGCGTTGAAGACGCCGGCGCCGAAGAAGGCGGCGACCAGCAGCCAGATCGAAACAGCGTGCGCCATCTCAAGACACTCCGGTGACCAGGGGCAGGGCCGCCAGGACCATGATCGCGGCCGTGAGGCCGTGCATGCCGAAGGCGCTCGTCTTCGAGCCGTTCGCGGCAAGGATGACCAGCATGTCGCCAACTGGAATGACGGCTTCGACGAGCAGGACGAGGCCAACCGCGCCGGAACTACCCCACATCATCAATGCAAGGACCGCCAGGCCCGAGACGATGTCCCTCACGCCCTTGAGCCGCAGCCACCACGCGACGTTGGCGCCGGTCTCGGGCAGTGGCAGCCCGAAACTGCGCATCGCAGTGAACGGGCGAGCAACGTATTGCACCCCAATCGCGATGATCGCGACCGCCAGCAGCAAGGCAAGCCCAAGCGAAAACCAGTGCATGCGACCCTCCGTTCTAACGGCCGTCGATAACCTAGCAACGCTAGGACAATAATCTAGCGTTGCTAGATCGTCAAGCGGTGGTATGATGAGTGCTGTCCGGCGGAGGGCGAGAATCTGGGCATCGCGGAGCGAAAGGGCAGGGCGCGCGCCGAGCGCGAGCAGCACATCGTCGCGGCCGCGCGCGCGATCGCGGAGCGCGAGGGATGGGGCGCGGTGACGATCCGGCGCCTGGCCGACGAGATCGAATACAGCCAGCCCGTGCTCTATTCGCATTTCGAGAACAGGGATGCGATCGTGTCCGCGGTTGCCCTCGAGGGCTTCAAGGAGATCACGGCCGCCCTCGAAGACGCGGCGAGGCAAGCGAGCGCTCGCGGCTCTGCGCTCAAGAATGTCGCTGCGGCCTATCTCGGCTTCGCGCTCGGCCGTCCTGCGCTCTACGATGCCATGTTCGTCCTGCCGACCGATCTGCGGTTCGCGGTGGCGGAGACGAGGCCGGAGCTGCGGGCTGCTTTCGATGCGCTGGCCGCGGTCATCGCGCCCTTCTGCAAGGATGCCGCGGTCGTCACCGAGACGTTCTGGGCGGCCCTTCATGGCCTCGCCGCGCTCGAACGGTCAGGACGTATCAGGCCCGCCGCGCGCGACGAACGTATCGCACGTGTCGTGCGGGCGATCGCGGGGGCTGGAAGCCGCGCATCAGCTCGCGGCTGACGCAGTCAATGTGCGTGAGATACGGTCACGCGCTGAGACCAGATAAACATCGCAGGACGCGTGAGAAAGACGTCGGCTCACGAGGTGTCGACCGGAGCACGCGCAGGCCGGCAAATGTGCTTCAACTTCAGCTCAGCTGAGGCGGACTAACGGGCGCGCCGCGCTCGCTTCAGCTCGGCGACCTGAAACTTGCCGCCGGCCAAGAGGCTGCTGCAATGCAGCCAGACCTTATTGCGATCCCAGCCCAGGAACGCCTTGGTCTCCGCACAGTCCGCATAGTGCTTGTATCTGAGCGTGTCGCTGCAGGTTGTATCGAAATGTGAGAATTCCTGGCCCGACAGGCTGCATCCGACCCAAGGCGCGTTGCCGGACTTGAAGCTTGTCTCGCAGCCGCCGTTGCAACCAGTGGCAGCTCTCTCCAGCCTGGCGAACCTAGCTTCCACAGAGCCTGGCGCAGCCGACGGCGATTGCGTGGCCTGGGATGCGGCCTGAGCGACTGGCCGTTCCCGGCGCGACGTCACCGCGCCGGCTGCGTGCTGCGGCCGATAGGGCCGTACAGCCTGCTTGGGTGCATCGACCGTGATATCGGGAAGCGTGGAGCTTTTGGGGGGCTGCGCGACCGCCGGGCTGCAGAACAGCATCGTCGCCAACACAGCAACAAATGACGGCGCGACGACACAAGACGACAATCGCATGACGGCGTCCTTCCAGGGCGGGCCAGCCGCCAGATGCATCTACTTGACTGCCATTAGATACCTATCACGCGTTCGGGAACTTGGCTACTGATAATGAGAAAGATTCTCGCTCGCGGTTGCCGCCAGCATCGTTGCTGATCGCATGCGGACGAGTTGCTCGAGCGTCGGCCCATCAGCGGACCGGCAAGTTTCGGATTGCAATCATCGTTCTGAAATTGTGCGTTATCGATTTTCAATTTTAAATTGATCATTCTTCGACCGCTGTGTTCGTCGGCCAGCGCCGCCCGGCGGCCCGTCAGACCACAGAGAATCGGGTTGGAAGTTCCTATGGAGCGGCTGCGACCGAAGCTGCTAGAACCGGCGCATTCACGAGGACAGAACGATGACAAGCAAACGCGTGGTGTTCACCGGCGGAACAGGCAAGGCGGGCCGGCATGTGCTGCCACATCTGCAGGGCAAGGGCTACGAGCTCCTCAACGTCGATCTCAAGCCGTTCGATCACCCCGGGATCAACACCCTGATCGCGGATCTGACGGACAGCGGCCAGGCCTTCAACGCGCTGACCACGCATTACGGCTTCGGCGGCTTCAACGCCGGCCGGCCGCCACGGGCGCCGGATGCGGTGGTGCATTTCGCCGCGATCCCGCGCGTGCTGATCGAGCCCGACAATGAGACCTTTCGCGTCAACACTGTCAGCACCTACAACGTCATCGAGGCTGCGGCGAAGCTCGGCGTACGCAAGATCATCATCGCCTCCAGCGAGACAACCTATGGAGTCTGCTTCGCCGAGGGCGACAAGGATTTCAGGAGCTTTCCGCTCGAGGAGGACTACGACACCGACCCGATGGACTCCTACGGCCTGTCCAAGGTCGTGAACGAAAAGACCGCGCGAGCCTTCGCCATGCGCTACGGCATCGACATCTACGCACTCCGCATCGGCAATGTCATCGAGCCGCACGAATACGACATGTTCCCGCGTTTCCTCGCCGACCCGCCGTCGCGCAAGCGCAACGCCTGGTCCTATATCGACGCGCGCGACCTCGGCGAGATCGTGCATCTGGCGATCCAGAAGGATGGTCTCGGCTTCCAGGTCTTCAACGCCGTGAATGACACGGTGACGGCCAATATGCCGACGCGCGAATTGCTGCAGCGCTATTGCCCGAAGACTCCGATCACCCGCGACCTCGGCGAGCGCGAGGCGCCGCTGTCGAACAGGAAAGCGCGCGAAGTGCTCGGGTTCAAGGAAGAACATGATTGGCGGAAATATGTGAAGGCGGGATAGCTCATCGAGTAGGGCGGATTAGCGCAGCGTAATCCGCCTTCTTCCGCTTCGGCTGCTGCAATATGGACGGCCATTCGTGCGCGAGGCGGCGGATTACGCTGCGCTAATCCGCCCTACGGAACGTCACGCCATCCGCCGACGGATTACCAGCATCGCGAGTGACAGCACGATGGTGCCGACGATGAACACGGCCGCGGCGGACACGATCGCCGGGCTGATGTTCTCGCGGATGGTGGCGAACATCTGCCGCGCCAGGGTGCGCTGGTTGGGGCCGGCGACGAACAAGGTCAGCACGACCTCGTCGAGTGACGTCGCGAAAGCGAACAGGGCGCCGGAGATGATGCCGGGCAGCGCGATCGGAAACGTCACCGTACGCAGCACCACGGTGGGCGAGGCGCCGAGGCTCGCGGCGGCGCGCTCGAGCTGGAGATCGACGCCCTGCAAGGCCGAGGAGACGTTGACGAGCACGAACGGCACGGCGACGACGGTGTGCGCGATGATGACGCCGAGATAGGTGTTGGTGAGCCCGTAGCGCGAAAACATCAGCTGCATGCCGACCCCGAGCACGACCGCCGGCACCACCATCGGCAGCAAGAACACCGTGCGCAGCGTCGAGACCAGCAGCGAGGCGCGTTTGCCGCGCAGGCCGAGCGCGGCCAGCGTGCCGAGCAGCGTTGCGAGGGCTGTGGTCCCCGAGCCGATCAGCAGGCTGTTGACGATCGACAGCCGCCAGGATTCGGCGGTGACCAGCTCGCGAAACCAGCGCGTCGAATAGCCGGGAATGGGATAGTTCAGGAACACGCTGTCGGTCAGCGACAGCGGCAGCACCGCGATCAGCGGCCCGAGCAGGAACACGACGACGGCGATCGCGAACAGCAGCTTGACGACCGGCAGGAGCTTCATGCGTGCTGCTCCTCGGCCGAGGTCAGCCGGATGTAGACGGCATAGAGCAGGATGGTCATCGCCAGCAGGACGAGGCCGAGCGCGCCGGCCATGCCCCAGTTCGCCGCGCCAGTGGCGTAATAGGCGATCACCGAGGAGATCATCTGGTCGTTGGCGCCGCCGATCAGCGCGGGGGTGATGTAGTAGCCCAGCGCGGCCATGAACACGAGCAGCGCGCCGGAGACGACGCCGCGCATCGACAGCGGCAGCAGCACGTGGAGGAAGGCGCGCAGCGGATGCGCGCCGAGCGATGCCGCCGCCGGCATCAGATTGCGCGGGATCGCGATCAGCACGCTGAAGATCGGCAGCACCATGAACGGCAGCAGCACATGCGTCATCGCGATGACGACGCCGAGCCGGTTGAACATCAGCGGGACCGGACCGGAGGTCAGGCCGAGCCCCCTCAGGGTCGCGTTGATCAGGCCGTTGTCCTGCAGCACGACGTACCAGGCCGCGGTGCGCACCAGGAGCGACGTCCACAGCGGCAGCAGCACGGCGCCGAGCAGCACCTGCCGGCGCCAGCCTTCCACGGATGCGGCGACCATCGCGTAGGGCAGGCCGATCAGGATGCAGGCCAGCGTCACCAGCGCGGAGGTCACGAAGGTCCGGATCATGATCAGGCGGTTGGCCGAGCTGCCCTCCGGCATCGCGGCGATATCGCCGGCGGCGTCGCGCTCGAGGTCGACCGCGGCGAGCAGGTTCTTGTCGGTCCAGGGCGAGGCGACGGCGTCCGCGATGGTCATCCAATAGGATGTCTCGCTCCAGCGCGAATCGATCGCGGCGAGGTCGGCCGCGCCGTCGCCGTCGAGCGCGCGGCGGGTCTTGCCGAGCAGGCTGCGGAAGCCGGACTGCGCGCTGTTGAGGCGGCGCACGAGATCGCCGAACTGCTCGTCATTGGTCAGCCTGCGGATGTCGTCGACGAACGCGGCCTGCGCCGCTGCAGGAGGCACGCTGGTGCGGTCCCAGCGCGCCAGCGCCGTGTGGGTGCGGGGCAGGGACTCGGTCGCGACCGGATCGGACACCGCCGACTTCATCATCGTCACCAGCGGCACGACGAAGAACGACAGCATGAACGCCAGAAGCGGCGCGAGCAGCAGAGATGCCGTCAACCGTTGGCGGAGGTCTGGTCGCATGATCCCACCACCCAGACATCCGACGCCGCGAACGATAGCGCGACCTCGCTGCCGACCTCCGCGGCCTGGCCGGCACGGTCGCCCTTGATGATCAGCCGCTGCGCGCCGACCGTGGCGACCAGACGCATGTGATCGCCGAAATACACCGCGTCCATGATGCGCGCGGTCAGGCGGTTTGCGGTTGCGGCCGCATGATCGTTGATCCGGATCGCCTCGGGTCGGATCGAGACCTGCACCTTGCCGCCATCGACGCGATCAGCGCCGGCATGCGCCGAAAGCGTAAGGCCCGAGTCCGTCGTCAGCCGCATCGCCTCGCCGGCCTGCTCAGCCACCTTGCACGACAGCAGGTTGGTCTCGCCGATGAACTCGGCGACGAACGGCGTCCGCGGCAGCTCGTAGATCTCGCGCGGCGTGCCGATCTGCTCGATCCTGCCGTGGTTGAACACGGCGATGCGGTCGGACATCGTCAGCGCCTCGTCCTGGTCGTGGGTGACGAATACGATGGTGAGGCCGAGCCGGCGGTGCAGGTCGCGGATGTCGAGTTGCATCTGCTCGCGCAGCTTCTTGTCGAGCGCGCCGAGCGGCTCGTCCATCAGCACCACCTGCGGCTCGAACACCAGCGCGCGGGCCAGCGCCACGCGTTGCTGCTGGCCGCCGGAGAGCTGCGCCGGCTTGCGCTCGGCCATGGCCGACAGCTTCACCATGTCGAGCACGCGCGCGACCCGCGTGGCGATCTCGGGCTTGGGCGTGCCGCGCATCTTCAGGGGAAACGCGATGTTGTCGCGCACGCTCATGTGCGGGAACAGCGCGTAGTTCTGAAACACCACGCCCATGTTGCGCTTGTGCGGCGGGAGCCCGTCGACCCTGACGCCATTGACTGCGATCGTGCCGCTGGTCGGCTGCTCGAAGCCGGCCAGCATCATCAACAGCGTGGTCTTGCCGGAGCCGGAGGGGCCGAGCAGGGCGACGAACTCGCCGCGGGCGATATCGAGGTCGAGATCGTCGACCACGGTCAGCGCGGCGAAGCGCTTGACCACCTGCCGGAACGAGATGAAGGGGGTATCCATGACGAAGGCTTTCGGCGCGGACCTCGCCGGGACTCATACGAGGCGGGCAGGCGCGCGTCGCGACGATCGCGCGCCCGGTGTGCGGAAGCGGCGGGCCTCAGCGCGCCAGCCAGGCGTTGAAGCGCTTCGACAGCTCTTCCGAATTGTCCGTCCAGAAGCCGACGTCCAGCGCGATCGCCTGCTTCAGGTTTTCGGGGGTCGTCGGCAGCTCCGCGGCGTATTTCTCCGGCACCAGCTTGGCAGCGGCGATGTTCGGCAGGCCGTAGGCGATGTATTCCGGCAGCTTGGCCTGGTTCTCGGCCTGGCTCGCAAAGGCGATGAAGTTCATCGCGGCATCCTTGTTGGGCGAGCCCTTGAGCACGACCCAGCTGTCGACCGCATAGATGCTGCCCGGAAACACGAAGCCGAAATGCTTGCCCTCGGTGCGGTTGATGGCGGTGATGCGGCCGTTATAGACCGAGGTCATCGCGACCTGGCCGGACGACAACAGCTGCAGCGGCTGCGCGCCGGCCTCCCACCACACGATGTCGGCCTTGAGCGCGTCGAGCTTCTTGAAGGCGCGCTCGACGCCCTCTTTGGTCTTCAACACCTTGTAGACGTCGGTCGCCGGCACGCCGTCGGCCATCAGCGCGAACTCGAGCGTGTATTTGGCGCCCTTGCGCAGGCCGCGCTTGCCCGGAAACTTTGCCGTGTCCCAGAAGTCCGCCCAGGTCTTCGGCCCGTCCTTGATCTTATCGCCGTCGAACGCCATTCCGGTCGACCAGACGATGGCGCCGACGCCGCAATCGCTCACGCCGGCCGGGATGAAGCCTTTCTTGTCGCCGATCTTGCTCCAGTCGATCTTCTCATAGATGCCGTCGCTGCAGCCGAGTTCGAGCTCCTCGGCCTCGACCTGCACCGCATCCCAGTTCGGCACCCCGGCCTTCACCTTGGCCTGCAGCACGCCATAGCCGCCGTCCCAGCTCTCGTCGAGCACGGTGGCGCCGAGCTTGGCGGCGAAGGGCTGGAAGTAGATCTTGCGCTGCGCGTCCTGGTAGTTGCCGCCCCAGGACACGACGGTGAGATCACGCGCCTGCGCGGAAACGAGGAGACCTAGCATCGCGGCTGCGGTCACCAGCACCGTCTTCGAGACGGTTGCGGCTGCGCGTCTGACAGGCCGATCCGTCGCGTTCGACACTGTTGCCGTCGTGGAGTTGGTCCGCAGAAAAAGCATGCTCGATGATCCGTCGCGCTTGAAAGGTTCAAAAAAGCTATCGGCTGGACCAAGCCCTGGCAAGCGCGAGTTTTGATCGTCACATGATGCTATTTTGGCGTTCATGCGCTGCATTAGCGGCGTCGCGGCGAAGCGCTAATGGAGCCGGTTCGCGTGGCAGGGGCGCCGTGCGGCCGCCCGTCCGCTTCACCGCAACGCATGATCTTGATCGCGGTTGCGGTTTCACCCGATGTCCATCTCCGTCGACGGCGCTTCCTCATATCTCAGGAGGTCTCCGGGCTGGCAGCCGAGAAACCGGCAGATCCGCTCGAGGGTCTCGAAGCGCACACCCTTCACCTTGCCTTGTTTGAGCAGGGACAGGTTGGCCTCGGTGATCCCGACGTACTCGGCCAGATCTTTGGACTTCACATTGCGTTCGGCGAGCATCACGCCCAGCCGCACTCGGATCGGCATGTCCTGTCCTTCAGACGAATTGCTTGTTTTCGTCGGCGATCTCCAGCGCCTCCGTCATCACCCAGGCGATGACCGCAACCGTCCCTGCGAAAATCAGCGCTATGAGCGTATCCGATCCGACGCTCAGCGCGAGGGTCTTCGCTCCCGCCGGTTGACGGAAACTCAGAACGACGGACAGCGCCGCACCGGCCAGTGGTTTCAGCAGGGCTGATGCCGCGACTGCGATCGCAAACGTCTTGAGCTGTTGGATCGAGTCCCGCGAGAAGATGCGGCCGGCGGCGAACGCGTCGAAGCAACGACGTCCGCTCAGCAGGCCCCAGATCAGCGTGCCCAGCGGGACCATGGCGATGCCGAACGCGAGGGCTCGTGTGGAGAAGTCGATCTCGGTCACGGGAGCATCTGGAATTCCGGCCTGGCTGAACAGCATGGGCGTGGGCGTCAAAGCCCAGTAGAGCGCCATTGCCGCGGCGAGCAGCGCGGAGGTGACGAGACAGCTTGCCGCCATCAGTTGGCTGAGCCGGCGAATGCGATTGCTGCGTCCGGAGCGCGCGGCACTCGTGCCGGACATCTCTGCTGTTTGCGTCATGGTCGAATGGCCCCCACGGTTGATTGGTGTTTCGGCAGTGCGCCGACAGGATCACGATACGATCAAAAATTATCGTTTGACAATAATTTATTTTCGTTCGACAGATGGGATATTAGCTCAGGAGCCACCTCATGTCTCATTGCCGGGCCAGACTGGCCGTCGCTGTCGCCTTCGCGTCCGCTGTTATGACGACTTCTCCATCCAGCGCCGCGCCATCCACCTCTCGCGGCCTGATATCGGTCGCGCAGGTGGTTCAGATGCTGGAGAAGGCGCCGACCGACCGGACGGCCCAGCAGGTTCTCACCGCCTACCTTGCCGGCGTCGGCGAGGCCGCTGGCGCAGTCGCAAGCATGGGGCGCGCGACCTGCCGCACCTCGTTGAACTTGAGCGCAGCGACTGTCGGGCAGGCGCTGAGCTCCGCTGCCGCAGCGCAGGACGCGGCGGAAACGCCGGCAACGCCTTTGATCGTCAGGGACATGCTCGATCGCGCAGGATGCAAGCGCCCATGAGCTGTTCCGGCGCAGCAGCCATCACGCGCCAAAGCCGGTCTTCGCCATAGATGTCGTTACTTCGTGTTTTGCCGCGGCTTCGTTCAAAGGCGCGCGTGCTGGCCATTGATGCGGCGCCAAGGCGCGCCGCTACAGGCCGGCGCCGCAGCCATCGCGCTCCGGGCAGCTCTGCGATAGCGACGGATCACCTGCTGCCGCATTGTCGACGACCAGGCCCACCGCGGGGCGTGAGCTGGCCGTAGCGCTGACCGGGCCGGCGAGACGGCGAAATCCTCCATGTGCTCCGATGCGCTGAAAACCCTCGGCCGTCTTCATCAGCCGGGCTGCCACCATTTGATTCAAAAAATCCATGTTGCAACTCCTTGTGGTCAAATGACCCGGCGGCCTGGTGCGGGACAGGCCGCCGGGTCGGCGCAACGTGCTGGAGTTGGCGTCCTCCATCCCGCTGCGCTGGTCTGTGATCCGTTTCACAGTCCTGTAGAATTGATCGCGAAACGGATCATCTTGGGAGCGTGATGGGGGACGCCAGCGGCCATTTGTCTCTACGAATCAAGAGACGATCGCGTTTCTGGACCCTCGACATCACGCGCGTTCACATTCTTGTTTACTCCGCGGGTTGAGCCGCCACCGTACCGTGGCCGCCATGCTGGGTGAGCGGCTTCATGCCGGTCAGCGTCCGCAGCAGCACATAGAACACCGGCGTCAGGAACAGGCCGAACACGGTGACGCCGATCATGCCGGAGAACACCGCGACGCCCATCGCGCGCCGCATCTCGGAGCCTGCTCCGGTCGACAGCACCAGCGGCAGCACGCCCATGATGAAGGCCATCGACGTCATCAGGATCGGCCGCAGCCGCAGACGGCTCGCCTCGATCGCGGCGCGCAGCGGCGTGCGCCCGGCGAATTCGAGCTCGCGCGCGAATTCGACGATCAGGATCGCGTTCTTGGCGGAGAGGCCGACGAGCACGATCAGGCCGATCTGGGTGAAGATGTTGTTGTCGCCCTTCGAGAGGTAGACGCCGGCCATCGCCGCCAGCAGCGCCATCGGCACGATCATCAGGATCGCGAGCGGCAAGGTCAGGCTCTCATACAGCGCGGCCAGCACCAGGAACACCAGGAGGATCGCCAGCGGAAAGACCCACAGACCGGAGTTGCCGGCGATGAACTCCTGATAGGTCAGGTCGGTCCATTCGAAGGCAAAGCCGGGCGGCAACACCTCGGCCGCGACCCGCTCGGCCGCCGCCTGCGCCTGGCCCGAGGAGAAGCCGGGCGCCGCTGCCGCGTTGATGTCCGATGACAAGAAGCCGTTGTAGCGGATGGCGCGTTCGGGCCCGGCGCTCTGCCGCACGTTCAGCAGCGCCGACAGCGGCACCATGTCGCCGGAGGCGGAGCGCACCTTGAGCTGGCGGATATCGTCGGCTCGGGCGCGGAACGGTGCGTCGGCCTGCACGCGCACCGAATAGGTGCGGCCGAACTTGTTGAAGTCGTTCACGTAGTAGGAGCCGAGGTAGATCTGCAGGGTGTTGAACACCTCGGTGACGGGCACGCCGAGCTGCAACGCTTTGGTGCGGTCGATGTCGGCGAACAGTTGCGGCACGTTGACCTGGAAGCTGGAGAACACGCCGGCGATCTCGGGCGACTTCTGCAGGCCCGCCATGAACGCCTTGGTGACGTCGTTGAGCGCCTCGTAGCCGAGGCCGGCGCGGTCCTCGATCTGCAGCTTGAAGCCGCCGATGGTGCCGAGGCCGTTGACCGGCGGTGGCGGGAACATCGCGATGAAGGCGTCCTGGATGCCGGCGTATTTCTTGTTCAGCTCCATCGCCAGCGCGCCGCCCGACAAGGACGGATCCTTGCGCTCGTCGAACGGCTTCAGGGTCGAGAACACGATGCCGGCATTGGAGGAGTTGGTGAAGCCGGAGATCGACAGTCCGGGGAAGGCGACCGAGCTCTCGACGCCGGGCTGCGTCAGCGCGATGTCGCTCATCTTGCGGATCACCTCCTCGGAGCGGTCCAGCGTGGCGCCGTCCGGCAGCCGCGCGAAGCCGACCAGGTACTGCTTGTCCTGGCCCGGCACGAAGCCGCCTGGCACCTGCTTGAACAGCACGGCGGTGGCGCCGACCAGCAGGACGTAGAGGATCATCACCGCGGCCTTGCCGGTGATCACCTTCGACACGCTGCCGCTGTAATTGTTGGAGGCGCGGACGAAGGCGCGGTTGAAGCCGCGGAAGAACCAGCCGAGCGTGCGATCGAGAATCCGGGTGAGGCGATCCTTGGGCTCGTGGTGGCCCTTGAGCAGCAGCGCCGACAGCGCCGGCGACAGGGTCAGCGAGTTGACCGCGGAGATTACGGTGGAGATCGCGATCGTCAGCGCGAACTGCTTGTAGAACTGCCCGGTCAGGCCGGAGATGAAGGCGAGCGGCACGAACACCGCGACCAGCACCAGAGCGATCGCGATGATCGGGCCCGACACCTCGCGCATCGCCTGATACGTCGCGTCACGCGGCAACAGGCCGCTCTCGATGTTGCGCTCGACGTTCTCGACCACGACGATGGCGTCGTCGACGACGATGCCGATCGCGAGCACCAGGCCGAACAGGCTGAGCGCGTTGATCGAGAAGCCGAACAGATGCATCACCGCGAACGTGCCGACGATCGAGACGGGGACAGCCAGCAGCGGGATGATCGAGGCACGCCAAGTCTGCAGGAACAGGATCACGACGATCACGACCAGCACGATGGCCTCGAAAAGTGTGTGCACGACGGCCTCGATCGAGGAGCGCACGAACTGCGTCGGGTCATAGACGATGTGGTACTCGACGCCTTCCGGCATCGTCTTCTTGATCTCGGCCATGGTGGCGCGGACGTTGTCCGAGATCTGCAGCGCGTTGGAGCCGGGCGCCTGGAAGATCGGGATCGCCACGGCCTGCTTGTTGTCGAGCAGCGAGCGCAGGCCGTACTCGGAGGCGCCGAGCTCGATGCGGGCGACGTCGCGCAGCCGCGTGATCTCGCCATGCGTGCCGGTCTTGACCACGATGTCGGCGAACTGGTCCTCGTTGGAGAGCCGGCCCTCGGCATTGACCGAGAGCTGCAAATCGAGCCCCTTGACGCTCGGCGATGCGCCGACCACGCCGGCGGCGGCCTCCACGTTCTGCGCCTGGATCGCCTTGACGATGTCGGAGGCGGAGAGGCCGTGCTCGGCCGCCTTCTGCGGATCGACCCACACCCGCATCGAATAGTCGCCGGCGCCGAACAGCTGCACGTCGCCGACGCCGTCGATGCGCGCCAGCCGGTCCTTGACGTTGAGCACCGCGTAGTTGCGCAGGTACGTCGTATCGTAGCGGCCGTTCGGCGAAATCAGATGCACGACCATGGTGAGGTCGGGCGAGCTCTTCTTGGTGATGACACCGAGCTGGCGCACCACGGCGGGCAGCCGCGGCTCGGCCTGCTGCACGCGGTTCTGCACCAGCTGCGTCGCCTTGTCCGGATCGGTGCCGAGCTTGAAGGTGACCGTGAGCGTCATCGCGCCGTCGGTGGTCGCCTGGCTGCTCATATAGAGCATGTTCTCGACGCCGTTGATCTGCTCCTCGATCGGCGTCGCCACCGTCTCGGCGATCACCTTCGGATTGGCGCCGGGATAGGTCGCGCGCACCACCACCGAGGGCGGCACGACGTCGGGATATTCGGAGATCGGCATGGAGAACAGCGCGATCAAGCCGCCGAGGAAGATCAGCGTCGACAGCACGCCTGCGAAGATCGGCCGATCGATGAAGAATTTGGAGAGGTTCATGGGAGGCCCCGTGGTCGGGAGACTTCAGCGCGTGGCTGACGTTGTTAGTTGTCGGTAGGCTTGTTCAAAGACGCTGAGCGGCGCCAAATAGGATCTCGCTGTCGCCTCACCCTCGGCGTCGTCCCGGCGAACGCCGGGACCCATACCGCGGAAGGCCAGTTGTTGAATAAGACTGCGGGTCATCTTTCTTGGTCGACAAGCACGGCCGGTGGTTATGGGTCCCCGCTTTCGCGGGGACGACAGTTGTGGTTGGCGTTGGCAGACGGGCCTCGATGACGCTCAGCGCTGCGCCAGCTGCTTGTTGTCGGCCCCATCTCTTGCGCCCATCGCTGCCACCTGCGTCTTCAGCAACGCGCCCGGCCGCACCCGCTGAAGGCCGTTGACGACCACGCGCTCGCCGGGCTTGAGGCCGGCGGAGATGATGCGCAGGCCATCGACGCTGCCGCCGAGGCTGACCGTGCGATAGACAGCGCGCTCGTCGTCGCCGACCACCATCACGAATTTCTTGTCCTGGTCGGTGCCGATGGCGCGCTCGTCGAGCAGCACCAGCGATTGCTGCTGCGGCTGGCCCATGCGCACGCGCGCGAACTGGCCGGGGATCAGCCGGCCGTCCTCGTTCTTGAACACGGCGCGGACGCGGATCGTGCCGCTCTGCCCGTTGACCTGATTGTCGATCAACTGGATATGGCCGGATGCCGTGATGCCGCCTGAGGTCGTCATCTCGACCGGGATGCGGTCGAGATTGCCGCGTTTGCCGGAGCCGTCGGCAATCGCCGACAATGCGCGCAACACCAGCTCTTCGGTGGCGTCGAAGCTCGCATAGATCGGGTTGACGGACACCAGCGAGGTCAGCACCGGCGAGGCCGACCCGGCGGCGACGAGGTTGCCGACGGTGACCTCGATCCGGCCGACCCGGCCGTCGACCGGCGCGCGCACCTGCGTGTAGTCGAGATTGAGTTTTGCGGCCTGCAACGCCGCTTCCGCGGCCTTGACGTTGGCGATCGCCTCGCGATTGCCGTTGTCGCGCTGGTCGTAGTCGCGCTTGGTGACGATGGAGTTGCCGACCAGCTGCGCGCCGCGCTCCAGCTCATTGGCGGCGAAGGATGCGCGGGCCCGCGCAGCCTCGAGCTGCGCCTGCGCCCGGTCGACCTCGGCGGCGTAGGGCGCGGGGTCGATCTTGAACAGGACGTCGCCGGCCTTGACCAGCGAGCCCTCGGTGAAATTGGTGCCGAGAATGGCGCCGGCCACCCGCGGCCGGATCTCGACCCGCTCGACCGCCTCGAGCCGGCCGGAGAACTCGTCCCACAGGCTCGCCTGGCGCGGCTCGACGACGGCAACCGTCACGGGGACGGCCTGTTCGGGGGCCGCCGCGCGGGCCGCATTCGGCGCGGGACTGAGATGGAAATATTGGGAGCCGGCGTAGGATCCGGCGGCAATCACCAGGCCGGCGGCGGCGACGGTGCCCAGCCACCGCTTCAGGCGGCCGGAAGAACGAATTTCGGGCGAAGGCATTGGCGCGCTCCAGATTTGTAGTGCTCGCTACAAATGTGGCGCTGGCAACCCGTTCGCAAGAGACTTATGTAACGGATACTACGAAAATAGTAGCCCGACTTTCGGCGACTGCGCCAGATCAAAGAAATCGCGTTCAATAACAACTAGATAAGAATCAGACGGGGCGGAGACGGGAACAGGAGTTTTGCACATGGGCATCGGACGGCCCCGGACTTTCGATCGCGACACCGCGCTGGACCAGGCGATGGAGGTGTTCTGGCGCCATGGCTATGAGGGCGCGACCATCGCCCAGCTCACCGACGCCATGGGCATCAACCCGCCCAGCCTCTATGCCGCGTTCGGCAGCAAGGAAGCCCTGCTCAAGGCCGCGCTCGACCGCTACACGGCGCGACGGGAGGCCTGGATGGACGAGGTGCTGAGCGCGCCGACCGCCCGCGAGGTCACCGCGCGGATGCTGATGGGCGTCGCCGAGAAACAGACCGATCCCTCCAATCCGCCCGGCTGCCTGCTGGTGCAGGGCGGTCTCGCCTGCGGCTCCGGCTCCGCCAACGTGCCGTTCGAGCTCGCGGCCCGCCGTGCGCAGACCGAGGAGCAGCTCCGGCACCGTTTCGAGCGCGCCAAGCGCGAAGGCGATTTGGCCCCGGCCGCGGATCCGGCCGCGCTCGCGCGTTACGTCTCGGCCGTGATCACGGGCATGAGCGTGATGGCCTCCTCCGGCGGCGACCGTGAGGCTCTGGCCCAGGTTGCGGCCGTGGCGATCAGGTCGGTCGAGGAGCAGTCTGTGCGGGCGTAATGCCCGGTCGCGCGGAGCCAAGCCGCCATGCGACATTCTCAAGCTGTCTCCATCTGTGTGTTCGCGAAGCCCCGAGCAGGCGTAGGAGTGACGGCCTGTGAGATCGTAGCAGGATATCGGCGTTTTCCGGACCGTCAGCCCGCAGCCGTTAAAGCGCACCTTCGCGATGCCGGGCTTCGATCTGATTCCGGGCCGAATAGAGCGCTCGCAACCACCAGCCGCTTAGTCCCGGCGCGTCCGACGTCGCTCAATCTTGTCCGAAGGAGGCCTGCTCTGGAGCACCGTCCGCATGATGCCGGCGAACAGCAATGCTGCGGCCGGCCAATGAAACCAGACTCTGTGCAGACCGGTGAAAACATTGATCAGAAGCAGAAAGCCGGAGACCGTGAGGGCCATTGCGAGGGGACGAGGCAGGCTCGCGAAGTGATCCGCGATCGAGGTGATCGACGTGGATCGCGCATCGCCGTCGCGAAAAGGAGGTGGAGCGCTCGAGGCCGCAAACGCGCGCGCATGGAGGGCGCCGTCGTCAACCGGGAGGTCGGGTCGCTGGCCGGAACGGCCGCCGATCGTGACACGATAGCTGGTCACGGGGGCAACATTCTTCAGCGGTGGCTGGCCAAGACAGTCGAAGCCGACAGTCAGTTTGTTGTGCACCTGGTCGTAGACGGGGGCCGAGACCACGATGCCGCCGGGCTCGGCCAGTTCTTGCAGGCGCGCCGCGATATTGACCCCATCGCCGAAGATATCGGAACCATCCACCATCACATCTCCCAGATTGATCCCGATGCGAAACTGCATCTGGTGTCCGTTGGATGGCGTGGGCTTCTGACTGATTTCCTGCTGAATTTCGACGGCACACCGCACGGCCTCGACGACACTGGCGAACTCGGCGATCACGGCATCGCCCCAAGTATTGACGATGCGCCCGTCATGGCGCTCCACCAATCCTGCAATGGCCGTGCGGTAGCGGCGCAGCGTCTCCAGCGTACCGGCTTCGTCGGCTCCCATGAGGCGGGAATAGCCGTGCACATCCGCGCACAGCACTGTCGTCAACCGCCGTTTCAATTTATCGTCCGCCATGTAGCCGATCGTAGCCTCATCGATTGCCAAATGCATCAGGCATCATCCGGCGCAGCGGGATCAGGCCGCGCTGTTTTCCGTCCCATGCGCTGTGCGGCGGTCGCCCTTCGCATGGGTCTCTTGCGCTTCCTGATGAGGTCCGTTTCTTTGTGGGCCTGCATCGCCGGCCGGGCCGGTGCGCGCCTGCCTTTCCTCGCAACCACCGGGTTCAGCCTTCATGCGTGTCTTCTCCGCCGCCCTTGCCACCGAGACCAATACCTTCGCGCCGATGCCCACGGGGCTCGCGACCTTCCATGAGCGCGCCTACTTCCCCGCCGGCCAGCACCCGGACAAGATGCAGATGCATGGCGGGCCACTATGGGCTGCGCGCCAGGTTGGGCCGTCCAAGGGCTGGACGCTGATCGAAGGGCTGGTGGCCGCGGCCGTGCCCAACGGGCTCGTCACCCGCGCCGCGTTCGAAACCCTGCGTGACCAGATCCTTGCCGACCTCAAAGCCGCGCTGCCGGTCGACATGGCGCTGATCGGCCTGCACGGCGCGATGATCGCCGACGGCTATGATGATTGCGAGGGCGAGCTGCTCGCGCGGATACGCGAGATCGTCGGACCCGATGTGGTCGTCGGCGCCACGCTCGACCCCCACGTCCATATGAGCGAGCTGATGGTCAGAAGCGCCGATCTTCTGATCTGCTGGAAGGAATATCCGCACACCGACATTCTCGAGCGCGCGCAGGATCTGGTGAAACACTGCACCGAGATCGCCGAGAAGCGGCTGAAGCTGCAGAAGGCGCTGGTCGACACCGACATGATCGTCACCCTGCACACCACGCGCGAGCCGGTGCGCAGCTTCGTCGACCGCATCACCGCGCTGGAAGGCAAGGACGGCATCGTCTCGGTCTCGATCGTTCACGGCTTCGGCTGGGGCGACACGCCGTCCATGGGCACCAAGGTGCTGGTCTATAGCGATGCCGCCGTCGATCCGGACGGTGTCAGGGCGAAGGCGCTGGCACGCCGCCTTGCGGACGAACTGATCGGCTTGCGCGAGGCGGTGACCGAGCGCATGCCCGGCGTCGATGCCGCGCTTGACCAGGCATTGGCGACAGACGGCACCATCGTGCTCGGCGATGCCAGCGACAATCCCGGCGGCGGAGCGCCCGGCGATTCCACCTTCATCCTGCGCCGGCTGCTCGACCGCAACATCGGCAATGCCTGCCTCGGCCCACTCTGGGATCCGATCGCGGTGCGCATCGCCTTCGATGCAGGCGTCGGCGCCAAGCTGCCGCTGCGGATCGGCGGCAAGATCGGGCCGCTGTCGGGTGATCCCGTCGATGCGACCTGGGAGATCAAGGCGCTGAAGGAGAACATGGTGATGACGGGCCTCGCCGGCACGCCCGCCAAGCTCGGCGATTGCGCGCTGATCGCGAGCAATGGCGTCGAGGTCGTGATCACGACGTTCCGCTGCCAGGCGTTCGGCACCGACTTCTTCACCCAGCTCGGCTGCGATCCTGCCACGCGCAAGCTCGTCGTGGTGAAATCCGCCCAGCATTTCCGCGCGGCATTTGCGCCGATCGCGGCCGACATCATCATGGTCGATGCGCCCGGCGTGGTCGCGCGCGACGTGACGACGTTGCCCTACAAGAAGATCAAGCGTCCGAAATGGCCGCTCGACGAGTTGCCGCAACCATCGCGCGCATGATGTCCCAGAATGCGACGCTCATCGCAGCGACGTTAACGTTCGGAACGCGGCTGGAACGAACCGCGTCCGAATCGCTTGCGAATCAAGGTTTGAAATCTGTTCACGGCTAGATGTCGTAGCTCTCGGACATGGCGCGCAACATGCAGCGCCGGCGATCCTGATCGCCGCGGCTCGGCTTTCGCGAGAAGGTTAAAGGCGCAGAGGCGCGCCGGCGTCGTTGGAGAGAAAGCTACGACCCCGCATGCGGGGGCGGGCCCGCTCACGTCGTCGACGATCCGAACCGTCGCATCCACGCCGCCCTCAGACTGATCGGTGTCGGCGAGAACGGGCCCGGAGGCGCGCGCGTGATCAGGGCGACCAGCAGGAGCGCGGCGATCGCGAGCCAGAAGCACAGCCAGAACGCGTCGAGATAAGCGAGCACGTTGGCCTCGCGCTGGACCTGCGCGGCCAAGGTCCCGACGGCGCGCGCCTTGGCCTGGCCGCCGCCATGCGCGGCGAAATAGCCGGTCAGCCGTTGCAGCGCGCGCGCGACGTCGAGATCGCCGCTCTGGATGTTGAGGCCGAGATAGGCCGAGTGCACCTGCTCGCGCACCCGCAGCCACGTTCCCATCAGGGCGACGCCGATTTCGGCGCCGCCGAGCCGCATCACCTGGATGTAGGCCGCAAAGGAGGTCGCGCGGGCCGGATCGGAATTCGACAGCGCGAGGATGATGATCGACAGCAAGGTCAGGGCCTGTCCGATCGACTGCAGCACGACGATGACGATGAAATCCTCGCGCGCCCAGGCATGGGTGATCTGGGTGCCGAGCAGATTGGCCGCGGCGAAGGCGCTGAGACCGAGCACGACGACGATGCGGGGATCGAGATGGCGAAGCAGCACGATCGACAGCGGCACCAGCACGATCATCGGCAGCGCGCCGTAGAACAACAGCAGCGAGCCGCTCTGCTCCGGCCGCAACTGCGTGATCGTGGCGAGGAAGTTCGGCACCAGCGACGCATTCGAGAGGCTGGTCAGCGTGTAGAGCAGGATCACGACCAGCGACAGCCCGATGTTGCGCGAGAACAGCACGTTGAAATGCGCCCATGGCTGCGGGGCGAGCGCCTCGTTGACGAGGAACAGGACGAACAGCGCGGCGCCGCCTGATAGCAGCGCCATCACCGTGCCCGATTGCAGCCAGTCGAGCCGGTTGCCCTGGTCGAGCCCGGCATAGATCATCGCCACGGCGCTGCCGAGCAGCAGCATCCCGCCCCAGTCGGCGTTCTCGAGCAGCGTGCGGTTGACCGGCTCGGCCGGGGTGCCGAGATAGACCATCAGCGCCATCAGCGGAGCCAGCACGACGCCCTGCCAGTACAGCCACTGCCAGCCGAGATGCTCGACATAGAAACCGACCAGCGAGGTCGAGGTATCCAGCGCGAAGCCGACCCGGATCGCATAGATCGAGATCGCCGGCAGCCACCAGCGGATCGGCAGGTTGCGGAAGATGATCATGAGCGTGGCCGGCACGAAGGTGCCGAGCAGCATGCCGTGCAGGATCGCGAGCGCGATCAAGGTCGGATAGTCGCGCACGAACGGAATGATCAGCGACAGCACCGCGTAGATCAGGCTGGGAATGCCGAGCACACGGCGCAGGCCGAACACGGTCGCGAGCCACGCCACCGCCGGCGCGATCAAGATCTGCGAGCCGATCGCGGCGGTCGACAGCCATGCGCCCTCGTCGAAGCCGAGCGAGAACGCGCCGCGCAGATCGGGCAGGCCGACCGAGGTCAGCCGGCTGTCGAAATTCGCCAGGAACGAGCCGAGCAGCACCGCCCCGACGGCAAACAGCGGATGCGCCGCCTGGCCGCCGCGCGACAGCGGTCCGCGATCGGTCTCACTTGGTGCCATCGGCCTGGCCGGCGGTGCGGATGTGGGTCTCGACCGACATGCCCGGCAGCAGCCGCGCGAGCAGCGGCTGGTCGCCGTCGAGGGCGATGCGGACCGGAATGCGCTGCACGACCTTGGTGAAGTTGCCGGTGGCATTGTCGGGCGGCAGCAGCGCGAATTGCGAGCCGGAGGCCGGCGCGATCCGCTCGACGCGGCCATGCAGCCTTTGGCCCGGGAACGAGTCCACGGTGACCTCGACCGGCTGGCCGGGCGCGACATGGGTGAGCTGCGTTTCCTTGTAGTTGGCGATGACGAAAACATGCGGCAGCGGCACCACCGCGATCAGGCTGCTGCCGATGTTGACGTAGTCGCCGACCTGCACCTGGCGCTGTCCGACGACGCCGTCGAATGGCGCAGTGATCCTGGTGTAGCCGAGCTTGAGCCGCGCCGCGGCGAGCGCGGCCTTGGCGCCGGCGAGATCGGCGCCGCGCTGCTTCTTGGTGCCGGTGAGCACCTCCAACTGGTGGCGCTGGGCGGCGATCACCGCGCGGCTCGCGCGCACGTCCGCCTGTGCCTTGGCATAGGCGGCCGTTGCCTGTTCCAGCCGCTGCTTGGTCCCTGCCTCGCTCTGCGACAGCGACTGCTGGCGCTCTTCCTCCTGCCTGGCCTGCACCTCGGCCGCGCCGGCCGAGACCTGCTGCGCTTCGGCCTGGGCGATGGTCGCGTATTGTAGCTCGACCTGGTTGCTGAGGTTGTCGAGCGCCGCCTGCGCCGCTTCGACATTGGCTTCGGCCTGCGACACCTGTGCCTCGTAGTCGGCCGGATCGATCTGGACCAGCAGGTCGCCGGCCTTGACCTGCTGGAAATCGCTGACCGCAACCTTCGTCACCTCGCCGGCCACGCGGCTCGAGAGCTGCGTCAGGTCGGCGCGCACATAGGCATCGTTGGTCGACTGGGTCGTTGCGTTGCCGGTCCAGGCGTTCCAGCGCGTGGTCGCGAGCGCCACGAAGGCGAGCGCTGCGATCACCGCAAGCAGCGGAATGCCGAGACGCGCCCAGAGCCCGGGCGCCGCGGCGGAGGAGGGGGGCGGCGTCGATGCAGCGCGCGCCGCCGCGTCGACGTTACCAGGTGTTTCACTCAAGGGAGCCTCCTGCATCGGCCGACGCTGATCAGTCCGACGACTCGTACCCCATTCTGCGCCGCGTGCCACCTGGACTCTGGGTTGTGAGCCATGCGCCGCGGGGCATGGACATCTGCGCGCCGAACGGAACCGGCAGGCGATCGGACCGTGATGAACCAGCTAACAGGCCAGCAGGTTGAGCACACGGGCACAGCCCGCGATCGCCGCGCCGCGACCGCGCCAACGACATCGGCGCTGCACTCGCTGCCGCGACCAGCCCGCGCATGATGTCCCAGAATGCGACGTCGCGCGCGCTCACGTTAACGTTCAGAACGCGACTTGAACGAACCGCGTCCGAATCAGCGGCGCAGCCGGGTACGAGGTCTGTTCACGGCTAGATGTCGTGCTGCCATCGCGTGACATCAGCTATTCGGCATCACCTGACCGCCACCGGACGACCGGCCGGGGTGCAAGACCGTTAAGAGCGCGCAGAGCGGCGTGCCGCCAAGCGGTTGTCGGTGACGCCGGCCGGCGCGCTGCCCGGTTGCAGCGGTCGCCGCGCTGGGTCACATTTCGCATCCGCGACTGGGTCCAGCCGTTCGCTGATCAGAAGGCCTTCATGCATGGGTCACAACGGAGCGATCCTGGTTGCCGGAGGCGCCGGCTACATCGGGGCTCATTGCTGCAAGGCTGTTGCCGGGGCCGGCTACGTGCCGATCTGCTACGACAATCTGTCCACCGGCCATCGCCGCTTCGTGCGGTGGGGACCGCTGGTGGTCGGCGACATCGCCGACAGCGCCAGAGTGGCTGACACCATCCGCGCCCACGGGGTCGGCGCGGTCATGCACCTGGCCGGGCCGAGCACGATCGGCGAATCCGTCACCGATCCGGAGGCATACTATCTCAACAACGTCGCCGGCAGCCTGCGCCTGCTGCAGGGCATGCGCGAGGCCGGCTGCGCGCGGCTGGTGTTCTCCTCGACCGGCGCGGTCTATGGCGACGCCGGGCGGAAGCCGATTCCCGAGAGCGCCGCGGGCTCGGCCCTGAATCCCTACGGCCGCTCGAAATACATGATCGAGCAGATCCTGGCGGACTATCAGGCGGCCTACGGCCTGTCGGCCATCGTGCTGCGCTACTTCAACGCTGGCGGCGCCGACGCGTCAGGCCTGATCGGTGAGCTGCGCGATCCCGAGACGCACCTGATCCCGCGGGCGCTGATGGCGATCCTCGGCCATGTGCCGGACTTCGCGATCTTCGGCACCGACTATGACACACCCGACGGAACCGCCGTGCGCGACTATGTTCACGTCGATGATCTCACGGCAGCCCACATCGCGGCGATGGAGCGTCTGCTGCAGAACGGTTCGGGTGGCACCTACAATCTCGGCACCGGCCGCGGCCATTCGGTTCGCGAGATCGTCGATGCAATCGGCAGGGAGACCGGCGAGCGGATCCCGCTGGTGGTGCGCGCGCGCCGCGCCGGCGATCCACCGGTCCTGGTCGCCGATCCGCGTCTTGCCCGGCAGGAGCTCGGCTTCGCGGCGCATCGGTCCGATCTCGGCACGATCATCCGCTCGGCCTGGACCTGGCACCAGGCGGCGCACCCGCGCATCGCGTGAAAGCCGGGCCGTCCGCGAGGACGTCTTCTGGAGCCGGTGGCGCTAAGCCGCTGCCGGCGGCGTGTGCACGCAGGCGTCGATGAAGCTTTCGACCCGCTCGTCTTCGACCGACCAGCTCCCGATCTCGGACGCGTCACGGAAGAAGTGGACGCTGTGGACCGGTGAGCGGGCATCGTCGCCGCGGATCATCCGCAGCAGGGTCTGAGCTACGCGGCAGTGATCGCCGGGGAGCCTGAGGTCGAAGAATGCGTCGCCATAGCCCGGCAGGATGGTGCCGGCCGAATCGCGAACTTCCATGCGCAACTGAGCCATGCTCGCATTCAACGACAGCAACGGTTTCCGCCCGGTAAATGCCGCCGCGCTTTGGTCTCGATCCGGCGGCACATGCGGCCTCATCATTCGAGAGCTATTGCAGCGTGAACAGACCCAGCGCGTCGCGGACATCGCGCAAGGTCGCAGTAGTGAGGGTGCGCGCCAGTTCGGTGCCGCGCCTGACGATGTCGAGAACATGGCTGGGATCGCGCGCCAGCGCCGCCCGCCGGTCGCGGATGGGCGCGACCACGGCCTGCAGCACGTCATCGAGCCGCCGCTTCACGACGCTGTCGCCGAGGCCGCCTCGGATATAACGCGCCTTGAGGTCCGCAACAGCCGCAGGATCGTCGTCGAACGCGTCGAGATAGGTGAAGACGACATTGCCCTCGACGCGGCCGGGATCCGCGGCCCTGATGTGGCCGGGATCGGTGAACATGCGGCGGACGGCATCGCGGATCTCGTCCGCCGTGGCGGAGAGCGGAATCGTGTTGCCCTGTGATTTGCTCATCTTGGCCTTGCCGTCCACGCCGGGCAGGCGCCCGACGCTCGGGATCAGCGCGCGTGCCTCGGGCAGCACCTCGCTGCCCGCCTGGCGGTTGATGCGGCGGACGATCTCGTTGGTCTGCTCGATCAGCGGCGCCTGGTCGTCTCCGACCGGCACGATGGTCGCCTTGAAGGCGGTGATGTCGGCCGCCTGCGCGACGGGATAGCAAAGGAAGCCGGCCGGAATATCGCGGCCGAAGCCGCGCGCCTGGATCTCGTCCTTGATGGTGGGGTTGCGCTCGAGCCGCGCCACCGTGACGAAGTTCATGTAGAGCAGCGTGAGATCAGCCAGCGCCGGCAAATGCGATTGCAGGCAGATGGTCGTCATCTCCGGATCGATGCCGACGGCGAGATAGTCGGTCGCGATCTCCAGGATATTCCGGCTCACCCTGGCCGGATCATGGGCGTGGTCCGTGAGCGCCTGGGCATCGGCCAGCAGCAGGAATTGCCGATGCGTGGATTGCAGCGCGACGCGGTTCCGCAGCGAGCCGACATAGTGGCCGAGGTGCAGGGGGCCGGTGGTTCTGTCGCCGGTCAGGATGACGGGACGGTCTGGCACTGAGGGACGCATTGTGGTTCTCCAGGAGTGAGAACCGCCGCTCGATCGAGCTCTTCGATGCTGTTGATGACAAGAACCGCGTCGCAGGCCGATGAACGGCGGCAACGGGCGATGAAAGACGAGGCCGTGCCGCTCCTAGATGGAGCGCCACCACATGTTCGCGCGCAGGGTCTCGGTCTTGATCATCGGACCGATATGGCCGAAATCGCGGATCGACGCAACCCGCTGACATGCGCCGAGCGCGGCGCGATCCGGCCATTCCGTCTATTCGAGATCGATCGCATGATACTGGCCGGTCTTGTCGAGCTGCGTGCCCCAGACCTTGTGCAGCGCCTGGTGGTCGGAGGGGCCGAAGCTCACCTTCGATCCAACGCCGAGCTCGTAGTTCTGCATCGATTCGAGGACGTCGACCAGCGACTCGGTGTCGACGGCGGGACCAGCGCGCCGCAGCCCTTCGATCAGGACGTTGGCGGTGAGATAGGCTTCCAGGGACGAGTAGTCCGCCGGCTCGCCGGGGAAATATTTGGCGAGCGCCTTCTTGTAGTTCAGGGTGACGGAGGCGTAGCCGTCGACGGCCGGCGTGACCTGGGTGCAGATGACGCCGTCGGCATAGCGCGGGCCGAGCACCATCAGCTCGCTGGCGAGGCCGGTGCTGCCGACGCCCGAGATCGTCGCGTAGGTCATGTCCGGATAGAGGTCGCGGGTCTTCTCGATGAACTTGGCCGCGGCGCGGAAGGTGGCGACCAGCACGACGGCCTTGATCGCATGCTTCTGCCGGCGGAGTTGCGCGATGGCCTCGTCGACATTGACGGTGTTGCGGCTGTAGCTCATGCGGAAGGCGTCGCCCGCGCCGCCGCGCAGCGCGTGCATCGCCTTGCTGACGCCCTCCCATCCCGCGTCGCCGTAGGCGTCCTGCTGGGTGAGCACTCCGATCTCCTGCGGTCGCAGCTTGCGGCTCTTGACGAGATAGTTCACCAGCGCATGGGCTTCCTCGGCGTAGCCGGCGCGGTAGTTGAAGACGTAGCGGTCCGGCGGGTCGCGGCGAAGCGAAGGAGCCCCGGTGAAGGCGCCGAAATACAGCGCATGGTGCTCGAGCGCGTAGGGCACCGAGATCAGGGCCGTCGGGCTGCCGTAGTTCTCGACGAAGCCGAACACCTTGTGCTGCTCGTAGAGCTCCTTCATCGCGTTCAGCGTCCGCGTCGGCTCATAGGCATCATCGGCCGTGTAGAGCTTGAGCTGCCGGCCATGCACGCCGCCTTCCTCGTTGGCCTGCGCGAAGGCGAGGTCGATGCCGAGCTTGAGCTGATGGCCCATCTCCCGGGCCGGACCCGAGAACGGCGCCGCCATTCCGAAGCTGATTTCGGTGTCGGTCACGCCCTGGACCGGGGGGCGCGCGCTGGTCGGCGGCGCCGCCGCGGCATTGGCCATCCGCGTGTCGAACTTCGGCGCGCGGTCCTCCTCCCTGAGCGGCATGCTCTGGTCTGGCGTGACCACGGGGAGGGCGCTCGCGAACGCTCCGGTCGGGAAAGCATCCTGGACCGGCGCGACTGTCTGCGCGGCGCGGACCGGCAGCGGGGCGACTGTTGCCGGCGTCGTCACCTCCGCACTGCCGTTGGCGGAGAGCGCAGCGGTCCACCGCGTCGGAAGCCGCATCGCGGCAAAGCCGGCCACGCCAGCGGCGACAGCCACGAGCCCCAGCACGCTCAGCACGCCGAGCAACCGCCGCTCCCGTGGCGGCGGAGGAACCTCCTGCACGCCGTAGCGCGACGCGAATTCAGCGGGCGTGGGCCGGTCGTGCTCGTCGCGCCACGATTGTTCATACATCGGACGCCGGCCGTCGTCGTAGCCGGACGGGAATGGCGGATCGCGGTCGTCATTGGGCGCACGCAAATGTCTCACGATTTCCCCCTTGGCTCGCGCGTCATGGACTCGTTGGAGTTTTCTTCTTGATCGCGCGGCCGTCATACGCTGCAGGTTCTGCCGGCCGGATGAGTGTGGCCATGCGTCGAGATCTGCGCACGTCACAGGACCAGCACTCATCATCGCGTGCTGGTGGCTCGACTGTCCCAGACATGTTGTCTGGAACAAGTCCGAACGTCGACATGATACTGCGAAGCAATGCGGCGGTTGTTTGTTCGCGCCGTCAATTCCGGCTGAACAACGCGAGAGCTGCGCCGGCATGAGGGCAATTAGCTAAGACAACAAGTAGACGTGAAGCAGTCGAGCCTGATGGTTGGCATCAGGTGCCGACGATGCTGTTCGCCCGGCGCAAAGCCTCTCGTCAGTGGCCGGCTTTCTCCTCCGCCACCAGTCCCGTCACCATCGCCTTCACCATGGTCGCGATCTGCGCGCGCAAGGCGGCGAGCGGCACCGCGATCAGCTTCTGCTCCAAGCCGAGCGCGACCATGCCGTGGACGGCCGAGAACAGGCTGCGCGCGGTGACGCTGATATCGTCGAACGAGCGCTGCGGAAACAACGCCGCCAGCGGCTGGTGGATGTGACGGAACAGGTGCATCTGGTCGGCGATGGCCCAGTCGGGCAGCGGCTTCTCGGGCGCCATGCGATGTTCGAACAGCGCGCGCCAGAGCTCGAGATTGTGGGCGGCGAAGTCGCAATAGGCGATCGCGATGCGCACCAGCGCAGCCTCGGGGCCGGGAGGGCCCGCGCCCTCGGCTGCGGACAGGTTGGCATCGAGCCGCGCCAGGGTGCGTGATCCGACCATCAGCACGAGCTCGTCGACATCGGCGACGAGATTGTAGACCGCGCCATTGGCGACGCCGATCTCCTGGGCGAGATCGCGCGTCTTCAGGCCGGCGAGACCCCGCGTGCGGATCATCCGCTCGGCAGCCTCGATCAGGGCTTCGCGCTGTTTTGCGCGTCTTTCCAGTGTCTTGGACATTGTCGACCAAAATATTGAGCGTCGCTCAAAATAATCCTTGAGCGTCGCTCACGATTGCGCTAGAAGAAACTCCATGAGCGATGCTCATAACAGGGAGTTCACAATGTTCAAGACCGTTCTGACGCTGTTTCGGGGCACCGTGGCCGTCGCGGAGGAGGAGCTGCAGGACCGTACCGCGCTGGTGATCCTGGATCAGCAGCTGCGTGACGCCGCCGCCGCTGTCGAACGCAGCAAGCGCGCGCTGGCGCTGGCCATCGCGCAGGACCAGCAGGAGGGCAAGCGGCTCGAGGCGACCTTGGCGCGGATCACCGATCTCGAGGTGCGCGCCACCGCCGCCCTCGACGGCGGCCGCGAGGATCTGGCCCGCGAGGCGGCGCAGGCGATCGCCGGCCTCGAGGCCGAGCGTGACGCGGCGCGGACGGCGCGGGCGCTGTTCGCGACCGAGATCACCAGGCTGAAGAAGCATGTCGCCAACGCCGAGGCGCGCATTGCCGAACTCGATCGCGGCCGGCGGATTGCGCGCGCCTCCGAGGCCGTGCGCAATCTGCGCCGCGGCGGCATCGAGGCGGCGCGTCCTTACGAGTGCACGCTGCCCGAGGCCGAGGCGACCTTGAAGCGGCTGCGCGAGCGGCAGATCGAGGCGCAAGCCGCCGACGAGGCGCTCATGGAGCTCGATGCCGCGACGGGCCCGATCACCACGGCCGAGAAGCTTGCCGAGCAGGGCTTTGGCCCGCGCATCAAGACCACTGCCGACGACGTGCTGGCGCGGCTGAAGGCCGGCCGCACCGCCCCGGCGAACTGATTTTCGTCACGACCGATCGAACGCATCAACAACCACAGTCATCATAGGAGCCGACCATGAACCAGAACACCCAGCCGCACAGCAGCGCCTTCATCACCTTCTCCTACGCCTCGTTCGGGGCCTCCGCCTTCCTCGTCGCCCTCGGCGTGTTCTTCATGCCGATCGATCTCTGGATGAAGGGCTACCTGACGATGGGCATCGTCATGCTGGTGCAGACATGCGTCACCCTGACCAAGACGCTGCGCGACCGCCACGAAAGCGGCAAGCTCGTCAACCGCATCGAGGACGCCCGCGCCGAGCGCCTGCTGATGGAGGTGTCGAAGGCGGCGTAGGCGGCCGCGGCAGTCTCGCTCTCTTCGCCTCTCCCCGCTCTTGTCCGCCGTTGCTCGAAGAGAGCGAAGGCCGATACGGGAGAGGCCGGACTGCCTCGAAGATGCAATCCGGGTCAGGGAGCAGTTTGCGGGGCAAGCTTCGACTTCGGCGAGACAGCGCCGGCAGGCGGTGGGCGCGATGGCGTCCGCCGCTCACGTCGTTCAACCTGCGTTTACCCTCGCTCACGCTCCGTCCCTCGTCGTTATCGTGAATTAACAGCACCAGGGCATAAGGCGGCCAGGGCGGCTGTGATCCCGGCTGCGCCGCTTCTGATCACGCCGTGCTAGGTTGAGGCATGAACATCGTCGCAGCAGTGGGGCGTATCCGACGCAGCATCAGCTTCTGGCTGACCGCGCTCGGCCAGGAGGCGATGGATCTGTCGCTGCGCACCCATGCGGATCTGCGCACGCGCATCGTCGAGAGCCCGGGCACGACCCTGGATGATGCGGCGCTGGCGGCGCTCGTGGCCGATCTTCGCACCGTCGCCGGCAAGACGCTGCCGGCCGGCGAGCTCACTTACGGCATCTTCTCGGGGACACGCGAGGCGCTCGCGCGCGCGATCATCACGGTGGTGTCGGAGGAGGCGGGCGGGCGGCCGATCGCCTTCAACGCGCTCGCGGTGATGCAGGTCGAGCGCGACGGCGACGCCCAGCAGGTGCTCCATCTCGGACTGGTGATGGTCGACCCGGACGCGCGCGGCAAAGGCCTTTCCGGCGTGCTCTACGGCCTCACCACGCTGCTGCTGTTCGTCCGTGGCGGCCTGCGGCCGAAATGGATCTCCAACGTCACCCAGGTGCCGGCGGTGGCCGGCATGGTCTGCGAGACCTTCTCCGACGTCCATCCGTCGCCGCTGCCGCAGGCCCGGCCCAGCTTTGCGCAGCTTCAACTCGCGCGCGGCATCATGCGGGCGCATCGCGCGGTGTTCGGCGTCGGCGACGAGGCCGGGTTCGACGAACAGCGCTTCGTCATCACCAACGCCTATACCGGCGGCTCCGACGCGCTCAAGAAGACGTATGACGACGCGCCGAAACATCGCGACGCCGTCTACAACGACTTCTGTGCGCGCGAGCTCGACTACGCCAGGGGCGACGATCTGCTGCAGCTCGGCCGGATCGATCTCGCCGCCGCCCGCCGCTATCTGCTGCGCGAGATCCCCTCGGGCTCGCTGCCGGCGCTGCTGGCGACCTCGGCCGTGCTGGCGCTGCAGCGGATGATCCTGCCGCTGCTGCACTGGCTCGACGACACCAGGACGTTCGGCACCTTGCGTCCGCGCCTGCCGGCCGGCGAGCCCGCGCCATGACGGCCGGCATCGTCGCCGACTCCATCGTCAACCTCTGCGGCGCGATCGGCCTTGCGGTGGCCGCAGCCATGCTGCACCGGCGCGATCCCCGGGGACCGCTGACGGCGCGGCTGGTCGTGCTGCTCGGGACCGTCGCCGCGCTGTTCCTGTTGCGCGGTATCGCCTGGTGGACGGACAATGCTTTCCTCGACCGCATCTCGCTGATTCCGGCAGCGCTGATCCCGCTTGGCGCGCTGGTGGTGACCGAAGGACTGCTGCGCCGGCACGCGCATCGCATGCTCAAGGCAATTGCCCTTGCCGGCGGCGCGGCTCTCGCGATCGCCGGCGCGCTCGGTCCGGTCACGTTCGAAAGCCACCACACAATCGTGCTGTCAGCCTTTCAGCTCGCAGGCTTTGCGACCTGCGCCTGGCTGCTGCTTCGCCGCGACCGCGCCAGCCTGCTGGCGTGGGAGAACCGCGCCATCGATCGCGTCGCCTTCGGCGCCATCATGGTCATCCCCTTCATCATCACAGATTTTCGCGTGCTGGCGCCGGGCATGCCGGTGCGGCTCGGCGCATTGGGCGCGCTGCTGGCGGTGACCGCGATCCTGATCGCCGGCGCCAGCGCGGAGACGCAGCGCCAAAGCGGGCTGCTGACAATGTTGCGGATCCTCGGCGCCGCCTTGCTCGGCGCTGCCGCGGCCGCGCTCTCACCGGAGGTCGACGCGGCGCAACTGATGCGTTTCTGCGCGGTCGCCGTGGCCGGCGTGCTCACGATCGGACTGATCGGCGACGCCTTGCGCGCGGTGCTGCAAGCCCGCGAGCCTGGCGTGCTCGACTCGATCGGGGCGTCGAACGCGGCGACACGCGACGCCCTGATCGCCGAGCTCACGCGCCAGCCGGTCTTCGAGAGCGCGCGCCGTTGCCGCGAGGATGAGCTGATTGCCTATGATCCGCCGCTGCTGCGCGACTTTCTCGCGTCGAGCCGGGTGCTGCGCCGGGCCGATGCGCCGTGGCGGCGGGCGGCCAACGACCCGGCCGTCGAGCGCATGGTGGCGCTGATGGATGCGCGGCATGCGACGCATGTGATCGTGCTGTCGCACCGGCCGGTCGATCTCATCGTGCTCGCGGTCTCCGTGATCTCGGCCGATCCGGCCACGGAAACCGCGCTCGCGCTGGTCAGGCGCCTGCTGGTGCAGGCGCCTGATCCTCAGGACGTCACGCCCACATGTGATGGTGGGCATGCTGATGCTGTGACATGTCCATCATCGGCCCTTCCATCATCGGACCGTCCATGACGAGGGTCGCCGGAGCGGCGCTGGCGGCGGGCGCCGCGCTCGCCAGCATGATCACGTTCGAGGCGGGCGCCGCCGTGATGGCCGCCAGGACGGCGGCGGCGTCGGCACTGTTGCCGCCGCCGGTGGTCGCCAGCACCTGGCCGATCGTGGTGCCGTCGACATTGTAGGCGCCGCCATTGACCGGGATGTTGTTGCCGCCGACATCGGCTGCGTTCTGGTGCATCTGGTCGGCGGCCGCGGCGACCAGCGCCTTGTTGCCGGCCTGGAAGCCTTCGAGAATCTTGGCGATCTCGGCGCCGAGCGTGCTCTGGTCGCCGAGCAGCTCGTTGTCGAAGCGGGCCTGGAAGATGCCGCCCTGCGCCGCGTCGAAATCGGTGACGTCCTTCTTGAACGTCATCAGGTCGGCGGTGACCTTCGCCATCGCGGCGGCGTCGCCGGCATTGACCGCGGCGATGGCGGCTTTGCCGAGCGCGTTCGACTGGGCGATGAACATGGCCCAGAAATCGGTCTGCGCCTGGTTGTCCTGATAGGCCGGCGTCGGGTTGAGGAAGTCGCCGAATCCGGTCCAGCCGTTGAGGCCGTTCTGCTGCGCCATGTTGGCGAGATTGGTGTCGCCGGCGACGATGTCGATGATGTCGAGGAAGTCGTCGTTGAGCGCGCGGCCGATGTCGACATTGCCGGCCGCGCCGTTGATGTGGGTGTTGACGAGCGCGAGCTGGTCGATGATGGCGAGCGCGTGCACGCCGGTCAGGCCGCCGAACTGCAGCGGGTTGGCGGCGACCAGCGCATTGAGGCCGGCGATCAGCGCGTCGACATCGTCCTGGATGATGTCGACATTGCTGTCGTTGACGCCGCCGATCAGCCGGTTGGCGGCGTCGTTGAAGATCAGGCCGAGCTCGGCCAGCGTGCCCTTGGCGGCGGTTGCGGCCGTCACGCCCTCGGGCAGCAGCGCCGGCGCCTGCAGGAAGCCGGTGACGCCATCGGCGTTGGTGGCCTTGCCCGTGAGGTTCGGATCGTTGTTGACGACGTTGAGGATGTCGAGATGCGCGTTGCGCAGCGCGGTCTCCGCAGCCGCGATGCTGCCGAACGCGCCGCCGCCGGTCACCGACGCCATCGCGGCATCCTGCGCGACCGTGATGTCGGCGAGAATCTTGTTGACGTTGGTCAGCGTCTGCCCGGTGAACTGGTTGGCGACAACCATCGCCTTCAGGCCATCCTGAATCACGGTGAGATCGCCGGTGTAGTTGTAGACGCTGCCAAGCCCCTGGCCGCCTTCGTCGACCACGTTCCGCCACAGCCCGCCTTCCAGAAAGCGCGTCGCGTCGTTGAACACCACGCCGAGGTCGGCAAAGCCGAGCGCGGGCGTCGGTGGCGTGGGTGTGGGAGGTGTCGGCGTGGGCGGCATCGGCGCAGGCGCCGGCTGGCAGTGATGATTGTGATGATGATGGTGGTGGTTGTGATGATGGTGATCGTGGTGACTGTCGTGATGGTGACGATGATGGTGCGACATGTCCGACGTACTCCCCAAGGCTGCGCACCACTGCGGATGAGCCGAGGCAACGGGGCGCGGCTGACGCGGGTGCGGATGATGCGGGCTATCTGCTGCCCGCTTCGTGGCTGCTTCGCGCAAGGAATGTGGAATGCGTCTGCGTCAGATTGTCGTGCGGCATACGGGGGGCGCTGCCGCAGAGCTGCGACATCTCACCGCTTGACGGGTGAGGGGCCGCTTCAAGAGCACGCGACCCGCGGCGATGTCGCGCCACGGCAAATCAGTGAGTTGCAAGAGCGCTCGACCGTCGCGATTCGGTCGATGCTGGACGTTCCGAACGCACGCGGAGCGCCTTGCGACGATCCGACGCGTCCGGCGAAATGATGCTGAGATCCAGAGCAACGACGGGCCGCCGCTCCGATGTGGCCGGATCATGGCGATTTCTTTGCGAAGGCCGCGAATGCGTCGGCGTAGTCGGCATGCCAGCGCGACAGCGGCGGCCGGTTCTCGACGATGTCGCCCGCGGCCCACAGGATGCGCCGCTCGTCCAGCGCGCGCGGCACGTCGTTGTCAGGGCACAGCACGTAGAAGTCGCCGGCCGCGACGCGCTCCAGCATGAAGTCGACCGTCTGCTCCGGCGTCCAGGCTGCGGCCGGCTTCTCGACGCGGCCATTGGCGGTCAGCGGCGTGAACACGAAGCCCGGAATGAACAGATGCGCTGTCACCTGGCAGCCGGGCGTGTTGCGCAGCTCATGCTGCAGCGCCTCGGTGAACGCCTTCACGCCGGCCTTGGAAACGTTGTAGGCGGGATCGCCAGGCGGCGTGGTGATGCCCTGCTTGGAGCCGGTGTTGATGATCAGCGCCGCCCGGCCTTGTGCGATCATGCCGGGGGCGAACACCTGCGCGCCATGGATGATGCCCCACAGGTTGACGCCGAGGATGCGCTGCCAATTGTCGTCGGCAAGCATCTTGCTGCCCGGCTGGATGCCGGCATTGTTCATCAGCACGTCGATCGCGCCGAACCGCTGCCGCACCGCCGTTTCGAGCGCGACCACGCTGTCCCGGCTGCTCACATCGACCGTGGCGGTCATGACCGCAGCCTCGCCACGCTTGGTCGCAGCCGCGAGCCTGGCGGCGGCGTCGCGCAGCCGGGCCTCGTCGATATCGGCGATGCAGACGTTCATGCCGCGTTCTGCAAAGCGCATGGCGGCGGCGAGCCCGATGCCGGAGGCGCCTCCGGTGATGACGGCGGTGTGGTCGGCGGACAGAGCAGGGTGAGACACGGCAGGTTCTCCGGCATGACGATGAGATGCTGGTGTATGATGTCCTGGCGCGGCTGCAAGATCATCCCGCTGACGGCAAGACGGGTTTTTTGCGGCTACAACGCGAGGCGCATCAGTCCGGTCACAGATGCATCGTGTCGGCTGGAACCGGCTTACGACGCGGTTCTGGCCGCGCGGGCCTTCCGTGGCTTCTCGATGTCGCTGCGCAGCGCGGCGAGATCCTTCTTCACGGCATTGGCCGCGTCGCGCTCGATGCGCCGGTAACGTTCGACCAGCTGCGCGCCGAACGCCGTCAGCGCCGCGCCACCGCCATTGCGGCCGCCGGTCTGCCGCGCGACCGCGGGCTGCCGGCATACCCGGTTGATCTCGTCGACGAGGTCCCAGGCCCGCTTGTAGGACATGTCCATCGCGCGCCCGGCCGCCGAGATCGAGCCGTGCCGCGCGATGTTCTCCAGAAGCGCGATCTTGCCCGGCCCGATCCGGCTGCCGTCATCGAGGTCGATGCGCAGGCTGAGCGAGGGCAGGGCGTTCGCTTTCGGCATGGAGGGTCTGCTCATACTGACGTGGGGCGGACATTGCCACCATCATGTTTTGCGAACAAGATGATGCCAATCGACAATCGCAACGACATCTGGGGACGAAATGCTGCCTGCGCTGTTTTCACCACTCACGATCGGTCCTTATCACCTCAAGCATCGCGTCGTGATGGCGCCGTTGACCCGCATGCGCGCCGCAAAGGAGACGCTCGCGCCGCGGCCGCTCAACGTCGACTATTATGCGCAGCGCGCCACGCCGGGCGGGCTGATCATCGCCGAGGCCTCGCCGGTCGCGCCGACCGGCACCGGTAGCCCGAACGTGCCGGGCATCTATAGCACGGCACAGATCGCCGGCTGGAGGCAGGTCGTCGACGCCGTGCATGCCAAGGGCGGATTCATCTTCCTGCAGCTCTGGCATGTCGGCCGCGTCTCGCATTCCTCGTTCCAGCCGGGCGGTGCGTTGCCGGTGGCGCCGTCGGCGATCGCGATCGGCGACGATCTCAAGGCGATGACGGCGGACGGCAGGCCGGCGGCCTACGAGACGCCGCGGGCGCTGGAGTCCGACGAGATCCCCGCGCTCGTCGCGACTTATGGCCAGGCGGCGCGCAACGCGATCGCGGCGGGCTTCGACGGCGTCGAGGTGCATGGTGCGAACGGCTATCTGATCGAGCAGTTCCTGCAGACGCGCAGCAATCAGCGCACCGATCGCTACGGCGGCTCCATTGAGAACCGCTGCCGCTTCCTGCTCGAGGTGACGGAAGCCGTGATCGCCGCTTGCGGCGCCGACAAGGTCGGCGTGCGGCTGTCGCCCTATGGCATCGCCAACGGCTCCGGCGAAGCCGACCCGATGCCGCTCTACACGCATGCGATCGAGGCGCTGAACAGGCTCGGCATCGCCTATCTGCATCTGATCGAGCCGCGCTCCTCCGGCGCCGGCCGCGCCGACGTCAACTGGCAGAACGTGCCGTCGGCGCTGGCGCTGTTCCGTCCGATCTGGAAGGGCGTGCTGATCGGCGCCGGCGGCTTCACCGGTGAGCCGGCGGAGGCGGCGATCAAGGCGGGCCATGCCGACGCCATCGCCTTCGGTCGCTACTTCATCAGCAATCCGGACCTGCCGGCACGCCTGCAGCACGGCTGGCCCTTGACGCCCTATCACCGACCGACCTTCTACGGCGGCGAGGAGAAGGGCTACACGGACTATCCGGTGTATCAGGAGACAGCCGAGGCGTAGCCTCCGCTCTCTCCACGTCATTGCGAGGAGCGAAGCGTACGATGATCGACGCTCTTCGCTCGTCTCTTTCCACATCGTCATGCCCGGGCTTGTCCCGGGCATCCCCGTCCATCCAAGCGTGCCGACCGACGTGGATGGCCGGGACAAGCCCGGCCATGACGTGGTGAGGGCTTGCACCAACAAACAACACCGCGTCGCCGGAGGAACCGCAACATGAAGAACCGCACCACCGGACGTTCGGCCTTCCTCGCGCTGCTCAAGGACGAGGGCATCACGCATCTGTTCGGCAATCCCGGCACCACCGAATTGCCGGTCATGCATGCGCTGAAGGATCATCCCGATCTCACCTACGTCATGGCGATGCAGGAGAGCCTGGTGGTGGCGATCGCCGACGGCTTCAGCCGCGCCTCGGGACGTCTCGTCGCCTGCAACGTCCACGTCGCTCCGGGTCTCGGCAACGCCATGGGCGCGCTCTACAATGCGCAATTCACCGGCACGCCGATGATCCTCACCGCCGGCCAGCAGGAGCAGGGCCACGGCCTGATGGAGCCATTGCTCTACGGTCCGCTGGTGCGGATGGCCGAGCCGCTGGTGAAATGGGCGGTCGAGGTGACGAGGCTGGAGGACCTGCCGCGCATCATCAGGCGCGCCGCCAAGGTCGCGACCACGCCTCCGACGGGCCCCGTCTTCATCTCGCTGCCCGGTGATATCCTCAATGCCGAAGCCGGCATCGAACTCGGCCGGTCGACGCGGGTCGATGCGCGCGTGCGGCCGACCGCGGACGCGTTGCAGGGGCTGGCGCAGCGCATTCTCAAGGCGCAGCGGCCGGTGATCATCGCCGGCGACGAGATCGTCAAGAGCGATGCGCTGCAGGCCGCCGCGGAGTTCGCCAGCGCGATCGGCGCGCCCGTGCATCAGCAGTCCGCGCCCTATGGCGCGCATTTCCTCTCCGAGCATCCCTGCTACATCGGCTCGCTGTCGCGCGCGCAGAAGCAGGTCCGCGATCTCCTGGCGCCGCATGATCTGCTGATCGTGCTCGGCGCCGATCCGTTGCGGATGTCCGTGCACAGCGAGATCGAGCCGCTGCCGGAGGGACTGCCGATCGTGCAGATCGGCCTGGTCGATTGGGAGCTGGGCAAGAACTTCGGCGCCGAGATCGCGCTGAAAGCCGACGTCCGCGAGACGCTCCTGCAGCTCACGCCGCTGCTGCGCGAGGTGGGCGGTTCGTCCCTGCAAGCTACCGCGCAAGCGCGCATCGCGGAGCTGTCGTCGAAGAACTGGAGTGCGCGGCGCCGGACGCTGACCGCTCAGATCGAGACGGCACGCGACAAAACGCCGATCGATCCCGACTATCTCGCGCTGCAGGTGGCCCAGGCCGTGCCGGAGCATGGCATCCTGGTCGACGAGGGGCTGACGTCCGCGCGCTACATGACGGCGCTTTGGCCGTACCGCGACCGCTACAACTATCACGGCCTCGCGTCGGGTGGCATCGGCTGGGGCCTGCCGGCCTCGGTCGGCGTCAGCCTCGCCAATCCCGACCGTCCCGTGGTGTGCTACTCCGGCGACGGCAGTGCGATGTACTCGATCCAGGCGCTGTGGACCGCGGCGCACCACAAGCTGCCGCTCTCCGTCGTCATCGTCAACAATGGCGGCTATCGCATCATCAAGCAGCGGCTGCTGTCGTTCCACGGCGACGACAACTATATCGGCATGGATTTCGCCGATCCGCCGGTGGACTTCGCCGGGATGGCAAGATCGCTGGGCTGCGAGTCACTGCGCGTCAGCGATCCCAGTGAGTTGAAGTCGGTGCTGTCGGAGGCCTTCCGGCGGCCGGGCACGAAGCTGATCGAGGTGATGGTGAGCAACGCGGTGAATTGAACAGCTCGGCCTCATGGTTCGAGACGCGCCGCACCTCATCCGCGGCGACCTGCTAGCTCGGTCACGACCATCCGGGGGAAGCGGCGCTCCTCACCATGAGGGTGGGAGATCTCGCCAGCCATGAGGTTAGGATTTCGCCACAAGCTCGGTCCTCGTCCTGAGGAGCCCGCCGCAGCGGGCGTCTCGAAGGACGGCGGCGGGCGGAGAAGCCGCGAGAAAATTCTTTACGAATATCCGAAGATGTGCTTTATTCCCGAAATCCCGCCTCACACGGAGGGGCGCATCGCGATCGTCACGACACGCGAGGTGGGGATGCGACGGCTGTCGGCATGCCGCAGCGTGGGGAAGCCCGCGCCGACGAACGGCATCTGGCGGACGTGAAGGCGTGTGGTCCTGGCGCCCCGATGCTGGCGCCAAGTCCGCGGGTGATGATCCCGCAGACGACGGTGGCTATCGAGCCGGACACCGGGGAGCAACTGTCTTTTTTGTAGACCGGTGATCGGCCGGCCTCAAGGCTGGCGCGAAGGCGCGCCA
>NZ_JBNPUD010000019.1:0-104504 GCF_051167995.1 Bradyrhizobium sp. HKCCYLRH3073
AAAAACCCACAACAGTTGAGCCTCGCAATATGCGGAAGCTGAACCGGACAGTCGTGGGCTTGTCCCGGCCATCCACGCATTTCGGCGCACGATGCGCGACGTGGATGCGCGGGACAAGCCCGCGCATGACGAGCAAACCAATTGAAAGCTCGTTTGGCAATCACACGTGGCCGCCGCACAGCAGCCTGCCCGGGGTGACGCTACCTAGCGCGATGCGACCGTCACTTCCCCGTCGGCACGTCCTGCCGCCACGCACTCCCCGCGATCTTCGCCGCGGCGATCACCGCCTGGGTCCGGCTCTCGACGCCGAGCTTCTGCAGAATGGCCGAGACGTGCGCCTTGATGGTCGCCTCGGAGACGCCGAGCTCGTAGGCGATCTGCTTGTTGAGCAGGCCCTGCGACAGCATCATCAGCACGCGCACCTGCTGCGGGGTCAAGGTGACCAGGCGGTCGCGCAGCCTGGTCATTTCAGGATCGGCGCCGGCGGCCAGGTCGGTGTCGGGCGGCACCCAGACCTCGCCGTCCATCACCTTCTTGATGGCATCGCGCAAGGTGTCGACGCCGAACCGCTTCGGGATGAAGCCGGAGGCGCCGAAATCGAGCGAGCGGCGGATCGTCGCGCCGTCGTCGCTCGCCGACACGATGACGACCGGGATCGCCGGATATTGCGCGCGCAGATAGATCAGGCCCGAGAAGCCGGAGATGCCGGGCATGGTGAGGTCGAGCAGCACCAGATCGACCTCGGAATCCTTTTCCAGCAAAGCGGTGAGGTCCTCGAACGAGCCGGCCTCGTCGACCACGGCCTCCGCGAGCACGCTCGCGACTGCCTGCCGCAAGGCATTGCGGAACAACGGGTGATCATCGGCAATGACGAGATGAGTGCTGGCAGCCGCCATGAATCCAGACTTGACCTTGCGAGACCGACGACATGCTGCAACTGCACGCGCCCGGTTTTCCGTAAAATACTCGCCCGGCCACCGGTTGCATGCAAGCGTCCAATTCCACTTGCAGGGAAGGCGGTTAATCCGAACCTTGTGCAACGCAACATCGATAGCGCGTCGGCCGCTCAGCGAACTTGATCCGCCGCAATGTCCCCATCTTTCCCGCGCGCCGCAGAGGGCAGAGCCGAAAGTCGTATTGGGGCGGGTTTCACTGCAATGTTACTGAAGAGCAAGGTCTCCGCGACCTGCGCCGTCCAAGTCCGGCATGCGGAGGCGAAAGCCATCATCACAACAATCATGGGGAGCGAATGCCGATGTCAACAATGGTAGCCACACAAGCGAGAGCTGGAGGCATGACGAAGGACGAACGCTTCGTCATTCTGGCCTCCTCTCTCGGCACCGTCTTCGAGTGGTACGACTTCTATCTTTACGGGTCGCTGGCCTCGATCATCGGCGCGCAGTTCTTCAGCGACTATCCGCCGGCCACCCGCGACATTTTCGCACTGCTCGCCTTCGCCGCCGGCTTCCTGGTGCGTCCGTTCGGCGCCATCGTGTTCGGCCGCATCGGCGACATCGTCGGCCGCAAATACACCTTCCTGGTCACGATCCTGATCATGGGCCTGTCGACCTTCATCGTCGGCCTGCTGCCGAACGCCGCGACCATCGGCTTCGCGGCGCCGGTGATCCTGATCGGCCTGCGCCTGCTGCAGGGCCTCGCGCTCGGCGGCGAGTATGGCGGTGCCGCAACCTATGTCGCCGAGCACGCCCCGATGGGCAAGCGCGGCTACTACACATCCTTCATCCAGACGACGGCGACGATGGGCCTGTTCCTGTCGCTGCTGGTCATCCTGTTCACCCGCACCATCATCGGCGAGGCCGACTTCGCCAAATGGGGCTGGCGCATTCCGTTCCTGGTCTCGGTGCTGCTGCTTGGCGTCTCCGTCTGGATCCGTCTGCGCCTGAACGAATCGCCCGTGTTCCAGAAGATGAAGGACGAGGGCAAGAGCTCGAAGGCGCCGCTGACGGAAGCGTTCGCGAACTGGGGCAACGCCAAGATCGTGTTGCTGGCGCTGATCGGCGCCACGATGGGCCAGGGCGTGGTCTGGTACACCGGCCAGTTCTACGCGCTGTTCTTCCTGCAATCGATCCTGAAGGTCGACGGCTACACCGCCAACCTGCTGATCGCCTGGTCGCTGCTGCTCGGCACCGGCTTCTTCATCGTGTTCGGCATGCTGTCCGACAAGATCGGCCGCAAGCCGATCATCATGGGCGGCTGTCTGATCGCGGCGCTGACCTTCTTCCCGATCTTCAAGATGATCACCACCAACGCCAACCCGGCGCTGGAGAAGGCGATCGAGGCGACGAAGGTGGAAGTGGTGGCTGATCCCGCCGGCTGCGGCGATCTGTTCAACCCGGTCGGCACCCGCGTCTTCACCGCGCCTTGCGACACCGCCCGCGCCTTCCTGGCCCAGTCCTCGGTCAAGTACTCGACCGTTTATGGTCCGGCCGGCTCCGGCGTGAAGGTCACCTTCAACGGAAAGGAAGTGCCCTACACCGATGCGAAGACCAGCAACCCGGCGCTGACGGCCGCGATCGGCCAGGCCGGCTATCCGAAGGCGGGTGATCCGTCGATCGTGAAGATGGCGCATCCGTTCGACGTCTTCCGTCCGCAGGTCGCCGCGATCATCGGCCTGCTGTTCATCCTGGTGATCTTCGTCACCATGGTGTACGGCCCGATCGCCGCGATGCTGGTCGAGCTGTTCCCGACCAAGATCCGCTACACCTCGATGTCGCTGCCCTACCACATCGGCAACGGCTGGTTCGGCGGCCTGCTGCCGGCAACCGCCTTCGCGATCGTGGCCTCCACCGGCGACATCTATGCCGGCCTGTGGTACCCGATCTTCTTCGCGGTGATCACGGCGGTCGTCGGCTTCCTGTTCCTGCCGGAGACCAAGGACGTCGACATCCAGCAGCACTGATCAGGACGCGGGCAGCACCTCCGCCCGCATCTCCTCCGAGCGAACGGCCGCGGATCACTCCGCGGCCGTTCCGCATTTCAGACCCACGGATTTTCTCTTTATGGCCTCAGGCCGCGCCGATGAACTGCAACACCAGCTCGCGCCTATGCGGACGCGCGCGATGCTCGATCAGATAGAGCGCCTGCCAGGTGCCGAGCATCATGCGGCCGTCCTGCACCGGCACCTGCAGCGAGACCGAGCTCAGCATGGTCTTGATGTGCGCCGGCATGTCGTCGGGCCCCTCGGTGTCGTGCACCCAGCCGGCATCCTCCGGCGCCAGCCGCGCCAGCGCCGTGGTGAGATCGTGCAGCACGGTGGGATCGGCATTCTCCTGGATCGTCAGCGACGCCGAGGTGTGGCGAACGAACAGGGTCACCGCGCCTTCCCTGGCGGAGACTTCACGCAGGAATGCCTCGACCTCGCGCGTGAGATCGGTGAAGCCGCGGCCCGAAGTCTGCACCGTCAGAATCGACGTCACCACCGTATCGATCGCAACAACCGAAGGTGCCGTGCGCGAGGCCGATCGTGCCGACATGGATGCAGCCTCCTCGAAGCGGTCTCAGATCCTGCCCGAGACGTCCTTCTGCACCCGCGTCGCCATGTCGAGCAGCCGCCGCCACGCCTGCTCGAGGAACCCCATCATGCGGTCCATGTCCTGGTCGCTGGGCAGCGGGATCTCGAGCTTTCGCGTTCCGTCAGCAGACTTCGACTCTCCGGCTCGAGGCTCCGCCTTCTTCAATTGATCGGACTTGGGCAGCGCCTGGTCCTTCGGCAGCGGCTCGTCGATCTTGCCGGAGATGCTCTGGTCGCGCGACGCGAGCTGGCCCTTGAGCTTTTCATTCTCCGCCTGCAGACGGCCGATCTCGGCGTCCAGCGCGGCGCGCTCATCAGGCACCGCGTAGCAGGCAAAGCCCGATCCACCGCTGTTGTTGCACATCGAGACCGCACCGGTCTTGGTATCGAGCCGGATCACGCCGTCCGATGTCGTCGACATCGTGTAGCGTCCCTTGTCGCCGTCAGGCGTTGTGTCCTCGACCGCAAACGCCTCTCCGCCCAGGCAGCTCAACGCCAGCAGCGCGAGGAGCGGCGGCCGGTAGGGCTTCGTGAGACTCATGGCTGGCTCTCCCAGGCGCATTCGCAACCGCCGCCATGCACGCCGACATTGTGTCGCGGCCATGACGTTGCCTCAGGTGCGATCCGCTGCCACAGGCCGCACCTATGTTTCGGACGTATAGGCGGAGCGACCGGATTTCAACGCGTCCGCCAGCAGTTCGAGCCGGTCCTGCCCCCAGAATATCTCGCCATCCAGCACGTAGGCCGGCGAGCCGAACACGTCGGCCGCGATCGCGTCCTGCCGGTTCTGCTCGTAGGCCGCCCCGACCACGTCCCTCGCCGCCTGCGTCACGAGATCGCGGCCCGGCAGTCCGGCTGCATCGGCCAGGCCGGCGATCACCTCGGCATCCGCAAGATTGAGCTGCTGCTCCCAGATGGCCGGGAAGGCGCGCTGCAGATAGGGCTCCGGATCGAGGCCGGCCTGCTGCGCCGCAATGACGACGCCGTCGGCGAGCCGGGCATTGAACGGCCAGTTGCTCGGCTGGATGTGGAAATCGAGACCGCGCTTGTCGCGCCACCGCTTCAGCTCGACGATGCGATAGCGCTGCCGCGCCGGATGGCGCTTGGCCAGCGGAAGCCCGCCGGTCTCGGCGAACAGATCCACCAGCATGACCGGCTTGAGGTTGACGCTCGCGCCGTGGCTCGCGGCGATGTCGCGGAACAGCCGGTGGCCGATATAGGCCCATGGCGACTGCAGCGAGAAATAGTAATCGATCTGGCGCGACATGCGGGTTCCCGTGCTGGTTGGAGTTCAGCGACATCGGATCAGAGGGCCCTGACAGGGGCAAGATCGCAGTTGCACAGAACACTGTTGATGCGGCGCGGTGACACGCGCGACCGATCTGACGAAAAAGCCGAGAAGACGAGCAGAATCAGGCATCTAACAGTTCAACACGCAATCTTGACTTGGGGGGATGCGGTCAGTATGGTCCGCGCGGCTTTAAAGGGCGATGGGGCGCTATTTCCTGACACTCGCGGCAACGGATCGGGTCTCCACACATGGCGGATAAGCACATGGCGGATGGCACGAACGAGAGCGGCGGACACGGGGATCGCGACAAGTCGCCCGATGAGGTTGCGCTTTCCGCAAGGCTCGGAAGTCTCGACCAACGGTTGTCCGAATTTCGCGACGGCCGAAAGATCGGGGCTGATCAACCTGGAAACGGCGGCGGTGACACTGCAGCCCGGGCTTCGGCCATGGCGCGTGGCCTGCGACTGTCCTCCGAGTTGATCGCCGGTGTCCTCGTCGGTGCGGTGCTTGGCTGGGGCTTCGACCGCTTGCTGTCGACATCGCCCTTTGGATTCATCGTGTTTTTCCTGCTCGGCTTCGCGGCCGGCGTGTTGAACGTGGTGAGATCCGCAGGCATAGCTCCCGACAGGCCCCGCCAGTGAGACATGCGCGGAAGACCTCGCGCGGAAGACCAACGAGTGAATTGCAAAGCGCCGGCGTGGCCGGTGAACAACTGAGACGCCACGCGGATGATCGATCCGATCCATCAATTCCACCTCAACAAGATCTTCACGATCGGCCACATCGGCAATCAGGAGATCGCCTTCACCAATTCGTCCGCGTACATGCTGCTCGCGGTCGTGCTGATCGCCGTCATGATGATGGCCGCAGGGCGCGCGCTCGTGCCGGGCCGGTTCCAGTCGGTGGTCGAGCTGTCCTACGAATTCGTCGCCAACACCATCAGAACCAGCGCCGGCTCGCACGGCATGACGTTCTTCCCGCTGGTGTTCTCGCTGTTCATGTTCATCTTCGTCTCGAACATCGTCGGCATCATCCCCTACACCTTCACCGTCTCCAGCCACATCATCGTCACCTTCGCGCTGGCGCTGCTGGTGTTCCTGACGGTCATCATCTACGGCTTCTACAAGAACGGCCTGAAGTTCTTTAAGCTGTTCGTCCCCTCCGGCATCCCCGCGGTGATCCTGCCGCTGGTGGTCGTGATCGAAATCATCTCCTTCTTCTCCCGTCCGATCTCGCACAGCGTCCGTCTGTTCGCCAACATGCTGGCCGGCCACGTCACCCTGAAGGTGTTCGCGAGCTTCGTGACCATGCTCGGTGCGCTCGGCTTCGTCGGCAAGGTCGGCGCGCTGTTGCCGCTCGGCCTCACGGTCGCGCTGACCGGCCTCGAGCTGATGGTCGCGTTCCTCCAGGCCTACGTCTTCACGATCCTCACCTGCATCTATCTCAACGATGCTATCCATCCGGGCCACTGATCCGGCCCTCTCTACCAAACCCCTCAAAGGAGTTCGTTTCATGGATCCGGTTGCAGCGAAGTACATTGGCGCGGGCATTGCCTGCATCGGCATGGGTGGCGCGGGTGCCGGCATCGGCATCATCTTCGGCAACTACCTGTCGGCCGCTCTGCGCAATCCGTCGGCCGCCCAGGGCCAGTTCGGCAACCTGATTTTCGGCTTCGCGGTGACCGAAGCGCTCGGCATCTTCTCGCTGCTGATCGCGCTGCTCCTGCTGTACGCCGTCTAAGACGGCCTGAGCCGGACAGGAGAAGCCCGTGGCTGAAAGTCATGGCGAAGCCAAGGGCGGCGAGGCCAAGGGCACCGCAAGCGCCCATACGGAGGCCGATGGCGGGCATGGTTTCCCTCCGTTCTCGAAGGAAACCTTTCCGTCCCAGATCGTCTCCCTGGTGATCGCCTTCGTGGCGCTGTACGTGATCGTCTCGCGTGTGGCGCTGCCGAAGGTCGGGGCCGTCATCGACGCCCGCCAGAAGTCAATCGACGGCGATCTGGCTGAAGCGCAGCGGCTGAAGGATGAATCCGAAGCCGCGATGAAGGCATATGAGAGCGAGCTGGCGACGGCTCGTGCCCGTGCCCAGGCGATCGGAGCCGAGACCCGCGAGAAGCTCGCGGCCTCTTCGGACGCCGAGCGCAAGGCGCTGGAAGACAGCCTCGCAACCAAGCTCGCGGCGGCTGAGGCATCCATCGCCACCACGCGCACGACCGCAATGAGCAATGTCCGCGGCATCGCCGCAGATGCAGCCAGCGCGATCGTGAAGCAGCTCACCGGCAAGGCCCCCGCAGCCAAGACGGTCGAGGCTGCGGTGGATGCATCGTTGAAGGGAACAGCCTGATGCATTTGCTTGCTGATCCGGAAACCTGGGTCGCGATCGCCTTCGTGATCCTGATGGGCCTGTTCGCCTATCTCGGTGTCCACCGCATGGTCCTGACGGCGCTCGACCACCGCGCCGAGCGCATCAGGAACGAGCTCGCGGAGGCCAAGCGGCTCAAGGAAGAGGCGGCCAAGGTGCTCGCCGATTACAAGACCCGCCGCGCCAGCGCCGAGCGTGAGGCCGAGGAGATCGTCACCAGCGCAAAGGCGGAAGCCGAGCGCATCGCGGCGGAGGCCAAGGCCAAGATGGAAGACTTCGTCGCCCGTCGCACCAAGGCCGCCGAGGGCAAGATCGCCCTCGCCGAAGCCCAGGCTCTCGCCGACGTCAGGTCCGCTGCGGCGGAGGCCGCCGTCCAGGCGGCAGCGACCGTGCTGTCTCAGTCGGTCAAGGGCGCTCTTGGCGAAGACCTCGTCGCCAAGGGCATCGCCGAAGTCGGCCGCAAGCTGAACTGAGCGGCAGCCCATCTCATCCATCATCTTCAAAAGGCCGGTGCGATTCCATCGCACCGGCCTTTTGCTATTCACACTCTCCGGCGACCGCTTCGCGCAAGGGCAATCGTCACCTCCGCTTCTTGCCGTGCGGCCGCTCCGGGGTCAGGGCCTGCGGGTCGAAGCCGATGTAGAAGACGTAATTGTCGGCATTGGCGCCGGGCGGCGGCACCGGATAGACCATGTCCTCGGCGACGATCGTGAACGGCACGCTGCCGTCCTCGGTCATCTGCACCGTGGTGCGATACGACTTGGTCGCGATCACCTTCTCGCCGATGCCGCCCTGGACCACGGCAATGCGCATCGGAATGTCGACGCTCGCCGGCGCGCCCGCGGGGCCGGCGACGATGCGCCCCTGAATGCCGATCTTGGCGGTGATCTCGGCCCCGTTGAGATTACATTCACGCGCGGTCTTGGTGATCGACGCCTGGAACCGGACGTCGTTGCCGACCGCCTGCTTGCCGGGCGCGGCCACGGCGTAGGTCGAGGCGCCGGCGCGAATATTGACCGGCGGACAGGTCAGGCCATCGGTCGGATCGACCGGCGGTCCGCCGCTGGCGGGCAGATTCTGTTGCCCCTTGTCGTCCGAGCCGCCGCCGAACAGGCTCTTGAAGCGGTCGGTCAGCGATTGGGCGGCTGCCGGCGGCGCCGCGCTCGCGGCTCCCAAGGCCAGCAGCACGGCTGCCAACGTCCCAGCCCTGATCACGCTCGTCTCTCGCATCGTCTGATATCCCCGGCAACTCGGTCGCCCAGCCAAGGCGTCTATACCCATTTCAGAGCCCGGAACCAGCCCCGATCGGCCTCTCCCGCGGCAATCACGATCACGATTGCTACCCCCGGAAATCCTCGTGCAGCAGGCCGTAGAGATAGTGGTCCTGCCAGACCCCGTTGATGCAGAGGTAGCGACGCGCCAGGCCCTCGCGGGTGAAGCCGCATTTCTCCAGCACGCGGATCGACGGCATATTGGTCGGGATGCAGGCCGCCTCGACCCGGTGCAGATTGAGCTCGCCGAACAGGGTCGGCAGCAGCAGCCGCAGCGCCGCCGTCATGTAGCCATGATGCGCGAACGGCTGCCCCATCCAGTAGCCGATGGTGCCGGCCTGAACGATGCCGCGGCGGACATTGGCGAGCGTGATGCCGCCGAGCATGGCGCCATCCTGCTCGCGGAAGACGATGAACGGATAGGACCGGTCGGCCGAGATGTCCTCGGCATAGCGGCGCAGCCGGCGGCGGAAGCCGGAGCGCGTCAGGTCGTCGGACGGCCAGATCGGCTCCCACGGCGTGAGATAGTCGCGGCTGATCTCGCGCAGCCGCGCCCATTGCGCGTAATCGGCCATCTGCGGCGCACGCAGCAGCAGGCCCTGGCCGCGCGGAGCCAGCGCAGCCGGTCCGTTGGATGGCAAGCGAAACAGGGCCATCTGTGATGCTCCCCCTGCTCTTTCCGGGTCGAAGCCTGCTCCGACCCACCCCAGATCTCCAATGCCGAGATCTCCAAGGCCAAGATCTGGCGAGATTCAAATGCGCGCGGACCGCACCGAGCCGAACCACGCTCAGTGCAGTTGGGCCTTCGATCGCGAACCGGTCAGACCTTCGGCGAAAGTGACCGCCGTGTCCAGACCCCTGCCGGTGCCGAGCGCGACGACCGCCGGCTTGCTGCGTGCGAGCAGCGCCCGCGCCGCATCGCGCGTGCTCTCGACGCTGACCGCCTCGATCTTGGCGACCATCTCCTGCAAGGTCTGCGGCCGGCCATAGGCCAGGATATGCCGCGCCAATTGCTCGGCACGGGCACTGCAGCTCTCCAGCGCCATCAAGAGCCCGGCCTTCATCTGCGCCTTGGCGCGGGCGACCTCGGCCTCGCTCAGGGTCTCCACCGCATTGCCGATGATGTCGACCACGACCTCCATCATCTCGGGGGCGTCGGCCGGATCGGTCCCGGTGTAGAGGCCGAAGAACCCCGTGTCGCTGTAGGGCGCGTGGAACGTGTAGACGGAGTAGCAGAGCCCCCGGTTCTCGCGCACCTCCTGGAACAGCCGGGACGACATGCCGCCGCCGAGGATGTTGGTGAACACCTGCAGCGAGAACAGCGACGGGTCGGCCTGCGGCACGCCCTCGAGCGCAAGCGTCAGATGCGCCTGCTCGAGATCGCGATGCACGACCCGCGAGCCGCCCTTGCCGAACGCCGCCGGCAGCGGCTTCGGCCCCTCGCCGCCATTGAAACTGGCAAAGCGCTTCGTCACGTCCTCGACCACCCGCTGATGGTCGACGGCACCGGCGGCGGCGACCACCATGTCGGGGCCGCGGTAATGCGTCGACAGATAGCCGTGCAGCTTGTCGCGATCGAACGCCTCCAGCGTCTTGGCGGTGCCGAGGAGCGAACGGCCCATCGGCTGGTCTGGAAAGCACAGCTCGTTGAGATGCTCGAACACGACGTCATCGGGCGTGTCCTGCGCCGCGCCGATCTCCTGCACGATTACGTTCTTCTCGCGCTCCAGTTCCTCCGGCACGAAGGACGGATTGGCGAGAATGTCGGAGAGCACGTCGAGCGCCATCGGCACGTCCGCCTTCAGCACGCGGGCGTAATAGGCCGTGGTCTCAGTCGAGGTGCCGGCATTGAGATCGCCGCCGACCGCCTCGACGGTCTCGACGATCTCGCGGGCGCTGCGCGTCGTCGTGCCCTTGAACGCCATGTGCTCGAGCAGATGCGAGATGCCGTGCTCGTCCGGCTTCTCGTCGCGGCCGCCGACGCCAGCCCAGACCCCGAGCGCGGCCGTCTCCAGATGCGGCATCGTGTCGGTGACGACCGTCAGCCCCGTCGGCAGCTTGGTGACTTCCACACCCATCATGCAATTCCCTGCTTGGCGGCCCGGCTGACCGAGCGGATGAACTTCTCCACCTCGGCCTGGTCGTTCCGCATGATCCTGATGTCCTCGCGCTTGCTCATCAGCCCTTCGAGCCACACCGGCAGATGCGGCCGCATCCCGCAGGCGGCCTCGACCGCGTCAGGGAATTTGGCGGGATGCGCCGTCGACAGCACGATGTTCGGCACCGACAGATCCGTGCCGTCGCGATCGGCCACCGCCAGCGCCACCGCCGTATGCGGATCGACGAGATCGCCGGCCTCGCGGAAGGCGGCGCGGATCGCAGCGGCGGTCTCGGTCTCGTCGGCGCGTCCGGCATCGAAATCGGCGCGGATCGCCGCCAGCATCGCATCCGGCAGCACGAAGCGGCCGGACTGCTTGAGGTCGTCCATCAGCCGCCGCACGGTGCCGGCGTCACGGCCGCCGGCTTCGAACAGCAGCCGCTCGAAATTCGACGACACCTGGATGTCCATCGAGGGCGAAGCCGTCGCATGCACTTCGCGCACCTCGTAGATGCCGGTCGTCAGCGTCCGGGCGAGGATGTCGTTGACATTGGTCGCGACGCGCAAGGTGCGCACCGGCAGACCCATGCGCTTGGCGACGTAGCCGGCGAAGATGTCGCCGAAATTGCCGGTCGGCACGGTGAAGTCGACGGCGCGGTGCGGCGCGCCGATCGCGACCGCCGAAGTGAAGTAGTAGACCACCTGGGCGACGACGCGCGCCCAGTTGATCGAGTTGACGCCCGACAGCCTGACCGAATCGCGGAAGCCGTGATGGTTGAACAGGCCCTTCACGATCGCCTGGCAGTCGTCGAAATGACCTTCGATGGCCAGCGCATGCACGTTCGCCGCGCCCGACGTGGTCATCATCCGCCGCTGCACCTCGGAGATGCGGCCATGCGGAAACAGCACGATGAGGTCGGCATTGTCGCGGCCGGCGAACGCATCGACCGCGGCGCCGCCGGTATCTCCCGACGTCGCCACGACAATGGTGGTGCGCTCGCCGCGCTTGGCGAGCACGTGGTCCATCAGCCGCGAGATCAGCTGCATCGCCACGTCCTTGAACGCCAAGGTCGGGCCGTGGAACAGCTCCAGCACGAACTGATGCGGTGCGGTCTGGTCGAGCGGCACCACGGCGGGGTGACGGAAGGTCGCATAGGCCTCGTTGGCCATGCGGCCGAGCTCCTCGTCGGAAATCTCGCCGGCGACGAACGGCTTGATGACCTCGACGGCGACCTCCCAATAGGGCCGGCCGAAGAACGACGCGATCGTCGCCGGCGTCAGCTGCGGCCAGGTCTCGGGCACGTACAGGCCGCCGTCACGGGCGAGCCCGGTCAGCATCACATCGCAGAAAGTGAGCGCGGGGGCTTCCCCGCGGGTCGAAACATAGCGCGTCAAACCGCTCTCCTGACCTGCGTCACCAGGCCATAACCCGTTGATTGAATTCGAAATCGGAACCGCCCGGCGGCAACATGGTCCGGCACCATAATGGTTTTGGACGGGCTGCGAAACCGGTTGTTGCCGGTGGGATCGTCATGGGGACGGGTTACGGCGGCGTTACGGTGACCCGCGCGAGATGGGCAGCCCTGGTCGGTCCACCTCTCCATCCTACCAGCTCCGCCGTCATCGCCCGATTCACCCGGGCGATCCGGTACGCCGCGGCGGCTATGCTCACCCGCGCCGCTGCGGCGTACTGGATCCCCGCCGTCGCGGGGACGATGGCGGTGCTTGCGGCTTTCAGCCGGACACTTCGAACACGCGAACGAACGATGGGATATCGGCACGACCTCTCCACCTCGTCATTCCGGGGCGCGCGGAGCAGCGGTCTCGCGGCGCGATCGGCGCCCGAGCTTTGCGGAATGTCTCCCTCCTTCGAACGGAGGGCGCAGGGAAGACCGGATGCCGGCTGGCACCCGCGGCCCCCGTGCGAACAAGAATGCACGGGGCAGGAACCACAGGTTCAGCCAGAGCGACCCGGCCTTCCCTGCGCGATGGCTTACGACTTATACGCGCTCTCCTCGGTGCACCGGGCTTTTTGGCCACCGTCATCGACGCGATGCATCGGCACCAGCGCCAACTTGATACCAGCGTCGGGGTATCAGGACCACGCGACTTCGCCGTCCGTGTCGGCCGCACTCGTCAGTTGCAGCCGACCCGTCCATCGCATCCCACCTCACGTCCGTGACGACGCGTACGTCCCTCGCTGGCGAGGCGGAATGGGAAGAGACAACCATGATTTCGGAAAAAATGAAAGTAAAAAATTGCCGCCGGTCGATGCTGAACTCATCAGCGCGTTGAGGATGCTTACATAATCAGTTTTCCGGCGCGGCCGAATTCTTGATATCGGACGCCAGCTCATGCCGTTGCGAATAGCCCGTCGGGCGACTCGGGGCAGAATCGCGACGATCGCGGTGGCGAGGCGCGGTGCGTAGGTGCGTAGCCCGCCGCTCAAACCGAGACGGCCTCACCCGCCTTCGCGTCGGCCTCGGCGAACACCGCCTTCGCTGCGAACAATCCGTTGAGCGCGGCGGGGAAGCCGGCATAGACCGCCATCTGCATGATCACCTCGGTGATCTCGTCGCGGCTGAGGCCGACGTTGAGGCCAGCATGGATATGAACCTTCAGCTGCGGGCTGGCATTGCCGAGCGCGGTCAGCGCCGCGATGGTCGCGATCTCGCGGCTGCGCAGATCGAGGCCGGGGCGTGAATAGATGTCGCCGAACGGAAACTCGATCACGTAGGTGGCGAAGTCCGGCGCGATGTCGGCGAGCGCCGCGATCACATTGTGGCCGGCCTCGCCGTCGATACTATCGAGCGCGCGCCGGCCGCGCGCCAGCCGATCCTGATCGGTGTTGGCGCCGGATGGCGTGCCGCCCGGCATCGGGCTCGTCGTCGTGGCTTGGCTGGGCGTTGATCGCGTCATCGTCGTTCGTCCTCTCGCTGCTGCCGGCATAGCCGGCGATCTTGCCGTCGAGAACGAGAAGGCAATCCTGCAGGCTGGCGACGCGCGCCCGGACCGCCTCGCGATGACGCTCCAGCAGCCGGCATCGTTCCGGCTCGGTGGCAGCGCCGCCCGCGCGCAGCTCGGCGTAGCGCAGCATGTCCCGGATCGGCATTCCCGTGGCCTTGAGGCGGCCGAGGAATTCGATCCAGGTCAGGATCGATGCGTCGTAGTCCCGCTGGCGGGCATGATCGCGATCGGCCCTGGGCAGCAGCCCGATCCGCTCGTAGTAGCGGATCGTATGGGGCGTCAGCCCCGACTGCCTCGCCAGCTCGCCGATCTTCATGCGCGCTTTATCTCCATTCACGACGCCAGGCAGGCTACGGGTTCGAGCGCGCTCTAAGTCAAGCGCCGTTTTGCCCGCCGTAGCCCGCATGAGCGAAGCGACATGCGGGGGCCGGTGCTGAACCCGCATGTCGCTTCGCTCATGCGGGCTAGGAGGTCATCGGCTGGCAGTTACTGCCTCCACACGCCCCTGCCGAACGCCCAATATTCTCACGATGTCCTCTCGTCGGTCGAACAGCACCCAAGCCGGATCGCCTTCGGCTGTCATGAAGGATGTCACGTAGAGCTCATCCGACAGACCTACGGCGATTTCGGGTAATCGTCCAACGACCGAAAACTCCACGACGGTCTTGTTACGGATGTGATCAAATGTTGCCGCCCACAAGGACTCCTCGCTCCAGCTTCCGCACAAGATCGACGAGTTGTCTTCGATACGCCAGCTCCACTCGATCATCAGGCCAAACTCTCCCTCCGGATTACCAAGCGTTCCGTCGCGCCGGGTACAGCTGGTGAGATGCCCAAACTCCAAGAAAATGGCCGAGCCAGCGCCTCGCCACACGTGGGAAAGTGGCAACCCGATCAGCGGATCACGGAATGTCCGCAGAAGATCAACACCATCATCACTCAACTTCGGCTCCTAAGACAGCCGCCCGTCTCATCTTGACCAATATTTGACTTCTTAGCAGGCCGCGACATGCGGGATCGACAGCGGCCCCCATATCGCTGTCGCTCACGCGGGCTACGCGTCATCGAGCGGATCTGCGCCGTCCCCTCGCCCACACCGCGAAGGCCACGATCAGCGCCGCGGCGAGTGAGAACCAGGTGATCGCGTATTGCATGTGCTCGTCGCGCAGATGCGGCGACAGCGGACCGGGTTTTGGGATGCCGTTGTCCGGCACCGGCGTTTCCAGGTCGATGTAGAACGGCGCGACCTCGCCCCAGCCGAGCGTCTTGGCCATCGCGCGATGGTCGCGCGTGAACCACAGCCGCTTGTCGCGGCTCTCGGCCGCGGTGAGCAGGCCGGCGGCCTCGGGAAAGCGCAGATAGCCGGTGAAAGTCACGGGCTCGCCGGTGACGAGCTTGCCGACCTGGCGATCCTGGATGCTGCGCTCCTGCATGGTGTTGGCGACGAAGCCGGCGTCGATCACGATGGTCTCGCCAGACGGCAGGCGCGCGGGGAGGAACGCCCAGGTGCCCGGCCCAGAGACGTCCTCGCGCACGGCCGAGCCGGCGCTGTAGACCATCGCATCCGGCAGCTTTGCATAGGTCGCGGTGAAGCTGACGCGGCGGAATTCGTCGCGCTCCGGCGTGAGCGTGCGCCAGTCGCTCGGCGGGGGCAGCGGTGCGGGTGCGGCAGCGACGCGATCGGTCAGCGCGGCGATCAGCGCATGCTTCTCGGCGCGGCGCTGCAATTGCCAGACGCCGAGGCCGATGAACAGTGCGACCATGACGAAGGTGAAGGCGGCGAAGGCGCGGGATGAGGTGGTGGGACGGGCGGAGGTCATGCGGCGACCCCGACGCTGCGCGCCAGCTTGAGTTCGATGGTGTCCACACGCGTGAGATAGCCTCCCGCTTTCACCGCGCGGACAGTGCGCTCCCCTCCCCCTTGCGGGGAGGGGTTGGGGGTGGGGGTGCCCCAGCAAAGACTGCCGTTGAGGCTACCCCCCTCCCCAACCCTCCCCCACAAGGGGGGAGGGAGCGCAGCGTGTTTGCGGCGAGGGCTTACCTTTTCTTCCGCGTCCGGAAGCGGCTTGACCCATGTCCCGAGAGACAGACCGCAACGGCAGGACCTGAGCAGCGCTTCAAAACCGGAGCGCCGCTCCGCGGAACTCGGACCGTTCATCGCGGCGTCTTGTCCACCAAACGGCCGGGGGCGGCCTTGTGGTGGAATTGCAGGGCGATCAGCAGCGATTTCATCGCGCGCAGCGGCAGCAGCGTCGTCACCAGGATCAGCGGCCCCCAGAGCGCGGCATGGACCCAGAACGGCGGCTGATACTTCACCTCGACGATCAGGGCGGCGCCGACCACGATGGCGCCGGCGAGCATCATGATGAAGATCGCCGGACCGTCGCCGGTGTCGATGAAGGCATAGTCGAGATCGCAGGCTTCGCAACGCTTGCGCAGGTTGAGGAAGCCGTCGAACAGCTTGCCCTGGCCGCAGCGCGGGCAGCGGCAGGCGAGCCCGCGCAGGACGGTCTGGGCCAAAGTGACGGGCGGATGCGTGGTCATGGTGTCTTGCCCCTGGGCGGCCGGGCGGCGCCCCCTGGTGATACAACCGGAGGCGGCGACGGCGGATCACATTTCGATCAACCGCCGGGCGCCGCCGCAAACGAGAAAGGGCGGCCCGACGGCCGCCCCTTCTTAGCACGTTCGACGGAACCGGTGCGCGCCGGCTTCAGTGCGCGCCGTGGGCCATCGCCTCGGCGCCGTGGCCCCAGACGTAGATGCAGATGAACAGGAACAGCCAGACCACGTCGACGAAGTGCCAGTACCAGGCGGCGAACTCGAAGCCGAGATGCTGCTTGGGCGTGAAGTGGCCGGCATAGGCGCGCGCCAGGCAGACGATCAGGAAGATCGTGCCGACCAGGACGTGGAAGCCGTGGAAGCCCGTCGCCATGAAGAAGGTCGAGCCGTAGACGTGGCCGGCGAACGAGAACGTCGCGTGGCTGTACTCGTAGGCCTGCACGCAGGTGAAGGTCGCACCCAGGAGGATGGTGAGGATCAGGCCGTATTTCAGGCCCTTGCGGTCGCCCTCGAGCAGCGCGTGGTGCGCCCAGGTCACCGTGGTGCCCGAGGTCAGCAGGATCAGCGTGTTGAGCAGCGGCAGATGCCAGGGATCGAAGGTCTCGATGCCCTTCGGCGGCCAGACGCCGCCGAACAGGGCGTCGCGGGTCGCCTGCACCTCGTAGTTCGGATACAGCGCGGCATTGAAATAGGCCCAGAACCAGGCGACGAAGAACATCACCTCGGAGGCGATGAACAGGATCATGCCGTAGCGGTGATGCAGCTGCACCACGCGGGTGTGGTCGCCCTTGTACTGCGCTTCCTTGATGACGTCGCCCCACCAGCTCGCCATGGTGTAGAGCACGCCGATGGTGCCGATGCCGAACACGATCGGCGCGGCGCCGTACATCTTGTGCATCCAGCCGATCGCGCCGAACGCCATGATGAAGGCCGAGACCGAGCCGACGAACGGCCAAGGGCTCGGATCGACGAGATGGTAGTCGTGATGCTTGGCGTGCGCCTCAGCCATGGCAAGTCTCTCCCCAGATCGATGCCGGTCGCGCCGGCACGGTGTCGTTCAACAGCGATGGTCCCCGGATATCGGATTTCCGCACAGTCATAGGCTGCCCCGCGGCTTGTCCGGCTCGCCCGCAGCGACCGGCTTCGGCGTGTCGCGGACGGGATAGAAGGTGTATGACAGCGTGATCGTCTTCAAGCTGTCGTTCTCGTGATCTGCTGCTATCGCCGGATCGACGTAGAACACCACCGCCATCTCGCGGGTCTCGCCCGGCGCCATGGTCTGCTCGGTAAAGCAGAAGCAGTTGATCTTCTGGAAGTAGGCGCCTGATGTCAGCGGCGACACGTTGTAGGCCGCCTGCGCCATGGTGGTGCGCGCCGCCTCGTTGGTGACCTTGTAGTAGACCGTGACCACCTCGCCGATCGCGACATCGATCTCGGTCTTCTCCGGCTCGAACTTCCAGGGCAGACCGCCGGCGACATTGGAGTCGAAGCGCACGGAGATCCGGCGCGCCAGCGGCGCCGCGGATGGCGCCGATGTCGCCACCTGCGTGGTGCCGTTGAAGCCGGTGGCGCGGCAGAACCAGTTGTAGAACGGCACGGCGGCATAGGCCGCGCCCACCATCAGCACCGCGACGGCGCCGCAGATGCCGCCGACCAGCGCATCGCGGCTGAGGCCGCGGCGCGGCGCGGCCGGCGCGGTCGCCGGAACGTTCTGGTCGGTTGTCTCCATCGCGGTCTGCTTCGTCCCGTCCTGCATCGCGTCTCTACATCGGCCGATTCAGCACCGCGGGACCCTTCACCATGGTCACCGCGAAGAACAGCACCACCAGCACGCCGAGCGCGAGCGCGATCGCGATCGAGCGGCGGCGCCGGCTGCGCAGCTGCGCCTCGGTGAGGACGATGCCCTCTGACTCGTTTCGATCCGCCATCGTGGTCGCCATGTTTTCCAGTCTCGCGCCTCTTACCAGATCAGCGGCGCGATCATGCGCGCGACCGCTTCGAGTCCGAGCGTCGCAAACAGCACGAACAGATAAAGAATCGAGAAGGCGAACAGCTTGCGGTTGGCGCGCAGCGAGGCACTGCGCTCGCGCTTGCGGAACACCTCGACCGCGAGCCACAGCATGCCGGCGCCGAGCGCCAGCGAGACGACGCCGTAGACGGCGTCGAAATAGCCGAGCGGCCACGGCGCAGCGGCGATCGCCACGAGGACGATGGTGTAGAGCAGGATCTGCAGCCGGGTCGCGTCGGGGCCGGCGACCACCGGCAGCATCGGCACGCCGGCGCGGGCGTAGTCATCGCTGCGGAACAGCGCCAGCGCCCAGAAATGCGGCGGGGTCCAGAAGAAGATGATCAGGAACAGCCAGAGCGGCTCCGGCGCGATCGATCCGGTGGACGACACCCAGGCGACCACCGGCGGCAAGGCGCCGGCGGCGCCGCCGATGACGATGTTCTGCGCGGTCCAGCGCTTCAGCCACAGCGTGTAGACGACGACGTAGAAGAAGATGGTGAAGGCGAGCAGGGCGCCGGCGAACCAGTTGACGAGGATGCCCAGCGTCAGCACCGAGAAGAACGACAGCGTGATGCCGAAGGCCAGCGCCTCCGGGCGGGTGATGCGTCCGCGCGGGATCGGACGGTTGGCGGTGCGCGACATCAGCGAGTCGATATCGCCTTCCAGCGCCATGTTCAGCGCCCCGGAGGCGCCGGCGCCGACGGCGATGCACAGCAGCGAGGTGATGGCGAGCACCGGGTGGAAATGGCCCGGAGCAATGAGCAGGCCGATCAGCGCCGTGAAGATCACGAGCGACATCACCCGCGGCTTGAGGAGCGCGAGATAGTCGCCGACATCGGCCTCGGAAATCCGCGGGCCGACGGCAATGGCGTTCTGATCAATGACCGACACGACGAATCCAGACTTCAATTCAAACGGCCCCGACGCATATCGCGTCAGCACCTCGCCTCAAGGATTCCGACGGCGCACCGTCAAGCGCGCTGCCGGCGGATATCGACGCGGCGCCGGATCGGCGCCGCATCGCGAGAGCAGGGTTACTGCACCTTCGGCAGCACCTCGAACTGGTGGAACGGCGGCGGCGAGGAGAGAGTCCATTCCAAGGTCGTCGCGCCCGGTCCCCACGGGTTGTTCGCCGCCTGTTGCTTGCGCATGAAGGCGTCGACGATTCCGTAGATGAAGATCAGCACGCCGAAACCGGAGATATAGGAGCCGATCGACGAGACCAGGTTCCAGCCGGCATAGGCATCGGGATAGTCGATGTAGCGGCGCGGCATGCCCGACAGGCCGAGGAAGTGCTGCGGGAAGAACACGAGGTTCACGCCGATGAAGGTCACCCAGAAGTGCGCCTTGGCGATGGTCTCGTTGTACATGTAGCCGAACATCTTCGGGAACCAGTAGTACCAGCCCGCGAAGATGGCGAACACCGCGCCGAGCGACAGCACGTAGTGGAAGTGCGCGACGACGTAATAGGTGTCCTGCAGCACGCGGTCGACGCCGGCGTTCGCCAGCACGACGCCGGTGACGCCACCGACCGTGAACAGGAAGATGAAGCCCACCGCCCACAGCATCGGAGCACGGAACTCGATCGAGCCGCCCCACATCGTGGCGATCCAGGAGAAGATCTTCACGCCGGTGGGCACCGCGATCACCATGGTGGCGGCGACGAAATAGGCCTGCGTCGCCGAGGACATGCCGACCGTGTACATGTGGTGCGCCCACACCACGAAGCCGATGCCGCCGATCGCGACCATGGCGTAGGCCATGCCGAGATAGCCGAACACGGGCTTGCGCGAGAAGGTCGACACGATCTGGCTGATCATGCCGAAGCCGGGCAGGATCAGGATGTACACTTCCGGATGGCCGAAGAACCAGAACAGGTGCTGGAACAGCACCGGATCACCGCCGCCGGCCGGATCGAAGAAGGTGGTGCCGAAATTGCGATCGGTCAGCATCATGGTGATGGCGCCGGCGAGCACCGGCAGCGACAGCAGCAGCAGGAACACCGTCACCAGGATCGACCACACGAACAGCGGCATCTTGTGCAGGGTCATGCCCGGCGCGCGCATGTTGAAGATGGTGGTGATGAAGTTGATCGAGCCGAGGATCGACGACGCACCGGCGAGATGCAGCGACAGGATCGCGAAATCCACCGCCGGTCCGGGATGGCCGGAGGTCGACAGCGGCACATACATCGTCCAGCCGGCGCCGACGCCGTTGGCGCCGGGCTCGCCCTCGACGAAGGTCGAGGTCAGCAGCAGCGCGAACGAGGCGGGCAGCAGCCAGAATGAGATGTTGTTCATGCGCGGAAACGCCATGTCCGGCGCGCCGATCATCAGCGGCACCATCCAGTTGCCGAAGCCGCCGATCATCGCCGGCATGACCATGAAGAAGATCATGATCAGGCCGTGCGAGGTCACGAACACGTTGTAGGTGTGGTTCTCGTGGAAGAGCTGCACGCCCGGATACATCAGCTCGATGCGGATCGCGATCGACATGGCGGCGCCGATGATGCCGGCGCAGACCGCGAAGATCAGATACATCGTGCCGATATCTTTGTGGTTGGTCGAATAGATCCAGCGCCGCCATCCGGTCGGGTGGTCGTGCGCGTGATCGTCATGGCCTGCATGGGTCGCTACGTTCGTCGCCATTGTCCAATCCTCAGTGTCCCCGTGGACCGCCAAGGCGGCCCTCAATCTTAGCGTTCATCCGCGCTCGGCTACTGCGACACGCCCGCAGCCGACGCATAGGTGCTCGTGGGCGCGCTGGCGTACTTCTTCTTGGCGTCCTCGACCCAGGCGGTGAATTCCTGATCGCTCACGACGCGCACCGCGATCGGCATGTAGGCGTGATCCTTGCCGCACAGTTCGGAGCACTGGCCGTAATACATGCCGACCTTGGTCGCCTTGAACCAGGTCTCGTTGAGGCGGCCGGGAATGGCGTCGATCTTGACGCCGAACGACGGGATCGCCCAGGAGTGGATCACGTCGGCGCCCGTGGTCTGGACGCGAATCACCTTGTTGACCGGCACGACCATCTCGTTGTCGACGGCGAGCAGGCGCGGCTGCTTGTCCTGCGCCAGCAGCGAGTCGAACTCGAACTTGCCGTTGTCGGGATAGGCGTAGCTCCAGTACCACTGCTTGCCGGTGGCCTTGATGGTCATATCGGCCTTCGGCACGTCCAGCTCGAGGAACAGCAGCCGGAACGACGGCACCGCGATCATGACCAGGATCAGCACCGGGATCAGCGTCCAGGCCACCTCGATCAGCGTGTTGTGGGTCGTCCGCGACGGCACCGGGTTGGCGCGCGCGTTGAACTTGACCACCACGGCGATCAGCAGCGCCAGCACGAACAGCGTGATGATGGTGATGATCGTCAGCAGCAGGCCGTGGAACCAGGTGATGTTCTCCATCACCGGCGTCGCGGCCTCCTGCAGCTTGACTTCCCATGGCGCCGGCTGGCCCGTTTCAGCAAACGCCGCTCCACCCGACACGAGCGTCACGCCCGTTACGGCCAACCCCAGCAAGGCGCTCAATTGGCCTTTCGACATCTTCATGCCGTCGCGCTCCCTTCAGAACTTTCCCCCTCGGCGCACCGCCCGCTTCACGCAGCGGCGCGCCGTTCGATCCGCTCTCCTGACAAATGGCCTTCGGGCGGATGCATAGAAAAGCACCTGGGCCAGTTCACTGGAATGACGAAATCTTTCTTCTCAAACCATAATTCTTGATCTATCGCAATGCAGTCTTGCGCCTGATATCGCGCGCCGCGCTGTTCGTCGCGACGAGCGTATTTTCCGGGAGATTGCCGCATGCCGTGATTTCGCGGGCAACGGGCGCTTGACAGGCGCGCGGCGCGATGTAGGCAAACGGGACACGGCCGTTTGCGAGGCTGATTCGGCGAGGCGCAGCGGCAGCGCCCACCAGGGTGCGGCCATTTTGGGTATCGTTTCGTGCCGTACGCCGATGACGCTGTCCTCAAGACGCCATCATTGCCGTATCATGGCGTCGGACGCGCAGATCACCCACAGGAAATTGTCATGGCACCGACCCGGATCAGGGTTTCAACGGACAGGACAGCTGACATGTCGACCCCAGCTGCGAATGACTCGCGCCGTTTGTACCGATTCAGCGCGGTGCGTGCGCGACTCACGCGTGTTGCCGCGATGACCTCCGCCGCAGCGACCGCGGTCGCGATGATCGCTGCGACGGTCGTCGGCGTGCCGCATACGGCGTGGGCGCAGGGCGCGGTGCGCTCGGTGCATGGCGACTGGCAGATCCGCTGCGACACGCCGCCCGGCGCGCAGGCCGAGCAGTGCGCGCTGATCCAGAGCGTCGTGGCCGAGGACCGCTCCAATGCCGGCCTTACCGTGATCATGCTGAAGACCGCCGACCAGAAGAGCCGGCTGATGCGTGTGGTGGCGCCGCTCGGCGTGCTGCTGCCGTCCGGCCTCGGCCTGAAGCTCGACAACCAGGACGTCGGCCGCGCCGGCTTCGTGCGCTGTCTGCCCAATGGTTGCGTCGCCGAGGTGGTGCTGGAGGACAAGCTGCTCGGCCAGCTCAAGACGGCGAAGACCGCGACCTTCATCATCTTCGAGACGCCGGAGGAAGGCATCGGCTTCCCGCTGAGCCTCAACGGCCTCGCCGAGGGCTTCGACAAGCTGCCCTGACGTCGGCTGCGATTGACGGAATTCGCACGATGCCGTGATCGGGCCGTGAGACGGTGTGACGCGATCTCAGCGTGGTGCGTCGAGCGCCAGCGCCATCACCAGCAGGGTCTTGTCGAACCCGTCATCGCCGGGCTCCCGCGGCTGCACCGCCTTGAGCAGGAATCCGGCCTGCTGGTACAGCCTGATGGCGTTGGTGTTGCTGCGGTAAACGGTGAGCTCGACGCGCGAGAAGCCGGCCACCCGCGCCGCCTCGAGCGCCGCCGCCATCAGTCGTCGGCCCAGGCCCTGGTGCCGGAACTGCGGCATTAGGCCCATGCCGAGCACCCCGATCCGGGCATCGATTGGCCCTGATTTGGGCGTCACATCGCACCAGCCCACCACCTCCCCGGCCGAGAGAGCGACGAATTGCGGATATCCCTCGTGGATGTTGTTCAGAATGAAGGCGCGCGTCGACTCGAGCGGCGGCGCCTGCACGAACGACAGATAGCGCCGTTCGCGCGCGACGTAATCGAGCGTGCGGTGGAAGCTCTCGATGTGAGCGGACGTGATGGGAACGATCTCAACCATGTCAGTTCGGTAATCATCCAGCCCCTCGCGCCCCGGCGTCAAAACAACTATCTTGGAATGAACGCTCCGACAACGGATTGACACATGACTGCTCCCACCACCTCCCTGCTCGAGCGCGCCAACCTGGACCGTGATGCGGTCCGGAGCGAGGTCGGGCGTGGCCTGGCCGGCGCCGATGACGGCGAATTGTTCTTCGAATACAGCCAGACCGAGGCACTGACCTTCGACAATGGCCGGCTGAAGCAGGCGACCTACGACACCAGCCAGGGTTTTGGCCTGCGCGCGGTGAAGGACGATGCAGTCGGCTATGCCCATTCCTCCGACGTCTCGCTGCCGGCCCTGATGCGCGCGGCCGATGCCGTCAGCGCCGTGCGCGGCGGCTATTCCGGCACGTTCGCGAGCGCGCCGCCGCACACCAACGTCCGGCTCTATGGCGACGACAATCCGCTGGACGCCCCGGGGTTCGAAAGCAAGGTCAAGCTGCTCGGCGAGATCGACGCGTATTTGCGCGACAAGGATCCGCGCGTGCGCCAAGTGACCGTGAGCCTCGGCGCGACCTGGCAGGTCGTGGAGATCCTGCGTCCCGACGGCGAGAGCTATCGCGACATCCGCCCGCTGGTGCGCGTCAATGTTTCCGTCGTCGCCGGCCAGGGCGACCGCCAGGAGAGCGGCAGCAAGGGCTATGGCGGCCGCGAGGCCTATGCCCGCTTCATCGAGACCAAGGCCTGGCGCGAGGCCGCCGACGGCGCGCTGCGCGAGGCGCTGGTCAACCTCGAATCCGTGCCCGCCCCCGCCGGCGAGATGGACGTCGTGCTCGGCGCCGGCTGGCCCGGCGTGATGCTGCACGAGGCGGTCGGCCACGGCCTCGAGGGCGACTTCAACCGCAAGAAGACCTCCGCCTTCGCCGGGCTGCTGGGCAAGCCGGTCGCCGCCAAGGGCGTCACCGTGGTCGATGACGGCACCATGGCCTCGCGCCGCGGCTCGCTGTCGATCGACGACGAGGGCACGCCGACCAGCCGCACCGTGCTGATCGAGGACGGCATCCTGGTCGGCTACATGCAGGACCGCCAGAACGCCCGGCTGATGAACATGGCGCCGACCGGCAACGGCCGCCGCCAGGGCTACGCACACGTGCCGATGCCGCGCATGACCAACACCTACATGCTGGCCGGCGAGCGCGATCCGGCCGAGATCATCGCCTCCGTCAAGAACGGCATTTACGCCGTCAATTTCGGCGGCGGCCAGGTCGACATCACCTCGGGCAAATATGTCTTCCAGTGCACCGAGGCCTACAGGATCGAGAACGGCAAGGTCGGCGCGCCGGTGAAGGGCGCGATGCTGATCGGCAACGGTCCGACCGACCTCAACCGCATCAGCATGATCGGCAACGATCTGTCGCTGGACACCGGCATCGGCACCTGCGGCAAGAACGGCCAGGGCGTGCCGGTCGGCGTCGGCCAGCCGACGCTTCGCATGGATCGCATTACGGTCGGAGGCACGGGCCGATGAGCCTTGAGAAGATGTCCACGGACAAGACCAGCACCAAGGCCCCGCGCACGGGCGCCGTCCGCAAGGAAAGCACCTGGGGCGGCCAGCTCGCGCAGCTCGTCGCGGTCGTCATGGTGGTGTTCGTCGCCAAGGGCGCGATCGCCGAGCCGTTCTACGTGCCGTCGGGCTCGATGGAGCCGACCCTGATGATCGGCGACGCCCTGCTCGCCTCCAAATTCCCCTACGGCTACGGCACCTCGTCGCTGCCGATGCAGATCACGCTGCCGGAGACCGGCCGCCTGTTCGGCGAGACGCCGAAGCGCGGCGACGTCGTCGTGTTCCGCTGGCCGGGCGACACCTCGCAGGCCTGGGTCAAGCGCGTCGTCGGCCTGCCCGGCGACCGCATCCAGATGCGCCAGGGTCAGCTCTACATCAACGGCCAGGCGGCCGCGCTGAAGCCGGACGGCATCGGCGATGCCGAGGACGACACCGGCCGCAACGATCCGGCCTATCGCTACGTCGAGACGCTGCCGAACGGCGTCTCGCACCTGATCTTCAAGATGCGCGACAACGGCCGTCTCGACAACACGCCGGAGGTGACGGTGCCGCCCGGCAAGCTGTTCGTGCTCGGCGATAACCGCGACAACTCCGCCGACAGCCGCGTGGCCTTGCGCGATGGCGGCGTCGGCCTGCTGCCGATCGACAATCTCGTCGGCCGCGCCGATGCCGTGGTCGGCTCCTGGGACCTTGGCTACAAGAACCAGCCGGTCTGGGCCTGGCTGTCCGGCTTCCGGCTGGATCGCTTCTTCACCGCGGTGCGTTGAACGAACGCCGATGACCTTCGACGATGTCAGGGCGCTCGCGCTGGCATGGCCGGAGGTCGAGGACGGCACGTCCTATGGGACGTCAGCGCTGAAGGTGCGCAACAAGATGCTGGCGCGCCTGAAGGAGGACGGGGACAGTCTCGTCCTTCCGGGCGTGCCGCCGGACGAACGCGCGATGCTGGTGGAAAGCCGGCCGAAGCTGTTCTATTTCACTGATCACTACCGCGATTATCCAATCGTGCTGCTGCGGCTGTCCGAGGCGAGAGCCGCTGACGTCGCGCCGCTGCTGCGGCGGCAGTGGCGGGCACTGGCGTCCCGGAAAGCCGTCGCCGCGTTCGATTGCGGTTGAGCGCTCGGCTTTTTCCCGCATCCGGTGCGGTGGGTGCAGCAATGTCCGCATGATCGGATGCCATTTGCATGCTATCCACGGGCATGACCGAAGAGGACTTCGTCGCGTCAGCGCTCCGCAATCCCGTCAACACGGCGATCCTGGATATGCTGCGCGTGACGACGCTGCCTGATGCGTGGATCGTCGCCGGCTGCCTGACCCAGACGGTCTGGAACGTGCGCACCGGCCGCCCGGTCGATCACGGCATCAACGACTACGATATCTTCTACTTCGATCCCGACACGTCGTGGGATGCCGAGGATGCCGTGATCCGGCGCATGGCATCCTGTCTCGATCGGGTCGATGCCAAAGTCGAAGTCCGCAATCAGGCGCGCGTGCATCTCTGGTATCCGACCAAGCACGGCCGGCCCTACCCTGCCGTGACACGGTCCACCGACGGCATCGATCGCTTCCTCACCGTGAACACGCAGGTCGGCATCCGACCGGCTTCTGGCGGCTACGAGCTCTATGCCCCCAAGGGCCTCGACGACATCGCCCAGATGATCGTGCGTCCGAACTATACGGCCAATTTCTCGGTGACGAACTACACGGCCAAGGCGGCGCGCTGGAAGGCACTGTGGCCGGAGATCACGGTGATCGCTCCTGAGGAATGATCCGCGCGGATAGCAACAGCTCATTCCGGGGCGCGCGGAGCCACGCCCCGGAATGACACTGAGTTGTGGGTCCGCCTATGCAGCTCGGACGTTAGATCGACGTCGTCAGCTCCGTCAGCCACGCCGGCGAGACGGCGACCAGCCACGCCTCGAGCTGCTTGTCGACGCCGCTGAGGATCGCGACCGCGACGACGACGAAGGCCGCCCCCATCAGCATCTTGCCGAGCTTGCCGGCCGACAGCAGCCGCGCGCGCAGGCGTACCATGGTCGTTCGCGACAGCACCCCGAGCACGACCAGCGGCAGGCCGGCGCCGAGGCCGAAGGCCAGCATGGTCAGGCTCACCATCACGAGGTCGCGTCCCTGCGAGGCCAGCAGCGACGCCGCGCCCAAGGTCGGACCGACACAGGGCGACCACACCGCGCCGAGCAGCAGCCCGATCATGAACTGGCCGCCGGCGCCCGACGTTGCGAAGCCCTGGGAATGCCAGTCGGCCCAGCGCTGCACCGGTCCACCTGCGACGGCGAGTTGCGCCTGCCAGGACGGCACCAGCAGCACGACGCCGATCGCCAGCATGATGATCGCTGCGACAAGACGGAACGCGCCGGCATCGAGGCCGAGGCCGTTACCTGCGAGCGCGATGAACAGGCCGATACCGGTGAAGGACAGCGCAAGGCCGGCCGCGAGCGCCAGCGCACCGCGCGGATGCGCGGAGGCCGCCGCGCCGAGCACGATCGGCACCAGCGGCAGCACGCAGGGCGACAGGATCGAGAGCAGGCCGGCCACGAAGGCCAGCAGCAGCGCGAGCATGATGCGCTACAGGCTCTTGTCGAGCAGCGCCGCGATCGAGGCTTCCTTGGTGTCGCCGACCGAACGTCCGGTCTCGGTGGTTCCCTTGAAGGTGATCAGGGTCGACTGCATCTGCGCGCCGAACGCTTTCACCACCGGCTTCATGTCGTCGAAGTCGACGCGGAAAATCTTGAGGTCCTTGAATTTGGGTTCTGCCGCGAGCTTGTCGATGATCGGCTTCTGCGCCTTGCAGGTCGGGCACCATCCGGCATGGATCTCGATCAGGATCGGCTGCCCAGCCGCTTGAGCAGCCTTGAAGGCGGCGTCCGAATAGGCGGTCTCGATGGCGGAGGCCGCCTTCAGCCCCGCGAAAGCAAACGTGGCAGCGACTGCTGCGGTGACGAAGAACCTGCGCGAAAACGTCATGACACACCCGATCTCTGCGTTGCGACAGGCAGCCGGCGGCGAAAGCCGTCCGGTGCCGTCGTTCAATACGCAGGAGACGGATGCAATGTTACCCGACGATGCAGAAAATCTGCGGGCCGGACGTTTGCCAGGTCAGCGAACGACGCCCGACGTGAAGCCCGCCTTGCGCCGCGGCGGCTTGATTTCCTTCTTCAGGAAGCAATGCGCCTCCTTGCCGGCATAGCCGGGTCGGGCGAAGGTCCAGGCGCGGCACTTGTTGTCGCCGGTGCAGGCGGCCTTGCAGATCTCCTCGGCGTCGGCGGCCTTTTCTTCCTTCTTGTCCGCCGCCTTGTCGCCGCTGCTCTTGTCGCCCTTGTCGGCGGCCTTCTCGGCCTTGTCGCCGCCCTTCAGATCAGTGGTCTTGATGTCGAAGCTGCGGTAGTCGCCGCCGGGACGGTCGATCGACGTCTCGACCGCATCGTTGCGGATCTCGACGACACCAGCGCCGCGCACGCCGGAAACGCAGCAATTGTCCGGCACCCGCGACGGCACGCTGTTCTTCAGCCAGCACACCGCACCCGCTTCCATCACGGTCGGATAACTGAAGCTCCAGGCGCGGCAGCGCCGGTCGTGCTCGCACAGCAGCGCGCAATCGGCCGGGTCGCCGGAGGCGATCGGCGCGCTCATGTAGTCGCCGCCGGGGCGATCGGAATAGGTCTGGGCTGAAGCCGGCGTCAGGCAGGCAGCCACGAACAGGCACGCCAGTGCCCTCAGCCATGCCCCGATGAAGCGCCCCACGCGCCGCCGCTGAACCATCCGACCCATTGTTAATGTTCGAGTTTTCTTGCGAGTTTTTAGGCAGTCATTTGATCGCCACGAACCTGTATGGCGGATGAACGGCCCGGACTGGGGGAGCTGCGGAAGGCAAAGCAGCGGCGCCCAGGCGCTGAATCGATCCTGAGACACAAATCGCAACAGAGAACAGGGGACCCGAGCCGCCAACCGCCTCAACGTGGAACAGGCGACGCAGCGAACCTGCGACGGCTGCAGGGACGGCCGTTCCGATCAGAACGCATATTCGTCGTAGGCCGGCTCGACCGAGCCGCCCCACGGGCCGTCGAACTTCTCCAGCATCTCCTCCGCCGGCGAGCGGCCGCAATCGATGATCTGATCGAGCGGCTCGAGATAGCGGCTCTCGTCGCGGCCATTCTGATCGACGCGGTTGCGGCGGCGCAGGCCGTGATGGGCGAGCGTCAGGCACTCCTTCGCCACCTCGAACACGTAGCGATTGCGGATGCGCGTCTTGAAGCCGAGGCGCGGCACGTCGTCGCGCAGGTTCTGGCGCTCGAACGCGGTCCAGTCCTTGACGAGGTCCCAGGCCGCATCGAGGCTGACATCGTCGTAGAGCAGGCCGACCCAGAACGCCGGCAGCGCCGGTAGCCGGCCCCATGGCACACCGTCGGCACCGCGCATTTCCAGGTAGCGCTTCAGACGCACCTCGGGGAAGATCGTCGAGAGGTGATTGGCCCAATCCGACAGCGTCGGCCGCTCGCCCGGCATCGCCGGATTCTTGCCGGCGAAGAAGTCGCGGAACGAAGTGCCGGAAACGTCGATATAGGTCTCCTCGCGTTTCACGAAATACATCGGAACATCGAGCGCGTAGTCGACCCAGCGCTCGAAGCCCATGCCGTCCTCGAACGCCCACGGGATCATGCCCGAGCGCTGATTGTCGGTGTCGCGCCAGATCTCGGAGCGGAACGTGAGGTAGCCATTCGGCTTGCCCTCGGTGAACGGCGAATTGGCGAACAGCGCGGTTGCGATCGGCTGCAGCGCCACCGAGACCCTGAGCTTCCTGACCATGTCGGCTTCGGAGGAGAAGTCGAGATTGGTCTGCACTGTGCAGGTCCGGTACATCATGTCGAGGCCATACCTGCCGACCTTCGGCATGTAGCTGGTCATGATCTTGTAGCGGCCCTTGGGCATCATCGGAATTTCGGCGCGCGACCAGGACGGCGTCATGCCGAGGCCGAGAAAGCCGATACCGAGCGGGGTCGCGATCTCGCGCACCTGCGCCAGATGCGCCATCAGCTCCGCATGCGTCTGGTGCACGGTCTCGACCGGCGCGCCGGACAGCTCGAACTGGCCGCCGGGCTCCAGCGAAATGGCGCCGCCGCCGGTGACGTCATAGAGCCCGATGATGTTGCCGCGCTCCATGATCGGCTCCCAGCCGAGCAAGAGCTTCATGCCTTCGAGCAGCGCGCCGATGCCGCGCGCACCCTCGTAGGGGACCGGGCGGTGACCGTCGAGCGTGAACGGCGTCTTCTCGTGCTCGGTGCCGATGCGGAAGGCGGACGGCGGCTTCACGCCGGCGGCCAGCCAGGCCACGAGCTCGTCGCGCGACTGCAGCGGGGTCATATCGATCTGGTCACGCGCCATGGGAGTCTCGGTTCAGAAGCGCTTCGAGGGTCGCGCGTGGTGACAGGAAGGGCCGCGGACCCCAGGGGGCCGCGGATGTGAATGGGAACGGATGCTTCATCGGATCGCTGCGCCCTCTCCGGCCGCCAACGGAGCGGCCTGACCACAGGAGCAGCCGAGGCGATCCAGCAGCATGCAGAGCTTTGCGGCGTCGGTATCCGACAGCTTGGAGCCGACATGCTTCTCGATCGCGGCCGAATAGGCCGACCACATCCGCTTCTGCAGCTCGCGCCCGGCCTCGGTGATCTCGACGAACTGGCCGCGCTTGTCCATCTTGCATTCGCGCCGGACGACCAGACCTTCGTCGACCAGACGGTCGATCAGCCGGGAGGTGGAATATTGCGGGATCAGCATCTGCCGCTCCAGCTCGACCGGACGCAGCTCGCCGGAGGGCGCGCGCGACAGTTCGAGAAGCGCATCATACCATGCGAGCGGCGGGAACCCGGCCTTCTTCAGCTCCTGCTCGACGCAGTCCAGCACCCGGCTCTGGACCCGCATCAGGCGGATCCAGGCGGCGGTCGCCTCGGTCGATGGTTTGCGTTTCATGGGCCGGCTCGTATCCTCAGATGCGCAGTCTAGCGCATTCGATGCAGCTGCATCAATCTTGACTATTCCATGCATCTGCATGTAAAGGCGGATGTGGCGCCCCGACCGGTTCCACGAAGAAAAGGTCTCACGGAGGGAATACAAGATGAAGCTTTATTATTCACCCGGCGCCTGCTCGCTCTCGCCCCATATCGCCCTGCTCGAGGCCGGCCTGCCCTATGATCTGGTCAAGGTCGATCTGCGCGCCAAGACCCTGGAAAATGGCGACGATTATCTCAAGGTCAATCCGAAGGGCCAGGTGCCGGCCCTGGGGCTGCCGAGCGGCGAAATCGTGACCGAGGGACCGGTCATCGTCCAGATGATCGCCGACCAGGCCAAGGACAAGGGATTGGCGCCGGCGCGCGACAGCGGCGAGCGCTACAAGCTGCTGGAGTGGCTGAACTTCATCACCTCCGAGCTGCACAAGAACTTCGGCCCGATGTTCTCTCCCGTGCTCGCCGACGAGGCCAAGGCGTTCTTCAAGGACCGGGTGATGGGCAAGTTCAAGTACATCGACGGCCAGCTCGCCGGCCGCGACTACCTGATGGGCAGCCAGTTCACGGTGGCCGACGGTTATCTGTTCACCATCCTGACCTGGGCCGACCGGATGAAGTTCGACCTGTCGGCGATGCCGAATCTCGTGGCCTACAAGAACCGCGTCGCGGCCCGCCCCAAGGTGCAGGAAGCGCTGACCAAGGAAGGGCTGATGAAGGCGGGGTGAGCTCGCTGTTGAAAGAGCTCTCTGCTGCCACCCGGGCAGTAGGTTCTCTCCCCCCTTGTGGGGGAGAGATAGAGAGGGGGGTAGCCACGGACACCGTCGCCTGTGGCTACCCCCCTCCCTAACCCTCCCCCACAAGGGGGGAGGGAACGGAGATCGGGCGAGGCCGGCTCCGTGCTAACTCACAACAGGACTAAGCCGCCGCCTTCTTCGGCGGGAAGCGGCCGTAGAAGGTTTCGCCCTTAGCGGCCATCTCCTCCAGGAGCTTCGGCGGCGCGAAGCGCGAGCCGTACTTCGCCGTGAAGGTGTGGCACAGCTCGACGAACTTCTTGGTGCCCATGAAGTCGATGTAGGACAGCGTGCCGCCGGTGAACGGCGCGAAGCCGAAGCCGAGGATCGAGCCGACATCGGCCTCGCGCACGTCGGTGATGACGTGGTCCTCGACCGTGCGCGCGGCTTCGACCGCCTGCACCACCAGGAAGCGCTGCTTCAGCTCCTCGACATCCAGCGTATCCGGATCGAGATGCTTCGGCTGCAGCTTGGCCAGATCCGGCCACAGGCTCTTCTGACCCTTGCCCTTCTCGGGATAGTCATAGAAGCCCTTGGCGTTCTTGCGGCCGAAGCGGCCCTGCTTCTCGACCAGCTCGACCATCAGCTTCTTGTGGTCCTGGTTGATCGCGTTGGGGCCGAGATCGTGCTCGGTCGCCTTCATGATCTTCAGGCCGAGATCGAGCGCGACCTCGTCCGACAGCGACAGCGGGCCGACCGGCATGCCGGCCATCTTGGCCGCGTTCTCGATCATCGCCGGCGGCACGCCTTCGAGGAACATCTCGTTGCCCTCGGCGATGTAGCGCATCACGCAGCGGTTGGCGAAGAAGCCGCGGGAGTCGTTGACGACGATCGGGGTCTTGCCGATGGTGCGGACATAGTCCAGCGCGGTCGCCAGCGCTACGTCGCCGGTGGCCTTGCCCATGATGATCTCGACCAGCATCATCTTCTCGACCGGCGAGAAGAAGTGGATGCCGATGAAGCGGCCCTGGTCCTTGAACTCCTCGGCCAGCGAGGTGATCGGCAAAGTCGAGGTGTTCGACGCGAAGATCGCGCCGTCCTTCAGGTGCTGTTGCGCCTTGGCATAGGTCTCGGCCTTGACCTTGCGGTCCTCGAATACGGCCTCGATGACGAGATCGCAATCCTTCAGCGCGGCGTAGTCGGCGGTGGCGGTGATGCGGCCCATGATCGCCTCGGCCTCGCCCGGCTTGGCGCGGCCCTTCTTGACGAGGCCATCGATCACGCTCTGCGCGTGGGCCTTGCCCTTGTCGGCACTCTCCTGGTCGCGATCGATCAGCACCACCTCGAGGCCGCCGCGCGCCGAGACATAGCCGACGGACGCGCCCATGAAGCCGGCGCCGATGACGGCGATCTTCTTCAGCTTGGTCGCGGGCACGTCGGCCGGACGACGCGCGCCCTTGTTCAATTCCTGCATCGACAGGAACAGGCTGCGGATCATCGCCGCCGCTTCCTTGGAGCGCAGGATCTTGGTGAAGTAGCGCGACTCGACCCGCAACGCGGCGTCGATCGGCAACTGCAGGCCCTCATACACGCAGCTCATGATGGCGCGCGCGGCCGGATAGTTGTCGTAGGTCTCGCGGCGATAGATGGCGTTGCCGGCCGGGAACATCATCATGCCGTTCTTCGAGAACACCGGGCCGCCGGGCAGCTTGAAGCCCTTCTCGTCCCACGGCTGAACCGCCTTGCCGCCACCCTTGATCCAGTCCTTGGCCGCCTTGATGAGATCCGCGGCCGGCACGATCGCATCGACCAGCTTGAGCGCCTTGGCTTTGTCCAGCGTCAGCGCTTCGCCCTTCAGCAGCAGGTTCATGGCGTCCTGCGGCTGCACGATGCGCGGCACGCGCTGGGTGCCGCCGGCGCCGGGGAACAGGCCGACCTTGATCTCGGGCAGGCCGAGGCGGGTCTTCGGGTTCTCGGCCGCGACGCGGTAGTGGCACGACAGGGTGATCTCGAAGCCGCCGCCGAGCGCGAGGCCGTTGATCGCGGCGACCCACGGCTTGCCCGAGGTCTCCATCGAGCGGTTGATCTGCGAGAAGCGCCGGCTGGTGTCGAACAGCATCTGGTTGGCGGCTTCCTCACCCTTGCTCTTCAGCACATCCGCATAGATGCGGTTCATGCCTTCGAGCATGGACAGATCGGCGCCGGCGCAGAACGCCTCCTTGGCCGAGGTGATGACGACGCCCTTGATGGCGGCGTCGGCGGTGGTCTGCTTGACGATGGCCTCGAGCTCGTTGGTCGAGGTCTCGTCCAGCACGTTCATCGAACGGCCCGGAATGTCCCAGGTGATCAGCGCAATGCCGTCGGCATCGGTTTCGAGCTTGAAGTTCTTGAAGGCCATATGGATCTCCCTCGGTGCCAGCAGCCGGTCGGCGCGGCGTTGTCCTGTATTCGTCGATCGTAGGGTGGGTTAGCGCAGCGTAACCCACCGCCTCTCGCAACACGGCGGGTTACGCCTCCGGCTAACCCGCCCTACGGTTGTCACACCCGCTCGATGATGGTCGCGGTGCCCATGCCGCCGCCGATGCACAGCGTCACCAGCGCGGTCGCCTTGCCGGTGCGCTCGAGCTCGTCGAGCACGGTGCCCAGGATCATCGCGCCGGTGGCGCCCAGGGGATGGCCGAGCGCAATCGCGCCGCCATTGACGTTGATCTTGTCCTTGTCGATCTCGAACGCCTGCATGTAACGCAGCACGACCGAGGCGAAGGCTTCGTTGAGCTCGAACAGGTCGATGTCCGACTTCTTCATGCCGGAGCGCTCGAACAGCTTCTCGGTGACGTCGACCGGACCGGTCAGCATCATCGCGGGCTCCGAGCCGATATTGGCGAAGGCGCGGATTTTCGCGCGCGGCTTCATGCCATACTTCGCGCCTGCCTCCTTGCTGCCGAGCAGCACCGCACCTGCGCCGTCGACGATGCCGGAGGAGTTGCCGGCGTGATGCACGTAGTTGACGCGCTCGATCTCCGGATGCGACTGGATCGCCACTGCGTCGAAGCCGCCCATCTGCGCCATCTGCACGAACGACGGCTGCAACTGCGCCAGCGACTGCATCGTCGTCGACGGACGCATGTGCTCGTCCTTGGCGAGGATGGTCAGGCCGTTGATGTCCTTGACCGGCACAACCGACTTGTCGAAGCGGCCTTCCTCCCAGGACTTCGCGGCGCGCTGCTGGCTCTGGACCGCATAGGCGTCGACGTCGTCGCGCGAGAAGCCGTATTTGGTCGCGATCAGGTCCGCCGAGACGCCCTGCGGCATGAAGTAGGCGGGCACCGCCATCGACGGATCCATCGGCCAGGCACCGCCGGAAGCACCGATGCCGACGCGGCTCATCGATTCCGCACCGCCGCCGATGACCAGCTCATGCTGGCCGCTCATGATCTGCGCCGCGGCGAAGTTCACGGCGTCAAGGCCGGAGGCGCAGAAGCGGCTGATCTGAATGCCCGGAACGGCATCGCCGAGACCCGCATTCAGCGCGGCGAAGCGCGCGATGTCGGAGCCGGCCTCGCCGACCGGATCGACCACGCCGAGCACGACGTCGTCGACCGCGTCCTCAGGGATGTTGTTGCGGTCCTTCAGCGCCTTCAGCGGCACGGTGGCGAGCGCGAGCGCGGTCACCTCATGCAGGCTGCCGTCGGCCTTGCCGCGGCCGCGGGGAGTCCGTACGTGGTCGTAGATAAAGGCCTCAGGCATCACGCCCTCCTCATCTGGTCAGATTTGTTGTTGGCATTGACGACGGAGCCGGCGCGCGGCGCGCACCGGCTCTCGTCTGATCCTCAGAAGGCTTCCGCCGGCAATTCCATCACGGTCGCGCAGCCGGCCTGGAGGCGGGCGAGATGCGCCGCCGTCTCTGGCAGCACGCGCTCCATGAAGAAGCGCCCCGTCACCAGCTTGGTGGTGAGATAGGTCGAGCTGTCACCGGCCGCAATCTTGTCCTGCGCGACCTTGGCCATCTTCGCCCACATGTAGCCGAAGGTGACCAGCGCAAAGAGATGCATGTAGTCGGTCGCGGCGGCGCCGGCATTGTCCGGCTTGGTCATCGCGTTCTGCATCAGCCAGGTCGTGGCCTGCTGCAGATGGCCGAGCGCGGTCGACAAGGGAGCTACGAACGGCTTCATCGCGTCATTGCCGCCCTGCTCCTTGGCGAAGGTCCCGACCTCGTTGAAGAACGCCATCACCGCACGGCCGCCGTCGCGCGGCAGCTTGCGGCCGACGAGGTCCAGCGCCTGGATGCCGTTGGCGCCTTCGTAGATCATGGCGATACGGGCATCGCGCACGAACTGCTCCATGCCGTGCTCGGCGATGTAGCCGTGGCCGCCATACATCTGCTGCGCCTGGACGGCGTTGGCGAAGCCCATGTCGGTCATGTAGCCCTTCATGACCGGCGTCATCAGGCCCATGTGGTCGTCGGCCGCCTGGCGGTCCTTCGGGTCAGCCGAGCGGTGCGCGACGTCGCTCTTCAGCGAGGTCCACACCACCATCGCGCGCGCGGCCTCGTTGAAGGCGCGGATCGACAGCAGGGTGCGGCGCACGTCGGGATGCACGATGATCGGATCGGCGGCCTTGTCCGGCGCCTTGGCGCCGGTCAGCGAGCGGCCCTGGATGCGCTCGCGCGCATAGGCCACCGCGTTCTGATAGGCGACCTCGGACTGCGCGAGACCCTGCACGGCGACGCCGAGCCGGGCCTCGTTCATCATCACGAACATGCCCTGCATGCCCTTGTTCTCTTCGCCGATCAGCCAGCCGGTGGCGTTGTCGTAGTTCATCACGCAGGTCGAGTTGCCGTGGATGCCCATCTTGTGCTCGATCGAGCCGCAGCTGACGCCATTGCGCGCACCGACCGAGCCGTCGGCGTTGACCATGAACTTCGGCACCACGAACAGCGACACGCCCTTGATGCCGGCCGGCGCACCCTCGATGCGGGCGAGCACGAGGTGGATGATGTTGTCCGCGAGGTCATGCTCGCCCGCGGAGATGAAGATCTTGGTGCCGGAGATCTTGAAGCTGCCGTCGGCCTGGCGCACCGCCTTGGTGCGCAAGAGACCGAGATCGGTGCCGCAATGCGGCTCGGTCAGGTTCATGGTGCCGGTCCATTCGCCGGCGACCATCTTCGGCACGTAGGTCTTCTTCTGCTCCTCATTGCCGTGCACGATGAGCGCCGCCGTCGCGCCCATCGTAAGGCCGCCATACATGGAAAAGGCCATGTTGGCGGAGCACTGGAACTCGTTGACGGTCTGGCTGAGCGTCACCGGCAGGCCCTGGCCGCCATATTCGGTCGGTGCCGACAGGCCGAGCCAGCCGCCCTCGACGATCTGCTTGTAGGCGTCCTTGAAGCCCTTCGGCGTTGTCACGCTGCCGTCGTCATGGCGCTTGCAGCCCTCGAGATCGCCCACGCGATTCAGCGGGTGCAGAACCTCTTCGGCGAGCTTGGCGGCTTCGCCGAGGATCGCCTCGCGGACATCGGCCGAGGCATCGGAGAAGCCCGGCAGATTGTCGTAGCGGTCGATCTGGAACACGTCGTTGAGCAGGAAGGTGACATCTTCCACGGGGGCTTTGTAGATCGGCATCGGCGTCTCCGGCAGGAAGGCTGAAGTTTCAGACTGGGATTTCCACGGACGCGGCAGACAATGCAGGCCGCGGACTGTAGCGGGTTTGAGGCACTTGCGGCAGCCGTCACGTTGCGGCCGTCGGTCACGTCACGACGGCTTGCTCATCGCGGCGAGCTGTTCGCCCATCAGGCGGTGCAGCAGGTTGATCGCCTTGAGCGGGCGCACCATGACCTTGAAATGGGTGATCAGACCGGCGTCGTCGAAGCTGATGATGTCGACGCCGTTGAGCTTGATGCCTTCGATCTCGTTCTCGAATTCGAGCACGGCGCCCGTGGCGTTACGCCACTCCCCGACATACTTGAATCCGGGACCGCCCAGGACTTTCTCGGCACTTGCGAGATATTTGAAGGTGATGTCGCGGCCACGCTGCGGCGTATGCACGACGGGACTTTCGAATACGGCGTCCGGGTGCAGCAGCTCCCGCAAAGCGCCGAGATCGTGAGACCTCATATAGCCGTACCATCCATCGAGGCCGGTCATTGTCATTGGGCGTCTCCTCGGGGCGGAACAGGCCAGCACCACAACCACCCCATATGCACATTGACGCATATGCGCCAGTGTGCATAATGTCAAGCGTGGAGCGGGGCAGAACACGATCAGAAAAACGGGAGCAGTTTCCGGCCATGGCCCTCGGCGACGCCATCCTCGCCTGCCTTACCGAACATCCGATGACGGGCTACGAGCTCGCCAAGACGTTCGACTCCTCGATCGGCTTCTTCTGGAAGACGGACCACCAGCAGATCTATCGCGAGCTGTCGCGGCTGCGCGACCGCGGCTACATCCAGGGTCGCGAGGTGGTGCAGACCGGCAAGCCCAACAAGCTGGTCTACACGTTGACCCCCGAGGGCCGCGCGGCGTTCCGCAGCTGGGCGGCGCGGCCGAGCACACCGGCTTCCACGAAGGACGATCTTCTCGTCCGGCTCTATGCGCTGGGCGCCGCCGACATCGGGCCGATCCGGGCCGACCTGATGGCGCGGCTGGAACATCATCGCGACCGTGCCGAGCGCTACGACCGCATCCTCAAGAAGCATTACGCTGATGGCAGCGTCGCCCCTGCCGATATGGGCAAGCTTCTCAACCTGCGGCTCGGACTGCGCCACGAGCGCATGGTGGCGGAATGGTGCGAAGAGGCGATCACCGCGCTGTCGACGATATCCGGCGCGAGCAGCGTGCGGCCGCTCGATCCATCATCACGCGAAAATGCCGGCTGATACGCGCCGTTTGACAGCGCAAAACTTCTGACCGCGCCGGCGGTAAACTTAACGCGTTATTTACCGTAAAAGTCAAAAGTCGGGACCTGGAGCAGACGATCTGCGCGGACCCGTTCATGTTCATGTCCGGGACGCGTGGGGAGGCTGGAGGCGCTTGGTGGAGCGCTGGAAGCGGAACCGGACGAGACATGAATTCGCGCGTACCGTGGAGTAATGAAGGCATCGACCCGTCCGTCCGTGAAAGGGCCGAGGCCGCGGCGCAACGCGCCGGCATGACGCTGAACGACTGGATCAACTCCACGCTCGGCGCATCGGCCCCGCCCGATTTCCGCGGCAGCCCCGCGCCACGCAGCACGCCGACCGTCAGCCGCGATGCCCGCGAGGTGACCGACATCCATCAGCGGCTCGACTCCATCGCACGGCAGATCGAGCAGATGTCGCGCCCCGTCGCGCGCAAGGATGCGCCGCGCGACGAGCAGGGCGTCGCGCGCCAGCTCAACGACGCGATCTCGCGGCTCGACGCCCGCCTGTCACAGATCTCGACGCCGCTGCGCAAGCCGGACACCGAGGACCGCTATCGTGGTCCTGACGGCGTCGAGCGCGCCGCCGCACAGCTCTACCGGCCGGCCCAGGCGCTCAGCGCAGGCTCGTTCGACGTGGCCGTCGCCGAAATCAGCGCCCGCCAGAGCGAGCTCGACAATGCGCGCCCGCTGCCGCCGCACCAGGCGCCGCCGACCGCGCCTGCCATGGCATCCGCAGCAGCGCCGCTGATGACCCCGATCAGCGCGCCGCTGACGCCGCCGCAACCGGCGGCACCCACTCCCGATTTCTCGCTGCTCGAACGCCATCTGCTGAAGATCACGAGCCAGATCGAGGCGCTGCATCGCCCCGAGGACGGCATCGAGCAGTCGATCGCCGGCTTCCGCAACGAGCTCTCCGAGATCCGTCACGCCATTACCGAGGCGATGCCGCGCCGCGCGATCGAGTCGATCGAGAACGAGATCCGCTCGCTGTCGCGCCGCATCGACGAGAACCGCAACACCGGCGTCGACGGCCAGGCTCTGGCCGGCATCGAGCGCGCGCTGACCGACATCCGCGAGGTCGTCGGCTCGCTGAAGCCTGCCGAGCAGCTCGCCGTCTATGACGAGGCGATCCGCAATCTCGGCGCCAAGCTCGACCTGATCCTGCGCGCCAATGACGACCCCGGCACCGTGCAGCAGCTCGAAAGCGCCATCGCGGCGCTGCGTGCGATCGTCGCCAATGTCGCCTCCAACGACGCGCTGGAACGGCTGTCGGACGATCTCCGCCAGCTGTCGTCGAAGGTCGACCAGGTCACGCAGGCGCGCGACAATCACGACTCGTTCCACGAGTCGTTTGCGGCGCTCGAACAGCGCATCGCCGCGCTGACCTCGACCCTGGAGAGCCGCGAGCCGCCGGCGGCCGCGCCCGACAACACCGCCCAGATCGAGGACGCGCTGCGCGGCCTGTCCGACCGGATCGACCGCCTGCAGGTCGGCAGCGACGGCTCATCGGCGATCACGCATCTCGAACAGCGGATCAGCTACCTGCTGGAGCGGCTCGAAGCCGCCAACGACCCGCGCGGCGGCAACATGACCCGGGTCGAGGATGGCCTGCAGGACATCCTGCGCTATCTCGAACGGCAGCAGGCGACCTTCGCAGCGCTGGCGGAGAGCCGGTCGCAGCGCGAAACGTCGCAGGACGGCGGCCTGATCGACATGGTCAAGCGCGAGCTGTCCGACATCCGCTTCAGCCAGACCGAGACCGACCGCAACACCCAGGACTCGCTCGAGGCCGTCCACAACACGCTGGGGCACGTCGTCGACCGCCTCGCCATGATCGAAGGCGACCTGCGCAATGTGCGCGCCACCGCGAGCCCGCCGGCCGCGCTGCCGCCGCTGGCGCCGCCAATCGAGTCGCCGATGCCGGCCGCACGCGCGACAGCGCCCCAGGCCTATGCCGAGCCGGCCAAGCCAGAGCCTGCCTACCGCCCGGAGCTGCCCAATCCGGCGGCCGAGGAGCCAGCGGGACAGATTGTCGCTCCGGCCGCGGGTCAACAGGCGTTCGCAGCGGCCTCGCGCGACTTCCACGCCGCGCAGGCGCCATCGGCTGCCATGCCGCCGCCGATTCCGCCGAAGGCGATCGCCGACATCCTGGAGCCGCACGCAGCGCAGGCGCCCCGCCCGACCGTTTTCGTCCCCGAGCTGCCACCGGATCATCCGCTCGAACCCGGCACCCGTCCGCCTGGCCGGACCGCATCGCCCGCCGAGCGGATCGCCGCGTCCGAGGATGCCCTGAGCGAGCTTCCCGCCGGCAAGCGGGAGCCGGTGTCGACATCGAGCTTCATCGCGGCTGCGCGCCGCGCGGCGCAGGCCGCGGCGGCCGCACAGCCTGTGGACGCCAAGAAGGCGAAGAAGGACAAGCCGAAGGACAAGGCCAAGGAGCCGCCGAAAGACCTCCCCAAGGACGTCGCCAGCGACGCTGTCAAGCCCAAGGCCAAACCCAAGGACAAGCCGACGTTCGCTCTCACCGCCGAGGGCGACGAAGAGGTCTCGACCATCGGGTCGAAGATCCGTTCGCTCCTGGTCGGTGCAAGCGTCGTGGTGATCGTGCTCGGCACCTTCAAATTCGCGATGTCGCTGCTCGACAGCGGCAGCACGCCGCCGCCGATCTCGCCGATGGAGACTCAGGGCGAGGCGCCGCGCGCGCAGATGCCGTCGGCCTCGCCGAGCCTGTCGCCGCGGCCGACGACGCCCGACCAGAGCGCGCCGTCGTTGACCTCGCCGACGCCGCTCGACCGTCAGTCCTACAATCGGGCCATGCCGAGCGAAGCGGAGACGATCGCGATGCTCGCGATCCCGCAGGACGTCGAAAAGCCAGCCACCTTACCCGCTGCCGTCCCCACTGACGTCACCGGCACGATCCCCACCGCTGCCAACGGCCAGAAGCTCGGTTTGGTGCAGGTGCCCGCCTCCGAGAAGCTGCCCGATGCCATCGGCGGACTGGCGCTGCGCAATGCCGCACTGAAGGGTGATCCGACCGCCGCCTACGAAGTCGGCGTGCGCTTTGCCGAGGGCAAGGGTGTCGCGGCGAACTATGAGGAAGCCGCGAAGTGGTATGACCGCGCGGCGCAGGCCGGGCTGATCCCGGCGGTCTTCCGTCTCGGCACCTTCTACGAGAAGGGTCTCGGCGTGAAGAAGGACGCCGACATCGCCCGCCGCTACTACGTGGTCGCCGCCGAGCGCGGCAATGCCAAGGCGATGCACAATCTCGCCGTCCTGGACGCCGACGGCGGCGGCAAGGGCGCGAACTACAAGAGCGCCTCGCAATGGTTCCGCAAGGCCGCCGAGCGCGGCGTCGCCGATAGCCAGTTCAACCTCGGCATTCTCTATGCCCGTGGCATCGGCGTCGAACAGAACCTCGCCGAATCCTACAAATGGTTCACCCTGGCCGCAGCGCAGGGTGACGTCGACGCAGGGCGCAAGCGCGACGATGTCGCCAAGCGGCTCGATGTCCAGTCGCTCGCCGCGGCCAAGCTCGCGATCCAGACCTTCACGGTCGAACCGCAGCCCGACGACGCCGTGAACGTGCCGGCGCCCGCCGGCGGCTGGGATGGCACGCAGGCGATCGCCAGGGCAGCCGCCGCCAAGGCGGCCCTGGCGAAGCGCGCGGCGGCGACGGCGCCGCGCTGACACGGGTATAGCGCCCCCCCTCTCGACATGGACGAGCGCTCGCGCGCAGCCCAAAAAAATCCTCCCGGCTTGCGATCGCGCCGCCATAGTGTCGCGCGGTCGATCGATATAGATTGTCGCGGCGGATCATCACGAGCGCCGCGAGGAGCATCGACAGGTGTCAGCGGGGAACGAACAACCGGACGGCGCGCGCTTCCTGCAGTCGCCGACGGGGCCCCGCGTGCCGCCGCGGACCACGGCGAACGTCGCCGCTGCTCCGCCTCCTCGCCAACGAATGCAGCACGTGACCGACGGCTATCCTGCGGCGTTCCGATGGCGCCGGCTGGCTACCGTCATCTTCTTCGTTGCAATCGTGCTCGGCGGGGGCATTCGCGCCTACCGCGACCTGTCGCGGCCTGACGCCTGGTCGTTCTGGAAGGATCAGTACATTTCGCCAAGTCTGTCGGCGGCGCTGGTCGCCGACCCCGTCCTTGCCGGGCTGGGCGACAGGCGCGCCGTGCTCGCCGTCAGCGGCCCCATCGGACCAGCGGCGGCCGGCTGGCTGCGTGAGCGGATCAGCGAGGCCCGTCTCAAGCCGGGTGACGTGATCCTGCTGTCCTCGCCCGGTGGCAACCTCGACCAGGGGGTGCTGATGGGCGAGATCATCCGCGCCCACGGACTCGCGACCGCCGTCGGCGTGGCCGACAACGGCGGCCGCATCCGTCCGGGCTTCTGCGCCAGCGCCTGCGTGTTCGCCTTTGCCGGCGGGCAGACCCGCTACGGCCTCGATGGTTCGGCGCTCGGCGTGCACCGCTTCACGTCTGAGGCCCGCGGCGCTGACGCGGTCGCCGACACCCAGCGCGTCACCGGTGCCATCCTCGGCTACATGACGCGCATGGGCGTATCGTCGCAGGTCATCGAGGCGATGTCGCAGACCCGCGACATCCGCTGGCTCGATCCGAGCGATGCCGAGGCCATGAGGCTGGTGACCGCGCAGCTCAAGGCCCTTTGACCGAGCCCTCAGAACCCCACGCTCGGCGTCGGCGGATGTGACTTCGGGCGGGAATGACTGATCCCTTCGCTGCGATTTTCGGTTATGCAGGAGCTTGGCGTCCTGCATGGCATGCGCGGGATGCTCGCTCGAAGGATGGCAGAGGCCGCGCGGATGCAGATTTATCTTCCGATCGCCGACATCCCGGTCAACATCTTCCTGTTGCTGGCGATGGGCGCGGCCGTCGGCTTCGTCTCCGGCATGTTCGGCATCGGCGGCGGGTTCCTGATGACGCCGCTCCTGATCTTCGTCGGCATCACCCCAGCAGTTGCGGTCGCCTCGGTCTCCAGCCACATCGCCGCCTCGTCGTTCTCCGGCGCGCTGTCCTATTGGCGGCGGCGCGCCATCGATCCCTCGCTGGCCTCGGTGTTGATGATCGGCGGCGCGCTCGGCACGGGGCTCGGCGTCGCCACCTTCACCCTGCTGCGGTCGCTCGGCCAGCTCGATCTGATGATCGCGCTGTCCTATGTCGCGCTGCTGACGAGCGTCGGCGGCACGATGTTCTGGGAAGGCCTGCGCGCGATGATGCGCGCGCGCCAGGGCGCGGTCGCGACCGTGCGGCGTCCGGGCAGCCATGTCTGGATTCATGGCCTGCCGCTGAAGATGCGCTTCAAGCGCTCGAAGATCTACGTCTCCGTCATTCCGGTGATCGCCATCGGTCTGATCATCGGCTTCCTCGGCGCCGTGATGGGCATCGGCGGCGGCTTCATTCTGGTGCCCCTGCTGATCTACCTGCTGCGTGTGCCGACCTCGACCGTCATCGGCACCTCGATGGTCCTGACGCTCGCGACCATGATGATCGCGACCATGCTGCACGCGATGAGCAATCATCTGGTCGACGCCGTGCTGGCGCTGATCCTGATGGTCGGCGGCGTCACGGGCGCGCAGTTCGGGGCTCGCGCCGGCCAGATGATCCGCGGCGAGCAGTTGCGGCTGCTGCTCGGCCTGCTGATTCTCGCCGTCGGCATCCGGTTCGCGATCGAGCTCGTGATCAAGCCCGACGACCTGTTCACGATCCGCGAGACCGAGATCAGCCAATGACGCCGCTCCGCCTCGCCAGCCTTATCGTCATGCTGCTGCTGGCCGGCGCCGCATCCGCACGCGCCGAGCGCCTGATCGTCTCGGTCTCCAACCATCGCGTGACGGTGACGCCGAACTATTCCGGCGAGGAGCTGGTGCTGTTCGGCTCGGTCGAGAAGGACATCCAGACGCCGCCGGGCCGCACCGCCTATGACCTCGTCGTCACCGTCCGCGGACCGCGGGCCGACATGGTGACGCGACGCAAGGAACGAAAGTTCGGCATCTGGATCAACACCGACTCCCGCCAGTTCCTGAAAGTGCCCGGCTATCTGGCGCTGTTCGCCAACCGCCCCTTCGATGCGATGGCCGCGCCCGAGGTGCTGCGCCGGCAGCAGCTCGGACTCAACAACGTGCTGCTCACGCAGCGCGTCGGTCCCGACTATGCCGATGTCGTCCCGAACGACGCGTTCCGCAGCGCCTTCGTGCGGCTGCAGTCGCAGCACGGCCTGTACCGCGAGGATACGTCCGCGGTGACCTTCCTCACGCCGACGCTGTTCCGCACCGGAATCCCGTTGCCCGCTGCGGTCCCGATCGGCACCTACGAGGTCGAGATCAAGCTGCTCGCCGACGGCGCGCTGGTCACCAAGACCGAGACTGCGTTCGAGATCGTCAAGGTCGGCTTCGAGCAGTTCGTCGCGGCCTCCGCCAAGCAGAACGGCTTCGTCTATGGCCTGGTCACCGCCGCGATGGCGCTGATGACGGGATGGATGGCGTCGATCGTGTTCCGAAGGGACTAGTCGCTGTGCGAGGTCAGCGTTCGATCACCGTCCGCACACCTGGCTCCAGCAGCTTCAGCCGCGCCCCGAAGCCGAGTACGTCGAACGTGTTGCGCAGGTCCTGCGCGCTCTGCCGGAAATGTGCCCAGCCATCGGTGTGGACGGGAACGATCAGCGCGTCAGAAAACACCCGGGCCGTCTCGATCGTGTCGTTGGTGTCCATGGTCAGGTGGAACGGCCCGCGCGTCTGCGCCGCGCCAGCAAACGGCAGCACGATTCCCGCACGAAAGCGCCGCGCCACCTCGGCGACGCCGTCGTAGAACACGGTGTCGCCGCTGACATAGATCGGCGCAGACCCTTTCGACTGCAGCACGAATCCGATGACATCGCCCGCGACCGGCTCGATGCCGGCCGGACCGTGGCGCGCCGGGGTTGCCACAACCTTCAACGACCTGCCATTCTTCGTCAGCTCGGTTTCGCTCCAGGGCGCGAGCCCTTCGGCTGACGCCCCGAGCCGTATTGCACCGATCTCGGTGGTCAGCACGCGCCGCGCACGGGACAGGAAGGCCCGTCCGCCATGATCGAGATTGTCGGAATGCTGATCATGGCTGAGCAGCACTGCGTCGACGTCGCCGACCGCATCTGCCGTCAGCGCCGGTCGCGAGAGCTTCTCCAGGGTGACGTGCGGCAGCTGATATGTGCCGGGATCGTCGAAGGTCGGATCGGTCAGCAGGCGGAAACCGTCGATTTCGATCAGGGCGGTCGGGCCGCCGATCAGGGTGATCGCAACGCTCATGCTTGTGCTCCCACCGTGCGGGCCGGCGCCCGCGTGACCAGATAGATCCCGAGCGCGACGGGTATGACGCCGAGCAGGTCCTGCAGCGCCACGTGCTCGCCGAGCACCACGAAGGCGAAGATCATCGCCAGCGGCGGCATCACGAAGTGATAGGCGCTGGCGGCGGTCGCACCGCAGACCTTCAGGAGGTGAAACCAGAGCACGTAGGCGAGGATCGAGCCGCCGAGCACCAGGAAGGCGAACGCACCGATCAGTTGCGCATTCAGCACGATCTCGCCAACGTGCGACACGCCCAGCGCCACCGGCCAGAGCACCAGCCCGGCGGAGAGATTCTGGATTCCGTTGCCGACCCACAGGCTGCCCTTCGGCGCGAGTTGCTTGAAGAGGATGGTGCCGGTGACGATCGAGGCCAGCGCCGCCAGCGTATAGAGGATGCCTTCGAGGTGGTCGGTGCCGACGGACATGCGGTGCCAGACGATCATGGCGACGCCGATGGTGCCGAGCGCGAGGCCCGCGACCTTGCGCAGGGTCAGCGGCTCGCCAAGCAGCAGGGCGGCGAACACCGCGGTGAACACCGGATTGGCCGAGACGATCAGGCCGCCGAGCCCCGCCGACACCGTCTGCAAGCCGGTGTAGCCGAGGCCGAGATAGAGCGCGTTGTTGGCGATGCCGATGATCGCGAACACCGCCGCATCGCGCCAGCTCATGCGCAGCTCGCCCCGGATAGCCGGCACCGCGAGAATGAGCACGCCGGCGAGCGAGAACCGCGCCGCGAGCAGCAGCAGCGGCGGACAATAGGTGACGCCGATCTTGCCGGCGACGAAGGCAAAGCTCCACAGCAGGCAGAACAGGCCGATCTCGAGCGGCAGCAGGTTCGACTTCACGGGGGTCACCGCAACGGAGGATACGGACGACATCGGGGATCTCCTTCGTCCTCGATGTAGGGCTGTTCTTTCCCATCTGGAAATTAAATGATAGACTGAAACTCAGTGGTTTTCCAAATGGAGGCCAGGAATGCTCGATCTGGACCTGTTGCGCAGCTTCGTCTCGGTGGTCGAGGCGGGCGGTTTCACCCGCGCGGGCGAGCGCGTCCACCGTACGCAGTCGACGATCAGCCAGCAGATCCGGCGGCTCGAGGACGATCTCGGCCAGACGCTGCTCAACCGCGACGGCCGCGAGGTCACGCCGACCGAGGCCGGCGAACGGCTGTTGTCCTATGCCCGCCGCCTGCTCGCGCTTGCGGAGGAGGCCCGCGACGTCGTGGCACGTCCGGGTCCGGCCGGCGCGGTGAAGCTCGGCATTCCCGAGGACTTCGCCGCCTATCGGCTCGCCAAGCTGCTGGCTGCATTCTCGCGCGCCCACCCCGATCTGCGGCTCGACGTGCGTGCCGACCAGAGCCTCAACCTCAAGCGCGACATCGAGCGCGGCGACCTCGACCTGGCGCTGCTCAAGCGCGGCGCCGACGACTCACACGCGGCGATCGCGGCATGGCCGGAGCAGGTCTATTGGGTGACCAGCAAGAGCCATCCGGTCAGCCTCGATGCCCGCTCGCTGCCGCTGATCGGCTTCCCGCTCGGCTGCATCTATCGCACCCGCGCGATCCATGCGCTGGAGAGCGAGGGACGCGCCTGGCACATGGCCTACACATCGTCGAGCCTCGCCGGTATCCAGGCCGCGGTTGCCGCCGGGATGGGGCTGAGCATTCTCTCCGACATGTCGGTGCAGGCGGAGCACCGCGTGCTGACGGCCCGCGAAGGCTTTGCGCCGATCGACCGCACCGAGGTCGCGCTGGTCGCCTCGCCGGACGCCAGCCCGGCGACGCTGCGGCTCGCGGACCGGCTGGCCGAGTTCTGCGAGAAGGTGCAGGCGAAGGCGGCGTGACGAGCATCTGTCTACCCCTCCTGCCACTCTGCCGCCACGACGGCGGTGCGTCCCCTCTCCCGCTTGCGGGGGAGGGCTAGGGAGGGGGCCGCTCCAGCAGCGCTGCGCGCGACGCCCCCTCTCCAACTCTCCCCCGCACGCGGGGGAGAGGGCGCAGCGGAGTTCCTTGCGGGTATGATCAGTGCAATCCGAATTCATCCAACTGCCGACCATTCACTGAACTAATAACACCGCGCCGCGGCGATGCTGTGCAGCCTGGTATCGCCCAGCACATGCGCGATGAAGGCACGCTTGGGAAACAGCTTGGCAAAGGCTGCGTCGCGCACGCTCAGGCCGCCGGCATAGGCGCCGAACGCCGGCATCACGGCGCGCTCGCCGTCGGAGACGAAGCAGCGCCGCTCCAAAGTGCGGGCTCGTGTTGCCACGCGCGCCTTGGGATGCAGATGGCCGGCGATCTCGCCGCGCGCGCCGGTCGGTTCGTGGCGGAAGCTGATCGCGCCGATCGTGATCGCGTCGACCACCTCGCCGCCGATGCCACGCGGTGCCGGATCGTGGTTGCCCGTGATCCAGATCCAGTCGCGGCCAACCTGGAGGTTGGCGATGCAGGCGCGATCGTCGCCGGTCAGGCGCGTATGCGCGTCGCGATCGTGAAAACTGTCGCCGAGCGCGATCACGATGCGCGGATTGTAGTGGGCGATCACGGCTGTGAGGCGATTGAGGGTCGCGACGGTATCGAACGGCGGCAGCAAGGTGCCGCGCGAGGCGTAGCTCGAGCCCTTTTCCAGATGCAGATCGGAGACGACGAGCAGGCGCTGCTCGTCCCACACCAGCGCGCCGGAGAGATCGACGCGCAGCGCGGTGCCGGCGACGTCCATCATGCCCGATGCACAGAAAGTCCCCCGCAAGTCCGCCTCGCTTCTCGATCTACCCCATCGCTTCCTTCACGAGTTCCTCGGCAGCCTCGGCCAGAAGCTCGTCGGCGGCCTCGCCATAGACGGATTCGCGGCCGATTTCCAGCATCACCGGCACCGCCAGCGGCGAGACGCGATCGAGTTCCCGATGGGTGATTCGTCCCTCGATGCGCTGGAGCATATCACCGAGTCGCTTCAGATCGAGCAGGCCGGTGGCGGCATCGGCGCGCGCCGCGCGCAACAGCATGTGATCGGGCTGATGCCGGCGCAGCACGTCGTAGACCAGATCGGTCGAGAACAGCACCTGGCGGCGGGTCTTCTCCTCGGTCGTCGACCGCCGCGCGATCAGGCCGGAGATGATGGCGCAGGAGCGGAACGTGCGCTTCATCAGCGCGGATTCGGCGAGCCATGCCTCGAGATCGTCGCCGAGCATATCCGGGTCGAACAAAGCTGCGAGGTCGAGCCGCCCCTGCTTGACCATCAGCGACATGTCGCCGAGCCCCCACACCGCAAGCGCATATTCATTGGCGACGAAGCCGAGCGGCCGGGCGCGCGCCCGCTCGAGCCGGCGCGTCAGCAGCATGCCGAGCGTCTGATGCGCGAGCCGGCCTTCGAACGGATAGCAGACGATGTAGTGCTTGTTGGAGCGCGGAAAGGTCTCGACGAGCAGCTCGCGCCGAGCCGGGATGCGCGACACGTCCTTCTGCAACGACAGCCAGTCGCGCACCTGCTCCGGCAACGCGCTCCAGGCCGTGCGGTCGTCGAGCAGGCCGCGCACGCGCTCGGCGAGATAGGTCGACAGCGGAAACTTGCCGCCCATATAGGACGGCACCTTCGGATCGGAGTCGTTGGCCCTGCTGACATAGACCTGGTCCTCGGCCAGCGCCTCGTAGCGCACGATCTCGCCGCTGAACACGAAAGTGTCGCCGAGCGTGAGGCCTTCGATGAACGCCTCCTCGATCTCGCCGAGCAGCCGGCCGCCGCGCGCGATCGCGCCGGTCGCTCCCGTGCCGCCGCCGCGCGCGCGCACCAGCCGCACCTTCAGCATCGCTTCTTCGACGATGGTGCCGACGTTCAGGCGATAGCTCTGCCGCACCTTGGGATTGGCGACGCGCCAGCGGCCCTTCGCATCCTGCTTGATGCGCGCGAACCGCTCATAGGTCTTCAGCGCGTAGCCGCCGGTGGCGACGAAGTCGACGACGTCGTCGAAATCGGCCCGCGACAGCGACGCATAGGGCGCGGTGGTGATCACCTCCGCATAGAGTTCGTCGCTGAGAAACGGCTCGGCGCAGGCGCAGCCGAGCACGTGCTGGGCCAGCACGTCGAGCGCGCCAATGCGCAGCGGCGGCGTGTCCTGCGCGTTGTCGGCGATGGCGTCGATCGCCACCGAGCATTCCAGCACCTCGAAGCGGTTGGCCGGCACCAGCACCGCGCGCGAGGCCTCGTCGAGCCGGTGATTGGCGCGGCCGATCCGCTGCATCAGCCGCGAGCAGCCCTTGGGCGCGCCGACATTGATGACGAGGTCGACGTCGCCCCAGTCGACGCCGAGATCGAGCGAGGAGGTGCAGACGACGCCGCGCAGCCGGCCGGCCGACATCGCGTCCTCGACCTTGCGGCGCTGTGCGACGTCGAGCGAGCCGTGATGCAGGGCAATGGCGAGGTTGTCGTCGTTGATGCGCCAGAATTCCTGGAACAGCATCTCGGCCTGACTGCGGGTGTTGACGAACACGAGCGTGGTCTTGTTCTTCTTGATCAGCTCGTACATCTCGGCCAGCGCGTGGCGCGCGCTGTGGCCGGCCCAGGGCAACCGCTCCTGGGTGTCGAGCATCTCGACGACCGGCGGTGCGGCGCCGCCGGCGACCACGACATCGGCCGCAGCGATGCCGCCGCGCGGCTGCGGCACCAGGAAGCGCGCGAGCTGCTCGGGCTCGGCGACCGTCGCCGACAGGCCGATCATGCGCATGTCCGGCGCGAGCCGCCACAGCCGTGCCAGCGCGAGCGACAAGAGATCGCCGCGCTTGGAGGTGACCAGCGCGTGCAGCTCGTCGAGCACGACGCGCTTCAGCGAGGAAAACAGGAACGGCGCATCGTCCGACGACAGCAGCAGCGCCATCTGCTCGGGTGTGGTCAGCAAAATGTCCGGCGGATAGCGGCGCTGCCGCTGCCGGCGCGACACCGGCGTGTCGCCGGTGCGGGTCTCGACCTTGATCGGCAGGCCCATCTCGGAGATCGGCGCCTCGAGATTGCGCGCGATGTCGACCGCGAGCGCCTTGAGCGGCGAGATGTAGAGCGTGTGCAGGCCGGTGGAGCGAACGACGGATCGCCCCGTTGAAATCACCTTTGCAGCTGCCGGGTTGGTTCCTGCTACTCGCGAAGACGAAGGATCGGGATCCGCGGCAGTGGACTCGCCGGATTCGTGCGAGGCGTACCGGCGTGAAGGCGCGGGACTCATCGATACTTCCGCCGGAGGCCCCCCTCCCCGCCCCTCCCCCACAAGGGGGGAGGGAGAGGAGAGAGCGGATTGTTTGGCGCGAGCAGATCGGTCATTCGACGCAGAGGCCGAGCCCAATTCCACCAAGGTTGGCAGGAACCCGGCGAGCGTCTTGCCGGCACCGGTCGGGGCGATCAGCAGTGCCGACCGGTTGGCCCGCGCCTTGTCGAGCAGCGCGAGCTGATGCGCGCGCGGCGCCCAGCCGCGCGCCGCGAACCATTTTGCGAAATGGTCAGGCAGCGCGGCGCTGTCGTCGGACGGGACTGGTGAGACGCGGGGCGGCACCGGGGGAAGGTAGGCAGTCACGCGCGGTTCGTCGAGGGTCGGGGCGATAACACGCGATTGCCTCGACCACCTCCGCCGTCGGCCCAGCCCATGCTGAAGCGCACCAGCGCCTCAGCAAACTCCTTTGTCGTTCCTGCGAACGCAGGGACCCATAGCCACCGGCCCCGACGAGACGATGACTGGCAGTTATGCCTGACCGATTGACCCCGCGGTATGGGTCCCTGCGCTCGCCGGCACGACACCGGAGAGTGCGGCCACAGCTCCGGTGTCATCATCCGATGGAGAGAAAATCCCTACTCTGTCATCGGCTTCTCGGAGATGCTCCAATCCTTGCCGTCGAAGATCGAGATGTAGAGCGTCTTCATCGGCGTGTAGTCGTCCGGCGTGTAGGCGTAGTTGACGCCATCGAGGAAGAACGGCGAGTGGAAGCCCGCGAGCGTCGTGGCGTGCTTGAGCACGTTCTCGCGGGTCAGCGTGTCGCCGCAGCGGCGCAGGATCTCGCCCATCGACACCGCCTGGCCGTAGCCGGCATAGGCGATGGTGTTGTCGGGATCGATGTTGGGCAGGTACTTGGCGCGCAGCGCCTCGAAACCCTTGACGTCCGGGTCGTCCTTCCATTGCGGCACGCCGGCATCCTTGGAATATCGGATGGCGACGATGTCCTTGGCATTCTCGAGTCCGGCGGCCGAGAGAATCGAGCGGCCGGTCGAGCCGGCCGACAACAGCTGCAGCGGCTTCCAGCCGAGCTCGGCCACCTTGCGGATCGACTGCGACGTCGCCTTGCCGGTGGTGATGTTGTAGAACACGTCGGCGCCGGACTTCGACAGGTTGATGAGCTGGGAGTCCACCGTCGGCTCGGTGAGATCATAGGTCTGCTCCATGATCACCTGCGCCTTGCCGCCGGCATCGGCCAGCACCTTCTTGAACGGTCCCAGGAAATCGCGGCCGAAATCGTCGTTCTGATAGAGGATGCCGATCTTGGCTTCCGGCTTCACGCTCAGCACATGCTTGGCGAGGATGCGCGCCTCCGTCGGATAAAGCGGCAGGCCGGCCATGGTCCATTTGTAGTTCTTGGGGTCGTTCCACTTCGAGGCGCCGGTGTTGAGCAGGAGCTGCGGCACGCCCTTGGAGTTGAGGTATTTGTGCACGGCGGTCTGCGGCGCGGTGCCGAGCGAGCCGTACAGCGCCAGCACCTCGTCCTGCTCGACCAGCCGCCGGGTCGCCTCGACGCATTTCGGCGCGCTATAGGCATCGTCCATCGTCAGGAACTTGACCTTGCGCCCATTGATGCCGCCCTGCTCGTTCAGCATCTGGAAATAGGCCTCGCCGACACGGCCGAGCACACCATACAGCGAGCCGGGGCCGGAATGCGGAATGGTCTGGCCGATCCTGATCTCGGTATCGCTGGCGCCGGCGTCATACTTCTTCTCGGCGGCCCAGACATAGGGCGAAGCGATCGTCGAGGCGCCGATGGTCGCAAGCGCGGTGGCGCAGAAATCGCGCCGCGTCAGATGTTTTTTCATTTTTGTCTCTCCCTGGACTGCCGGCATTTTTTGGCATCGGGAGAGCTGCGGCAAGAGCGAAGTTGCCGCATTGGACGCCGCGTGCAACGCATTCAATAGCGTGTAGACTCAAGTCCTGGTGGCAACCACGGCCAGGCCGCGCACCGGCAATTGCTCCTCGGTCCGCGGCGACGCCGGCGCGAGATGGGCCAGCTTCAATCCCGCGGCCGCAATCACGCCACGGACATATTCCGCGCCATGGGCATAGCGCAGCCCCTTGCCCATGATGACACCGTCGCCGTCATGGGTCTCGACGGTGAAGGTCAGCAGCCCCCCCGGCATCAGCACACGTTGCGCCTCGCGCAACACCGGGCCGAGGTCGCCGACATAGACCATCGCATCGGCAGCAAGAATGAGATCCGCAGACGCATCGTCCTGGCGCGCCAGCCCTGCCGTCATATCGTCGACCTCGAGCCCGGCATAGAGCCCGGTGGCGCGCGCTTCCGCGATCATGCCGGCCGACAGGTCGATCCCGATGATGCTGTCGACATTCTTGGCGAACGCCCCCGCGCCCAGCCCGGTGCCGCAGCCGAGATCGATCGCGCGCTTGAAGTAGGCCGGCTTGCGCTCAGCGGCGCGCACCGCGAGCACGGCCTTGAACAGGATGTTCGGCGCCCGGTAGTTGAGCCGCTCGATCAGCTCGGACTCGAAGCGCGGCGCGTATTGGTCGAACAGCGACTGCACATAGGCCTTCGGCATATCCGACAGCGGCGCGGCACCGAGCTGCATCAGCCGCACGCCGGCGCCATGGCGGTCATCCGGATCGGCGGCCCGGGCGTTCTGGAACGCGGCGACCGCCTTGTCGGTTTCGCCGAGCGCAATCCTGATCTGGCCGAGCTCGAACCACGCCGAGGCGAAGTTCGGCGCGACCTCGATGGCCTGCTCCATCACCTCCGCGGCCGCGGCCAGATCGCCCTTCAATTGCAGGTCGCGGGCGAACTCGTAGCGGCGGTCGGCGATCAGGTCGCCGGAGGAGAGGAAGAAACGGTGGGGCATGCTGGAACCGTGGTCTGGGCGGGCTGTCATTCCAGGAGATGGATGCGCGGGTCAAGCCCGCGCATCCCGGCCGGGAATGGGACAGGCTGAAAATCCGGCTGACGAGACCTATATGAACTTGATGCGCCCGCAAGACATTCTGTTGCCCGTTCCGTCCGGCCTGTGCTGCAAGTCCGGCGGCTTTCATATCGATCCCGTGCGCCCGGTCGAACGGGCGCTGATCACGCATGGCCATTCCGACCACGCCCGTGCCGGCCACGGCGCGGTGCTGGCGACGCAGGAGACGCTGGACATCATGCGGCTGCGCTATGGCGAGAATTTTGCCGGCAACACGCAGCCGATCCGCTATGGCGAGGAGATCAGGCTCGGCGACGTCACCGTGAGCTTCCACCCGGCGGGCCATGTGCTGGGCTCGGCGCAGATCAAAGTGTCCTGCGGCGGGACCTGCATCGTCGCCTCCGGCGACTACAAGGATGCGCGCGATCCGACCTGTACGCCGTTCGAGCTCGTGCAATGCGACGTCTTCATCACCGAGGCGACGTTCGGCTTGCCCGTGTTCCGTCACGGCGACGCGGCGCTGGAGGTCAACAAGCTGCTGGCCTCGGTAGCGCTGTTTCCCGAGCGCGCGCATCTGGTCGGCGCGTATTCGCTCGGCAAGGCGCAGCGCGTGATCGCGCTGATCCGCGAGGCCGGCTATGATCGGCCGATCTACCTGCATGGCGCGATGGAGAAGATCACGCGCTACTATCAGGACAAGGGCATCGCGCTGGGCGAGCTGCGGCCTGTGAAGGGCGTCAAGAAGGCCGAGCTCGCCGGCACCATCACGCTTGCGCCGCCGAGCGCGACCTCCGACCTGTGGACGCGGCGCTTTCCCGATCCCGTCACCGCCTTCGCCTCGGGCTGGATGCGGGTGCGCGCCAGGGCCCGGCAGCGCGGCATCGAGCTGCCGCTGGTGATTTCTGACCATGCCGACTGGGCCGGGCTGACCGCGACGATCGCGGCGACCGGCGCAAGCGAAGTGTGGGTCACCCATGGCCAGGAGGACGCGCTGGTGCATTGGTGCCAGTCGCGCGGGCTTGCCGCGCGGCCGCTCGACCTGGTCGGCTACGGCGACGAGGAGGAGAGCGAAGTGGCGGCGACGGAGGACGCCGAGGCATGAACCGCTTCGCCGAGCTGCTCGACCGCCTCGCCTACGAGCCCGGCCGCAACAACAAGCTGCGGCTGCTGACGGCGTATTTCCGCGAGGTCGGGGACCCCGATCGCGGCTACGCGCTATCAGCGCTGACCGGCGCGCTGTCGTTCAAGCACGCCAAGCCGGCCCTGATCCGCGATCTCATCGCCGCGCGCACCGATCCGGCGCTGTTCGCGCTGTCGTATGACTATGTCGGCGATCTCTCGGAGACGGTCGCGCTGATGTGGCCGAAGGGCGCTCCTAATGAGCAGCTCGTTTCCGGGTACCCCTCTCCCCAGCCCTCCCCCACAAGGGGGGAGGGAGCCGAGTGGGACCCGGAGTTTGCATCTCATTCGATAGCGAACGGCAGCTCGAAAAGTGCTCTTGCTCCTCCGAGCACCACTCCCTCCGTTCCCTCCCCCCTTGTGGGGGAGGGTCAGGGAGGGGGGTGCCACACAGGCGGTTTCCCTGAAGCGCACACACCCGGATCGCACGCCGCAGGCCACAACAACCCGCCACCGCCGACGCTGACCGAGGTCGTCACCACCTTGCGCACGCTCGGCAAGACGGAGATGCCGCGGCAGCTCGCGCAATGGCTGGATGAACTCGACGAAACTGGGCGCTGGGCACTGCTGAAGCTCGTCACCGGCGCCCTGCGCATCGGCATCTCCGCGCGCCTCGCCAAGACCGCGGCCGCCGCCCTCGGCGACAAGGACCCGCACGAGGTCGAGCTGATCTGGCCGGGCCTCGCGCCGCCCTATCTCGACCTGTTCGCCTGGCTGGAAGGCCGCGGCGACAAGCCGGTCAATCGCGATCCCGCGCCGTTCCGGCCGGTGATGCTGGCGCATGCCGTCGACGACGACGACTTCGCCAACATGAAGGCAGCCGACTACATCGCGGAATGGAAATGGGACGGCATCCGCGTGCAGGCAGTGAGCGGCCGCGAGGCCGATGGCCGCGTCGTCACGCGGCTGTATTCGCGCAGCGGCGAGGACATCACGGCAAGCTTCCCGGACCTGCTGCCCTCGCTGCATCTGCCCGGCGCGCTCGACGGGGAGCTGCTGGTGGTGCGCGACCGTCGCGTGCAGAGCTTCAACGTGCTGCAGCAGCGGCTGAACCGCAAGACGGTGTCGCCGAAGCTGATGAAGGAGTATCCGATCCACCTGCGCGCCTACGACCTGCTCGGCGATGAGGAGCACGATCTGCGCGAGCTGCCGTTCGAACAGCGGCGCGAGCGGCTCGAAGCGTTCATCCGGCGTCTGGATGACCCGCGCGTCGACCTGTCGCCGACGATTGCGTTCGCGACCTGGGACGAGCTGAAGGCTGCGCGTGCCAATCCCGCCTCGGCCGGCGCCGGCGACGATGCCGAGGCAGTCGAAGGCGTGATGCTGAAGCGGCGGGACGCGCTGTATCTGCCCGGCCGTCCCAAGGGGCAATGGTGGAAGTGGAAGCACGATCCGCACATCATCGATGCCGTGCTGATGTATGCGCAGCGCGGCCATGGCAAGCGCTCGTCCTATTACTCCGACTACACGTTCGGCGTCTGGACGGCAGGAGACGGCGGCGATCAGCTCGTCCCCGTCGGCAAGGCCTATTTCGGCTTCACCGACGAGGAGCTACTGCAGATCGACCGCTTCGTCCGCCGCAACACCACCGAGAAGTTCGGTCCCGTGCGGCATGTCGTGCACGAGCCCGAGCAGGGCCTTGTGCTCGAAGTGGCGTTCGAGGGCCTGCAGCGCTCGCCGCGGCACAAATCCCGCATCGCGATGCGCTTTCCGCGCATCAGCCGGCTGCGCTGGGACAAGCCGCCGCGCGACGCCGACCGGCTGGAGACGCTGGAGCGCCTGCTGAAGAGCGAGGCGCTGGCGTGACAGCGTCTCGCGTGTCTAGACCCCAAAATGGCCTGACAATAGGGGACTCGTCATGCCCGGGCTTGACCCGCCTGCGCGGCCGTAGCCGCTTCGGCACGGCGAAGGCCCGGGCATCCATCCTCACTCGAAAGATGGATGGCCGGGTCAAGCCCGGCCATGACAGCATCGAAATGCGCGGCGATCCGCAAATGTCCGGCAGCGCGAAGGAACATTAAATGCCGGCAACCGGCTTGCGGTGCTGAGCCGGGTTCCCCACCTGCCCTGCCGTGCCTTATAATCGGGCTCGCGAATCCGACGAACCCGCCTGGAGACGATGCCATGTCGAACGACGTCAGGGACTATCCGGCCCGCGCCCGCAGCTCGGATGGCCTGTACCGTTTTCTCGGCGGCTCGCCGCTGTCGGTGGCGTTCCGGCTTGTGCTGCTGTCGATCCTGGTCGGCGTGGTGCTGTCGGCCATCGGCTTCGATCCGCTGAACATCCTGCACAGCATCCGGCTGCTGTTCATCCGGCTGTACGAGCTCGGTTTCGACGCCTTCAACTGGCTGTGGCGCTACTTCCTGCTCGGCGCCGTGATCGTGATCCCGATCTGGTTCCTGTCGCGGCTGTTCGCCCCGCGCGGCCGATAGAGAGCCGCAGCCGATGCAGCTCCGCTTCGTCGGCTGCGGCGACGCGTTCGGATCGGGCGGCAGGTCCAACACCTGCTTCCATCTGACCGGCCAGCGCACCAACCTGCTGATCGACTGCGGCGCCTCGTCGCTGCCGGCGCTGAAGCGGCTCGGCATCGCCTGCAACGCCATCGAACTGATCCTGATCACGCATTTCCATGGCGATCATTTCGCCGGCCTGCCGTTCCTGCTGCTCGATGCGCAGTTCTCACGGCGAACGACGCCGCTGGTGATCGCCGGCCCCGCCGGCATCGCGGCGCGGCTGACGCAGGTGATGGAAGCGCTGTTCGAGCATTCGTCGACGACGCCGCGCAATTTCGAGCTGTCGGTGATCGAGCTGGTGCCCGAGGAGACGACGCGCTTCGGTGACATCAGCGTGACGCCGTTTGCGGTGGTGCACGGCAACTCCGGAGGGCCGTTTCTCGGCTACCGCATCGAGGCGGAAGGCAAGGTCGTCGCCTATACGGCCGACACCGAATGGACCGACAGCCTGATCCGGCTCGGCCGCGACGCCGACCTGCTGATCGCCGAGGCCTATACCTACGACAAGGCGGTGAAGAACCATCTCAGCCTCGCGACGCTGGAGGCGCATCTCGATGCTATCAGGCCGAAGCGGCTGGTGCTCACCCATATGAGCGACGACATGCTGGGCCGGCTGGACCGCATCGACCACGTGGCCGCGCATGACGGCATGAGCATCGACCTCTAGCCGGGAGACGCGAAAGGCCGCTAAGAACGGCAGAGACGCGCGTGTCGCGCGTTTCGCCAATCAAAGAGCCGTTCTTGACCGCTTCAGCCAAAGTCACGACTGCGCAGGTGTTCGACATCGCGGGCCCCGCGATGATCGCCAATCTGACCACGCCGCTGATCGGCATCGTCTCGACCACGGCGATCGGCAGGCTCGGTGAAGCGGCCATGCTCGGCGGCGTCGCCATGGCCTCGGTGATCTTCGACTGCCTGTTCTGGCTGTTCGCGTTCCTCCGCGCCAGCACGCTCGCCTTCACTGCGCAATCGCTCGGCGCCGGCGAGACCGACGAGATCCTGATGGTCCTGGTCCGCGGCCTCGTGCTGGCCGCGCTGATCGGCGTCAGCCTGATCGCGCTGCAACTGCCGCTGGGCGCGATCATCTTCGACATCATGGGCGGCAGCGACGCCGTGCTGAGCGCGGCCCACAGCTATTTCATCGTCCGGATCTGGTCGGCGCCCCTGGCGCTCGCCAACTACGTGCTGCTCGGCTGGCTGGTCGGACTGGCGCGTGCGCGGCTGGCCTTGGGCGTTCAGGTCGCGATCAACCTGATCAACATGGCCGCGACCATCCTGTTCGTCCAGGTGCTGCAGGCCGGCATCGCCGGCGCGGCGATCGCCGCCGTGATCGCGGAAACGGTCGGTGTCGCGATCGGCCTCGTGCTGGCGCGCCGATTGGTCAAGGCCGACGCCCGGATGTCGCGTGCGGCGCTGCTCGACCGCGCCAAGCTGATGCACATGATGGCCGTCAACCGCGACATCATGATCCGCACCGCGGCGATGATCGTGGCCTTCCTGTTCTTCACCTCGCAAGGCGCGCGCGCCGGCGACACGACGCTCGCCGCAAACGCGGTGCTGAACAATTTCCTGCTGGTGGCCGCCTTCTTCCTCGACGGGCTCGCCAATGCCGCCGAGCAGCTCTGCGGCTACGCGTTCGGCGCGCGCAACAAGGACGCCTTCGCCGGCGCCACGAGGCTGGTGCTGACCTGGGGCTTCGGCTTCGCGTTCGCGGTGGCCGCGATCTTCGCGCTGTTCGGGCCGGTGCTGATCGACGTGATGACGGCAAGCGATGCCGTGCGCCGTGCGGCGCGCGACTACCTGCCGTTCGTGGTGGCGTCGCCGCTGCTGTCGGTGTTCGCCTTCGCATTCGACGGCGTCTATATCGGCGCCACCTGGGCGCGCGACATGCGCAACCTCATGGTGGCGGCGCTGGTCGTCTTCCTCGGCACCTGGCTGGCGCTGCGCGGCTTCGGCAATACGGGCCTGTGGATCGCGATGCTGAGCTTCTACGCGGCCCGCGGCGGCTTCCAGGCCGCACGCTATCCGGCGCTGTTGCGGGCGTCGTTCGGGAAATCATGAGGGTCGTAGGGCGGGCAAAGCGCAGCGTGCCCGCCGCCTTCCTTGACGTGCAAAGGGTGGGCACGCTGCGCTTTGCCCACCCTACATTCTTGTCGACGATAGACCGCGCGCTAGACCGGCCAATCCTCGGCGGTGATCGTGGCGGCATCGGCGCCCACGATCTCCGACAGCGAATCGCGTCCCGTGCGCAGCAGGGTCGAAGTCAGGTCGGCCTTGATGCTCTCGACCAGGCCGAGGCCCTTGTAGACCAGCGAGGAATACAGCTGGATCAGGCTGGCGCCGGCGCGGATCTTGGTCAGCGCGGCGCCGCCGGTGTCGATGCCGCCGACGCCGATCAGCGGGAACGCGCCTTCGACGCGCACGAAGGTCTCGGCCACCATGCGGGTCGACAGCCGGAACAGCGGCCGCCCGGACAGGCCGCCCTGCTCCCTGGCGCGCAACTGCTCGCGCAGCGAGCTCGGCCGGGCGAGCGTCGTGTTCGACACGATCATGCCGTCGACGCCGCGCGAGCGGGCGACGTGGACGACGTCGTCGAGCTCGGCGAGGCTGAGATCGGGGGCGATCTTGAGCAGAACCGGGGTGTCACCGGATTTCCGCCTGATACGGTCGCGCGCCTCGAGCACCTTGGACAAGAGCTCGTCGAGCTGCGAGGCCTGCTGCAGATTGCGCAGGCCCGGCGTGTTGGGCGAGGAGATGTTGACGGTGAAATAGCTCGCCACTGGCGCGAAGGTCTCGATCAGCCGGACATAGTCGGCGACGCGGTCGGCCGAATCCTTGTTGGCCCCGACATTGACGCCGACGATGCCGCCCTGATGAGCGCGGCCGGCCAGCCGGCGCAGCACGATCTCGGCGCCGTCATTGTTGAAGCCCATGCGGTTGATGACCGCCTCGTCGCGCTCCAGCCGGAACAGCCGCGGGCGCGGATTGCCGCTCTGCGGCCGCGGGGTCACCGAACCGATCTCGACGAAGCCGAAGCCGAGCCGCAGCAGCGCGTCCGGCACCTCGGCGTTCTTGTCGAAGCCGGCGGCCATGCCGACCGGGTTAGGGAAGTTCAGCCCGAAGGCGCGCACCGCGAGCTTGGCATCATCCGGTCGCGGCTTGATCGCCGGCAGCAGCTTCAGGCCCTGGATGGCGAGCCGGTGCGCATCCTCGGCGTCGAGCCATCGGAGCAGCGGCAGCGAGAGCTGGTCGAAAGCGCGGATCACGGCTTCAATTCCGGAAGGTCGTGGCCGCCATCGGCACGGCTGTGCATCTGGTGAACGGCGGTCACGGCGCCGAGATCGAGCTCGCCATACAAATGCGGGAACAGCTCGTCGTTGCGCGAGCGCTCCCAGCGTAAGCCTGCCCCCAGCGCATCCGCCTCGACCTCGACCAGGAACAGCGCGCTCTGCCCCGAGAAGTGCTTCCGCGCCGTCTCCGGCACCTGGGAGGCGGTCGAAAAATGGATGAACCCGTCGCGCAGATCGTCCGCGCTGCCGCGGTACACGCCCAGCCGCTCCGCCTCGCGCCAGGCCGAAGCTGAGCAGATTTTGTAGATTTTGGGCACCTTCGCGCGGTCCTGGCTTGAGCTTGAGTTTGCTGATGTTTTCGGGAGCGGCCGACCGTATCGGCAGGGGGCGGCGAACTCAAGCATCGTTTGCCCGGGACAGTTCAGCGGCTGACCCGCTCAGGTTGTATCCGAGCGACGGCGAATTCGCGAGGGTGCAACCGGTTCCTCAGCAAGAGTTAACCTGATTCGGCTTTCCTGTTGCGCGCGATTCGCAGCCGATCATGCCCACGCTTGAACCTTTGGAGATTGTCATGGACCGCCGCCACGTCTTGAAGGCCCTGGCGGGGCTCGCCCTGTGCCCCGTCTGCGCCACCCCGGGCTTCGCCGCCGAGGGCGCCCCGCACTGGAGCTATGAGGGCGCGACCGGACCGGCCAAATGGGGTGATCTCGACGCGGCCAACAAGGTCTGCGGCGTCGGCACCCAGCAATCGCCCATCGACATCGAGCACTCGACCCGGGCCCAGCTGCCCGACTTCAGGCTGAACTGGGCCAGGACCGCCGACACCATCGTCAACAACGGCCACACCATCCAGCTCAACTTCGCCGATGGCAGCAGCACCATGAAGCTCGAGGGCACCACCTACAAGCTGCTGCAGGTGCATTTTCATCGTCCGAGCGAGCACCAGATCGGCGGCAAGAACTATCCGATGGAGGCGCATTTCGTGCATCGCGCCGCCTCCGGCGGCCTCGCCGTCCTCGGCGTGCTCATGACCACCGGCCGCCCCAACGCCGCCTTCGCGCAGATCGTCGCGACGATGCCGGACAAGGAGGGTCCCGCGGTGAAGGCTGATCCGCGCATCAATCCCCACATGATGCTGCCAGCGCGCCGCTCCTATTATCGCTATGCCGGCTCGCTGACGACGCCGCCCTGCTCGGAGGTGGTCGAATGGCTGCTGCTGAGCGAGCCGGTCTCGGTCGCGGAAGCCGACGTGGCGAAATTCGCCAAACTGTATCCGATGAACGCCCGTCCGGTGCAGAAGCTCGACCGCCGCTTCGTGCTGCAAGGGGTGTAGTTCGCTCGCCGCGCGGCGGTGGAAAGCGCCGCCGCGCATTCCGCCGTCGTCCCGGCGAAAGCGGAACCCATACCGCGGAATCCTGATTGGTTGAGAAGATGGCGGAGACCCTCCGCCACATGTTGGCCGGTGGCTATAGGTCCCGGCTCAAGGCCGGGACGACACCTTTTGTGTCATGACCAGCGTTGGCCTTACGCGCTGCGTGCCAATGCCCCGTCGATCATCGCCACCGCATTGTTCAGGCCGTAGACCGCGACGAAGGAGCCGAAGCGCGGGCCCTTCTCCTGGCCGAGCAGCACCTGGTAGAGCATGTTGAACCAGTCGAGCGACACGCCCGGGCGGCCGTCCTTGCCCTTCTTGGCGTGGTCGAGGAACGGCTCGCGGCGGCCGATCTCGTAGACCACGTTCTGGATGTCCTCGGCCGTCGCCTCCGCCGGCAGGTTCGACAACGCGTCGCGCAGATCCTGCAGCGCCACGCGATCGCCCTCGGTCGGCTCGCGGAACGTCTTGGTGGGCGCGACGAAGTCGCGATAGTAGTTGATCGCGTAGCCGACCATCGCATCGAGCTTGGGATGGGTTTGCGGCGTCACGCCTGGCCGGTAGCGGCCGATGAAGCCCCATAGGGTCTCGGCATTCTCGGCGTTCGACGACGACACCAAGGTCAGCAGCAGTTGGAAGGTGACGGGCATGTCGGCCTTCGGCGGCTTGCCGGAATGGATGTGCCAGACCGGATTGCCGAGCTGCTGCTTGGCGTCCTGCCTGGAGAAGCCCTCGAGGAATTGCTGGTAATCGTCGACGTTGCGCGGGATGACGTCGAAATACAGCCGCTTCGCGGCCTTGGGCTCGCGATACATGAACAGCGACAGCGATTCCGGCGAGGCGTAGCGCAGCCATTCGTCGATGGTCAGGCCGTTGCCTTTCGACTTCGAGATCTTCTGGCCCTTCTCGTCGAGGAACAGCTCGTAGTTGAAGCCCTCCGGCGGGGTGCCGCCGAGCGCCGCGCAGATCTTGCCCGACAGCTTCACCGAATCGATCAGGTCCTTGCCGGCCATTTCGTAGTCGACGCCGAGCGCATGCCAGCGCATCGCCCAGTCCGGCTTCCATTGCAGCTTGCAATGGCCGCCGGTGACCGGAACGGTCATCCGCTCCCTGGTCTCGGGATCGTCGTAGGAGATCGTGCCAGCCTTGGCGTCGTGCTCGACGATCGGCACGTACAGCACCAGCCCGGTGCGCGGGCAAATGGGGAGGAACGGCGAGTAGCTGGCCGCGCGCTCCTCGCGCAGGGACGGCAGCATGATCGCCATCACCTTCTCCAGCCGTTCCAGCATGCGCAGCAGCGCCGCGTCGAACTTGCCGGAGGTGTAGTACTCGGTCGAGGAGGCGAACTCATAGTCGAAGCCGAATCTGTCGAGGAACGCGCGCAGCCGCGCATTGTTGTGCGCGGCGAACGAGGGATACTCGTTGGAGAACGGATCGGGGATACGCGACAGCGGCTTGCCCAGATGCGTGGCCAGCATCTCCTTGTTCGGCACGTTGTCCGGCACCTTGCGCAGGCCGTCCATGTCGTCGGAGAAGGCGAGCAGCCGGGTCTTGATCTTGTCCTCGGTGAGCACGCGGAAGGCGTGGCGCACCATCGTGGTGCGCGCGACCTCGCCGAAGGTGCCGATATGCGGCAGGCCGGACGGGCCGTAGCCGGTCTCGAACAGCACCTCGTCCTTCGGGGTTTTCTTCAACCGGTTCACGATCGCCTTCGCCTGCTCGAACGGCCAGGCGTTGGAGTTTTCGGCAAGCGCACGCAGGTCGCTCGGGCTGGTTGGGACGAGATCGATCGTGGACATCGTGAAGTACCGGTTTCGAAGGAGCAGAAAACTAACACAGGGCGTCATCGCGAGCGAAGCGAAGCGATCCAGCCGTCACAAGGCTTCTGGATTGCTTCGTCGCTCCGCTCCTCGCAATGACGGTGGATGCGCAGCGACGGCGGGCCGGGCGCATGACGCCTTCGCCCACCCGGCAGGTGAAACTCTAGAACGGGCTGATCGAGAAGTAGCGCAGCCACAGATCGGTGTAGCGGCCTTTTTCCCAGACCCGGAACAGCGCCCAGTTCAGCGCCTGGCGCAGGAGGTCGTTGCCCTTGCGCACGGCGATGCCGACGCCCTCGCCGAAATAACGGCTTTCGACGAAAGGTCCACCGGAAAAGGCGCAGCAATCGCCGGAATCGGTGCCATTGACCCAGAACGCCAGCGAGATGCCGTCACCGAAGATCAGGTCGACCTCAGAGCGGCGCAGCGCCTGCCGCAGCGCCTCGTCGTTCGGATAGGTCTTGATCTCGGCGTCGGTGAACATCGCCTTGAGGTAGGCCTCGTGCGCGGTGCCGGCGACGGCACCGATCTTCTTGCCCTCGAGAAATTCGGGGCGGATCTCGGTCATGACGGCGTCGCGGCGGGACACGAAACGCGCGGGCGCGCGGTAATACGGATCGGAGAAGTCGGCCCGCGCCCGCATCTGCGGCGTCACCGCGATCGAGGCGATGATCGCATCGCCCCGGTTGGACGACAGCGCGTCGAGCAGGGTTTCGAACCGGCGCATCTGGACGGTGCAGGTGACCTTGATCTCGTCGCAGATCGCCCTGGCAAGATCGACGTTGAAGCCGGCCGGATTGCCGTCCGGGCCGGTGAAGTTGAACGGCGGATAGTCGGTCTCGGTCAGGAACCGAATCACGGTGAGGCGCGACAGATCGGGCCGCTCCGGCCGGCGGCGCGGATCCCAGAAACCAGGGACGGCCTGCGGCGCCGCCTCGACGACCGGCCTCACCGGCGCTTGCGCGCGCACCTCGGAACCGGCCGCGGCGAGGCCGAAGCACAGCAACGCGCCAGCGGCGGCGCGGGCGAGACGGGTCGATTTCACGGGCTTTGACAAGACGGTCGGCATCAGCGGTCCCGATGGTCACCGCCTTATAAAGCATCCCAGCGCAAATTCGAGGCTGGATTCGGCCGGGAGGCAGCCGCCCGGCTGGAGCGTTAACGCGCTCAGAGGTATTTCTTGAGATCCGCCGCAGCTTCCTCGGGCGTCCGCTTCAGGTTGAACGGCGCGACGAACCGGCCATTGCGGTCCATCAGATACACCAAAGCAGTGTGGTCCATGGTGTAGTCGCCGTCCTTCAGCGGAACCTTCTTGGCATAGACGCGGTATTCGGTGAGAACCTTCGCCAGCACCTCGGGATCGCCCGTCAGGCCCTTGAGATGCGGGTCGAAGCTCGAGAGGTAATCCTTCATCGCGGCCGGATTGTCGCGCTCCGGGTCGACCGAGACGAAATAGGCGTTGACGCTGTCGGCATCCTTGCCCATCGCGCGCAGCACCTCGGAGATCTCGAACAGCGAGGTCGGGCAGACGTCAGGGCAATGGGTGAAGCCGAAGAAGATCAGGGTCGGCCGCCCCTCCAGGCTCTTCTCGGTGACGACCGCACCGCTCTGGTCGGTCAACTGGAACGGGCCGCCGATCGCCGCCGGCGCCGCGATGTTGCGTCCGCCGCCCATGACGAGGAACATCAGCGACAGCCCGATCACCAGGCTGGCGGCGAAGGCTCCGACGATCACCAGCGGACGGGTGATATTGGACGGCATTGCGCGCTCCTTCACTGTCTCTCAGAAGCAGGCCTGCAAGCCGGCCGCGAGGGTCTCGAAGAACACCGCGGTCCCGTACTGCGCCCACATCGTCACGGCCCCGAGGACGAGCCCGATCGCCGCGAGCCCCGCCGCGATGGCCGGCACAGCGGCGGGACGCCGGGCTTGCGACACGGACGGTATCTCTTGCGGCGCTGAAAGAGGCTGCATGATGGCGTACTCATCGGCCGGAGCCGACCACGCGGCCCGCCCCTCAGACTCCAGATAAGCCCCGCAACCGGTCCAGGCAAGCGCCGCAGTCGGGAGGCCGATCAGCCCAAATGCCAGCCGTTATCAATGGGAGGCGGAGGCCTTGGCCGCGGCCGGAGAGATGGCCGGCGCATTGGGAGCGACATGCGAGGACGAGGGCGAGGATGCCTGGGCATCCATGTAGCAGGGCTTGTACATCGCCTGCAGCTCCTTGCCCTTCAGGAAGATCATCCGGGGCGTCAGGCCGCCGCGCTGGGTGATCCAGCGGCGGATCGGCGACGGGTACATCGAGTAAAGCATCTGGGTCGCCTCGGGATTGGTGACGGCCCGGCCGTTGGCGCCGAAATCCCAGGCGGCGTGGAAACCGAGATTGGCATGCGAGGTGACGCAGATCTTCTCGTGCGGGATGGCGCCGAGCACGATGGTGCAGGCCGATGCGCAGAGCCCGTCGATGATCACGTACTCCCCGGAAGATCGCAGGCCCTGGTACCTGTCGACATAGGTTCCGATCCGGCCGCCGCGGTCATCGGCGATCCGGACCACGGCCTGGCTGGCGCCGACCCCCGACAGCAACAGAACGACCGCAAGCAATCCCGTCCAGAATTTCATGTCGAGCCCCAGTGCAACCCGGCGAAACCGATCTGACCGACTTTGGCACGCTTCGTGTGATGCGCTTCTTGTGATGCTTGGACTGCGGTGGACCTTGCAATCACGACCCCATCCGCAGAACCGGAACGCGAAGGCCAAATCCAAATCGCACATGCAGCGTGTTTCGAGATCGTGTTTTTGTCCAGGAGAGCGCAGCGACCAAAGCCAAATTCACCGCGAGTGTTGCAAGCCCGCTGCACCAATGAGTCGCTACCACCGAAAATGGCCGAACGCTGGTTCCGGACATGGCGGTCGCGCCACGAGCAAGGCGGAGGCCCGGCATGATTCGCCCATCGGCGCGGCAGCGGCGTCACGGCGGCACGACCGGCACTCCGGAGAAACCCGGGGGCCGCGCTTTCGCACGACACACCCCAATCAGGGCGGGAGGCGAATCCCGCGGATCGCCGGCCCAGCGGCGCTGGTGCGGTCCCGATGGCGGGTGAGGGCTCGCGCGGGCATGGCGTCATGCGACGACGTCAGGAGAGGCCGTCGACGCAATCACAAGTTTGTGCCGTCCGCTCCTGGCCCTGCGCCGCAATGACTGCGGTGGGGTCAGGCGGCACCGCGCCGTCTGATCGGGAGGAGATGAAGCGAGGTCGCGCCGACACCGCGCCAGCAGCCGGGAGACGATCGGCCTCCCGACGCTCACGGCCCCGGCGGATCGAACTAATTATCGGGCAGCCGAATCCGCGCACCGAAGGTGACGAGCGGCGCATCGGCGGCGCCGAGCTCGATCTGCCGCTCCGGCACCTCCTGATAGCTGCCGTCTTCAATCTTTTTTAATTCGTATTGCCAGACCGTTAACGTCTCGCCGCGCGCCAGCGCATCGCGGATGCGGCTGGCGCCGCGTCCCGGCAGCTTGACGAGGTCGTCGCGCATCATGCCGATCATCGTCGGGCTCTCACCGCGATGCAGCTCGAAGAAGACCATGCGATTGGGCTTGTCCTGCGGCTTGAGCACGGTATCCGCCGTGAACAGCACCAGGCAGATCGCGACGGCAATCCACTTCCAAGTGTCGGACATCATGAGACGCATTCCCCGCACCGCCGCCGCGCGAGACGTAGGCCTCGCGCAAACAGGCGGCAACTTACAGTTCTGTCATTCCGGATGAGATGACGTTCGACGTAATCGATTCGCTGCGCGCCGGGCGCGATGATGGGCTCCTCATCGTTCACAACATGGAGAGCACCGATGACCAACCCGACCGAGATCGCCGAGAGCTACATCGCGCTGTGGAACGAACGCGACGCCGCGCAGCGCGGCACCTTGCTCGCGCGCAACTGGACCAAGGATGCGCTCTACGTCGACCCGATGATGCGCGGCGAAGGACGCGACGCGGTGGATGGCCTGGTCGCGGGCGTGCAGCAGCGCTTTCCCGACTTCCGCTTTCGCCTGGTCGGTGCTGCGGACGGCCACGGTCCTCATCTGCGGTTTTCCTGGGAGCTCGGCCCCGAGAATGCGGAAGCCCCGATCCAGGGCACGGATTTCGTCGAGCTGGCCAACGGCCGCATCCAGCGCGTCACCGGATTTCTCGACAAGGTCCCGCAGGGCGCCTGATGGACGCTCCGACCGGTCCGGCGTCCGCTGCGGTGCCGGCCTGCCGCGATGGCCGGGCTCCCATGCGCGGATGCGCGACCTGCCTTGCGATGATTGCGCTACGTCAACGTCGGACGCGATCCGCCGCTGCAGAGCTTCTGCTCGCAACGGAGTCCAGGATCGCCGGAGACGGGCGTGCAGCAATCAAATCCCATCGATGATCACGCCATGGCGGCCGGCACGCTGGCCGCCATCACCACCCTGCCCGAGCTTTGGCGCTGGCGCGTCGCACAGAGCCCGGACAAGCCGGCCTACCGCCATTTCGACGCGCGAGGCGGCCGATGGGCGAGCTTCAGCTGGCGCGAGATCGATCTCGTCGTCGCCCGCTGGCGGCGGGCGCTTGCGGCCGAGGGCTTCGACCGGGGCGAGCGTATCGCCATCCTGATGCCGAACGGGATCGCGCATCTCGCGATGGACCAGGCGGCGCTGTCGCTCGGCCTGGTGCCGGTGCCGATGCACGCCGTCGATAACGCCGACAGCATCGCCTACATCCTCGCCGATTCCGGCGCCCGGCTGCTGCTGGTCGATTCGGACGCCCGCTGGGAGGAGATCGCGGCGGCCGGCGAGGCCCTTCCCGAACTGCGGCGCATCGTCTGCGCCGACCGACAACCGGCTGGCCCGACCGGCGATCCGCGCCTCGTCGATCTGGACGCGTGGTTGAACGCAGCCGGCAACGCCGCGCCTTCCGGCGCCCAGGCCGCCATCGCGCCGCACGACCTCGCCGCCATCGTCTACACCTCCGGCACGACGGGCCGGCCCAAGGGCGTGATGCTGTCGCACGACAACGTCGTCTCCAACCTCAAGGCGATTCATCAACGGCTCGCGGCCGACACCGACGACGTGTTCCTGTCGTTCCTGCCGCTGTCGCACACGTTCGAGCGCACCGCGGGCTATTATTACCCGATCGCCATCGGCGCCTGCATCGCCTATGCGCGGTCGGTGAAGCAATTGTCCGAAGATCTGGTGGAGGTCCGTCCGACGATCCTGATCTCGGTGCCGCGCATCTATGAACGCATCTACTCGCTGGTCATGCATCATCGCGGGACCGCAAACCCGCTCGAACGGGCGCTGCTCGACCTGACGATCGCGATCGGCGGCCGCCGCTTCGATGCGCAGCATGGGCGCGAAACGAGCCTGTCAGCGTTCGACCGTTTCGCGTGGCCGCTGCTGCGGCGCCTGGTCGCCGCCAAGGTGCTGGCCCGGTTCGGCGGACGGCTGCGGGTCGCCGTCAGCGGCGGCGCGCCGATCGCCGAGCCGGTGGTGCGGCTGTTCCTGGCGCTCGGGCTCAAGGTGCTGCAGGGCTACGGCATGACCGAGACCTCGCCCGTCGTCAGCGTCAACACGCCCGACGACAACGACCCGCGCACCGTCGGTCGCGCCCTGCCCGGCATCGAGGTGCGCATCGGCGACAATGACGAACTGATGGTGCGCGGCCCGAACGTGATGCTCGGCTACTGGCGCCGGCCGGAGGAAACCGCGCGGATCAAGGAAGCGGACGGCTGGCTGCACACCGGCGACCAGGCCCGCATCGATGCGGGACGCATCACCATCACCGGTCGGATCAAGGACATCCTCGTCACCTCGACCGGCGAGAAGATCGCGCCTGCCGATCTCGAGACCGCGATCCTGACCGATCCGCTGTTCGAGCAGGCAATCGTGATCGGCGAGAACCGGCCGTTCCTGGCCGCGATCGTCGTGCTCAATGCCAAGGGCTGGGCCGAGCAGCAGGCGCGGCTCGCGGCGCACGGCCAGCGCGGCACCGAGGCCGAGGCGGCATCGCTGCTGCGGCACATCGCCCGCGCCGTGAAGGCCTATCCCTCCTACGCGACGCCGAAAGCCGTGCATTGGACCTTGGAGCCGTGGACCATACAGGAAGGCCTGATCACGCCGACCTTGAAGAACAAGCGCCCGACGATCGAGCGTGCTTTCGCGACGGAGATCGAGGCGATCTATGCGAAGCGGGTGGCGCCACAGACTGCCGTTTCAGGCTCAGCCCGCGGCTGACCCGCTCGCATCCCTGGTCTCGCGCCGAGGGCATGCTGGCGAGGGCACGCCGGCGAGGTCCGTGCGCCGGCCTCGGCGAACCTTACCTGGCCGAGACCGCCAGCGATCCGATTAACCGGAAGGCGCTGCGACGGCGATGCGGAACGGGTTGCTCGGATCGATGGTCAGGGCTCCCTTCGGATCTGATTTGATCGCCCACGACACCGCCCCCTCCGCACTGGTCGAAGCAATGATCTCGGCGGTGTAGTACGGCTGGACCGTCGCTTGGGGGAAGTAGCTGGCCGAACTGGTCCAGACGCCTACGAAGAGCTCGACGCTCGTGTTCGCCGGCGGCGCGTAGAACGCGGTGGGCGTGCCGACCGAGCTGGTTGCGGCGTAGTATTGTCTCGCACGCGCCACGGTCGTGCCCGCCGGCACTCCTGTCCCGGTGACCGCTTGGCCCGCAACGACGCACGAGGGGTCAGCGAGGGTGACGGCGGCCTCGTCTTGGATCAGCGTCGCGGTCGTCGTGCTGACGAAGGTCACCGCGACCGCCGTGCCGGAAGACGTTGGAGGCAAATTGATGGTGACGGCCGATGCATTGACGTCGGTTACCACGGTGCCGGTCGCGATTCCCTGTCCGGATACGGACTGGCCGATCTGTACGAGCGACGGGTCTGCGACGTTGAAGATCGCCGTGATCCCTTCGAACAGATCGCCTGTGGTCGTGCTGGTGAAGGTCAGCAACGCGTCGCCGTTTTGGGTCGCGTTGGCGCTCAAAGTGATCCCGGTCGACTGAACCACGGCGCGCACGAGAGGATTGCCGGGGCCCAACACGCCCGGACTTTCCTGGCTCGGGAGCAGGACGAAGAAATTGCGTGCCGGATCGGCCACCGACGATGCACAGGCGAGTTGCATGGCGCCAGTGCCCTTGGGACCCTCCACCCACGATACGGCGAGAGGGCTCTTCGAATCGCGCAGCGGAGCCGAGCCGGCGCCGCCCGCGCTGGTGAAGTCCTGCGCGTAGAGGATGCCGAAATATTTCGAGAAGTCGGTCGCGAAATCGGTTGCAGTCCACGTTCCGTCGGAGAAATCGAGCCACAGGGCATCGTCGCTCTGCAGGTCGAAATCCGACGTATCCTTGCCGGACTTGAAAGGGATGAGCGGGTACCAGCCGATCGTCTGCACGAAGGCCGCCACGTTGGTGAAGTCAGAACCGGGAGGGGGACCCGACCACCCGACGCCGGACTGCATCGTGGCAAACGTCAGCGCGACGCCCGTCCCGCTCGCGGCGGCGGCCTGGGTCAGCGTGACCATGGTGTCGTTGACGCTGACCACGCTCGTCCCATTCTGTATCCCTTGACCGGAGACGGACTGGCCCGGGAGGGCAATCGAGGGATTGGCGACATTGGTGATGATCGTCGAACCTTGGGTCAGATCGCCGGTCGTCGTCGCGTCGAACAATGTGGTGAAGGTCAGCGGCGCTCCCGAACTGCTCGCGCTGGCGTTGGCGCTCATGATCACATCGGGCGGCGCGACGCCTGTCACCGTCGTCCCCTCCGGGACGCCTGCCCCCGAGACCTGCTGGCCGACGAAGATTCCCTGCGCCGCAGCGATGTTGGAGATCGTCGGCGATCCGGTCGCGAGGTCGCCTGTCGTCGTGACCGTGGCGGTCGGCACGAATTGCAGCGGGACCCCCGTGCCGCTCGTCGTGGCGGCGAGGCTCATCGTCACAATACTTCCGTTGACGCCCGTCACCGTCGCTCCCGCCGGCACTCCCGCCCCGGAGACGACTTGGCTGGCGAAAATCCCCGATGGATCGGAAACGGTGACGGCCGTCGAATTTGCGGTGAGGCTGCCTGTCGTCTCGACCGGAGGGTTTGGTCCCGCACCGGCAGCCATGAAGGCGACGTAGTTGGCGAGATTTATCGTGACGTTCCCCACCGGCATGTTCATTTCGCTGCTGATCCACGGGATCTCCGCGCCCGGCGCCTGTGGTCCGGACTTGGCGACAGACGGGAAATCAGTGCGGTCGAACACCGCGACCGGGGTGGCTTTGGAGATGTCGCGGCCGCCGTTCGGCGCGTCGATGTACTGCGCCACACGCGTCGGCGTCCACGCGATGGTGTACGTATGAAACTCGCTGTAAGGCGCGAAGTTTCCAGACGTGTCGAACAGATACGCCTCGTTGTTGAGCACCGCCGAGGTGAAGGAGTTCGGATCGCTCGTGCCGGGTATGGGGCTCACCCGGAGTATTCCGGTGTGCGTGACGTCGGGCCATCCGGTGAAATCGACGGTATTCGAGGCTTGGCCGGCAGGGCTCCGCCAGTAGTTGAGCGCCACGGCATTGGTCATGTCGAGGTCGGATGGAGCCGCGAGCGACGTCAGCGGATATTTCCAGATCGTCGCGTCAGGCCAGATCAAATTGGGCCCGGTCTGGTCGACGAGCAACTCCCACCAGGTCGACCCGCGCGCCGGCGCGTGCAGGGGTTGGAAGACGGAGACATTGAATGCGGTCTCCTCGTTGCCACCGGGACCGCTGAGGCCGGCGATCACGCTTCCGAGCGTGCCCTCCGGCGTGAGATCACTTGTATCGATGATCAGCACGTCTTTGACTGGCTGGCTACCGGCGAGGCCAACCGACCAAACGTTCACGGGGGTGAACTGGAAGGTCTGGCCTGATACGGGCGCGCTGGCGGCCTGGCTCAGCGTGACGATCGACGTCGATTGGTCGACCTCGGTGATGAAGGTCCCTTCGGGAAGGAGACCGGGGTTACCCACGGCGGAGACCGCCTCGCCGCCCGAAAGCTGTCCGATCAGGCCAACCGTGGTGATATCGATCTGATTGAGCTGGCCGCTGTTGATGTTTCCCGAACCGCCCGACGCCGCGACGGTGACCGTGACCGGCCCTGCGCCGAACAAGCCGGTGCCGCTGTTGAGTTCGTTGAGCGCTGTCTGCAGGTCGCCGGAACTGATATTGTAAGCAAGATCACCGGTCTTGGCGCCAGTCGTGCCGTCCTCCAGGACGAACGTTCCGCCGCTGGGCGGAGCGCCCGGCGCGCCCATCCACGTATTGTAGTAGGCCCACATCTGCTGCGCGATGGCCTCATCGGTCCGCGTGAAGCCGAGTGTCCAAGAGGTCGCGGCCGGATCGAGTGTCTGCGAACGCGGATCTCCCAGAGCGACGGTTGCGCCGAAGGTTTGCAGGTCATTCGGTTTTGGCAGCCCGCCCGCGAAGGTGGCGTAGGCCGCCTGGGTCGCCTGGGTGAAGGGGACGAACTCGAAATCGACCTCGTTCCAATTCCAGTTCTGCGCTACGTCGGGCGATTGCGCCGCCGAGGGCGCGTTGGAGTAGAGCCAGAATGCCGAGCAGACGGGACCCGGTGCCGCCTGCATCCTGCAAATGAACAGACCGTAACCGAAGCTGCGGTTGGACTGCATCTGCGCGGAAAGATAGTCGCCGTATCGGGAATAGTTATCGACTCCCGTCGATGAGACAGGCTGCTCTGCCACTGGACGTTCCCCTTGCCGAAACGAAGATGTCGGGGCCGATCCGGCCCCTTAACAATCCATGATTGGGTTTAATCTATGATTGTAATGAAAATACATACACGCGAAACTTGCGCCATCAGGACTTTCTAGTCAATTGAAATACACCTTAAAGGTGTATTCGATGGCAGTTTTTCGAGGATGAGAGGCGTGATCATGTCCCAGCTGCATCTTGGCAACCGGACGATCTTCAGAACCGCTCCTCCGGCCGGCCGCCGTGTCGTCAGCCGCGCAGGTTGAGGAAGCCAGGGCCGCAACGACGCTCCGGCGCGCGCACGGTCCCTGCCCGTCAGTCGATCGCGACAGCCAAAAGGTCTGCACCTGCCGCGACGCCCATCTTCACGATCTCCCGCGAACGTCGGGTTGGTGTCAGGTTCGAGACCGCGCGGTCCTGATCGATTTGCAGCGAAAGTGCGGAGCGGCAGGGGAGGTCCGCCCTCCACCGGGCGCGCGCAACGCATACCGTCCTGACGCCGCAGCTGCACCTCATCGCGCAGCATAGACCGCGTACTCGTCTTATCCGGCGCTATCGGAAGCGGTGGACAATTCACCTTCGCATTGTCGGCATCCAATGCGGAGCTTGGAGCGGGCGAAGGGAATCGAACCCTCGTATGCAGCTTGGGAAGCTGCCGTTCTACCATTGAACTACGCCCGCGCTCGCCAATGCTTAGCCGACACGATGCGTTTCGCCAAGCGGCTTGTTGCCGCGCGATCTGCGGGCCCAGACGGCGAACGCGAAAGGTCTGCGATGGCCGGATCGCCCGATCGTGATCGGTCGCAACCGCAAGTCTCGGGAACAGATTGGGCGATCTCGCCTTGCCATTGGAGCCGGCGCTCGCGTCGCCGCGCCGTGTGCTGGGAGTTCACATCATGCAGAGCCATGGCCACAAGTCTCCGACCGCCCCCTCGAAAACCCTCGCCTTCATGTCGGGCCCGTCGGCGCTCGACCTCTACACGCTCGGTTGCGGCCTGTTCCTGGCCTTCGCGCCCGCGCTGTTCGGCTTCGCGCGCAGCGCCGGCCGGATCGATGCTGAGCTGGCGGGAGCTGCCGTCGTCGCGCTCTCGTTCGGCGGCCTCGTGGCGTTCGCCGATTGGGAGGAGTGGCTGAAGGTTGCGCTTGGCGTATGGCTGATTGCAGCGCCGTGGCTGCTCGGGTTCGCGCATACATCGGCGATGCATGTCAGCATCACGGTCGGGATCGCCGTGACCTTCCTAAGCCTCCTCGAGCTGTGGCTCGCGCATGATCCTGATTTTGCTGGCGATCGCACCGGAATGGTGAGCCGCTCGTCTGAGCTCTGATCGATCGCGTCTCGCCTGCGACAACAGAGATCGCAACGCAACGCTTGACAACCATCACCCAAATCAGGGCAAACCCGCCCCCGTCACGCCGCGCTGTTAACACTTTGTAAACAAAGTTGATGCGGGCGATCGTGACGATGATATGATGTGCGTGGGGTTGGGGTGGCGTCATGGGGCGTGGGTATACGATCTTTGATACGGCCCTCGGCCGTTGCGGCATTGCATGGAGCGATGCCGGAATCACCGGCGTACAATTGCCGGAAGCGCGGGAAATCGAGACGCGGCGGCGCCTGTTTCGTCAGTTTCCCGACGCACGGGAGCAGCGCTCGTGTTCGAATACTGAACTCGCCATCGAAGGCATCGCGGCCATGCTGCGCGGGCAGGAGGTCGACTTCTCCGACGTTGCGCTCGACCTCGACGGCGTCACGCCCTTCAACCAGCGCGTCTACGATTGCATTCGCGCGATTCCGCGCGGCGAGACGCGCACCGCCGACGCGATCGCAGACGAACTGCACGTGCCCAAGGCGCTGAACTCGATCGCGCAGGCACTGACCAAGAATACGTTCGTCCTGATCGTCCCTTGCCATCGCGTCCGCGACATCGGCAACGGCCTCGACAAGCCGTCGCCCAACAGCGGCATCGTCTCCAAGCGTCGGCTGCTGTCGCTCGAAGGCGCACGGCCTCATGCGGGCCTGACGCTGTTCGACGCGTTTCTCGCCGTCGACCGGCCGCGCGCGTCGTAAGCGGACGCCTCGCGTCGCGCGATATTATCTCGCGCATCGCCCTCCACTTTCCTCCGCAATGCGCTAGATTTGCAGGATGACCGCCACCATCCTGTTCGAAAGCCGTGACGTCACCGTGTCCGAGTTCCGCTGTGCAGCGATGCCGGGCGAGCGTCCCTATGTCGAGCAGTATGCCGGCTACTCGCTGTCCTATGTGCGCAAGGGCAGCTTCGGCTGTCGGCACCGCGGCCGCGTCTTCGAGCTGGTCACCGGCGCGCTGCTGGTCGGGCATCCCGGCGATGAGTTCATGTGTACGCACGACCACGTCTGCGGCGACGAATGCCTGTCGTTCTTCTTCGACGATGCGCTGATCGACGAGATCGGCGGCGACAGGCAGGCCTGGCGGGCCGGCGCGATGCCGCCGCTGCCGGAGCTCATGGTCCTCGCTGAGCTCGCAGAGGCCGTCGCCGCGCGCGAGCAGACCCTGGGCCTCGACGAGATTGGCCATATCATCGCCAGCCGCTTCGTCGCGACCGCCACGGGCCAGCAGGCGCGCGCCGCGACACCAGGCCCTCGCGACCGGCGGCGCGCGGTCGAGAGCGCGTTGTGGATCGACGACAATGCGCATGATGACATCGACCTGGCGGCTGCGGCAGGCGAGGCCGGCGTCAGCCCGTTTCATTTCCTCCGGATGTTCGCCGCTACGATCGGCGTGACGCCGCATCAATATCTGATCCGCTCCCGCCTGCGGCACGCCGCGCGGCGCCTCAGCGAGGAGGATACGCCGGTCACCGCCATCGCCTACGATTCGGGCTTTGCCGATCTGTCGAATTTCACCCGCACCTTCGCGCGCGCTGCCGGCGTGTCGCCGGCGAAGTTTCGCAAGGCCTCGCGCGGCGAGCGCAAGATTCTCCAAGACCGTCTGAGCCGCCATTGATTGGATGATCCCGGCGCGTGCGGCAGCCGCATGCGAAGCATGGAGATCATCGATGTACGATCATATCGGCCTCAGGGTCGGCAATCTCGACGCCAGCGTCCGCTTCTACACCGCCGCGCTGGCGCCGCTCGGCCACATCCTCTGCTCCAAGGACGAGGCGTCGGCGGGAATCGGCCCGAAGGGGGAGCCGGCGCTGTGGCTGTATCTCGACAAGGGCGCCAGCAAAGGCACCGCGCATATCGCGTTCCGCGCCAAGGACCACGCGGCGGTCGCCAGATTCCACAGCGAGGGTTTGAAGGCAGGAGGCGGCGACAATGGCGGCGCCGGGCCGCGCACGGACTACAGCCCGACCTATTACGCCGCCTTCCTGATCGATCCCGACGGCAACAACGTCGAAGCCGTATGTCCGTGAGGTCAGCGTCATGGCATCCATCCAAAAGGACATTCCGATCGCGGCCCCGGCCGGTGCAGTGTGGGACGCAGTGCGCGATTTCGGCGCCGTTCATACCAGGGTGGCGCGCGGCTTCGTGACCGGCACCAGGCTCGACGGAGACGTCCGCATTGTCAGCTTCGCCAACGGCAGCGTGGTGCGCGAGCAGCTGGTCGACTGCAACGATCAGCGCCGGCGCCTCGTCTACGCCATCAGGAACGAACGCATCAGCCAGCACAGTGCGTCGTTTCAGATCATCGCGGAAGGCGAGGAGCGCTGCCGGGTGATCTGGACCACCGACGTGCTGCCGCACGAGATCGCGCCCTATATCGAGCAGCAGATGGAGCTCGGCGCGCGCGCGATGCAGGACACGTTGGGCAGGCTGCGCGGATAGCGGCTCAGCCGACACGCGCCGGGGGCGGCGCGTGCGCGTCAGGACCGCGTCCGGCCGCCAGCACGGCCGGGCGCAGCTCCAGCGCCGCGGCCGGCTTCGGCCCCCACCGCGTGAGCATGACGCTCGCGAGCGTCAGCACGCCGAGCAGCACCATCGAGGACGCCGCCAGCATGAAGAAGTCGCCCTCGGTCGCGGCATGGCTCAACAGATAAGAGCCACCTGCGGCGATGAACACGAGCCGCACCGTTTGCGCCAGCACCGGACCGATCACCCTGGCTGCGCCCTGCGAAGAGAAGTACATCGAGATCGCCAGGCCGATGAAGGCATACATCGGCGCGGCGACCTGCAGATAGTGCCGGCCGGCGCCGCGCGCGCTCTCGTCCTGGGTGAAGATGTCGACCCACAATTGTGGGACGATCGCGATCAGCGTCGACAGCGCGCCAACCGACGCGAACGACACCAGCCCCGCCGTCCAGGCGATGCGGCGGGCGCGCGCGATTCGCTGCGCGCCGATCGCCATGCCGACCATCGGCACCGAGGCCATGCCGACGGAGAAGGCGACCGTGGTCATCATAAATTCGAGCCGCGCGCCGATGCCGTAGCCGGCGAGCACCGCGGTGCCGAACGACGCCAGCATATGCGTGAAGATCGCGATCGACAGCACGGATTGCAGCGGCGAGAAGCAGGCGACGGCGCCGACCTTGAGAATGTCGGCGAACATCGCGCCGCTGATCCTGAGGCCGCGCAGCTTCGGCCGGACGCGCGCGCGCCCCGAAAATAGGTACCAGCCCATCACCGAGATGCTGACGCAGAACGCCAGCAGCGCGCCGGCGGCGACGCCGCGCATACCGAGCCCGAGGACCAGGCTGAGCGTGCCGCCCAGCACGATCTGCAGCATCGCCGAGCTCAGGATCATGAACGACGGCAGCTTCATGTTGCCGGTGCCGCGCAGGATGCCGGCCATCGAGTTCATCAGCCAGGGCAGGATCGCGCCGCCGAAGAAGATCTGCAGATAGGCCGTGGCATGGCTCAGCACCGCGCCGCGGCCGCCGAGCAACTCCAGCAAGGCCGGGCCGAACACCAGCATGCCGATCATGAAGGTCGCGCCGAACAGCAGCGCGATCAGCAGCGCATGCGAGGCGAGCGTCGAGGCGCGATCGGTGTCGCCGGCGCCCAGCGCCCGTGCGATCGCCGAGGCCACACCGCCGCCCATCGCGCCGCCGGACATCGTCATGGTCAGGATCACCAGCGGAAACACCAGCGCCATCGCCGCCAGCGCCTCGATGCCGAGCCGGCCGATATAGGAGGTCTCGGCAATGACGACGCAGGTGCCGGCCGTGTTGGCGATGATGTTCGGCCAGGCCAGCGACAGCAGGGTGCGCAGGATGGGTCCGTCGACGAGCTTATTCCGCATCGGCTTCTCGGGGGGCGGCAATGCACGCCCCTCGCCGACCGGATTGTCGGCCAGGCCGATCTCGGACATCTCAGCTCCCCCGCTCGGCCGCGCAGGTCGCGGCCATCTTATCGTTCGATTGCTTTCGCTTTCCTAGCACGGCGCTGGCGCGCGCCCTGTGCGGCAGGCGCATTGGGGGTGCGCGGCAGACGCAGCCGGCTAGAAGCGGAAGTGCTTGGAAAGCTTCAGGCCCTGGGCCTGGTAGTTGGAGCCGATGCGGCTGCCATACATCGCGTTGGGACGCGCCAGCATCTTCTCGTAGACCAGGCGGCCGACGATCTGGCCGTGCTCGAGGATGAACGGCACCTCGCGCGAGCGCACCTCGAGCACCGCGCGCGAGCCCTGCCCGCCGGCACCGGCATAGCCGAAGCCGGGATCGAAGAAGCCGGCATAGTGGACGCGGAATTCGCCGACCAGCGGATCGAACGGCACCATCTCCGCGGCGTAGTCCGGCGGCACCTGCACGGCTTCCTTCGAGGCCAGGATGTAGAACTCGCCGGGATCGAGGATGAGGCTGCCGTCGGGCCGTGCCTTGATCGGCTCCCAGAACTCCTCGACCGGATAGCCGGCGCGGCGGTCGACGTCGACGACGCCGGTATGGCGCTTGGCGCGGTAGCCGACATAGCCGTTCGCATTGCTGCCTGAGAGGTCGACGGACAGAGCGACACCGCCGGCGAGATCCGCATCATCGCGATCCACCAGCCGCTCGGCCTGGTGCAGCGCGATCAATTCGTCCTCCGACAGTACCGCGTCGCGATAGCGGAAGCGAACCTGGGACAGGCGCGAGCCTTCGCGCAACAGGACCGGAAACGTCTTCGGGCTGATCTCGGCATAGAGCGGACCGTGATAGCCGGCGCCGATCATGTCGAAGCGTCGCGTGCCGTCGGCGATCACGCGGGTGAAAACGTCGAGCCGGCCGGTCGAGCTCTTCGGATTGGCGGCCGCGACGATGTCCTTCGGCAGCGCCAGGCTCTCCAGCAGCGGCACGATGTAGACGCAGTTGGTCTCCAGAACCGCGCCGTCGGCGAGCGCGAACTCGTGCAGCTTCAATTCGTCGATGCGCTCGGCGACGGTCGATCCCGGCCCCGGCAGAAAGCTCGCGCGCACCCTGTAGGCGACGTCGCCGAGCCGCAGGTCCAAGCTCGCCGGCTGGATCTGGCTCTCGACGAAATCATATTCGGGAATGATCAGGCCGGCCTCCGCCATCGCCACGATCATGCGATCGGGGAGGATGCCGTGGGCGTCGGCGGGAAGCGAAAACGGCAAGGCCTGATCCTTTGCAGGCGCCGGAACGGCGGCTTGTGGAGCCAATATAGGGACTTTTGACCGGTTATCCGATGGCCGGCTTGACGGAAAGGCCGGTTGCGACTATGAGCACCACTTATCCCGTGGTGATTTGAGCCGGCCGGCTTGCAGCCACGTTAAATAAGTCGCTAAACAGGCCGGGGACGAATGTGATCCCGGCCTTGAGGAGTTTTCCCAGGCCGGTTTTTTTGTGCCCATCGCGCCGAGCGCGGTGGTCACGATGGAGGTCACATGTCGAAGTCCCCCGCGAAGGCGCCGGTGTCGTTCGCCCAGTATCGTCCCGAAACCCGGCTGGTGCATTCCGGCACCTTGCGCTCCGAATTCGGCGAGACCGCCGAAGCGCTCTATCTGACGCAAGGTTTCGTCTACGCCACGGCCGAGGAGTGCGAGGCGCGCTTCAAGGGCGAGGATCCCGGCTTCATCTATTCGCGCTTCTCCAATCCGACCACGGCGATGTTCGAGCGCCGCATGATCGAGCTCGAGGGCGCCGAGGCCTGCCGCTCGGCCGCAACCGGCATGGCTGCGGTCACCACCGCGATCCTGGCCCCCCTGCGGGCCGGCGATCACGTCGTCGCGGCCAAGGCGCTGTTCGGCTCGTGCCGCTACGTGGTCGAGGATCTCCTGCCGCGCTACGGTATCGAGTCGACGCTGGTCGATGGGCTCGATCTCGACCAGTGGCAGAAGGCGGTCAGGCCGAATACCAAGAGCTTCTTCCTCGAGAGCCCGACCAATCCGACGCTCGACGTGATGGACATTCCCGCGATCGCCGAGATCGCGCACGCCCATGGCGCGCGGCTGATCGTCGACAACGTGTTCGCCACGCCGATCTGGCAGAGCCCGCTCGCGCTCGGCGCGGACGTCGTCGTCTACTCCGCGACAAAGCACATCGACGGCCAGGGCCGCTGCCTCGGCGGCGTGATCCTGTCGTCGGAAGCCTTCATCGCCGAGCACATCCACAACTTCATGCGCCAGACCGGCCCGTCGATCTCGCCGTTCAACGCCTGGGTCCTGCTCAAGGGTCTGGAGACGCTCGCGGTGCGCGTGCGCGCGCAGACCGAGACGGCGGCCAAGGTCGCGGATTTTCTCGCCGCGCATCCGAAGATCTCGCGGCTGATCTATCCCGGACGCGAGGACCATCCGCAGGCGGCGACGGTCAAGAAGCAGATGCGCGCCGGCTCGACCCTGGTCGGCTTCGAGGTGAAGGGCGGCAAGGCGGCGGCGTTCCGTATGCTCAACGGATTGAGGCTCGCGCGCATCTCCAACAATCTCGGCGACGCCAAGACGCTGGTCACGCATCCCGCAACGACCACGCATCAGCGGCTGACGCCGGACGCGCGCGCCGAGCTCGGCATCAGCGAGGGCTTCATCCGCTTCTCCGCCGGGCTCGAGCATGCCGACGATCTGATCGAGGATCTCGACGCCGCCCTCAGCGCGGCGTAGCGAATGGCGAAGTGAGCGTCGCGAGTAGACCGATCTCATCGCTGCGCGCTACTCGTCATTCCTCATCCGCACATCACCTCCGGATCCCGGGTTCGCTCGCGCGGCGAGCGCCCCGGGATGACGCCCGCGGCGTCACATCGGCCGATAGGTCGGCACCTCGGCCGGCGCGTTGATGCCGAGCTTGACCTGGCCAACCGAGCGGATGATGTCGTCGCCGAGCAGTTGCGCGAAGCAGGCATAACCCCAATCGCTCATGTGCAAGCCGTCCGAGATCACGAACTCGTTCATCGGGATCGCCTGCCGCTCGTGCCAGTCGCGCATCACCTCGAAGCGCGGGAAGATGCCGGCGTGATGCAGCTCGGCGATGCGGCCGAGCAGCTTGTTCATGCGACCCGCGCTCTCCTGCCGCTCGTTCACGCGCGGCGAATATTGCAGATCGACCAGCACGACATCGGAGGCTGCCGCCTGGATCTTGGCGACGCCGTCCTCGACCAGCCTGGCGGTCTCGGCCGGATCGAGATCGCGCAGCACGGCATTGGTGCCGACCTGCCAGATCACGAGATCCGGGTGACGGTCGATCACCGACGTCTCGATCCGCTTCATCATCTCCGGCGCATCCTCGCCGCCGACGCCGGCATTGATGACGCTGATGTCGACCATCGGATATTGCCGGCGCAGCTGCGCGGCGAGCCGATTCGGATAGGTGTAGTCCGGCGCGCTCGCGCCATAGCCCTGCGTCGACGACGAGCCGAAGGCGACGATCACGATCGGCAGGCCGGAGGCGAGCTTGTTGGCGACGTGCGGCAGCGAAATGAAATTCTTCTTCGCGACGCCCTTCGGCGCCAGGCACGGCACGCGGTTGAAGATGTCGGTGGCCGATTTGGCGACCTGCTTGACCTTGTCGATCGCCCGCTCGGTGATGCTGCGCGATTGCGGCGGCGTGGCCGCGACGCCCTGCCCGGCTGCAGCCGGCGGCTGTGCATCGGTCATGGCCGGCGCGGTCGTCGCCGCAGGCGGCGCGGTCGTGGCCGCCGGGCGCACCGCGGCGATCGGCCCGCGCACCTGATCGTTCGCCTGCGCCAACGTGACGTGTCCGATGCTAGGTCGCAGCTCGCTGATCAGCGGAGTCTTCGGACCGGAGCTCTCCACATCGGACAGCGCGGCGGGTGCAGCCGGTGCTGCGCTCTGCGCCCGTACCGTCTGCGGGCTCAGCGCGAGGGCGATGGCAATGACCGCAACGGCCGAAAGCTTCTCCCATGTCCCGGATACGCGGTGACACTCATTCGACGTCATGAACGACATAATCCTAGTTCTGCTGCGCCGGCCCGATATGCGCCGCGTCGATGATGAACTTCGACAGCGCCCGGCCGATGCAGTCATGAACCTGCCTGGCCAGCTCGACCCCGTGCGTCGGATTGAACAGGTCGAAATCGCCCTGCTCGTTCCACTGCCGCATGATGGCAAACCGATCGAACAGCGGAATGTCGCGGTGCTGCGCCACCACACGCATGTTGTCGACATAGGGCGGCACGGAGATCAATGTTTCCGTCCGCGGACTGTATTGCAGATTCATCAAGACGACGTCAGCTCCTGCTTTCTGCAGCGTCGCCACACCGTCGTCGACCGCCTGCCGGAACTCATCAGGATCGATCGACCGCATGGCGTCGACCGTGCCGGTCTGCCAGATGACCAAATTAGGCCTTTTTCCTTCCACCAGTTTAACGAGATTGCCCGCGACTTCCTCGGCCGTCTTCTTGGGCTGCAGCTCGATGCTGAGATTGACGGCGACCGCCGGCAGCTTGTCCTTCAGCGCAGCCTGCAGACGGGCGGGGTACGCATTGGCGTCGGAGGTGTTGACGATCGAGGACGAGCGGCTTCCGACGACGAGAATATCGAGTGTGCGGCCGTTCTTGACGGCGTCTGCAACCTTCGGGAGCGGGCTCTCGGTGGTCAGCAGGTAGGCCGGCACCTCACAGTTCTGCGGCGCGTCTTCCGCGCGCGCGGAGGCCGCCAGCGAAACAGCCAGCGCCGCGATACCAAACCTTAACCACGAGACGGACTTCATCAGCCCCCTCCCGCCAGATCGGCGTTGCTGCGCGCACCTTTTCGCGCGGCGCCCTTATCGGCCTCACGCTTGTACCACGAAATCAACGACGCCACCCCCCACATGATGAGGATGCCGCAAAGGCTGATCACCGCGTGCATCATGGCGCCGCCGGACACTTCGGCAAGGACGAAGTGGCCCGCAAACGCCAGAAATACGCCAAGACAGAAGATCTCGAGCGAGTGTTGCCCACAAACAATCAGCGGGCGCAGCCACGGCGACTTCAACAGCGGCCAATCCTTGCGCAGATAGTGCACGGTGAGTGCTGCGAGTGCGAGGAAATGCGCGAAGCGCAACACGTCAAGGTCGGTCTTGTCGATCGGATACATCCACTGCTCGATTCGGCGCGGCATCAGATGGCCGAGCTGCGGGATGTACCAGGTCAAGGTCACGCAGAACGCCGCGACCAGATAGGCGACGCAGAGCCCGAGCGTGATCGGCGAGTTGATGATGCGCGACATGCGATGAGCACCGCCGAGCGCGCACCACGCACCGAACACGAACAGGAGCTGCCAGGCGAACGGGTTGAACGCCCAGAAGCCGTTCGGATAGGCCGTCAGATAGAGATCGAGCTCCCAGGTGAGTGCGTAGAGAACGACCGAGAGCCCGAGCGTGACATCCGGACGCCAGCGCATCAGCCACAGGATCAGCGGCAGGAACAGCATCAGCACGATGTAGAGCGGCAGCACGTCCATGTTGACGGGGCGGAAGCGCAGGATCAGCGCCTGCACGATGGTCACGTCCGGCTGCTTGAGAAAATCCATGATCCCCATCTCTTCGGTGTAGAGCGGGTTCTCGAAGCTGGTCGCGACGTAGGAGATCTCGGCGAGGAAGATCGTGAACAGGAAGACATGGGCGACGTAGATCTGCCAGACGCGGCGCAGGATGCGCGCGGTGGCGACGATGAAGCCGGCATCCTGCATCGCCCGGCCATAGACGAATGCCGCCGTGTAGCCGGAGATGAAGATGAAGATCTCGGTGGCGTCGGAGAAGCCGTAGTTGCGGATCGTGAACCAGGTCAGCAGGTTCGGCGGCAGGTGGTCGATGAAGATCAGCCATAGCGCCAGCCCGCGAAACAGGTCGAGCCGCAGCTCGCGCTCGCCGACCGCCGGGAAGGTGATCGCCGGAGCAGCGGTGGTGGCGGGTGCAGCAGTGGCGGCCGGCGCGGCCGCGACGGCTGATGCTGATGCGACCACAGGTGCAGCCGCGCTCGCCGCGGCGGCGGTCTCCGCAGCCGGCGCGGGTGCGGCGCTGGCTGCGGGGGCGGACGGTCCGGCAAGGCGATCGGCAATCGACGTCATCAGGCACCGCGTCAAGGCTGCCAGCCTTCGAGGCCCGGCAGGGGAAATGTAGGGCTGCGCAGTTTTTGCGCAAGCGATGAAGGACTTATCAGCTGGGCCGTGCCCAGTTTTTCGACCTTGGCGGCCAGCTGGTGGGCGATCGCACGACGCAGGACAGGTCGATCGCCGCCAGGGTCTGCCGGCCGCGCCCGATCCGAGTCCAAGGAACGGACCGCGCGTACGGCCGACAGAGTCCGCGATTCTGGTGCCATAATGCGGAACTGTGTTGAAAGCACGATGGCGTCGCGATTGGTTCCGGCGCGGGTTTCCGCTACAATGCCACCATGTATCGCGCCGTGACTCGCCACATCGAAGTGACCGTCGAACCGAACTTCCTGCCTGAGAAGTCGTCGGTGGCCGATGGCCGCTGGTTCTGGTCCTATACCGTCGTCATCACCAACAGCGGGGAGGAGACGGTGCGGCTGCGCAGCCGCCACTGGATCATCACCGACGGGATCGGCCGGCAGCAGGAGGTGCGCGGCGAGGGCGTGGTCGGCGAGCAGCCGGTGCTCGCGCCAGGAGAGCGCTTCGAATACACCTCCGGCGTGCCGCTCACCACCGCGTCCGGCTTCATGGCCGGCTCCTACCAGATGGAGAGCGAGAGCGGCGAGCACTTCGACATCGCCGTGCCGGCGTTTTCGCTCGACAGCCCGGACGGCGGCAAGCGGGTGTTGAATTAGCCGAGCGTGCACTTGGTTCGGCTGATGACCGATCGTGCACCCGCATTTTTGTACTTGGCTTTCAACGTTCATCGCGTATCGGCCCGGCACACCCGCTGACTTCTGCTCAGCTGTCGTCCCGGGCAAGCGTCCGACAACGCGCCAGCGTTGGCGGATGCGCCGACCCGGGACCCATAACCACAGTGTGCAGTTTGGCGACGGCTGGAGCGACGATGCCGTTTCACCACAAGACCCTGTGGTTATGGTTCCCCGCGCGACGTGCGCAATTGCGCACTAGGCGGGGACGAAACCATTTCTGTCGAAGCGAGATTGCGTCACACCGCCCCTCTCTGACTGACGTCACAGCACTTCGCGTTCTCGCGACGCATCCCGCGCCCGAGCTTTGTCGATTCGTTCGCCCTCTCAAAGCAGAGGGCGCAGGGAAGGCCGGGCCTCGGCTGAGGCCCGTGGCCCGCCTGCGAAAAGAATGCAGGCGGCAGGTACCACAGGTTCAGCCGGAACGACCCGGCCCTCCCTGCGCGATCGGTTTTAACGGCTGCTTCGCGTTCTCCCTGGTGCGCCGTGCTTTCTGGCCACCATCCCCACGCGAAGCGAAAGCTCCGGCGTGAGTTGATATCAGCGTCGGGATATCAGGACCGCGCGACTTGACCGTGCGTGCATCGCCGTTCGTCCGCGCGGACTGATCCACGCTGCGGCAATACACGCCCATCGCATCCCACTGCCAACGGTTCGTGACGGTCGCGAAACGCCCCTCATGCGGCAGCAGAGACGCGCGGAAATGTGCCAGTGATTTGCCCGACGACACAAGTTGTTTGTTGCTGCGACAAAGGAGCGCGACGGGCAGTGCGGTCGGCACGATCCAGGATGAACTAATAGCGACGAAGCACCGGACCATAGGGCGGGCAAAAGGCACTTGGAGGCCCGACGATAGAGGCACAAGTGCACGGCGCCGTGCCCACCGCCCGCGACCACCGCTCGCGATCGTGGGAACGCGATCACGCTCGGAGGCGCCGTCGGGGCCACCGTGCCGCCAGCGCGACGCCCTTCGATCATCCCCGCATGCGCGCGATGCCTTCGGCCCAGGTCACGACCGGGGTGTAGCCGAGGTCGCTTCGCGCCTTGCTGATGTCGAGCGTGAAATCCTGGCCGATCATGCGCAGTGTCTGGCGCGTGATCGGCGGCTTGGAGCGCAGATGAAACATGCGCCAGACGGTCTCCATGACGGCCGCCATGCGCCAGGCGATGCCGAACGGTGCGGATCGTTGGATGGGGGGAACGTCCCGGGTGCCGAGCAGATCGGTGATCACCTGCTTGAGCGTGCCGGCCTGCCCGTCGGTGACATGGTAGGCCTGCCCGCCCCGGCCTTTTTCGGCCGCCAATAGCAGGCATGCGACGACATTGTCGACGTGGCTCGTGGACATGAGCTGTCCACCGCCGTCGGGCAGCGCGAAATGACCTGCCCTCGCGGTTTCGACCATGGCATCGAGCATCGGCATCCCCTCGCCCCAGATCAGCGGCGGCCGGACCACGATCGTGCGAAACGCAGCCGTGTTGGCCTGCCGCACCATCTGGTCGGCGTCCGCCTTGGTCGCGATGTAGGGCGCCCAGGACGGCCTTTGCAGCGTCGCATCCTCGCTGACGTCCCTCATCGGCTTCGGACGTCCCATCACCACCGCGGCGGCTCCGGCGGCGACAAATGTCGATGCGCCAGCCGCCTTGGCGGCGGCCAGCATCTTGCGCGTGCCGTCAACATTGGCCTCGCGAAACAGCGCATGAGGGTCCCACTCGCTCAAGTGCCCGGCCACGTGAAAGACCGTGTCGCACCCTTGCATACCCTCGGTCAGCGCCATCTCATCCTGAAGGTCGCCCCAACGGGTCACGACACCCGGGCCCTCGACGGCCGCCGCCGCCTCGTCGCTGCGAACCAGCGCGACCACTCGCACATTCATCTCCCGCAACCGCGCGATGAGGCGCTTGCCGACGAAGCCGGAGCCGCCTGTGACAAAGACATTTTTCATGCTACCTCTATAGCGTTGCTATAGCACTCATATAGCACCGCTATAGGCCAATGCAAGATCCGTCAGGGACTGTCGATGTCGACCGAAGATCAGATTCTATCCGCCGCCGCTGAAATCCTGGAACGGCAGGGCCCCGAAGCCGTGACGACGCGGGCGGTGTGCCAAGCGGCGGGCGTCACCGCGCCAACGCTCTATCACCACTTCGGTGACAAGAGCGGATTGCTGCGTGCCCTGGTCTTGCGGGGGGTCGAGACGTTCATGACACAGAAGCGGACCAACCGTCACACCGCTGACGCCCTCGCCGATCTGAAGCGCGGCTGGAACGGCTGGATCGCTTTCGCACTCGAACGACCAAAATTGTTCCGCATGATGATCGATCAAACCCGGTCGGACCCAGGCGCGTCCAGAGAGGCTTTCGGACTCATGCGGGCGGTGGTCGAGCGGCTTGAAGCCCAAGGGCGTTTGACGACCGACGTGGACACCGCGTCACGAACGATCTGGGCGGCTTCGAACGGCGTTCTGACCCTGTTCTTGCAGGACGTGCCGGCCGCCGAGATCAAGCGGTCGAGTGACATATTGCTGGAGGCGCTTGTCGCGAGGTTTGTGCGAACTGATCAGTAATGCGACTCCATCCCATCGCGTCACGATCCGGCGCCCTGTTGCGCATCACGCCTTGCGGCATCGCTCGCTGGCGCATCGCCGGCCGTCCAATCACTCCTGCCGGGCCGTCGCGTCGTGAATCGACGGCCTAGTTCTCCGTCACGCCCGCCTCGTGCGGGGTGAACTGATAGACCGAGGAGCAGAACTCGCAGGTGACGACGACCTTGTCGTCCTTGACCATGTCGGCGCGGTCCTGGGACGAGAAGCTCTTCAGCATGTTGGCGACCGCGTCGCGCGAGCAGGAGCAGCGCGCCTGCAGCGGCACGGTGTCGAACACGCGCACGCCGCGCTCGTGGAACAGGCGATACAGCAGCCGCTCGCCGGACAGCGCCGGGTCGATCAGCTCGATATCCTCGACTGTCGCGACCAGCGATTGACCCTCGATCCAGGCCTCGTCTTCCTCGACCGCGTGCAGCTCGGTACCCTCCGGCGCATCGCCGGGATGCAGATCGGCCTGGCGCAGGCGCTCGGGCGCCTGCGGCAGGAATTGCGTCAGCAGGCCGCCGGCGCGCCAGCGGTGCTTGCCGCCGCTCCACTCCTCGCCGACAGCGAGGCGCACCCGCGTGGGGATCTGCTCGGAGCGGAGGAAGTATTCGTGCGCGGCCTCCTCCAGGCTGCCGCCGGAGAGCGCGACGAGGCCCTGGTAGCGGCTCATGTCGGCGCCCTGGTCGATGGTCATCGCCAGATGGCCCTTGCCGAGCAGGCCGCCGGAGTCCTTCGCTTCCGAGAGCCGCGCCTCGTCATAGCGTGCGTAAGCGCGCAACCGGTCGGGCGCCTGGAAGTCGACAACCAGAAACGAGACCGGACCATCGGTCTGGGTCTGCAGGATGAAGCGACCGTCGAACTTCAGCGAGGAGCCGAGCAGGGTCGTCAGCACGATGGCTTCGCCGAGCAGCTTGCCCACGGGCGCGGGATAAGCGTGCTTGGTGAGGATGTCGTCGAGCGCCGGGCCCATGCGGGTCAGCCGCCCGCGCAGATCGAGCGCCGCGACTTCGAACGGCAGCACGGCGTCGTCGACCGGCACCGCCGAGGGCGCGCGGCTGGTGTCGAGGTTGATGTTGGTAGCGGGGGGATTGGCTGTCATGGGGCGTATTTGGGGTTTTTTGGCACGAATGGAAGGGCACCCCCCGACTGTCGTCCCGGCTTGAGCCGGGACCCATACCGCGGATGCTATCGAGGGACGTCGGTAGTAGTCACTCGTCTTGCAGCCCACACCAGGCCTTGACGAACGAACCACGATCCCGACAACTAAGCAGAGCAACGGCCACCGCTGCAAACCAGTTCGATCACGCGGTATGGGTCCCGGCTCAAGGCCGGGACGACACCGGTGGTGTGGCGCCGTCGAACCCTACGCCCGCTCGCCGAAGCACCACGCCAGGATGCCCTTCTGGGCGTGCAGGCGGTTTTCAGCTTCGTCGAAGACGACGGACTGCGGGCCGTCGATCACCTCGTCGGTGACCTCCTCGCCGCGGTGGGCGGGCAGGCAGTGCATGAACAGCGCCTCTGGCTTGGCCAGCGACATCAGCTTGGCGTTGACCTGATAGGGCTTGAGCAGGTTGTGGCGGTGCTCGCCGTCCTTGTCGCCCATCGACACCCAGGTGTCGGTGACGACGCAGTCGGCATTCGCCACGGCCACTTCCGGGTCGTGGCCGAGATGGATGTCGGCCTTGGTTGCGCGGATGAAATCCTTCATCGGCTTGCCCGGCGACAGCTGCGGCGGGGTGGCGACGTTGAGCCGGAACTTGAAGCGCTCGGCGGCATGCGCCCAGGAGGCCAGCACGTTGTTGTCGTCGCCAGTCCAGGCCACGGTGCGGCCCTCGATCGAACCGCGATGCTCCTCGAAGGTCATCACGTCGGCCATCACCTGGCAGGGATGCGAGCGCCGGGTCAGGCCGTTGATCACCGGCACGGTGGCGTGCGCGGCGAGCTCGAGCAGCGCCTCGTGGCTGAGGATGCGGATCATGATGGCGTCGACATAGCGCGACAGCACGCGCGCGGTGTCGGCGATGGTCTCGCCGCGGCCGAGCTGCATCTCGGTGCCGGTCAGCATGATCGCCTCGCCGCCGAGCTGGCGCATGCCGACGTCGAACGACACGCGGGTGCGGGTCGACGGCTTGTCGAAGATCATCGCCAGCACCTTGCCCTCGAGCGGCTTCTTCGCCGGCTCGCGCGCCTTCAAGGTCTTCTTCATCGCGCTGGACAGCGCCAGCACGTTGCGCAGCTCCTCGACCGGCATCTCGGTGAGATCGAGGAAATGACGCGGCGTATTGCCCATGGTCTTGCTCATGATGTGGCCGCCTGCCTGGCAGGCTTGCCCGACAGCGCCGCACAGGCGCGATCGAGCATCTCGACCGATTGTTCGATTTCGGATTCGTTGACGATCAGCGGCGGCAGAAAGCGCACGACGTTGTCGCCGGCGCCCACCGTGAGCAGCTTCTGATCGCGCAGCGCCGCGACCAGATCGCCCGACGGCACCACCGCCTTGACGCCGATCAGAAGGCCCTCGCCGCGGATCTCGGAGATGATGTCGGGATGACGATCGAGGACGGCACCAAGCTTCTGCTTCAACAGCAGCGACATCCTGCGGACGTGATCGAAGAAGCCGGGCGCCAGCATCACGTCGAGCACGGCGTTGGCCGCGGCGACCGCCAGCGGATTGCCGCCGAAGGTCGAGCCGTGCGAGCCCGGCGTCATGCCCGACGCGGCCTCGGCCGTGGCGAGCACGGCGCCGATGGGAAAGCCGCCGCCGAGCGCCTTGGCCAGCGACATCACGTCCGGCGTGACGCCGAGCCAGCGATGCGCAAACAGATCGCCGGTGCGGCCCATGCCGGTCTGGACCTCGTCGATGACGAGCAACAGACCATTGTCGTCGCAGAGCTGGCGCAGCGCCTTGTAGAACGGCAGCGGCGCGGTGCGCACGCCGCCTTCGCCCTGCACCGGCTCGACCAGGATGCCGGCGGTGTGCGGACCGATTGCCTTCTTCACCGCTTCGATGTCGCCGAACGGAACCTGATCGAAGCCGTCCATCGGCGGACCGAAGCCGTCGAGATATTTCGCGGAACCTGTCGCGGCGAGCGTCGCCAGCGTGCGGCCGTGGAACGCGCCTTCGAAGGTGATGATACGGTAGCGTTCGGGATGGCCCTTGGCGGCGTGATATTTGCGCGTGATCTTGATCGCGCCTTCCATCGCCTCGGCGCCGGAATTGGCGAAGAACACGTAGTCGGCAAAGCTCTGCTCGCACAGCCGCGCGGCGAGGCGCTCGCCATCCGGGCTCTTGAACAGGTTCGACATGTGCCAGAGCTTGGCCGCCTGTTCCTGCAGCGCCTTGACCAGATGCGGGTGCGCATGGCCGAGCGAATTGACGGCGACGCCCGAGGTGAAATCGAGATAGCGATCGCCATTGGTCGCGATCAGCCACGCGCCTTCGCCGCGCTCGAACGAAAGATCGACCCGGGCGAATACGGGGAGGAGATGCGTAGCGGCAACACTGGTCATGGCGGATCACATGAGCTGACGGGCCGGCCGAGACACGCGCCACGCGGCGCCATCGCGCATCAGGGACCCCACCCTGGAAAACAAAATGTGCCGCCTTTTCAAGGCGGCACGTACATCTATTGTATGCGGGCAGCGGTGGGAGTCAACTACGCGTCAGCCGATGCATGGCGGGGCCGGCCCGTGAGATTGCGGACGCACGACACGGCTCGAGACGTGCCACAGGGAACCACGGAATGTGTGGACTGCGGCCACCGACTCTTGCGCGAGAGTCACGCCATATTGTAGCGTTTTCGACGTCGAGTACGACATCTCGTGCGGCAGTTCTGATCCCTCTCGAAGTTCTCTGAGTTTGCGTAACGTCCGGGTGCCTCGTGCGCGCCCGGCGAGGGATAAGGGATTCTGCCGCCAGGGATTTTCTTGAGACAGCATCGCAGCGCCGTCCCGGAATTGGCCGGCGCAACGCGAAGGGAAAGGTTCGATGACCGTATTGACCTGGTCCGACGATCGCGTCGAGCAACTGAAAAAACTCTGGGAAGCCGGACTATCGGCCAGCCAGATCGCCGCGGAACTCGGAAACGTGACGCGCAACGCCGTGATCGGCAAGGTGCACCGGCTGGGCCTGTCCGGCCGCGCCAAGAGCCCGGCCACCGCGGCACCGCGCCAGCGCAAGGCGGCCCGCCCGGCCCAGCCGATGATGCGGGTGGCGCGCCCGGTTGCGCGCGGCAACACGGCGCTCGCACAGGTTTTCGAGGTCGAGGCGGAGCCCGATCCGGTTGCATTCGACAACGTCGTGCCGATGAACCAGCGGCTGTCGCTGCTGGAGCTCAACGAGGCGACCTGCCACTGGCCGGTCGGCGATCCCTCGAGCGCGGATTTCTTCTTCTGCGGCGGCAAGGCGCTGTCCGGCCTGCCCTATTGCGCACAGCATTCGCGTGTCGCCTATCAGCCCGCGGCCGACCGCCGCCGCCAGCCGGCGAAGTCGACCACGCGCTGAGCGGTTGGCCGCGACAGGCGATGAGGATGCTCCACATCGCCCCGCGATCTCCGGCTGCTTACTCAGAACGATCGATGACGTGTGCCCGGCCTGCGCCGGGCCGCAGGATGCGCCCGCCGATCAGGCGCCCCGCGCGGGCTTCGACTGCGGAAAGCAGGCCGTGAAGGCGGCGCCATTGCGCGGCACGCTCTCGATCAGCAGCCGGCCGCGATGGCGGTTGAGGATGTGCTTCACCAGGGAGAGGCCGAGCCCGGTGCCGCCCTGCGCGCGGCTGTCGCCGACGTCGACGCGATAGAAGCGCTCGGTCAGGCGCGGCAGATGCTCGGGCGCGATGCCCGGACCGAAATCGCGCACCTTGACCCGGATCTCCGGCGCGTTCTCGGCGGAGACGGCCTGCTCCAGCGAGACGATCACGCGCCCGCCCGAGGCGCCGTATTTCAGCGCGTTCTCGATCAGGTTCTCGAACACGCGCAGCAATTCCTCGCGGTCGCCGGCGATCGTCACCGGCGCCTCCGGCAGGCTGGTCTCGATCACCACCTGGCGCTCCCTGGCCAGCGACTCCAGCCCGTCGGTGACCTGGCGGATGATGGGGACGACGTCGACCATGGCGTGGGGCTGGACATGCGCCGACAGCTCCACCCGCGACAGCGACAGGAGATCGTCGATCAGCCGCGCCATGCGCGTCGCCTGGATGTGCATGATGCCGAGGAAGCGCTCGCGCGCCTTCGGATCGTCCTTCGCCGGCCCCTGCAGCGTGTCGATGAAGCCCGAGAGCGCCGCCAGCGGCGTGCGCAGCTCGTGGCTCGCATTGGCGACGAAGTCGGCGCGCATTTCCTCGACCCGGCGCAGCGGGGTTAGATCGTGGAACGTCATCAGCATGCATTTGTCGGTGCCGCCGAACGCCGTCGGCACCGGCACCGGCGTGATGATCAGCTCCATCCAGCGATCGACCGGAACGTGATCGTGATAGGTGGCGCGACGGATCTCGGTGGTGGCGATCGCCTCGCGCAGCGCGGTGATGATCTCCGGCGTACGCAGCGCGAACTGGGCGAGCTCGCCCTTGCGCAGGGCCGGCGCGAGCTGCGCGGCGGCGGCATTGAGGTGGATGACGCGGCCGGCGCGGTCGAGCAGCACGGCGGGATCGGGGATGCCCTCGACCACCGCGCTCACGGCCGGCGCCTCGACCGGGTTGGCGTGGCGCTCCTCCTCGCGCTTGGCGACCGCGCCATGCAGCCGCCACGGCACCAGGGCGGCGGCGGCAATGCACAGGAATACCGCCAGGGCCCGCAGCGGCAGCAGCTCGTCCAGCAGCACGAGCCCGACAAGCGCGAGCGCCGCAGCGAGCAGGATGATCGCGGAATGGCGCAGCCGGTCCGGCCAGGGGGTGAAGATCGAGAGCGAGGTGTCGGAGGGAGCGTCGAGGGCCATCTGGTCCGATTGTTCCCTTGAACTGGCGTCAGGCACCGGAATCGCTGCGTTTCCTCACAAAAGCGGCTTCGGGCGGGGGGCCCGGATCGAGGCTGAGCGCGGCCTGCCGCAGCCGCTTCGACCGCGTGCTGATGATAACCTCGCGAAACGTCAGCAAGATTACAGAAATGAGGAACGGCGCCAAATAATACAGCATCCGGAACAGCAGCATTCCGGCCAGCAGCTCCTCGCGGTCCATCTGCCACAGCCCGACCAGCATCGCGGCGTCGAACACGCCGAGCCCGCCGGGGGAATGGCTGGCGAAGCCGAGCAGGGTTGCCGAGACGAAGATCACGGCCACCACGACGAAGCCGAGATTGGGCTCGTCCGGCACCAGTACGTACATCGCCAGCGCGCAGAAACCGAGGTCGATGATGCCGATCGCGATCTGCAACAGGGTCAGCGGGCCGCTCGGCAGCACCACGGTCCACGGCCCGCGGCCGACCACGCGCGGCTTGGTCCATACCCAGGCGACATACCCCAACAGGCCGACCAGGATCGCGATCGCCACCATGCGGTTGACCCAGGGCGGCAGCTGGTCGATCGAGGCCGCGGCCTCCGGATGATAGCTGATGCCGAGCCCGAGCACGGCGGCATTGCCGAGCCAGAACGTCAGGCCGGCAAGGAAGCAGATCTTGGCGACGTCGATGGCGTTCAGCCCATGAGCCGAATAGACGCGGTAGCGCACGGCACCGCCGGTGAAGACGCTGGCGCCGACATTGTGGCCGATCGAATAGCTGGTGAAGGCGGCCAGCGCGTTGACGCGGTAGGGCACGTGGTCGTGGCCAATGGCGCGCACCGCGAACAGATCGTAGAAGGTCAGCGTGAAATAGCCGGCGGCGACGAACAGCGCGGCGAGCGCGATCTGATGCGGCTCCGTGCTCTTGATCGCCTCGAGCACCTCGTAGGTGTCGATGCCGCGCAGCATGTGGTAGAGGACGTAGCAGGCGACCGCGATCACCGCGATGCTGATCAGCACGCCGAGCTTGTGCAGGACTTGCTTCTCGCGCAGGAACGTGGCCGCTCTGCGTATGGCTTCAAGCATCTACACCTCTCACCGTGATCCGATCACGACGGCCGGGGACGCCGGGCCCCGGAGGCCGCAGCATCATGTGCGCATACAACGCCCTCGTAGCGCGTTTCGACGCATTGGGGAACACGGAGCGTGCGAACAAAAGCGTACACATGGATATACTTAGCAGGCTTTACGGAAATGCGATGCACCGTTTTGCCGCACATGAGGCAAGACATCAGGCAAAGACGTCAGGCAAGGCATCATGCAGGACGGCGGGTCAGCGCACGCTCCCGCCAGCCTGCAAACCCCAGGTTAAACTTTGGTGAGGAACGCGGATCTCCGGGCTTTCCGGGGCGCCCCATGGCTCGGCGGGTCGGCATGGCTCAACGATAAGCGCGAGCTGCGCGTTTGACAGGTTCGCGCCTCGTCAAACCTTCGTGTCTCGCAGTTGCGATGACCTGGGCACGCGGACGGTGGGCGCGCCCGCCGCAGTCTCGGCAGGTGGCGTCGGGTGCAGCCCGGTGCGGGCGGTTTCAGGCCGCCGATTTCGTCCGCATGCTGCGGATCACCACCAGCGCCCGCAGCCAGGTGCCGATGGCGCAGCCGACGAGGTAGGGCACGAACATGATCAGCAACAGCTCGAGCCAGTAGCCGGCCCGGCCGGGGATCAGGGAGACCACGGCCGCCGCGACCAGGCCGGCGGCCAGCGCCGCCAGCAGCCAGGTCAGCCAGCCCGACACGCGCGGGGCGCGATGCACCACGGCGACCCAGCCCATCGCCAGCCCGATGGCGAATGCGCCGGCCAGCCAGCCCCAGTGAAAGGCAACGAGATAGGCCATGACGTTACCTCACCACGAATTCGATGCGCCGGTTCTGCGCCCGGCCGTCGGCGGTGTCGTTGGCGGCGATCGGCTGGGTGCTGCCATAGCCGATCGCGCTGAAACGATCGGCCGGCAGCCCGGCCTTGACCAGATAATCGACGACCGCCTGGGCGCGCTTCTGCGACAGCACCTGATTGGCCGCAGAGTCGCCTTCAGCATCGGTGTGCCCGATGATCTCGACATTGGCGGAGGGGCAGCGGAACGCGATCTCGACGAGGCGGTCGAGCAGACCGGTGGAATCGCGGTCGAGGTCGCTGCGGCCGGTCTCGAAGCGGATCTTGGCCTTGCCGAGCAGGTCGGAAAACAGCTGCTGGCACACCGTGGGATCGACCGGGGCGGCTGCCGGCTTCACCGTGATCTCGGCCTTCACTTGCCAGCCCTGCGGCACGTCCTTGGCGAGCCCGGTCCGGATCTGGGCGGCGGCGGCGTCGTAAAGCGCATCACCCGAAATCTTGATGTCGCGGTCGGACACCACCAGCGTGCCGGTCGACAGCCGCGACAAGGCGCCCAGCGCCGGCACCACCGCATTCACGAAATTGGCCGGCGCGCCGAGGCTGTTCTTGAGATTGTCCACGACCTTCTCGCTGAAGAATTTGCGCGATGAGGAGCCGATGACGACGGCGTGGATGTTCTCGTCTGGAACGTTGCCGGCGAGCGTCACGGTCACCGCGACCGGGTCCTTGTAGGCCTGGAAGACATAGGGCGGCGCCTTGACCTCGTTGCTGGCGACCTTGAAGCCGTCAGGCAGCTTTCCGAGCGCGGCCGCGATCGCCTCGCGGCCGCCGAGTTCGCGCGCCATGCCGGACAATGTGACGTCGCCGTCGGAGATCGTGAACTTGCCGTCCTTCAGCTTGGCGATCTGGCCGATCAGCAGCAGCGCCGCATCCTCGAAGCGCGCCGGCGCGCCGCGCGCCAGGCCCATCTGGTCAGCGACCTCCACGCCCGGCAGCGCCGCCCGGGTCGCGTCCATCAGCTTGCCCTTCAAGGCGGGCAACGGCGCGCTGCCCCCCAGCGTCACCCGGACGACGTCACGCTCGGCCGACCAGACGAACGGCTTGGCCTCGGGGACCAGCCGGGTCTCGTCGTTGACGAGCCGCACGCCGGCCACGGCGTCGACCGCGGCGACGGCATCGCGGCGCCCGGCCTCGGAAAATGCATTGGCGCGCAGCGAGACATCGCGGCCATCCACCGTGATGCTCGTCCTGTCGAGCACCGCCCCCTTCAGGGCGGCCGCACTGCGACCGGCGAGATCATTCTCCAGGGGAACGGTGCTGGTCCAGGCCGCGAAGCCCCAAAGCACGATCAGCGGGATGACACCAGGCCACCATTTCCCGCTCCACCTGAAAAGTCCGCGCATTCGTCATCCGTCGCATCGAGGAAGCAGAGAGAAAACAAACCCTTGCATGCCTGTCAAACCGGAAATGAGGAGCGCCGCACGGTACGTTGCGACCGCAGGCTAAGGTTTTCTTCAATCATTCGTCGGTAACCTTGTCCCGACACTCACCGGGCCGCATGTTTCAGATGAGGCGATTTCGCAAAACCTTTATCCGTGCCGGCCTGGAAGCGCTGTATCTGAGCGGCGCGCATGTCTGGCTGCGCCCGATCTTCTCGGGCGTGGGTGCGATCTATACGCTGCATCATGTGCGGCCGCACCGCGACGCCGATTTCCAGCCCAATTGTCACCTCGAGGTCACGCCGGATTTCCTGCGCGAGATGTTGTCGCACCTGCGCGACCACGACATCGAGATCATCACTCTCGACGAGTTGCACAGCCGGCTGGTGGCGAAGGACTTCTCGCGCCGCTTTGCCTGCTTCACCTTCGACGACGGCTATCGCGACAACCGCGACTTCGCGCTGCCTGTCATGCGCGAGTTCGATGCGCCGTTCACGATCTATGTGACCACCGATTTCGCGTCCGGAAACGGCCGGCTCTGGTGGGTGACGCTGGAGCGGCTGGTCGCGAAGACCAACGCGATCGACATCAAGATCGGCGGGCTGTCGTTGCAGCTCGATGCATCGACGCCGGCAGCCAAATGCGTGACGTTCCAGCGCCTGCACGACTGGCTGCGCGCACTGCCGGGCGAACACGACGTCCGGCGCGAGATCAGCGCGCTGTGCGCGCGCTACGACGTCGACGAGGCGTCGATCTGCCGTGAGCTCTGCCTGTCCTGGGACGAGCTTCGGGCGCTGTCGGTGGAGCCATTGATCTCGATCGGCGCGCATTCGATCAGTCACTGCAATCTCGCCAAGCAGACCGAGGAGACGGCGCGCATCGAGATCGCCGACAGCCGTGCCCGGATCGAGAACGAGTTGCAGCGGCCTGTGCTGCACATGGCCTACCCCTACGGCGACCGCGCCGCCGCCTCGCAGCGCGAATTCGTGCTGGCGGCCGCGAGCGGCTACAAGACCGCCGTCACCACCCGGCCCGGCATGATCTTCGCCGAAAGCGCCGATCATCTCACGGCTCTGTCGCGCGTCTCGCTGAACGGCCATTACCAGGACGCCCGCGTGCTGCCGGTGCTGACCTCGGGCGCCGCGACCGCGATGTGGAACGGCTTCCGCCGCATCGACGCGGCATAGGCCGCGTCTTCACACCCCCGATGAATTCCGGCAAATCCTTGCGACTGCGTCTCACTTGACAGTGCCAGCGCGTCCCGCACACAAGCGCACGACATAAGCAAAAGGGAGGCACCATGCTCAAGAACCTGTTCTCGCTCGAAGGCCGCATCGCGCTCGTCACCGGCGGCTCGCGCGGCATCGGCAAGATGATCGCGTCCGGGCTGCTCGCGCAGGGCGCAGCGCGGGTCTACATCACGGCGCGAAAGGCCGGTCCGTGCGAGGAGACTGCCAAGGCACTGACGGCGGAATATGGCGGCGAGTGCATCGCGCTGCCGATCGACATCTCGACGATGGCGGGTATCGACATGCTCGCGGCCGAGATCAAGACGCGCGAGCCCAGGCTCGACATCCTCGTCAACAATGCCGGCGCCGCCTGGGGCGCCGACTTCGATGAGTTTCCCGAGAGCGGCTGGGACAAGGTGATGAACCTCAACCTCAAGACGCCATTCTTCCTGACCAAGGCGCTGGCGGCGCCGTTGCGCGCGGCGGCCAGCGCCGAGCGGCCGGCGAAGGTCATCAACATCGCCTCGATCGACGGCATCTTCGTCAACCCGCTCGAGACCTATTCCTATGCGGCGAGCAAATCCGGCCTGATCCATCTGACGCGGCGCATGGCCGCCAAGCTGATCAAGGACCACATCGTGGTCACCGCGATCGCGCCGGGCCCGTTCAAGTCCGACATGAACAAGGCCGCGCGCGACAACGCCGACGAGGTCGCCGCGCGCGTGCCCGCGGGCCGCATCGGCACCGACGAGGACATGGCGGGGACAGCGATCTTCCTGGCGTCGCGGGCGGGCGACTATGTGGTGGGAAACACGATCGCCGTCGATGGCGGCATCGTCTACGCGAATCCCGGCATTCCAGGCGCGGGCTGGGATAGTTGAGGCCGAATTAGTAACCCAAGGAAAGGTCGGCTCCCTCCCCCCTTGTGAGGGAGGGGTGGAGAGGGGGGTAAGCCACGAACGACCGTCTCCGCGGCTTCCCTCCCTAGCCCTCCCCCACAAGGGGGGAGGGAACAGACCGGGTCCAGGTCTCAGGTCTCGATCTTCACGTACTCGAAATCACCCGGCTTGTTGTCGATGCCGACTTTCGGGGGTGCGATCCACGACGCGTATTCGCCGATCTCGGTGACGGGCTTCATCAGCGAGGCGATGTAGGCGCCGTCGTCGGCCGAGGGCAGCCAGTCGCCCTTGCGCTTCGCCCACGTGCCCTCGTCGATCAGGATGCCGTCGGGCGTCGCATGGACGTCCTTGAACTCGCCGATGGCACGGTGGAAGGCGGTGTGCGGCAGCTTCAGCTCGAAATCGTAGCCGGCTGTCGAGATGATCTTGTTCCAGCGCAACAGGCCCTTGACGCAGTCCTGCGAGTAGTCGTCGCGCAGGCGCATGTTGAGCGCGGTCAGCGCCGGCTCGTCGACGCGCTTGATCTCGCCATCGACCAGCTTGAGCACCGGATAGGTGGAGTTCTTGAGCTGGTGATCGTCCTGGATCTGGGTCTCGTGATAGCGGCCCTTGATGCCGGCGTTGAAGGCGTTGGCCGCGTTGGTCGAGACCTCCGAGCCGAACAGGTCGAGCGACAGCGTGTAGTGCAGGTTCAGCTTCTTCTGGATGGTCGGCAGGTCGATCACGCCGAGCGCGCGCACGCGTGTGATGTCGGTGGGATCATCGATGCCGGCAGCGCGCATCGCATCGACCGTGCGCTGGATGACGCGGCCGACGCCGGTCTCGCCGACGAACATGTGGTGCGCCTCTTCAGTCAACATGAAGCGGCAGGTGCGCGACAGCGGATCGAAGCCGGACTGCGCGAGGCTGTGCAGCTGCATCTTGCCGTCGCGATCGGTGAAGTAGGTGAACATGAAGAACGACAGCCAGTCCGGCGTCTTCTCGTTGAAGGCGCCGAGCATGCGCGGAGAGTCCGCATCGCCCGAGCGGCGGCGCAGCAGTTCGTCGGCCTCCTCGCGGCCATCGCGGCCAAAATATTTCTGCAGCAGATAAACCATCGCCCAGAGGTGACGGCCCTCCTCGACGTTGACCTGGAACAGGTTGCGCATGTCGTAGAGCGACGGCGCCGTCTTGCCGAGATGGCGCTGCTGCTCGACCGAGGCCGGCTCGGTGTCGCCCTGGATCACGATCAGGCGGCGCATCAGCGCGCGGTATTCGCCGGGGACCTCCTGCCACGCCGGCTCGCCATAATGCTCGCCGAACGGAATCTTCCGATCCTCTTCCTGCGGGGCCAGCAGGATACCCCAGCGATAGTCCGGCATCTTGACGTAGTCGAACTTCGCCCAGCCGCGCGGATCGACCGAATAAGCGGTGCGCAGATACACGAGCGACTGCTGGAAGCCTTCCGGGCCCATGTCGTTCCACCAGTCGACATAGCCGGGATGCCAGCCTTCCAGCGCCTTCAGGACCTGGCGGTCCTCGGCGAGATTCACGTTGTTCGGAATCTTGGTCGAGTAGTCGACGTTCATGATGTTCATGTTCATGGCGTGCCTCCCTGAAATCTTCCCGGTGGTCATGCCGGGCCTTGTGCCGGGCATCCACGTCGTTCGTGTCGATGAGCCCGTCATGGCCGGGCCAAGCCCGGCCATGACGGATGATAACTACACGCGCGTCATGTCGTATTGCGGCCGCTCGCCGGTGCCGTAGCGCCGGAGCGCGCCCTCCTCGCCGACCGCGTTGGGGCGCTGGAAGATCCAGTTCTGCCAGGCGGTCAGGCGAGCGAAGATCTTCGATTCCATCGTCTCGGGACCGGCGAAGCGCAGATTAGCCTCGAGGCCGGTGAGACTGTCGGGCGAGAAGCTGGCGCGCTCCTCGAGGAAGACGCGGATCTCGTCCTCCCAGTCGATATCGTCGAGCGCGAAGGTGACGAGGCCGAGCTCCTCGGCCTCATCCGCCTCCAGCGGCTTGCCGACCTGCTCGTGCACGCGCTCGAGCCCGTTGGGATCGTCGAGGAAGCGCGACTGCAGCCGGGTCAGACCGTGGCTCATCGGATAGGGACCGAAATTCATCGCCGACAATTCGATGGAAGGCGCCGGGCGGTTGTCGCCCTGGATGGTGCCGATCAGCATGTAGGAGCGGTCGGAGGCGAACACGAGCTCGGCCAAGGTGCCGGCGAAGCACGAGCCGGGCTCGACCAGCGTCACCAGCGTGCGCGACGTGACGTCGATGCGCTTGAGCACGCGCTTCCAATAGTGCCTGATCTCGTTGACCAGCCAATGCGCCTTGTTGGCTTCGAGGAAGGCGTCGTAGGCCAGGACCTGGGAGTTCTCGCCCTGCGACTTGAACACCAGCATTGCGATGCCGAGTTCGTTGATGCGCAGATGCAGGATGGCGTCATCGAGCTCGCGCGCGACCTGCAGCGGCCAGAACGAGGCGCCCTGCCCGATCATGCCGTCGATGTCGGCCGGCGGCGCGGCCTCGGGAGCTGAGACCGTGATGGTGGCGATGCGGGCGGCGCGGTCGATGTCGACATTGACGAAGCCGTAGCGCACGCTGCTCGCGTCAATGATGCGCTTGAGCGGCGTGAGCGCGACGCCCTTGCCGCTGCCGTTGCGCTTGGATGCGGCCGCGAACTCCCTGGCGCGCTCGGCGACCTTGGCATCGACCTTGGAGTTCGGCGCGATCTCGTCGACGAGACGCCATTGCACGGCGCGCTTGCCCTTGACGCCCTCCTCCGTCGTGCAGAACGCGTCCGCACGGTCGCGGCGCACCTTGCGCTTGTCGACGACGCGCGTCAGGCCGCCGGTGCCGGGCAGCACCGCGAGCAGCGGCACCTCCGGCAGCGACACTGAAGACGAGCCGTCATCGGCGAGGATGATGTGATCGGTGGCGAGCGCGAGCTCATAGCCGCCGCCGGCCGCGGTGCCGTTCACCACGGTGATGAAGCGCTGGCCGGAATTCTCGGATGAATCCTCGAAGCCATTGCGGGTCTCGTTGGTGAACTTGCAAAAGTTCACCTTGTGGGCGTGGGTCGCGCCCGCGAGCATGCGGATGTTGGCGCCGGCGCAGAACACGCGCGGCTTGGCCGAGCGCAGCACCACGACCTTCACTTGCGGGTGCTCGAAGCGCAGCCGCTGCACGGCATCTGCAAGCTCGATGTCGACGCCGAGATCATAGGAATTGAGCTTGAGCTGGTAGCCCTCGAACAGGCCGCCATTCTCGTCGACATCCATGGCGAGCGTCGCCACGTCGCCATCGATCGAGAGCTTCCAATGTTTGTAGCGGGAGGGATCGGTCTGAAAATCGATGAACGTCTTGCCTTCCGCGAGCACGCGGTCTTCCCCGGCCATGAGTCACCCTTCGTTGGAGTGCTTATCGTTGAGATGCACAATAATTCATGTTATGACTGGCGTCTACCGTTAAATGCCAGAACATGCACTTTGTTTCATGTTTGTGATGCCGGTGACGGCAAGGTGGCTGCGGCGAACTCGGCGATAACGCGCAGGGTCGCCTCGGGCGCCTCGCGATGCGGGGAATGGCCGGTCTTGGGCAGCATCGTCACCTCGACCGGGCAGTAGCACTCCTCCTGGAGGATCTCGACCTGGCGGAGGGTGCCGTACTGGTCATCGACGCCCTGGATCACGGCCACGGGGACGCGGATGTAGGCGAGGTCAGCCGTGATGTCCCAGGTCCGGAACGCCGGATCGAGCCAGGCGCCGTTCCAGCCATGGAACGCATTGTCGACGTCCTTGTGCCAGCGGCCGAGCCTGGTGCGCAGCTCCGTGGTTTCGTAAGTGGTCTTGATCGCGGCGATCGACGACACCGAAACGTCCTCGACGATGACATGCGGCGCGATCAGCACGATACCCTGGAGGCGATGGTCGGCGTGGCTGCCGGCATAGATCGCCGCGATGGAGGCGCCGTCGGAATGGCCGACGAGAAGACCGCGCCGGAAGCCGATCGCGTCGAGCAGCTTCGGCAGCACATCGCGCGCCTCGCGCTGCATGTAGTCGAGCGGGCGCGGCAGAGTGACCGGGCTCGAGGCGCCGTAGCCGGCGCGGGAATAGGCAAGCACGGAGGCGCCGGTGGCCTGTTGGAGCTTGTCGGGGAAGTCGCCCCACAGGCCGACCGAGCCCAGCCCTTCATGCAGCAGCACGATGCAAGGGGCGTCGGACGGCTGCGGGCCGATGAGACGATATTCGAGCTGGGCGGAGTCGATGGTGAGGAAGCCGTTCGGTGAAAGCTGCACGGTCACTCTCTCCTTCGTCATGCCCGGGCTTGACCCACGGCTGTCCGGTTCAGACAGACTGGACATGGTGCATGGCGTGGATTCTTCTGCGGTCTTGAGC